>NZ_JBQUYP010000002.1:0-152335 GCF_056314305.1 Acinetobacter sp. DMC2 | reverse complement strand
AGTACAAAAGCAAATGCTGCTAAGTCTGAAGCTATTAGTACAGCAGCTAATGACGCGACCACTAAAGCAAATACCGCTGAATCGAATGCCAAAAACTATGCTGATTCAAACGCAAATTTCACGTTTAAGGTTTTAACAGAAACAGATTATCTGGATGACTTAAAAGTTTCAGGAACTTATACAGCTCTCAATACAATTGTTGCTAATACTTCCCGTGGCTATCCTGTTAATGAGGCTGGTGCTTTGAGGGTTGTTAAACATAGCAATTCAAACTCAACTCAGCATGAATATTTAACGTTTTCAGGAAAGTTATATATTCGTAGATTCGTTGCAAGCTGGTCTGCTTGGGTGGCTCAAGCAACCTCAGCAGAAACTGACGCGGCTAAAACAGAGATTATGGGTGTTGCATTAGTGAATAGAGGTGTAGTTACTGATTCAGCAATAACGAATTTGACTGATGTTGGGCTGTATTCAGTTTCAAATATGACCGATTTTCCCTCAGATTTCCCTACAACATTCGGCATATTGAAACGATATAAGTTTGGCTCATATGCTTATTGGGAGTTAAGTTCTACTTCGCGACCAGATGTGACATGGCAGAAAGTTGGTGTTTCTGGATGGCGTAAAATTAGTCTTGAGGAGTCCGCGGCGGCGGCTACATCGGCAGCTGTGACACAGTCACTTGCAGTATCTTTAGCAGATAAAGGTCTTGTTTCAGGAAGTAATATTTCTGATCTATTGGCGGTAGGGCTTTATGCTGTAAGTGACATGTTGGACTTTCCATCTGATTTTCCAGCAACTTATGGAATTTTAAAACGCTTCAAGTTTAGTGGATATGCATATTGGGAACTAAGCACAACATCACGACCAGATATCGTTTGGCAAAAAGTAGGTGTTGCTGCGTGGCGTAAAATCAGTGTTGAAGATGCTTTAGCGCCTTTTACGAGTAAAGATTCATTAACGCTAAATCGAGATAAGCTTTACCCGATGCTTGCTCTGACTCGCACAGCAGTTGCAGCGAATACTACAGTTCAGGCATTAGAGAAACACATTCTTGATATCAAGGTGAATGGTGCTAATCCTGATTGTTATTACAGAATTTCGTATTTTGGAAATAACTCTAGTCTTGCAAGTGAAGCAAATAAATTTGGTTGGATTTTGCAGGAAATCTCAAAAGCTGGGTTTGTTGATACTGGTGGTACGGTTAAAGCACTTACGTCTTCAGCAACAACAAAATATGAAATCGTTCCAAATACGGGTATTACTCAATTTACTTTGCAATCAACTGTAGATACCAGTATTTCATTTGATTTTACAGTCGATACTGCTGGCTTTGATCAAACTGTACTTTATTCGCATGCTGTCTCTACATCCCAAGCATGGGGGCATATTATCGACCCGATTAAATATGTCTTGAAGCAAGGTGTGGATGTGGCCGTGATTGACGAGAAGATTGCGATAAACAATAAGCAAGTCGAAGCTATACCATCTTTGCCAACTCTTACAGCAACCTCTGCGGGATTAGTTCCAATTGATTTATCTGGAAATGCTAACTATTCAGGGCTTTTATTCTCAAAGTCTATTAGCACTTCTATTGCACCAGCATCAGTTACGAAAGTAATGTCGGTCATTGTAGCTTTAGAGTCTGGTATGACTTTCAATACTTTATTGACTGTAGCAACTGGAGATATTGCAACAGGCAGCGGAAATAATTTGCTAGAAGGTGATCAAATCACTTTGCTAGATGCTTTATTTAATATGATGCTTCCTTCAAGTAATACTTCAGCAAATCTAGTGGCCAGAAGTGTAGGAGCTTTTTTGGGTGGTGATACCGCAACATTCATTTCACGAATGAACAGTAAAGCTGCTGATCTAGGTATGACCGGCACAACTTTTAAAAATCCATCTGGTTTAGCCGCAAGTGGGCATTCTTCAACGGTAAGTGATTTACTTAAACTTGGCGTATATGCCAGTAAGAATTCAACAATGCTTTCAATTTGGGGGCAGTTACATCATACGATTAGCATTCAAGGTAGTAACCCTAGAAGTATTGTTATCGACAGTTCTGTAGATCCGGTGGTGAGCGGTGAGCCTTGGGCAATTGGAGGAAAAACTGGAACCTTAGCTCCTTCAATATACAACATGATGTTATTTGTCCGGCTGAGAAATGGTTTTACTGCTGTTGCTGTCACTGCGGGCTCATCCTCTGATTCAAATAGATATAGCGATGTAAAATCTATAGTTGAGTATGCAAGAAATGCATACGCATACCCCGCACCGCTTCAAATTGTTTTGAAGAATTAAAAGCCCCGATTAATAAGGGGCTTTTTTTATGGAGTAAATATGAGTACTGGACAACAAGCCGTAGATGAGGCGTTAACTTGGCTAGGTACACCATATCATCACCAAGGCCGCGTAAAAGGTGTAGGTGTGGACTGTGGTACTTTGATTTGTGAGGTCTATGAGAAAGTAGGGCTTATGGATTATTTAGATCCGCGGCCATATCCTCCCGATTGGCACATGCACCAGATGGGGCAGCGTTATTTAGAGCTTATTTTAGGTGTATGTGATCCGGTTGAAGGGCTACCGCAACCAGGTGATATTGTTTTATATCATTTCGGTAAGTGCATTAGTCATGGTGCAATTGTTATCGAGTGGCCGCAGGTCATTCATAGTTATATCCATCAAGGCGTGATTATCCAAGATGGTACCAAAGGAAGTTTAGCCCGCCGAATAGCGGGCTTTTATCGTATGAAGAGGCTGAAATAATGGGTGGATTATTTGGAAGTACAACGATCAGTACAACGGATACCCGTATTAATTCTATGCGTATTCAACAGTCTGCTTATGGTCTATGTCAGCCATTGTTGTACGGTAAAACCCGCGTAGCTGCGAATATGTTTTGGTATGGTGATTTCTTGGCAACTCCACATACAACCGTTACTAAATCAGGCGGGAAAGGTGGAGGCAGTAAAACGAGCAATACCACATTTAGTTATAGTGCTTCTCTCATGCTCGGTTTATGTGAGAACCAGATTAAAAAGATCGGGCTAATTTGGGTGGATAAAGAGCAATATGTACCTAAGCAAGAAGGATCTATTACTTTAGATCCAATCGATCAGTTAAAGTTTGAATTATATGATGGGAATAATAACCCGCCATGGGGGTGGTTAGTTTCAAAGCATCCGGATCAGGCCATTAACTATCCATATTTGGGATATGTTGCTTGTGCTAATTATGAGATGGGAAATAGCGCTAGCCTTTCAAATCATAACTTTGAGGTGATTAGCACGATTACATTGTCAGAAACTATTGACGATGCTAATCCCGCAGATGTGATTGAAGACTTTATTACACATCCTCGCTATGGGGCTGCTCCTGATTTAAATATGGCAGATCTTTCAGAATTTCGTACTTATTGTCGAGCGGCCAATTTGCTGATTAGCCCAGCCTTTACTGAGCAACGTGCGGCATACGAGACGATTAATGAGATTGTCGAAGCTGTAAATTGTGCGGTGGTACCAAGCCCTGACGGGCTAAAAATTAAATCCTTTGGTGATTCTGCACTAACAGGCAACGGCGTTACGTTTACGCCAAATCTCACACCGGTTTATCACCTGACAGATGATGACTTCATTGACGATGAGGAACCGGTACAAGTACGCCGTAGCCGTGATACTGATGCTTATAATCATGTACAGATTGAATACATCAATCGATATAACCAGTACAACACCGAAACAGTAGAAGCCAAAGATCAGGCAAATATTGAAATGTATGGATTGCGTACGGAAGATCCGGTAGAGAATCATTTCTTTTGTGAACCTAAAATAGCCCGTCATGCCGCACAGCTACGATTACAACGATTGCTTTATGTGCGTAATGAATATGAATTTCGCCTAGGTTGGAAATATTGCCGGTTAGAGCCAATGGATATTGTAACTTTAACGGATCCGGTTTTAGGTTTGAATCGTTTCCTCGTGCGTATCACACGTATTGAGGAAGATGAACAAGGTGAGTTGACAGTCACAGCGGAAGAATTAGCCGTAGGCTCAAGATCAGCAATTGAATATGATTTACAGGCTTCTAATGGTTATCAAGGTGGTAATGAAGAAGCTGGAAATGTAAATGCACCGGCAATATTTGAACCCCCGCTAGATCTCTCCAATGGCCAAAATCAAGTATGGATTGCTGTATCCGGTGGAATCAATTGGGGTGGCTGTAATGTATGGGTAAGCCTTGATGATACAACTTATGAAATGATTGGTACGGTATATGGATCCGCGCGTTATGGTCAGCTTGTCACTGGTATTGATAGTGATGATACTGCTTTACAGGTGGAGCTGAATACTTCAAGTCAGATCTTCAGCGGTACATTAGAAGATGCTCAAGCCGATCAAACACTTTGTAAAGTTGGTGATGAGTATTTTAATTATCAAGTGGCCACATTAAACGGAACAGGGCTATATACATTAAGTGATGTATTGCGAGGGCGCTTTGCTGATGCTCAAAATCATAGTGCAGGTGAGCCTTTTGTTCGTTTAGATAAGGCAATATTCAATTATGGTTTTAACCAAAATCTTATAGGTAAACAGATCTTTTTAAAGTTTACCAGTTTCAACGGATTGGAACGCAAAGAGCAAACTTTAGATGAGGTTACGGCCTATAGCTATACTTTAACCGGTGGTCGTACTACCAGTGTTAAAGGCTTATCGTTGCAATCACCTTTTATTGGTACTTCTTTCAAGGTGCAGTGGCAGGTGGCAACAGGTGCAACTGGTTATCACGTTCAAGTATGGTCCGATGCCGTGAAAATACGTGAGGTAGATACTACCAATACGGATTTTAGTTATTCAATTGAAGAAGCTATGCAAGATGGCATCGGTCGCTCGTACACTATTCGGGTGGCCAGTAAAAACGGTGAACAGCTAAGTTCTTTTGCTGAACTAAGTATTACTAATCCGGTACCGCCATTACTTACCAATATTTATACCTCAGCAACAAATGATTCTATAACTGTAAGCTGGATACCTAGCGAAGTGCCAGATTTGAAAGATTATGCCGTTTGGCTCAGTAGTACTCCAAACTTTGACCCCACAACTACAAGTCCAACTTGGACTGGTACAGAACTTACGAAAACGATTAAAGATCTTCAAGCAACAACGCCTTATTACATCCGTGTTGCTGCACGCGATGTATGGAAAAATACCGACTGGAATTATTCTAATCAGATAACTCAAAGTACTTCTGAAGCGTAATTTAAATCATTTTCTTAGCACCCGATCGGGTGCTTTTTTTGACCAAAATTTAAGGAGCCTAATATGGCTGAACCTATTAGCACTGCTGGCGCGAGTGCCTTTTTTAAAATTTACGGTATGGCGATTGTTGTCATTTTAAGTACGGCTCTTATTGCACTTGTTGTGATGATGATACGGATGCCTAAAAACCCGCAAGAGTGGGCGGTAGGGCTGATTTGTACAGTGGTTTCAAGTATCACGGGTGGATCATTTTTTATTATGAAGTTTGGTCTACATGAGTGGGTAAATAATATTTGGGGCGTTTTAGCGCTTGGCGGATTTTTCTTTGCATGTGGATTGCCCGGCTGGTTCATTGTCCGGATCACGGCGAATTTTATAAATCAGCGGGAAGGTAAAAACATCGTTGAAGTTGTTAAAGAGTTAAAAAAAGAAGTTAAAGGTGATTAAAAATGAATATCGAACAATATCTTATAGAGCATATCAAGTTTTAAAAGACTAAATTTGAAATTTACTATAGCGAATTCAGTAACTTACGATAATATCCTATTGATAAAGCATGATGATCTCTTTAAGATAGTTTAAAAGATAAGCATGGTGTGAAGCCTTGTTAATCTTTTTTTAAAAGTATTGAATGTGCTTGAAACCTAAAAAGCAAAAAGCCCATGACGGCAATCATGAGCTTTTTAATTCAACTCAACCAGCGAAAGTTAAGGAGAAGTTCTACTATGCCTAAGCATACAACAAAATCTGAATTAAATGTAGTGGGAAAAATGAGTGAGAAAGGTGCTGACCGAACAGGACTATTACAAGCAATAACTAATTTAGGGTTCGTTATAGGATCAATTGTTATTGTGATTATTCTAGTACTGAAATAATAGCATATTTACTTACGGACCGCCTTCGGGCGGTTTTTTTATTTCTGGAGATATAAATGGAACCAGTTTCCACTAGCGGTTTAACAGCACTTTTAAAATTTTACGGGGCAGCAATTATGGTGACTTTAGCTGTCGCTTTAGTTGCAGCAGTGGTATTAATGACACGTATGCCACGTTCACCTCAAGAATGGGCTGTGGGGCTCATTTGTACAGTTGTTTCAAGTTTAGCAGGCGGTTCATTCATCATTGTGAAGTGGGGCCTTCACGAATGGATTACAGATATTTGGGGGATGATGGCACTGGGTGGATTCTTCTTTGTTTGCGGTATTCCCGGTTGGGCGTTGGTCCGGTGGACATTTAACTTTATTAACAAACAGGAAGGTAAGACGATTATTGAAGTAATCAAAGAAGTTAAGAAAGCCAGAAATGATATTGAAAACAGTTAATGCCGCCTTCGGGCGGATTTCTCTAAATTTAGTGTTTCAATAAGTGTCGTTCTTTATATTGTTTTTATAATTTGTTATCTTCTTTTTTCTATACTTTATAAAAGAGGAACAAAATTGAACATCATTTCATTTGACGAAGAACTATTAAAAACAACAGCACGACACTGGATTGATCGCGGTATAGCATTAAATCTTGATGACGAATTAATTGAACTAAATGAACAGTTTTTTGAACATATTCAAGCTAGTAAAGATTATGGGGATTATTTAACGCGTGAAAGTTTAAACACTTATATCGGTATTTGTGAAGATGATTGTGAACATCCAAATGTTATTGTTGAAGTCGGATATCATCGTCGGGGTCGTGAATTAACGTTAAAGATTTTTGATATCTACATTAGCCCAGAGCTTGATAGTTTAGTTGATTCAGAATATGATTCGAAATACGCAGAATATTTGATCTTCATCATTCAAAAATTCTTGCAGCATGCTGATTGTTCTGGTAGTGCGACTAAAATCTACGCACGTACGGACTATAGTCAAGCATTCTTACAGCGAATGCATGACGCAGCGGAATCAATTAAATCAGAATTAGATAAAGCTGGTTTGACAGTTAAGTTCGAAGGTAAGCGTTGGCTTGCCTTTCGACGTCAATAAACCTTACTAAATAGGTGTGGGAATTATGAACGTTATTTCATTGCTAAGTCATGTTCAATTAACTGAAACAAAACAACAAAAAGTTAATGAATTGGTAGCTCAATGTGTATTGTCCGCTTGTGCAAAAACTCCAAGTATGCGAGAAGTGCTCAAGGGTGATATGCGCAGCACTATTCATGCATCTCGTCTCCGAAAAGTATCATAAAGTTTTAAAACAAAAAAACCCCGCAAATGCGGGGTTTTTTATTGCCTAGAGGAAAGCAAAATGAACATTGAACAATATCTTGAAGAACTTATTAAACGTGAAGGTGGTTATGTAAATAATCCAGCAGATCGTGGCGGAGCAACAAAGTATGGCATTACCCAAGCCGTAGCACGGGAAAATGGTTTTAAAGGCAATATGAAAGACTTACCACTTGAAACTGCAAAGGCAATTTATAAAAAACAGTACTGGACAGCTCCGAGATTTGATCAGGTGAATGTAATTAGCTCGTTGGTTGCTGAAGAGCTTTTAGACACTGGTGTGAATTGCGGTACAGGATTTGCAAAACCACTTTTACAACGTGCTTTGAACTTGCTGAATAACCAGGGCAAAGCAGGGTGGCCAGATCTATCAGTTGATGGAATTTACGGACCAGCTACTTTAAAAGCACTTAAAACTTATTTGGCCAAGCGTGGAAAAGATGGAGAAAAGGTTTTGCTTCGAGTACTCAACATCATGCAAGGCCAACGCTATATCGAAATCTGTGAGCGTAATCCCACGCAAGAACAATTCTTTTATGGCTGGATCAGCAATCGGATTGCATAGAATGAAAGTCTATCATTGTAAGCATTCTAAGTTTGCATTGATCCTAACAATGACGTGCATTCTGCTTTCAGGATGCACAACTCATATGATCAATAATAATGTGAAGATTAGCACATAAATAATATTGTTTGATTAAGATAATAACTTTATATGAATAGATAATTATTAAATCTGTATTAAAAAATAATAAATTTTTAATTATAAAAATAATTAAATTTGTCCTAAATGGAAATATAAATGTCCTATATGAATAATATATTGCAACTATAATATTTTTGTAATTATTTTGTTGGTATTGTGTATGTTTTATCCATTGGGGTTCATTAATAAAATAGTGGTTTTTAAGTTTCCAATTGAAAATAATGCATGTTTTAGATTTGTAAGTTCTTATGAAATTCTTGATTTTATTAGATTAGCTGAAGAGGAAGAAATAATACAAAAAAAACGACTAAATAAATTTAATAGTATTGATGAGTATTGGTTGGATGAGTTTAGAGTTTGAAATTATTAAATGGAATTTTGAAATGGATCATTATATCTTTGGGGATTTTATACTTATGCTTTTAATTACTTTAGTTTTTATAGGTTCACTAATTTTTTCAATTGTTAAAATTATAGGTTTGAAAGATAATCCTTATATTCATTGGTTTGATAAAATTTTAATTGTTCTATTCTATCCTTTTACAACTGTATTATCTTTTTTATTCTTAATTATGTTGGTAGGGTTGATTTTTTATTAATAATATAAGCTTGTTTTGAATTCTTGTGGTGTTTTTCCTGTCCATTTTTTAAAGGCTTTGCTAAAGCTGGCATTATTTTTAAAACCAATCATAAAAGCGATTTGTTTATAATTATAGTTTGTAGAAGATATTAAGAAAATGGCTCTATCCATCTTGTACTCATTGATAATTTCTCTAAATGATATGCCCTCAGCATGAAGTTTTCGTCTTAATGTACGTGGGTGCATATTTAAATAATTTGAAATAGTAAATTCATCAATATTAGAATTCTGTTGAGAATCTAAAATTGATAAGATTTTACTTTTCAATTCACCGTTAGATTTATTTTTAACATTTGTTTTATTTAGTAAAATGTCAATTTTTTTCCGAATATCTCTATAAGGATAAGGAGTAATTTTTTGATAAAGTTTATCACGCGTTATATCAATGGTGAGAGAGTTCTCAGGTGAATTAAAAATTACTTCACAATTGAAATAATTCTTAATTAAATAACTATATTCATTTTCTGCATACTTTACTTTAATATTTTTTACGACTAAAGAATTGCAGATAAGTTGTTTCAGAAGACTATATATTTGACTCAGATGGTATTCTACAGTAAAAATATAGCCATAAATTCTCTCATCAATAAATAAAAGTGGATCTATTATGAATTTTAGTATTCGATTGTATTGAAGCTCAACCTGTGCAAATGGAAAAATTAAACTTTGATTGTCTGTTATAAACTGTAATGCTTGTAAGTAATTTTCTTGAATTTGAAGGCCTAATTCAATTAATCCATAATTATTTATATCAATTTCACCAGCTTTAAGAGGAATACCTAAATCTCTTAAAGTTGAGCAATATTTTACTAAGTTTTTAAATGCAACTTTACAATTATTTGAGTTTATAAAGCTCTCCACCCCCTCAATTTTTAAAATTTTAGAGTCTATTTCAGGATTGGAAAGCTTATTGCTAACTAAATAATCATAAATAATATGAGTGTGCTTGATAAAAATTGCCATAGATTTAAAAGTACAAAAATTAAACAGATTGGTTTGTGGGAGATATGTATATTAATGTTACATAAAAAGATGAAAAAATTTATAATTAATATTGTCCAATTAGGACTTTATGTTTTCAAATCAGGACGTTATTTTTATTTTTTGGTAAAAATTATTTTATTTTTATAATTTTATTTTTTTACTCTTTAATTTTGTAATGAGATTTAAATTTATTATTATAAATAATGTGTGAAATAAATATCATAAAATTGCGATTTCATTATTTATTTTTAATATATTAATTTATATTTTTTGTTTGCAATTTAGTTGAATATTCACGCAATTTATGAAATTGATTTTAAAATAAATCATTGTTACTTTTACTGAGAGGTAACCCAATCCTCGCTTAGCCTTTGTTCTACTTACCCAATCGAGTTATAGAACAGCACCTAAGAGCTTCAGGCATATCCATCTTAGGTGTTTTTTTTACTTTATTAATACAACTGATCCGATCTAAACAGATTCTTACTCATCGACCAGTTTCGGCCAGAAACAAAACATGGTCTAACCCCTAACTATTCACAATATCGGCTTAAAATAATATTGTTATGCTCAATCCATTTTTCTTTCATATTCCTTATTGATTTTTGTTCAAAGTAGATTCTGTTTTTGATCAAAGCTTTTGAGATATCAGATAGCACAACATTTTCAATCATATTCATAGCTTTACGAAGATCATCAAATGTTACTTGGACATACCCATCGGTTACATCGTTGTCATCATCACCTACCATGTGATTGATGAGTTTTTTAATTGTGTAACTACCAATCGCTAGACTATTTGCGATAGTTCCGAAGGTTCTCCGCAAATCATGAAATGTAAATTCAATACCAGTTGCTTCAGTTATCGTATGACGAGCTTCACGCTTATCAACGATATGTGAATCAGGCGTATCACCAGCGAAAACGTACTTATTATTGCCAGCAAGTTTTTTACGTTCTGCCAAAATATACCAAAGCATTTCTCCCATCGGTACGAGAAGGTCTTCATGATTTTTCGGATCCTGAATTTTTATAGTTCCATATTTTAAGTCAACATTTGCCCATTCGAGTGTTTCACCTTCTTCTCTTCGGAATCCGGTTAGAATCAATAGGAGTAAGAAGTCCTGATTTGTGTATGCACGATGATTTAAATTTTGATTGCCTGCCCACCAAGTCGTACACACGGCAAGTGACCAGTCATGTATCTGGTCTGCTCGAATATAACCCTTACGACGTTTTATCTTGTTCCATTTCTTCTCTTTGTAAATAACTCCAACAGGGCTTTTTTCTGTGATAATTTTTTCATCATTATCGTTATATAGAATTGAAGCGTTGAAGTTGTAGACAGCAGATAAAAACTTCATTGCAAGATTTGCTTGCGCTAAACTTCGCACAGATAAATCCATATGTTTGTTTAAAGTCATTTTCTGAGTAATTTCAGTAATTTTGATATTTTTCCAATCTTTAAAATAATCATTAGCACATCGGTCGTAAGCACTGATTGTATTAGCACTTAGCTTCTTTTTACTTTTGTAGACTTCATACGCTTGTTCTAGCGTTGGGATTAATTCATTAGCTTCTTTTTCGGATTTAAAGTCATTCTTTAATTGTCTTTTCTGAGCAACTGGATCAATGCCTTGGTGCATCATTAACAATATTTTTTTTGCTTCTGTACGTGCTTGCTCAAGAGTATATACGCCATGTTTACCAATAGACTTTCTTTTGTTTCGGCCGTCAGGCATTCTCGTTTCAACAAAATAGGTTTTTGACTTTGTTGCAATTAAGCCAAAACCAATAGTAACTGAGTCACGATAAAATTTACTTCCGCTTTCTTCGAGAGGGATGCTGTCGACAAATGTTTTTGTAAGCTTATATCTTTGGCTCATGATGAATTAAGAAGTACGAAACGATACGCAGCAATATAACACAATATTTTTGAAGCCTACTATAAGCCTATTTTTGATTAATTTAGAGAAAAATAATAGGTTTTTAAATTGATGATTATTGTATTAAGTTATTGTTTTTATAATAAAATAAATGCTCCGAAGATGCCGCTGCATGTGTCGTTACCCTGAACCCGATGAGTTCAAGGTGGACGCGACGTATACTTGCTGGGTTTCCTACACGAAGGTAGGCATACACTCTAAATATACAGAACACATCCATAAGTTTAAGTATCGGCAGGGGAATAGACCCGCTGGCGAACATCCCAGAGACAGTTTAAGTATAACCGATCTGACCATGTTGGCAATCACCTAAACCTCTGGAACTGTAAACTTAGTTTGCGTTTGATGAAGCTTTGTACATTAACAGGCATAAAGTAATTTCGATTACGCTTAATAGTGCCAATAAAAAACGCCTTGCATCTATTATTCATAGAGCAAGGCGTTTTTGTATGGATAATTTATTTAAACAATTTGTTCAACATCATCCAATATCGTTTGCAGTAAACGTTCACAGTGAGTGTATTCTTGCAAAGACTTATTAAGGCTCAGTACTTCTTGAGTCAGTTGTAAAGCAACCATAATGACCAGTTTGTTGTGTTCAACACGTGGAGCACTACGACGCATCTCATTAAATTTCTCATTGAGAAGTTCTGCTGCACGTTCAAGTTCATCTTTTTTGTCTAAAGTAGTCGCGAGTCTAAAGGTCTGCTCAATCAGCCTAAGCTCTACCATGACTTGTTCACTCATGATTGGGTCTCCTCACCAGTTTCAGCATTAGGATGGGCAAGCTGCTGAATTTCTTGGGCATGCTGATCTTGAGCAGTGCCTAAAATTCCTAAACGTTGAATAATGGCTTCAACTTTTGATTTAGCAAGCTCATTTTTTTGTAACAGACGATCACGATCTTGTTGTAAATCATGAAGCTCTTGTTGAGTTTGACGCTGGTGGGCTTGTAACTTTTCTTTTGCAACACGTAATTCATTACGTTCGGCAAGAATTTCTTGAAAACGATTTTTTAAATCAGTCGTACTTTTTTCTAATCGGCTATAACGTTCCGCAAGTGTGTTAGCATCCTGATTCAACTGTTGAAATTGACCTTTTAACTGAGATAGTTGCTCAGTTACCGACTCAATTTCCTCTTGTTTTTTAGTGATAATACTATTTTTTTGCACAACTTGTGCGTGATGCTCTGTTTCAGCCAGTTCTTTAGCTTCTGAGAGTGCCGCATGTTCACTCTCTAAATGATGTAAGCGTGTTTTTAATACGCTAATATGCGCTTGTAGCCGCTGTAATTGTTCTAACATAACGAGGTCGCACAGAATTGCAATCAAAGGTAATATATACAAAGTATAGAGATTGGATAAACGAATGCAAGACGATATTTCAGGCTGGACAGATTGGAACGCTCATTTTGAAGGAATTGAAGAAATTTCAAGCCCTAGTGAGTTACATGGTCTATTAACAGGTATTGTTTGTGTGACAGAAGCGCCAACGCGTGAACAATGGTCACAAATTTTAACAACCCTTAATGTGCCAGAGTTAAGTGAAGATGCTCTCACACTTTTAACTAATGAAGCAGAAGATGTTGTTCACGCTATATCTGATGATGAATTAGATTATTTACCAATGCTTCCTGATGATGAGCACCCACTTCAAGAGCGTGTACAAGCATTGTCAGATTGGTGTGCAGGGGTTGTATTAGGTTTCGGTTTAGCATCCGGACATATTCGTGATGATGAACGTGAGTTGATTGAAAACCTTCAAGACATTGCAGCGGTCGAATTTGAAGACTCTGATAATGATGAAGAAGGCGAAAGCAGTTACGAAGAATTGTATGAATTTGTACGCTTAATCCCTGTAAGTTTGTCTATTGGTAGAAAAAAAATTACTGTAACTGAAAGTTCTTTATTGAAAAACTTTCATGCAAAAAGTAAATCTGCTGCTGTAGACACAGAACAAAATATTGTAGAAATGTTTACTCCACATCGCCCAAGCTAATTGAGGCGATGTGTTATTGGTTGTATTTTATTTTTTGACTTTAAAATTCTAAATCAAGTAGATCATTATGAAATTGCCTCAAGCTGATTTTCGACATCGTAGAGACCGTCTGGCAGAAAAAATGGGTCCAAACAGCATTGCAATTATTGCAACGCGTGAGGAAATGTACCGTAATCGTGATGCGGATTATAAATTCCGTGCCGATAGTAGTTTTTTCTATTTGACTGGCTTTGCTGAGCCTGAGGCAGTTGCTGTCATTGAAACCTTCGACGATGAAGAATATAGCTATAGTCTTTTTTGCCGTGAACGTAATCGCGAGATGGAAATCTGGAATGGTTTCCGTGCCGGAGTTGATGGTGCAGTTGAAGACTATGATGCTGATGAAGCATATGTAATTGATTTGCTTGATGAAGAAATTATTGAAAAATTATTAAATAAAGAGCGTCTTTATTATCGGATTGGGCACGATGCTGAGTTTGATGCGCGGGTGAGCCAGTGGATTAAAAAAGTAGATGCCGAGCACCGACATAAGAGTGCTCCAGCTCAATTACTCCAGCTCGACCGTATTGTTGATGAAATGCGTTTAGTTAAGTCACCACAAGAACTTGAGCTAATGCAAATTGCTGCAAATATTAGTGCTGAAGCGCATACGCGTGCGATGCAAACAGTACACCCAGAAATGATGGAATATGCTCTTGAAGCTGAACTCAATTATATTTTTGGGAAAAATGGCTGTGTTCCGTCTTATAACAGTATTGTCGGTGGCGGCGCCAATGCTTGTGTTTTACATTATGTTGAAAATAACAAGCCACTCAAAGATGGTGATTTAGTCTTAATTGATGCTGCATGTGAATATGAATTCTATGCTTCGGATATTACCCGTACTTTTCCGGTCAATGGTAAATTTAGTGCTGAGCAAAAAGCATTATATGAAGTTGTATTGGCTGCCCAATATGCAGCGATTGATGCAGTTCGTATTGGTAATTCATACCGTGAGCCTCATGAAATAGCAGTTAAAATTTTAACTGAAGGTCTAGTTAATTTAGGTCTGCTCAAAGGTGATGTTAACGAACTAATTGAAACCGAAGCATACCGTCAGTTTTATATGCATGGCACAGGCCATTGGCTAGGTATGGATGTACACGATGTCGGGTCTTACAAAAAAGGTGAAGACTGGCGTCAATATGAAGAGGGTATGGTCATTACAGTTGAACCTGGTTTATACATCGCACCAGATGATGAAACTGTAGATGAAAAATGGCGTGGTATTGGTATTCGTATTGAAGATGATGTGGTCGCAACTTCGAAAGGACCACGAGTTTTAACTGCTAATGTGGTTAAAGATATTGCAGATATTGAACATTTAATGGCGCAAGCTAAAGCATAATTAAACGTATTCGCCAAAGGAGCAAAACTCGATGCAACAACAAGTGATTATTGTAGGTGGGGGAATGGTGGGTTTGAGCCTTTCACTCATGCTCGCGAAGGCTAATATTGCGGTAAAGCTATTAGAAGCTGTGAAATACCCAAACTATGATGATCAAAATGTTGCTCCTTACCATTCGAGTTTTGATGCGCGTAATACGGCTTTATCGCGTCGTAGCGTACAGATTTATCAAAAGCTGGGGTTGTGGGATGCATTACAGCAACATGCGACTCCAATTTTGCAAGTCCACATTACTGAGCAAGGCAGTTTTGGTAAAGCACGTTTAATTGCAGAACAAGAAAAAGTCGAAAGCTTTGGGCAGGTAATTGAAAATGCTTGGCTTGGTCGTGTGTTGTTAACTCAAGTGCGCCAACAACCTTTGATTGAACTCATTGATGGTGTACAGGTTACCGCTTTAACTCAAGATGCCGAGCAAGTACATATTCAAGCTTTGCGTGGTGAGGAAACCTTAAAACTTGAGTCAAAATTATTAATTGCGGCTGATGGTCGCGATTCTTTTTGTCGTCAGGCAATTGGCGTGGGTGTTGATGTCCACGACTATGATCAGGTTGCAATTGTGACTACGGTTCAGACATCAAAACCGCATGAGCAGGTAGGTTTTGAACGGTTTAGCGCATTAGGTCCTTTAGCCTTATTACCTTTACCGGGAGAGTACCGCCGTTCAGTAGTATGGCCTGTGAAAAAAGGCACTGAAAATGAATGGTTGGGCGATGAAAATGACCAGCATTTCTTAAGTGCTTTACAGCAAACCTATGGTGACCGAGCGGGTAAATTTGAAAAAACGGGTAAACGTTTTAGCTATCCGCTTTCGCAAGTGCTTGCACATAAACAAGCTGTTGGTCGCGTTATTCTAATGGGGAATGCAGCGCATACAATTCATCCAGTTGCAGGACAGGGCTTTAATTTATGCTTACGCGATGCAGATGTTTTAGTACGTTATTTAGTGAACCAGTTAACTACTTCTGATGATTTAGGTAACCCTGGTAACTTACTTGCCTATGAGCAAGCTCGTTTATCAGATCAGCAGCGCGTGATTAAGTTCTGTGACACTGTAGTTCGTGGTTTTAGTAACCAAAATCCATTATTAAAATTAATTCGTAATACAGGATTAATTGCGTTTGATGTCATTCCGGGTGTAAAACCATTGGTGGCTAACTATGCAATGGGGTTAAAAGCATGAGTGAAGTGTTGGATGTCGTCATTGTTGGTGGTGGATTGGTTGGTGGTTTAACTGCTTTATTACTTGCGCAAGGCGGGGTACAACCCACAGTGCTTGATGCGGCTCCTGTACTTGATGTTGAGAAAACATTAAGCGTGATGAATCCACGTGTTTTAGCACTTAGCCAAGCGACCATTCATTTGCTTAAAACGGTAAATGTTTGGGATGATCTTGCACGTCAAATGCCTTATACAGGCATGCAGGTCTGGAATATTAATGGCTATGGTGAAATTAATTTTGGTCAAGACTCTGCACATCAGCCTTTAGCTGAGCAAGCCTTGGGTTCTATGGTGGAACCCAGTGTACTGAACGTTGCTATTCAGCAAAAAATGTTGCAGCAGCTTACAGATTACCGTACTCAAGTGCGTGTGACGCGTATTGAGCAAGGTGTTGGATGTTGGCATATTCAATTAGTAGACGGCACTACGCTTAAAACTAAACTGCTTATTGGTGCAGATGGTGCAAATTCATTTGTACGTGAACAGGCTTTTATTGACCTTGATGTACTAGATTACAAACAAGCAGCCATTAGCTGTGCAATTAGAACAGCAAAGCCCCATCATTATGTTGCCCGCCAAATTTTCTTACCTACGGGACCATTGGCATATTTACCAATGGCAAGTCTTGAAGAAACTGAAAATGGATACTGGCAATCAATTGTCTGGACACTACCAGATGATTACGCCGATGAATATTCGGCTTTAAACGATACCGCCTTTATGCAGCTTTTAACTCAAGAAAGCCAACATATGTTGGGTGAGGTGTTAGAGGTTCGTTCAAGAGCCCAATTTCCGCTCAAAGCACGCGCTGCAAAACAATATGTTAAAGCAGGCTTAGCTTTGATTGGTGATGCAGCACATGTGATTCATCCACTTGCTGGACAAGGGGTAAATATTGGCTGTCTTGATGCGGCAGTACTGTGTGATGTGTTGCTTCATGATTTAAAGCGGGGTGTATGGGCACATGAGCAAACTTTATTGCGCTATGAACATCGCCGTAAAGGTCAGAATGATGCAATGATGCATAGCATGTCGGCAATTGGGTGGCTTGAAAGCAGTGAGCTATTTCCAGTCGTTTGGGCTCGCAATATGGGGCTTAAGCAAGTTGAGCTGACTCCGGTTTTAAAAGACCGATTTATGCAACAAGCAAATGGTTTAGGGGCTTTACAAAGTACCCGCTATAGGCATTAAAATATTTACTGGGTCTATACTCTACTGAATGAATTAAATACCAGTAGATATTTTTTGAACAATCATTTATATATCATTACCAATTTGGTTAAAAAAGATACGGAATTGACCAAATTGGCTCTTTGCTAAATGCAAAGAGATTGCTAAATTTCTGAGGTCTTGGAACCATAGCGATGATGCAATAAAAATCATTGTGGGGAGTGTGAAATGTCAGATATCAATGATTATGAAGATGCAGAAGATTCTGCTGTAGATGAAGATGAAGCGAAAGCAGCCGAAAGCGGAGCAGCTGATGAAGAAGCAGGCAGTATGAGTGATACTGACCTTGCCGAGGCAGAAACGCTGACTGTAACTGCTAAACAGAAACAGCGCCAAGCGTTGGAAGATGAAGTTGCCGCATTTTTAGCTCGAGGTGGTAGAATTACCGAAGTTCCTCCTGATGAACATAGCGACCATTAATCTTAAAAAAGCATCACATGAGTGGTGCTTTTTTATTTGTATGAACTTATCAAAATAGGTTTAAGGCGAGCTTTGCAGTTCTTTTAAAATTCCACACTCATCCACTGTTCGATTGGTAGAACAGTGCTGTTTTAAATCAATTAAAGATTCTTTTAAAAGTAATAATCGTTCAATTTTTTCTGATACTTCATTTAAGTATTTATCTACTAAATTATCAATTTTCGTACATGCCTGTTTAGGCTCAGCTTTCATTTCTTTTAACGTTTTAATATCACTGAGTGAAATATCTAATTC
This sequence comes from Acinetobacter sp. DMC2, assembly GCF_056314305.1. Lineage (NCBI taxonomy): Bacteria > Pseudomonadati > Pseudomonadota > Gammaproteobacteria > Moraxellales > Moraxellaceae > Acinetobacter > Acinetobacter sp. DMC2. Next base: position 133,973 of record NZ_JBQUYP010000002.1, on the reverse strand, counting down.
GCGGCAATGCTTAATAAACAATAGGTCATTGAGAGTCTGCTCGGTATAAACACGATAATTATTTTCTGAACGTTGGATACGATCAAGTACACCTACTTTTTCGTAATAACGGATCGTATCAATTGGAACATCCGCTTTTTTTGATAATTGACCAATAGAAAGACTCATAAGGCTTGACTCTGGAGCTACTCAAGGGTTTTTAATTACTATAAAAGAGTTCTTGAGGAAATAAAATGGCTGGATGTGGTTGTGCTTCAACATGTTCTCCTTCTAAGAAAGTGAGTCCACGTTTTAGAAAAGCGTTATGGATCGCACTCGTGATCAATGCGTTGATGTTTGTAGTAGAAATATTGGGTGGTTATAAGGCTCAATCTGTTTCGCTATGGGCCGATGCATTAGATTTTGCCGGAGATGCAGCAAATTATGCATTATCTTTAGTTGTGCTTTCGATGAGTTTATATTGGCGCGCAACAGCTGCATTACTTAAAGGAATAACGATGGCCGCTTTCGGTATTTTTGTTATTGCAAAAGTGGTCTGGTCATATTTTTATGGCATTTCACCCGAACCAATGGTGATGGGGGCAATTGGTGTGATGGCTTTAATTGCTAACGTTTCAGTCGCGCTTATGCTCTATGCGTACCGTGATGGAGATGCCAATATGCGTTCTGTCTGGTTGTGCAGCAGAAATGATTCTATTGCCAATATTGCTGTGATTTTAGCGGCCGTTGGCGTATTTGGAACAGGGAGCGTATTTCCAGATTTATTTGTTGCCTTTGTAATTGCGTACTTGGGTGTGTCTTCTGGTTATGCTGTCATAAAACAGTCTCAGCAAGAAAGAAAACAGTCAAAGCTGGTGTTGGGTTCTCAAGCATAATTTTGATTGCATAAAAAGTACCATTCAGACATGGTACTTTTTACTGTTTGAATGCATTAGATGAGAAGCGATATTGCAATACTCCACATAACGCAACCAATAATGAAATCTAAGATTTTCCATGCTTTAGGATTGATAAATAATGGTTTTAATAACCTTGCGCCATAACCTAAACTGAAAAAGAAAATCCAAGAGGCAACAATGCTGCCCAAAGCAAAACTAATTTTGTCTTCTAGTTGAGTTGCAACTGAACCAATCAGAACAATGGTATCCAAATAGACATGTGGGTTAAGCCAAGTAAAGGCGAGACAGGTCACTAGTGCTTGAGTTAAAGTCTGTTTCTGGCTGCTATCAAGCTCCATACTCTGGGTGGTTTTTAAGGCAGCATAGAATGCTTTCGCACCGTAAACCAATAAGAACGTTGCCCCTAAATATTTTGCGACCGTAATTAAGATGGGTGATGCTGTCATAATTTCGGCAAAACCTAATACACCAAACGCGATTAGAATTGAGTCGGAAAGTGCACAGATTAAACATAGCCAAAATACATATTGCTGTTTAAGCCCCTGTTTTAGAACAAAAGCATTTTGTGCTCCAATTGCTACAATAAGCCCGCTACCAATACCGAAACCTTTAAAAAATATACTAAGAGAGAACATAACAATAAGGTGAAAAAATCAGATGTGGGAATTATCTGACTTTTTCTTAAGAAATAAGTAAAATTAAGAATATTTAGGTTTGGCTAAAAAAAATTTAGGTTTGATATGTTAGATAGCAAACAGTGTGAAGCCTTTCTTGCAGTCGCAGAAGTGGGAAGTTTTGATGCAGCAGGTGAGTATTTATATATTACGCCGTCGGCAGTGTCTTTACGCGTGCAAGCTTTAGAAAAGTATTTAGGCCAAATTTTAATTATCCGTGGGCGCCCATGTGTACTTACGCAAGCGGGGCAAACGTTATTGCAACATTTACGTCATACAAGGTTAATGGAGCAAAACTTATTACAAGGTTTGATGGGCAAATCATCTGAATCGGAATTCTATAAAATTGCTCTAGCGTCCAATGCAGATTCGCTAGCAACTTGGCTTTTACCGAGCATTCAGCAAATCCTTTTTAAAGAAAAAATAGTCTTAGAACTAAAAATTGATGATCAATCGCATACGCATACTTTATTGGAAACAGGGCAAGTCAACGCATGTATCTCGGCAGAAGAACAGGTCATGTCAGGCTGTTTAGCTCAACCACTCGGGAAAATGCGTTATAAAATGTTGGCTTCTGCTGAATTTACAGCTGACTGGTTTAAACATGGTGTAAACCGAGAAACTTTAAGAAATGCACCCGCTGTAATTTTTAACCATAAAGATCTTATGCATTCAGAAGTATTACTGAAATATTATGGTTTGCCTTTGCAGAGCTATCCTTATAGTTTTATTCCTGCGACAGATGCGTTTGTGAAAGCAATCCAATTAGGTTTGGGATATGGCATGGTACCCGAGCTTCAGGTTCAATCTTTGCTAAGCAATGGAACTTTAGTGGATGTTATACCTGAGGCTGAGCTCGACATTCCGTTATATTGGCACCACTGGAAAAGGCAGTCTAAACAGCTAGATGCACTGACAGAGACTATTGTTGAGTCAGCAAAACATATATTGAGATAGCGATTAAGTATTTTAAAAAGCCAGAAAGTTTGTTCTGATTTTGAAGTAATTTTGTCTATAAGATTAATTATGCAAAATTAACAGAAGGTGATGACAAATAGTCTGTGTCATCACCATACCTAATTAAAAATTAAGATTGTGTTAACTCGAGCGCACGTTGGTAAGCGACTTTTTTCTTAATTCCTGTTAAATCGGCAGCAAGTTGAGATGCCGCTTTAACAGACAAATCTTGAAGTAAACGTTTTAAAAGTTCATCTAGTTTTTCTTGTTCTAGATCTGTTTTTGCAGCTGCACCACCCACAACCACTACAATTTCACCTTTTTCTTGGTTGTGGTCATTTTCAATGAAGCTGACCAAATCTTTTAAGGTCATTTTTTTGATGGTTTCAAAGGTTTTGGTAATTTCACGTGCAAACCCTACAGGACGGTCTTCACCAAATACCTGAGCCATATCTTTAACCGACTCTAAAATACGATGGGGTGCTTCATAGAAAATTAAGGTCTGGGTTTCATTCTTAAGTTTTTCTAATTGAGAAATACGTTGCGAAGCTCTAGATGGTAAAAATCCTTCAAAGCTAAAACGGTCACTTGGCAAACCTACCGCACTTAAGGCAGCAATAGCAGCACATGCACCAGGCACAGGAACAACTTTAATGCCATGCTCTTGAGCAGCACGGACTAATTTAAAGCCAGGATCACTGATGAGCGGTGTACCTGCGTCACTAATTAAAGCAATACTATCGCCCGCAAGTAATTTTTGAACTAATTGCTCAATTTTATTGCTCTCATTGTGATCATGACATGCAGTAAGTTGAGTCGATATATTATAGTGCTTAAATAATTGTGCTGATTGGCGAGTATCTTCGGCAGCAACAATAGAAACTGATTTTAAAATATCAATTGCACGGAAAGTCATGTCATCTAAGTGCCCGATTGGGGTGGCTACAACAAATAACTGAGCACTCATTTGGTTTTACTCCGTACAGATAAACAATTTTAATCGGGTAGTTTACCCGAAATTATGATTTGGGCGTGAACAATGTCTGTTAGCTTAAGCTTTTCAAAAATGATCTGATTTTCATTTGTTCAATTCAGATCTGATAGAGCAGATAATTTTAAGAAAATAATTTACGCATAAAAACATCTAGAGATGCTTTTCATTGGGGAAAATAAAAATGTTATTGGCGCAACAGTTGGGGAAATGGGCAGAGCAAACTGCTTTAAGCCTTTTACAAGCACAAAACTATGTATGGGTCACAAGTAATTACCATTCACGCCGTGGCGAAGTGGATTTAATCGTCAAAAGAGGGCAAGAGTTAGTTTTTGTTGAAGTAAAAGCACGCACTATAGGAAACTATGGACAAGCTTGTGAAATGGTAACGTGGACAAAACAGAAGAAAATTATCAAAACTGCGATGCGTTTTTTACAGCGCTATCCATCTTATCAGGATTTTTATTGTCGTTTTGATGTGATTTGTTTTGATTTTCCACAGAAAATTGCAAAAACAGTACAGCAAGACTTTTCAAAATTCCATTATGATCTGCAATGGATCGAAAATGCATTTACTTTGGATTAAGAGTTCATTACTCTTTTGAGCAAATTTAAGTCTGATGCTTTATGATCAAGCCAAGAAATTGATAGGAGTCTGGTGGAGTGTTAAACCGTATTGCTGTAACAATGCTTTGTGTCGCAAGTTTATCAGGTTGCGCAAGTTTTATTTCTGGTGGAACAGGCACAGCTCCAGTGGGCACAGATAGCGGTGTCCGCAGTCTAGGCCAAGTATTCATTGACTCTTCAATTAAACGTACAGCAAATATCAACATTTATAAACTTGATCAACGTTTCAAGCAGTCACGTATTAATATTGAAAGCTTCCACAGTACAGTTTTATTAACTGGCCAAGTGCCAGACCCGTACTTGAAACAATTGGCAGAAGACAACCTTAAAGCCATGAGTGATGTGAAAGCTGTACATAACTATATTACGGTGGGTAACAAAGTTAGCTATAACACCATCATGCAAGATGCCGGTGTAACAGCAAATACACGTGCTCTTTTAATGAAGGCACCTGTGGTTTCTGATAGTAAGGTACTTGTACATACCGAAGACGGTGTACTTTATGTAATGGGCCGTTTAAATACAGCTGAAATTAACGATTTAAATAGCGTCTTACAAAACGTTGGTAATGTTACCAAAATTGTTACTTTAATTGATAATGTCGATTTGGCGCCTGCTCCAGCAGCAAGTACTGGTAGCGCAACGACTACACCAATTATTAATAACGTCATTGCTCAACCAACAGTTCAAACACCTGTTGCAATTGATCCTGACCAAACAGATCCTGCTTCGACTGCACAGTAATATATGAATCTGATTGAACAAGTACAAAGCAAAATTGAACAGGCGCGAACTTTCTATAAAGATTTCCGCCTGTATGATTTGGGGAGTTTTGCTTTAAACCGTTTTACGCCAAAAGATGGTTTTGAACAGGTTCCAAATGTTCGTTATGGGCTAAAGCCTCGCCACCGTTTGGATGTTTACCGATCTGTTAAAAAGCTTTCCCACCAGCCTCTTATCGTCTTTGTGCATGGTGGGGCGTGGCAACATGGTAATAAACGAGATTATCTCTTTATTGGTGAGACCTTTGCCAAAGAAGGCTATGACGTTGCTGTTATTAACTATCAGTTAGCACCTAAGAATATTTTTCCAAGTTTTGTTGATGACCTGACTCAGGCATTGAATTATTTGCATCAAAACCAAGACAAGCTAGAAATCTCTACAGAAAATATTGTACTTATGGGGCATTCTGCAGGTGCATTTAATGTCATGTCCGCTGTTTATCATCCTGATTCAACTAAAATTGAGTGTCTAGGGAAAATTAAGGCAATAATTGGTTTAGCTGGACCTTATCATTTTGACTATAAGGGTGACCCACTGGCCGAAGATGCTTTTGATCAAGCTATCTCTTATAAAGAAGTTATGCCATATTATTTCGTCAATCAAAATAATATTAAACATTACCTTTTGATGGCTGAAAATGATCAGATTGTGAAAAAGCACAATACTTTAGATATGGATTCAGCACTTAGAGAAAAGGGAAATCACAGCCATATTGCCGTGATTCCTAAAACTGGGCATATTACAATTTTGGCCAGCCTTTCTAGTTTTATTAGTCATTATTTCAGAACGAAAAGAACGATCTTACATTTTCTTGAAGAAGTGTTTTAAACGAGAGTCTCGTTTAAAACACGGCAGATTACCCTGCTTGGGTAATTTGCATAATCATTGAATGAGCAATACTTCCCTTAAATGGAATCTCAGGTAATTGATCAATTTTGAAGAATTGTGCATCTGCAATTTCTTCTTCTTGAAGCTTAATTTCACCCGACTCATATTCTGCCCGAAAAGCTACCATAAGGTTACTTGGGAAAGGCCAAGGCTGACTTGACATATATTGAACATTTTTGAGTCTTAGGCCTACCTCTTCAAAAGCTTCGCGTTGTACCGCTTCTTCAAGCGTTTCACCGACCTCAACAAAACCTGCAATCAAACCATACATGTTGGTTTTGTTGTGGACTGACTTCGCTAGCAAGATTTCATCATCGCCTCGAGTAATGACAGTAATAATGCACGGGTTTACACGAGGGTATTGGTGATAACGACAAGAAGGGCACACCATTGCATATTCACTTGGATGAACTTCTGTCGGGTGTCCGCAGTGGCTACAAAACTTATGATTGCGTCGCCATTCAAGTAACTGTACAGCTCGGCTTGCTTGTAAGAACTGTTCTTTCGACCAACTTGTAATGAGTTGACGAATGGGAACCAGTTGTAAGCCTTCGGGGATAGTTTCCTCAGCAAGCAAATCACGTGCAATGACTTGCTCATCATGAGTGAAAAGTAAATCACTTGCTAACTTTTCGACTTTGGGTAGTTGAAGGTTTTGGTCAACCAGTAATTGTTGATGATGAAAAATATAAGCAAGTGATAATTCAGACATTAAGCTGCCTTTTCTTGAAGTTGTTGACTACTCGACAATGCTACATTAAACATGGATTGTAGAACAGGTTGTTTATTTTTTAAATTGTCAACCAACATGTCAAGGCCCGCTAATACGTTAAAAATACAGTGAATTTGATCTGTATTAAACGGCTGGTTTTGTTCAAGTTGTTGTTGAACAAATTGAGCAGTTTGAAGTAAAGCATTTTGTTGAATGGTACTTCCTAGAAACTCGGCCGCACCTGCTAGCTCTTTTAGTGAACCTGCAATTGCTTCAATATTCTGTGTTGAATCATTTGCATATAACGTAAGACTCTGACAAATAAAATCAATTAAATTTTTTGTCTCGGTGAGTAAGGCTTGATGTGCTTCATCAAGGCGATCTAAAGAAATATTCGTATTATTCACGTTAAGTTGTAAGCGACTAGACGTATATTGGCGGACCAAAATACCAATTGAGTTCATGGCAGATAAAATACTGTCCATAAGCTGCTGTGCGTAGTTTTCATTACTTAATAGATTGAGCTGACTTAAACTGTTAGCTTGTTGAGAAAGCTCAACTGAGGCTTCATCAAGGTTAAGTAGTTTGAATGTATAAGCGAGCTGTAAAAGACTCGTTTGCAATTGTTGTGCTTTTTCAGTCGACATATTTTGATAGTTATATTCAATGTCATTACGCACTTTGTTCATCTCGCTCAAAATTAATTGGCTAACTGCGTGCATGGTATCGAAGTCAGGACCAAAAAGATGACGGCTTAAAACCAGTAGTTGCGTGTCTGTCGGTGTTTCATCGCCTATATGAAGTTGGTTGCGAATATGGTGAGCAACTTCATCTTCTTGAGCAATGACAATACTTAAAATATCTGCAAGTGCAGGCAAATCAGGCTGGAAAGTTTCTGGCGTTGCTAAGAATTGACCAATATAACTTTCAATATTAATGAGTACACGTAACCGTGAATCATTTAAAAGTAGGTTATCAATATGGTCGAAAGCATAATTTACGAGTTGCCAGTATTGTTGGCTTGGCTGGTGTTTTGCCATGCTGACCAAATAGGTACTAATAAGTTTAAAAGCTTGATAATGATGAGTAGCTTCTGTTTTATTTAAAAAATGATGTAGAGATAGCTTATAGAGTTGATGGATAAACTGAGTTTTTTCATTAATGAATACTTCTGGAAGTGGAAGTTCAAGTGAAGCATTTGCAAGTAAAGGAGCAATCGCTTGTCCAGAAGATGTTAGTGGTTTATTTAAAGCTAATTCTAAATTATTTAAGGTATTAAGAAGAAACTGAGGGACTTGTAATTCACGCAAGCAGATAAACTCAATATATCGTTTTACCATGGTCGTGCCTTCACTCAGCGCAACGACATCAACGGTATTAATTTGCGTTGGTTTCGCAATAATTTTTTGCATCAGCTCAGTTGAATATTGAGTGATTTTTGCAAGATAGGGGATATCAATTAAACGTAGGACTTGAGTGCATTGCTTAAATTGTTCTAATGCATCATCAATACCAAAAGGGAGCGTTTGTTCTTCAATTAAAGTGCTTACTGCACCTTCAACCAGTTTTATTGAGCGATCAATTTCATGTTTGATGATGAGTAAAGCTGTTGGATCGAAATGAATCGAAGTATGCTCAGACATAAACGTTCCCCTTTGAAAAAAAATCAATTGTTATATTCGTAGTGCTCGGTAATTTGAGCTAAAAATCTATGTGACTAATATAACTTAACTTACAAAGGGGAAAAGCTAAAAACGCTAAAGAATCAAAAATTTATTTTGCAAAAAGGCAAGGTTCTCCATGTTTTTTCTCAAATTCTTTGACCCAAGTCTCATGTGTATTTAACTCTTCTTCAGAAGGGTAAATAACTGGTAGGTCAATTTGAATCCTAGTTTTATTTGTTGTGTTCTGGCTATTTTCACTTTGGGATAAGGCATCTATATCAAAAGAAACCTGTCCACCCGTCATTGCTAGGTAAACGTCTGAAAGAATTTCAGCATCGAGTAATGCGCCGTGGAAAGTTCGGTCACGTGCCGGAATTTCATAACGTCTTACAAGGGCATCAAGCGAGTTTTTTTGTCCTGGATGTTTGCTTTTTGCTAAAGCTAATGTATCTGTTACTTCACATACTTCAGAAAGTGCGGGAAGGCCAGCACGTCTAAACTCCATATCAAGGAAGTTCATATCGAAGGTTGCGTTATGGGCAATAATCTCTGCGCCTTTTAGATAATCAAAAAGCGTATCGGCAATTTCTGCATACAGCGGTTTATCTTTTAAGAAATTATCACTGATACCATGGATATTTTCTGAGTCGCCCACTGGTTTTTGCGGGTTAATATAAATATGAATTGAGCTACCGGTGAGTTTCCGGTTAATCATTTCAATAGCGCCCACTTCAATAATTCGGTCGCCATCTTGGAAATAAAAACCAGTGGTTTCCGTATCGAGAATCAGTTGTCGAGGCCCTTGTAATTGTAATTTGGCTTCGGTCAAAACAATTTGAGGATGAATATTATTAACGGGTTGCTTACTTTCTGGCTCGGCAGCTTCAACTTCAATAACTTCTTCATCCACAATAATCATCTCAACTTCTTCGGACTGTTCAAGATCAATATTATCTTCTTCGGCTACTTCTGTCATATCAAACCCAAAAGGATCATCAAGCAACCAATCCTCTTCAGGCTTTTTTATATCTTGCAGGGCAGTCACTTGAACTGTTTTTTTTTGCAGTGCAGTTTGATCGGCTCCGATATTTGCAAGCTCATCGGCCATTTCGTTGCCTGCATGTCCAGCATGGCCTTTAATCCAGTTCCACTCAATATTTCTACCTGCACATACAGCATCTAATTTTTGCCAAAGGTCAGGATTTTTTACATCTTTCCAGTTTTTCTTTTTCCAGCCATGAATCCATTCAGTAATGCCTTGCTTCACATAATTTGAATCTGTCCAGATAATTAAGTGAGCATCGGGTGGGCAAAATGAAACGCCTTCAATCGCAGCAGTAAGCTCCATGCGGTTATTGGTTGTCTCAGGTTCACCGCCAAATAATTTATGCTCACCCTGCTCGGTAATGACATATGCGCCCCAACCACCTAAACCCGGATTGCCACGACATGCACCATCAACATACAGTGTGATTGTTTGAGACATAAATCGAAACCTAAACTAAAAGAAAAAGAACTGAATATGGTGTATTGTATACGCAAAAAGTTCGGTTCCATCGTTACAAAGCAAGGTTTTTTTAATTTCTTGTAACATTTCCATGCAAATGACATCAAATTATTGCCTTGTCTATCTTGCACGCTTTACTACAATGGCATCGAAGACCTAGGGTTTGTGGGCAGACCCCAAAAAATATTACGCGAGTTGTTTGGAAGTTTTTATGTATAAACCAACCACATTTGTGTGGCAGCCATCTGCGGCATCATTGTTCAAAATTACCGTACTTAGCTCTGCTTTAGCTGCGTTGGGTATTACAACAGGCTGTTCATCGACTCCGCAATCTGCAAAAACCTCAAAATCGAAACAGGTCAGTGGTGCAGGTTATTTAGATGCGAGTAGTCTTGACTCTTTGGAAGACTTACTTTCAGCAACCGATATGCGCGCTGTAGAAGGCGATCGTCTGCTTATTTTGAAGCATGGTGATGTCTGGAAGCGTATGTCTGTTGGTTTCAAAATGGATTTGAATCATTGGGATTCACGTATTGAAGCTCAGCGTAGCTGGTTTATTTCTCGTCAGCCTTACCTTGATCGCTTGAGTGCTCGTGCCAGTCGTTATTTGTACCATACTGTGAAAGAAGCTGAACGCCGTGGCTTACCGACAGAACTTGCATTATTACCAGTAATTGAAAGTTCTTATGACCCAGCTGCAACAAGTAGTGCAGCAGCAGCGGGGCTATGGCAGTTTATTCCAAGTACTGGTCGTATTTATGGCTTAAAGCAAACTGGTATGTATGATGGGCGCCGAGATGTGGTTGAATCGACTCGCGCAGCTTATGAGTTTTTAGGAAGTCTCTATAACCAATTTGGTTCTTGGGAACTTGCGTTAGCTGCATATAACGCTGGCCCTGGACGTATTCAGCAGGCGATTAACCGCAACCAAGCTGCTGGTTTGCCAACTGATTATTGGTCATTAAAATTACCTCAAGAAACAATGAACTATGTTCCACGTTTCTTAGCTGTTGCTCAAATTATTAAAAATCCAAAGGCTTATGGTGTAGAACTACCGCCTATTGCAAATAGACCCCATTTCCGTGAAGTGACTTTATCAGCACCTTTAACGTTAAATGAAATTGCTTCTACAGCAGGGTTAAGCCGTGCAGAACTTTATGCATTGAACCCGGGATATCGTGGTGAAGCAGTAGACCCTGCGAGTCCAATGCGTATTTTGATTCCTGCAGATTTAAGTCCTTCAATTGATAATAAATTAAAAGGGAAAAAAACGGGTGGTAGCTCAGGTTGGTGGGCAAATGCAACTTCACCGTCTACACCGACAACGGTTAGTCCTTCTACTACAGTGACAACAAGAACAACACCAACAACACAAGTTCAGCCAGTTAAACCTTCTTCACCAGTGAAGAATACTTCAACGATTTCAAAATCTACACCACGTGGTTCAGATGCGTTAGCTGCCTTTGCAGCATCAGCGGATGTACCAAGTGCGCCGCGTATTCCTGTAGCTGTGACCAATGCAGCTAACATTACGAAGCCTGTTAAGATGGAGCCACCGATTTCGGCTTCTGAACGTGAAAAGATTTTAGCGGCAGTTCGAGCTGAAGGTGAGAAAGAAACAGTTCAGCAAGCTTTAGAGCCACAACCAACTCAAGCTGAAAAAGATCAAGTCGTTGCTGAATTAAAAGCAATTGCGCCTAAAGGAACTGAAATTGTCGATCCGTATGATGGCAAAATTAGGTTAACCGCAATTCAGACGAGCCAGTCAGTTGCAGAGCAACAAGGTAAAGAGGTCAGTAGAGGTTTTGCTTATCCAAAAACTTTAGCTGAAGACGTAACCGTAGCTAACTCTGAAGACGGACAGCGCAATAAAGGCAAGCCTTACATTAAAACTGATACAGATGTAGTGGTTGTACAGCCTAAAGGTAAGCGTAGTACTTATACGGTTTTACCGGGTGATACGTTGGCCGTTATTGCAATGAAAAACGGCGTAAACTGGCGCGATGTTGCTAAATGGAACCAGATTGACCCTGAAAAGACGTTATATGTTGGTTCAACGCTTTACCTATATGATGCTAAACCACAAGAAACTCAAACAACATCTAAAAGTACAGCTAAACCAGATGTATATGTGGTTGAAGCTAACGACAGTTTAAGCGGTGTTGCTAATCAGTTTAATTTGTCAGTAAGACAGTTAGCTGAATATAACGATTTATCAGTGACAGATGGTCTGTTTGTTGGACAGAAACTACAGTTAAAAGAGCCAAAGAATAGTCGCTCAAGTGCTAAAGCCGAGCCTAAAGCAGTTCAGTCAAATGCAACGAAACTTATAGCAACAAAAAGTTATACTGTGAAGCGCGGTGAATACCTTAAGTTGATTGCAGATCGTTATGCGCTCTCTAATCAAGAACTTGCTGAATTAACGCCAGGTTTATCTGCGGGCAGTAACTTGATGGCTGGCCAAAAAATTAATGTGCCTACACAAGATATTTCTGTAGATGAAGTTGCTGAAACTAAGGCTTCTAGTAAATCTGAGAAAGCATCAGCAAATGTTTCTTATAAAACAGAAGGCTATAAAGTACAACGTGGTGATACTTTATCGAGTATTGCAACTAAATCAAAAATTAGTCTAGCTGAGCTAGCCGAGTTAAATAACTTAAAAGCAAATAGCCATGTGCAACTTGGTCAAACTTTAAAAGTACCGGCAGGCTTAAGTGTTCCAGAACAATACGTTGTACAGTCTGGTGATAGCTTAAATGCGATTGCGAGTAAATATAATTTGCAAACAAGTTATTTGGCTGATCTAAACGGTTTGTCTCGTACTGCCGGTTTGCGTGCTGGTCAACGCTTAAAACTAACAGGTACGGTTGAAGAAGCGCCAACTAAATCTTCTAAAAATACCAAAGAAGAAACGCCAGAAACTTATACAGTCAAATCTGGTGATAGCTTAGGTAATATTGCTAACCGTTATCACTTACAGTTGGACTACCTTGCTTCATTAAATGGTCTTTCACGTACCAGTAGCGTTCGTGTAGGGCAGCGTTTAAAGCTAACAGGTGATGTACCTACAGTAGAAACAGCTAAAGTAGATACCAAGTCTTCAACTAAAACAGTTGCAGCTGGTAAAAACACTGAAAAATATACTGTGAAATCTGGTGAGTCTTTAAATAGTATTGCGAGCCGTGCAGGCATTTCAGTGCGCGAACTTGCTGAAATGAATGCATTAAAAGCGAGTGCTAGTTTACAGCGCGGTCAAAATATTGTGATTCCAAAAACTGTTGTGGAATACAAAGTGAAGCGTGGTGATACATTAATTGGCCTTGCTAGCAAATATGGTTTAGAAACCAATTTCTTGGCTGAGCTGAATAATTTAACGCCTTCTACTCAGCTTCGCATTGGTGATGTTATTAAAGTGCCTAATTTATAAAATAATTAGTAACTTATGCATAAATCATCTTTTCAACTGAGCCTGCTAGTCGGGCTCAGTGTCGTTTCGCATGCAGTTTTTTCTGCACAGCAAACCACTTCATATATAGCGATTCATTCCAAGCCTAAATATTTAGGAATGATGGCTATGCCATATGCAAACCCCAATGCTCCTAAGGGTGGTCTGTTAAGTCAGGCCGCTCAAGGAACTTTTGATAACCTCAATAGTATGAATGGTAAGGGGAATGCTACAGAGGGCGTTAATTATCTTTTTGATACTTTAATGACCCAGTCGCTAGATGAGGTCGGAGTTTTATATCCACTTTTAGCCGAGAAAGTGAATTATGACCCAGAAAAAACGCAGTCTGTTACTTTCTATTTAAACCCAAAGGCGCGTTTTAGCAATGGACAGCCAGTCACTGCGGCAGATGTTAAATTTAGCTTTGATGCCTATCAGACGAAGTCCAATTTAGGTTTACAGATGTATCTTGCTGATTTGGCAAAAACAGAAGTCATAAACACCCATCAGGTAAAGTTTAGTTTTAAGTCTACCCATAATCCTAAAATGCCATTTATTTTGGCAACCTTACCGATTTATTCAAAAGCAGATTGGCAAAAAAGAGATTTTAGCCGAATTACCCTACAACCGATTATTGGTTCGGGGCCATATGTAGTTGAACGAGTTGATGCCGGTAGAAGCATTAGTTATAAAAGAAACCCAAATTATTGGGCAAAAGATTTGCCTATTAACAAGGGGCGTTATAATTTTGACCGATTAAAATATGTCTATTATCGGAATTGGGATATTGCTTTTGAAGGATTTAAATCTGGGCAATACACTTTGCATGAAGAAACTAATCCTAAAAAATGGGTAACAGATTACCGTTTTCCAGCCGTAAAAGCAGGACTGGTTACTCAATATAAATTTCGTCACCACAACCCGATTGCCACTGAAAGTTATGTTTTTAACACCAGACGAAAACCTTTAAATGATATCCGTTTTAGACAAGCCTTAACCTATGCCTATGACTTTGAATGGCAGAATAAAGCCTTGTTCTATGGTCAATATCAACGTCTTCAAAGTTATTTTGAAAATAGTGAATTAGCAGCAACGGGTCGACCTTCAAAAACTGAATTAGAGTTGTTAAAACCGTTATTGCCTAAGTTATCTCCGCTCATGCAGCAAGGTGTTTTAGCAGACTGGAAATATCCAGTGTCGGATGCGAGTGGGTTTAACCGTCAGAATTTGTTAACTGCTCGGCAATTATTGATACAAGCTGGCTATAAAGTTAAAGAAGGGCAGCTATTTACGCCAGAAGGAAAAAAAGTTCAGTTTGAGTTTCTAATTCAGCAAGATGGCAAACAACGAACACTTCTACCTTTTATTCGTAACCTGAAAAAGTTAGGCATTGCAGTTAATTTGCGTCAGGTCGATGCTCCGCAATATTTAGAAAGAACTCGTCGTTACGATTTTGACATGACCACCATGAATCTGCCGCAATCTCTCAACCCAGGCAATGAACAAACTCAGTTTTGGGGAAGTGTCGCCGCAGCGCAGGATGGAAATTATAATTATGCGGGTATTCACAATCCCGTAATTGATCAAGTGATTTCAAAACTTGTTGCAAGTAAAAGCCGTGAACAACAGATTATTTATACTCGTATTCTCGATCGGTTGCTTAGAGCTGGTTATTATCAAATTCCGACCTATGGTAAAGGTGAAAACTGGTATGCTTATTGGAATATGTATCAACAACCTAAAGTTAAACCAGCACTTTCTTCTGGAATAGAATATTGGTGGAGTGATGCAAATAAAGCCAAAAAAGTTGCCAAATATTTACATCAACAATAAAAACACCTGCCATAAAGGAAATCCTGTTATATGGGTTCATATATTCTCAAGCGACTTCTTTTAATGATTCCCACATTGCTTGTCATTTTATTGATTAACTTTGTGGTTGTGCAAATTGCACCGGGTGGGCCAGTTGAGCAAGCAATACATCAGGCACAAAGCGATTTGGGAATTGGTCGTGCATTGAGTGCAGAAACTTATTATCAAGGTGCTCAAGGTTTAAGCCCTGAAATGGTTGAACAAATTAAGGCTCAGTACGGCTTTGATCGTTCTGCTCCTGAACGTTTTTTTCTAATGTTAAAAGGTTATTTAACTTTAGATTTTGGACAAAGTTTCTTTAAAGATAAGCCTGTCGTGCAATTGTTGTGGGAAAAAATACCTGTTTCAATTTCAATTGGGCTGGTGAGCACTTTTCTGATTTATTTTATTTCTATTCCGCTGGGAATTAAGAAGGCAAGACAACAAGGTTCGTGGTTCGATCGGTCCACCTCATTAGTTCTTGTGGTGGGATACGCTGTACCAAGTTTTGTATTTGCCATTCTGTTAGTTGTTTTTTTTGCGGGCGGCTCTTATTTCCAATGGTTTCCATTACAAAATTTAGTATCGGATAACTTTCATCAACTTAGTCTTTGGGGCAAAGTTACCGATTATTTATGGCATATGACTTTGCCACTGATTACCATGGTATTAGGCGGTTTTGCCAGTTTAACCTATTTAACTAAATTCTCATTTTTAGAAGAACTCAATAAACCCTATGTTTTGGCAGCCTATGCAAAAGGATTGAATGGCCAACAGGTGTTATATAAACATGTATTTCGTAATGCCATTTTAGTTGTGCTCGCAGGATTGCCAGAGGTGTTAGCGGGTATTTTCTTTGTGGGTAACCTGTTTGTAGAAATTATCTTTCATTTAGATGGGGTGGGATTGCTGGGCTTTGAAGCCCTTGTCCAGCGTGACTATCCTGTTATTTTTGGGGTTTTATTTTTCTTTACTTTATTTAGCCTAATTTTACGTCTCATTTGTGATGTGCTGTACCAATGGATTGATCCAAGAATTCACTTTGACGCACAAGGAGGCAAATAATGTCTTTAATTGTGCGGACGCGATTACAGCGTTTTAGACAGCATAAATTGGGTTGGGCCAGCTTTATTCTATTTAGTCTGATTTTGGTTTTGTCATTAGCTGCGGAGTTGATTGCTAACGATAAACCATTGTTAGTGAAGTATGAAGATTCTTACTATTTGCCAGTGTTTAAAACATATCCAGAAACTGCGTTTGGTGGGGTGTTTGAAACAGAAGCTGATTATAAAGACCCCGCCGTACAAGCGCTTATTGAGGCTAAAGGATGGGCAGTTTGGCCGCTCGTTAAGTTTTCATATCAAACGCCCAATTTAGACTTGGCCGTTCCTGTACCTTCACCACCCTCCAAGCAAAATTGGTTGGGAACAGATGATCAGGGAAGGGATGTTTTTGCCCGCATTCTTTATGGATTAAGAGTATCGTTACTTTTCGGTTTAGCCTTAACATTTTGTTCTGCTTTATTTGGAATTACCGTAGGTGCTATTCAAGGTTACTATGGCGGTTGGGTAGATTTATTAGGACAACGTTTGGTTGAGGTCTGGAATGGCTTACCCATGCTTTTTATGGTCATGATTTTAGTCAGTATGTTTGTGCCAAACGTATATTGGCTATTTTTCATTATGTTGTTTTTTGGCTGGACCGTTTTGGTGGGAGTTGTCAGAGCCGAATTTTTAAAAGCTCGCCAGCTAGATTATGTTCGTGCAGCCCAAGTTTTGGGAGTGACCGATCGCGCTATTATTTTTAGGCATATTTTGCCCAATGCGATCAGTTCGAGTTTGTCTCAGTTACCTTTTATTTTAACGACTAATATTAGCGCGTTAACCGCTCTTGATTTTTTAGGATATGGGCTGCCACCCGATGCAGCCTCTTTAGGCGAGTTATTGCTACAAGGTAAAAATAATTTAGATGCGCCATGGCTAGCAATTTCAGGCTTTTTTAGTCTGGCCATTGTTCTTTCACTTTTAATTTATATTGGGGAGGCGGCCCGTGATGCGTTTGACCCAAGAAAATAATTTAAATACTGCTTCAACGTTGTTAAAGGTAGAACATCTTTCCGTTCAAACCAAAGACCAAAAGATTCTATTAGAAGATCTAAATTTTTACTTAAGTGAAGGTGAAACACTCGCTATTGTGGGCGAAAGTGGTTCAGGTAAATCGATGAGCTGCTTAGCAATAATGGGATTGCTACAACAAAAATTAGAAGTAACGGGTCAGGTCTGGATTGGCTCACAAGACATGCTTGAGTTAAATGAGAAAGCTCAAGCAAATTTACGTGGTCGACAAATCGCTATGATTTTTCAGGAACCTGCTACTGCGTTAAATCCGCTACATCGGGTTGAAAAAATTGTAGGGGAAAATCTTCTTTTATCAGGATTTTCAAAACTTGAAGTTCGACAACAAATCGTTGAGCTACTAAAAGATGTGGGAATTGTTGAACCAGAACAAATTTTAAAACGCTATCCGCATGAGCTCTCTGGTGGACAAAGACAACGTGTCATGATTGCGATGACATTGGCACTTCAGCCTAAAATTTTGATTGCTGATGAGCCTACTACTGCATTGGATGTGGTTTTGCAGATACAGATTTTAGAGCTATTAAAATCTTTGCAAAGCAAATATGGAATGGCACTTATTTTAATTAGCCATGACCTAAATTTAGTACATCGCTATGCTGAGAAACTGATTGTATTGCAAAGTGGGCGTGTAGTAGAGCAGGGTGAACTGAGCCAAATCTTTGCAAACCCAAAAACAGCTTATACAGCAAAATTATTAGATCATGATTTTGGAAAAGTAGAATCCATACCTGCTCAGCAGAATGTTTTATCAGTTCGAAAGCTCAGCGTGCAATTTCCTATAAGAAAAGGAATTTTAAATCGCATTCAAGGATATTTCACCGCAATA
The DNA here is from genome assembly GCF_056314305.1 of Acinetobacter sp. DMC2. Lineage (NCBI taxonomy): Bacteria > Pseudomonadati > Pseudomonadota > Gammaproteobacteria > Moraxellales > Moraxellaceae > Acinetobacter > Acinetobacter sp. DMC2. The sequence goes on along the minus strand of NZ_JBQUYP010000002.1, from coordinate 116,011 downwards.
GAAGATTTGAGTTTTGATCTTGCTCAAGGTGAATCGCTTGGGGTAGTTGGTGAAAGTGGTGCAGGTAAGTCATCTTTAGCTCTGGCTTTGGTTCAGCTTGTTAAGAGTAAAGGGCAAATTGTTTTTTTAGAACAAGATTTGAATCAGTTACAGCCAAAAGTGCTACGGTTGATGAGATCAGATTTTCAACTTGTATTCCAAGACCCATTTGGCAGTTTAAACCCGCGTATGACTGTGGGGCAGATTATTGCTGAAGGGTTAAAGTTAAAAGCTATGAATGATAAAGAGGTAACCCAGCAAGTTGAATCTGCTTTGGTAAAGGTTGAATTGGCTGAAGATTTTCAACATCGTTATCCTCATGAACTTTCAGGCGGGCAACGTCAACGTGTCGCCTTAGCCAGAGCTTTGGTGGTTCAGCCGAAACTTTTAATTTTGGATGAACCTACATCGGCCTTAGATCGGACTACGCAAAAAGCTATGATCAAGTTGTTGCGACAATTACAGCAAAAAGAGCAGTTAAGTTATATTTTTATTAGTCATGATCTTAATATAGTTAAATCACTATGCCATAAAGTGATGGTATTACGTCATGCTAAAGTTGTTGAATATCAGGAAACTGAACTCCTATTTTCTAAGCCTCAAACTGAATATACCAGACAGTTAATTAAAGCATCTTTTTAAGATTTTATTTTAATCATTTGTTTTTTAATAGAATAAATTTAATTTTTGACTTATGCAAAAAGTTGCATATTTTTATATTCTTTAAAATTGACATGTGCTATTGTCAGTTATCGATTATGTCTTGACACGCTCAATAACTCATTTAAATTAGAGTAATTACTCTATAATTCAAAAAAAGAGGTTAACCATGAACCAGATTGCTCAACCCATCACAATTCGTAATACCACCTTTAAAAACCGCATTATTAAAGGTGCGATGAGTGAGGCGCTTGCAAATTATGAAGGCCAACCAAATGATTTACATTTAGGCTTATATGGTGCTTGGGCAAAAGGTGAACTTGGCTGTGCCATTACGGGCAATGTCATGGTAAATGCTGGAGCAAAAAATGAACCGGGTGTTGTGGTTATTGAAACTGAACGTGACCTAGATCGCTTAAAAGAGTGGGCGGCCTTAGGTAAAAAATATGGCATGGTGCAATTGATTCAATTGTCACACCCAGGTCGTCAGTGTCCAAAAGGTTTAAATAAAGAAACCGTTGCACCATCGGCAGTACCTTTTAGCCCAGCTTTAGCAACCATGTTTGGAACGCCACGTGAACTTACTCATGATGAAATTCTAGATATTATTAATCGTTTTGCGACAGCAGCTCACATTTGTGAAAAAGCAGGTTTTGAAGGGGTGCAATTACATGGTGCACATGGTTATTTAATTAGTCAGTTTTTATCGCCATTAACTAATAAGCGTACAGATCAATGGGGCGGTTCAGTTGAAAATCGTAGCCGTTTTTTATTAGAGGTTTATAAAGCGGTACGTGAAGCGACTTCAGATAATTTTATCATTTCAGTGAAGCTTAACTCGGCCGACTTTCAGCGTGGCGGTATTAGCGAAGAAGATGTGATTTCAGTTTTTAAAGCAGTAGATGAAGCTGGAATCGATTTAATTGAAATTTCAGGTGGTACTTACGAGGCACCAGCAATGGCTGGAGCTAAGGCAGATAAACGTAAAGCAAGCACGATTGCACGTGAAGCATACTTTTTAGATTTTGCAGAGAAAATCCGTCAGCATGTTAAGTGTAAACTCATGGTAACAGGTGGGTTCCGTACCGTAGAGGGCATGAATGCTGCACTTGAAAGTGGCGCATGTGACTTTATTGGTATTGCTCGCCCATTTGCGGTAGAAACCGATTTAACAGCACGTCTAATTGCAGGGCAAGACGTGCGTTATGCCGTAAATCCGATTAAAACAGGTTTACCTTTTGTCGATAAAATGGCAATTATGGAAATTATTTGGTATGCCGCTCAATTTAAAACCATTGGCAAGGGTAAAAAACCAAATCCAAAACTTTCACCCCTGGTGGTGTTTTTAAATTATGCCAAAGGCAATATTAAAGCGGTGATTCAAGGACAAGTGAATTCGCGTAAGTCGGCGTAATTTCATTACCATGCAGTGGTCCAGTAAGCGTTAAATGTAGAAGCAGACCATTGGCCTTTAGTTAAAGCATTGTTAAAGGCAGGTCTGTTTTCTATTTGGGCGAGATAACGGTGTATATGTTTAAACTGACTGTAATTTTGTGAGCAAGCTAATAATGGAAACCACATCAAAATATCAGCAATAGTAAACTGATCTCCGGTAAACCATGCATGTTGCTCTAAATGTTCATCAATCATTTTCATTTGCCGTTGTAATGATTGATTGAGATAGCCTTGATCGAATCCATATTTTAAAAGTTTAGTAATGAAACGGATCGGAAAAGGTGTACGTTGTGCAATTTGGTGAAAAATTTGTTTGAGTACTAAATCGGGAATGAATGTTGCCTCACAATAATTTTTCCAATAATAAAAATTTAGGAGTTGTTGGCTTGATAGGCTGTTCGGTCCCAATTGTGGGTGTAAATGAGATAGGTAATCTAAAATTGCTGAGGTTTCAGCTAAGACTGAAGTCTTTCCTTGTTCAATAATTTCGATAGCTGGAAATTTTGATAATTGATGAGGTGAGTTTTTATCTTCGCCTATGCCTGAATGATCTTTAATAATGAGTTCATAGTTGAGTTCTAATTCTTCTAAAAACCAAATAATGCGTTGAGAGCGAGAATTTTTTAAGTGAAATAATCGAATTTGCATGTCATGTCTAAATTATAGTTTTGATCTATGTTAAGTATAGAACATAATTTAATTATAAAAATATTTATAAATCAGTAAATTATATTTTTTATATAAAAGTAGCTTAATAAAAAGCCACTGCTATTAAAAATAGAGTGGCTTTTTAGTGTTTGATATCCCTAACGAGATCTGACCTACAAGTTTGTCGTCTTGAAGAGGATACCGTATATCAGATGTCTTTATAGTTCAGTTTAGAACGTATAGCTCATACCTAATTGAACCGTACGTGATTCACCCGGATAAGCATATAAATTGAAAGCACTTTCATCATAAACTTTATCAAAAATGTTCTTCACATCTAAGTTAAGACGAAGTTTTGGTGTCACCTGATAATAAGAAACCAAATCTGTAACTGCATAACCTTTCATTGTGTAAGTACTATTGGCTGTTTGTCCTGCACGCTTATCAATATATTTTTGATTAATTCCTAGACCTAGGCCTTGTAAAGGACCATCCTGAAATTCATAGATATTTAAAAGATTAAAACTATTCTTTGGAATGTTGGCCAGTGCAGTTCCTTTTTTCAAAGTATTGTCTTTGCTGACTTCTGCATCTGTATAGGCATATCCACCAATAATTTTCCAAGCTGGAGTGATTTGCCCTGCAATATTTAGCTCAATACCTTGGCTACGAACTTCACCAGCAGCAACTTTATAGGCTGAATCTACAGGATCTAAAGTTAAGACATTTTCTTTTTTTGCGTAAAAAATAGCAGAGTCCACCGATAGCATCTTGTCGAGTGCTTGCCATTTAAAGCCTAACTCGTAAGCCATGCCTTCTTCTGGGTCAAATCCCTCTCCATTACGACTAGCCCCCGTATTTGGTTTAAACGATTTTGCAGCATTGCTATAGATTGAAAGGTCATCACGAGCTTTAAAAACCAAACCTAAACGTGGAATAAATGCATCATGACTGGTATTCCAGTTTGCAGTATTCGGTAATAGATTTTTGTAATCATGTTCGTAGTGCTCAAAACGCAAACCTAGCAGTGCACTTAAATGCTCATTTAAATCGATTTGATCTTGTACAAAAAGAGCAGTTGTTTTTAAGTTTTCGCGATCATGAGTAGTAACCCTATTAAGCTCAGGCAGTGGTTGGCCTAAAACAGGATTATAAATATTAATAGGGTAACTACCGACATCACCACTTGAACGAATAATATATGACTTGTAATCGTAGTTTTCATATTCAAGTCCAGTTACAAGAGTATGAGCTAGACCTAAAAGTTGGAAATTACCTGTTAGATTAATTTGGGCATCTGTATCTTGCCATTTCAATTCACGATAGTTGTAATTCCGGCCTAAAGTTTCACCGTCATTTTGAATACCATTTGCCTCTACTGCATAGCCATGCAATTTGCCATTTAAATATTGCACACCAGCATTCAGCTTCCAGTCATTCCCAAGGTCGTGTTCGACTCGTAATTGAGTCATATTGTTATCATTATATAGGCGGTTGTTGTATTTACCCGTTTCCCACAAATAAGTTTCGGGTGAACTATTAAAAGACTTCTGACCTGCATAACGTGTTTGGCCACGATCAAGTGGATGCTGATTTCGTAAAATATCTGCTTCAAAAGTAACTTTGGTTGCATCAGAAACTTGCCATTGAATGACTGGAGCAATTCCATAACGTTTAGATTCAACGTGGTCGCGATAACTATCGCCACCTTCTGCAATCACATTTAGACGATAACCAATGTTCTCTGCATTAGGTACAGTTCCTGTCATGTCTACCGTGGTGCGGTATAAACTTTCACTGTTAAGCTGTGCGCCCAAAGTGGTTTGTTGCTCAGACTTTGGTGTTTTAGAAATTAAGTTAAACGTACCACCTGGGTCACCACGGCCATACAAGCTAGAAGAGGGGCCACGTAAAACGTCTACGCGTTCAATCGTGTTGCTATCTGGAGCGTTCGGATAACCACGGTTAATTGGGAATCCATTACGGTAAAACTCACCGCTAGTGAAACCACGAAGGTTAAACCCTGTTAAGCCTTGACCGCCAAAGTTATTAGCACGAGTAACACCGCCAGCTAAATCAAGTGCTTCGATTAAACGTGTAGCTCCAATATCTTCAATTACTTTTTGGGTCACCACACTGACAGATTGCGGTGTATCTTTTAATGCGACTTCATTACGTGTTGCGCTACTCGAATTATCTACCTTATAAGCTTGGTTATCGGCCTGTTGGGCTTTAATTTTAATGGTAGCAAGCGTAGTTGAAGATTGATCTGTTTCTGCGAAAGATGTTGAAATACAATAGAGTTGAGCGATGCTCAGGGAGAGGAGGCGAAGCTTAAGATCCATTTAAAACCTTGTTGATAATAAATATCAGTATAAAAATAAGAATTATTATATTGTAAATCTATGTAAAAGAAATACTGGATCAGTGATATTTAAATACAAATGTATTTTATTTGGAAATAAGAGAGGTTAAAGCAATAAATAGAATGTTAAAAAAATAAAAAGAAATTTTATAAGAATAGAATAATGGCGTCCCTACGGGGATTCGAACCCCGGTTACCGCCGTGAAAGGGCGATGTCCTAGGCCTCTAGACGATAGGGACGTTGAGGATGGCGGTATCTTAAGAAGCCGCCACCAAACTGTCAAGTAGGTAAGGAGACAGTTTGTTCAAAATATAGCAAAACAGTTCAGCAGTCTTCTGAGTATCGTATAAAGCAGAGTGTGCTTCTTTACCATCGAACTCAATTCCAGCTTGAATACATGCTTTAGCAAGGACGGTTTGTCCAAACATAACAGCACTTAAAGTAACTGTATCCATGACTGAAAAACTATGAAAAGGGTTCTGGTTTTTTGTGCTTGTACGTGCAATTGCAGCTTGAACAAAACCAAGATCAAAATGAGCGTTATGACCGACCAATACTGCGTGCGTACAGTGTTGCTGTTTACGAACGTCATTGACTGATTTAAAAATACGGCGTAATGCAGTCCGTTCATCTTCAGCCATTGCTATACGCATTGGATTGGATGGATCAATACCAATAAAGTCTAGCGAACGACGGTCGAGGTTAGCCCCTTCAAACGGGTTAATGTGCGCATGAAATGCTGGACCAGGGACAAATTGTCCCTGAGCATCATACACAATTGGAATGCACGCAATTTCTAGCAATGCATCTGTCTGGGCATTAAAACCTGCCGTTTCAACGTCAACAACAACAGGTAAGAAGCCACGAAAACGTTGGCCAATGACCGGGACAGAGGTTTCTTGTGTCACACTTTTCTCCATTGCAGCGTTTTCCCGGCATGCAGCGGGATAATTTTTTGATCATCTAAATAATCAAAAGATTCTGGGACAAGGTTATCTTCTTTTACCAAAGTAATGGTAGAAGTATTACGTGGTAGACCGTAGAAGTCCGCGCCAAAATGGCTAGCAAAACCTTCTAAACGCTCTAATTTACCCACTTGATCAAATGCTTGGGCATAAAGCTCAATTGCGTTAGGTGCACTATAACAGCCCGCACAGCCACACGCATTTTCTTTTGCATCTTGTGAGTGAGGCGCACTATCTGTACCCAAGAAAAATTTAGGGTTACCACTCGTTGCAACTTCAAGCAAAGTTGTTTGATGTGTTTGACGCTTTAAAATTGGCAAACAGTAAAAATGCGGTTTAATACCACCGACCAACATATCATTACGGTTAAATAATAAATGCTGAGGGGTGATTGTTGCAGCAACATTACGGTCATGTTCTAAAACAAAATGAGCCGCATCGCTTGTTGTAATGTGCTCAAGTACCACTTTAAGTTTTGGAAACTGTTTTAAGAGTGGGTTGAGTACTTCGTCAAGGAAGCGTTTTTCACGGTCAAAAATATCGACATGGTTATGAGTTACTTCACCATGAAGTAATAACGGAACTTGATGTTCTTCTAATTGTTCAATAACTGCATAAACCTTACGGATATCACTCACACCATTATCAGAATTGGTGGTTGCGCCCGCTGGGTAAAGTTTAATTGCGTTTACATGTCCAGATTCTTTAATTTTACGAACTTCGTCTGGTGAGGTGAAGTCAGTAAAATAAAGCACCATACGCGGGTCAAAATTGAGACCTTCTGGAACATGAGCAAGAATACGTTCACGGTAAGCCAGCGCTTCTTCCACAGTCTTTACTGGTGGAACAAGGTTTGGCATACAGATCGCACGAGCAAACTGTTTAGCCAAATCAGGTACAGTACGTTTTAATGCTAAACCATCACGTAAATGTGCATGCCAGTCATCTGGCTGGAGCAGGGTAATAGAGTCCAAGGCAGTTCAAACTTCGAAATAAAACAAATGATAATCGATAAAGTGTGAAAATGGTAACGAGAATTACGGACAAATGGCAAAATAAAGCGCAAGAGGCCTCAAAAAATAATGTTATATTTTGTTAATGTGTAAGAGGTAGGAATCGGGTAGTGGTAAATAGGGGAAATGTACAGGAATTACTCAAAGCAAAAGAAGAAATAGAATATCTGGTAACTTTACATACTCATCGTTATGCCAATACACCTTTGCCTCATCAATTAGAAAAAAAGTTCTGGTGCTTAAATCTTGAACGAACTAAACAAAATATCTCCAAATTTTTAGCAAGTGGCGTTCTCACCTATCTAATTTTTATTTTATTAGCGCTCCCTACAGACTACTTAGTGATTGGCGTACCTTACATTACTTGGGACTTTGTTTACTGCTTATTGAGTGCAATTAATATTGCTTGTGCGCTGCTGCTATTTTGGGTTTTTGCCAAGTTTAAAAAACTCACTGAATATTTTTACATCGCTGCGTGCGGGATTGTATTTTTTACCATTATTTTCAATGCAATGTTGCTGCTTAGTGTAGGAAATACTGCTCTTAAAAATCAGTCGATGTTACTCCTTTCTTTTTTATATATGCTCGGCTTTATTTTAAGCGGTATAAAACCTCTGCACATGCTTTATGTGGGTTTAACAGCAGCAATTTTCGTTTTTTCTTCATTAATTTTATTGCAGGCGAATTGTGACTACATTGCTTTGGGACGTGCATTGTTTGGTAGCTGTATTTTAGGTTTTTCAATTAGTACGATGCTTACTTCTAGAGAAAGAAGCCTTTTTTTAAATAATCAGCTTGCTGAGCTTAACGAAAAGATTCTACGTATTGAGGCATCTGAGTTGCTTCATTTAAGTCAGCAAGATGCACTCACTAAAATTTCTAATCGACGTACTTTCGATGAGATGTTCGACTTTTTTTACTATCGGGCAAAACAAGAACAACGTCCATTGGCCGTTTTATTTATTGATATCGATTTTTTTAAAAACTATAACGATTTTTATGGGCATCAGATGGGGGATAAGGTCATCTCATCTATTGCCTCTGCAATTAAAAATTCGATTCGTCATGTTGATTTTGTTGCCCGATATGGCGGAGAAGAGTTTGTGGTTCTTTTGCCAAAAACACCTGCTCAAGGTGCATATGCTGTGGCTGCCAATATTTATAAAGCCATTGAGCGTCAAGCGATTCCTCATGCTGCATCTTTGGTCTCTACGCATGTAACCATTAGTTTGGGTTTTACTGTTTATACAGAGGGTTTAAAAGTTACTCAGGAAAATTTAATTCATGCTGCCGATCAAGCTTTATATCGGGCTAAGCAGCTGGGGCGTAACCAAATTTATTATCAGCCTTTACAAGTCGCCGAAATTGCCTGAATGAATTTTAAAAATAAAAAGGCCACCTTAGTAGGTGGCCTTTTTTGACGCGATAAGAAAATTATTTTTTCTTACTGTCTAATTGAGGAATAGCAGAACCTTGACCGATTGAAAGTAAACCAGCATCTGTATAGATACCAAGTTTTGCACGTGTATCGGTAATGTCGAGGTTACGCATAGTCAACTGACCAATACGGTCCATAGGCGAGAACATTGAATCGCCTTTTTCCATTGTTAAACGTTCAGCTTCATACGTTAAGTTTGGAGATTCAGTGTTCATGATGGTGTAGTCATTACCACGACGAAGTTCAAGAGTCACTTCACCTGTAACAGCTTTAGCAACCCAACGCTGTGCAGTTTCACGCAACATAAGCGCTTGAGAGTCGAACCAACGACCTTGGTAAAGTAAACGACCTAAACGTAAACCGTTAATGCGGTATTGTTCGATCGTATCTTCGTTATGAATACCAGTAACCAAACGCTCGTAAGCAATATGAAGAAGAGCCATACCCGGAGCTTCATAAATACCACGAGATTTCGCTTCGATAATACGGTTTTCGATTTGGTCAGACATACCTAAACCATGACGACCACCAATACGGTTTGCTTCAAGAATAAGCTCAACTGGATTGTTAAAAGTTTGACCGTTTAACGCAACAGGTACACCTTCTTCAAAACGTACAGTTACTTCTTCTGGTTTGATTTCAACTTCTTCTTTCCAGAAAGCAACACCCATAATTGGGTCAACGATTTTGATACCAGCATTTAGGTATTCAAGATCTTTTGCTTCGTGAGTTGCGCCCAACATGTTTGAGTCAGTTGAATACGCTTTTTCTTTTGACATTTTATAGTCAAAACCGTTGTCGATCAGGAACTGTGACATTTCTGCACGGCCACCGAGTTCATCGATGAAGTTTTGATCTAACCAAGGCTTATAAATTTTAAGATTCGGGTTGGTCAATAAACCATAACGATAGAAACGTTCAATATCGTTACCTTTATAAGTTGAACCGTCACCCCAGATGTTTACATCATCTTCTTTCATTGCAGTAACTAACATTGTACCTGTTACTGCACGACCTAATGGAGTCGTATTGAAATAAGGAACACCACCTGTACTGATATGGAATGCACCACACTGAATTGCAGCAATACCTTCGAGCGCAAGTTGTAAGCGGCAGTCAATTAATCGAGCTTTTACAGCGCCGTATTGTTCTGCTTTCTTTGGAATTGCATCGTAGTCATCTTCATCAGGCTGGCCTAAGTTTGCAGTATATGCATAAGGCTCTGCACCCTTTTGTTTCATCCATAATAAAGCAGCTGAAGTGTCTAGGCCTCCGGAGAAGGCAATCCCAACTTTTTTGCCTACTGGTACATGCTGCAAGATAGTTGCATTATCAGTCATTGCTAATCCTAACATTTATAAAAAAGACCCCGTACAGGTGGTCTCGAGAATTCTGAATGGCGGCTATTGTAGCACTATTCATGGTGCTTTTTTTGGCAAAAAAAGCATTAATTCATTCCTTCTGGCTTGAAGTTTTGATTTGATAAAAAATCTAAGGCTATTTATAGAATGAGAAGGGGGAATGAAGTATTGTTATTCCAAATAAGAAAAGACTTTTAATGACTTAAAAAGAAAATAGGGTAAATATGAAGAAAAATTTTGGCTTATCGCGTGCACACTATGTCGTGGCTATAATCACTGTACTCGACGTGATTTATATGATTTATCATTATATGGCAATCAGTGGCTCAAGCTCTACTTATTTACTCGGTGGAGTTATTGGAAAAATGGTTGTGATTGGGCTTCATCTATATGCTGCTAAAAGAGTTTTAGATGGCACAAAAAATTCTAGATATATTTCACTTTTCTTAACGGTATTTTTACTTTTTGCATTTCCTATTGGAACCATTCTTGGCGTGATTATGCTGTTTTTATTATATAAATGGGAGAAAGAGCTAGATTTCTTTAGCGTCATTAAATAAAAGTAATAAGAGTGGCTTTAATGGATTGACCATAAGCCCCGATAAATTTCTTTACATGGTCATCCTAAAACATAAAAAAAGTATTAAAGTACTATGCAACAAGTTGCAAAAACTATTGGGACGCAGCATGACAAGTTACGCCAATTTATTAAAACCATTACATTTAGGCTTTACCACCATTAAAAACCGTGTGGTGATGGGATCTATGCATACGGGGCTTGAAGACCGTTTTTACAATTACCCAAAACTAGCAGCTTATTTTGAAGAGCGTGCTAAAGGTGGGGTTGGCCTGATTGTGACGGGGGGTATTTCTCCGAACCGTCAAGGATGGCTCCTGCCAATGGGTGGAACCATGAATGGTTTAACAGATATTCCGCAGCACCGTCTGGTTACACATGCTGTGCATAAACATGGTTCAAAAATTTTAATGCAAATTTTGCATGCCGGCCGTTATGGTTATCAACCATTTGCAGTATCTTCTAGTCCGATCAAATCGCCAATTTCACCATTTAAACCCCGTCAGCTTTCTGAAAAAAATATTTTAAGTACGATTGATGACTATGCACATTGTGCTGACATTGCCAAAAAAGCGGGCTATGACGGTGTCGAAATTATGGGTTCGGAAGGTTATTTAATTAACCAGTTTTTAAGTAGTCATGTGAACCAGCGTACAGACCGTTGGGGCGGCGATATTGAAAACCGTATGCGTTTTCCAGTCGAAGTTGTAAAAGCGATTCGTGCCAAAGTTGGTGAGAAATTTATTATTTGTTTCCGCTTGTCTTTACTCGACCTTGTGCATGATGGTAACACCATGCAAGAAGTGGTGACTGTAGCCAAAGCTTTAGAAAAAGCGGGTGTGACTTTATTAAATACCGGCATTGGCTGGCATGAAGCTCGTGTTCCGACGATTGTAACGTCGGTGCCTCGAGCCGCTTTTGTCGATTACACAGCCCACGTAAAACAGCATATTTCTATTCCGATTATTGCGTCAAACCGTATTAACATGCCTGAAACTGCTGAAGAGATTTTGGCAGCAGGGAAAGCAGATATGGTTCAAATGGCTCGTCCATTATTAGCTGATGCTTTTTGGGTAAACAAGACTGCAACTAACCGTGTTGATGAAATTAATACCTGTATTGCTTGTAACCAAGCATGTTTAGACCACGCTTTTAAAAATCAGCGTGTGTCGTGTTTAGTGAACCCGCGTGCAGGTCATGAAACTGAACTGGTTTATTTAAAAACCAAGCAGCCTAAACGTATTGCGGTAGTAGGTGGTGGCGTAGCAGGAATGTCAGCAGCAACTGTTGCGGCAAGCCGCGGTCATGCGGTTACTTTGTTTGAGGCAACTTCAGATGTGGGCGGTCAGTTTAACTTTGCCAAAGTTGTACCGGGTAAAGAAGAGTTTCACGAAACGATTCGCTACTTCAAAGTCCAACTCGAAAAAACTGGGGTGGATGTACGTTTAAATACTCGCGTGAACCGTGAGCAGCTTGAACGCGAAGGTTTTGATGAAGTGATTGTTGCAACAGGTGTAATCCCTCGTGCACTAAAAATTGAAGGAAGCAATGCACCACAAGTTCTTTCTTATGCTCAAGTTTTAAAAGGTGCAGAAGTTGGGCAAAAAGTAGCAGTGATTGGTGCTGGCGGTATTGGTTTTGATGTATCTGAGTTTTTACTTAAACCTCCACATCAACCACAGCCTCAACCTTTAGCCGAGTGGCAACGTGAATGGGGGGTAGACCCAGATCCGAACTATGTTTCTGAAGGTGGTATGCAGCCACCAGTGGTTGAACCAGCAATCCGTGAAATTTATTTACTACAACGTAAAACAACACCATTAGGTATTGGCCTTGGCAAGACGTCAGGTTGGGTACACCGCGCACAGCTTAAAAAGCATGGCGTGCGTATGCTACGTGGTGTGCAATATAAAGCAGTCACTGATGAAGGGCTTTGGATTGAGCACAATGGTCAAGACCAGCTTTTACGTGTAGACACGGTTGTAGTGTGTGCAGGTCAAGAGTCGGTAAAAGACTTGATGCCAAAAGAAGGTGAGTCGACTATAGCGAACTACTATATTATTGGTGGTGCAAAGCTCGCAGCAGAGCTAGATGCGAAGCGTGCGATCAAAGAAGGAGCAGAATTAGCTGCTCGATTGTAAAATTGATGAAACAATATGCACTTGAACACAAAGCGATGATATTTTTCTTGAATAAAATGAATAAGCTTTGTATTCTTACGCACATGGAAGCGTGGCAGAGCGGTTTAATGCACCGGTCTTGAAAACCGACGAGGGTGTGAGTCCTCCGTGAGTTCGAATCTCACCGCTTCCGCCAAATTCGAAAAGCCCCTGTTAAAAGCAGGGGCTTTTTTTATTTCTATGGCATAAATTGATTGAGTTGCGTCAGCATTTAGTCTGGAGGTTGAAGGTTACTATACTTATTCTGTAGGATTTAAAGTGGCTTTAAATAGAAAAATTTAATATAGTCACTTAGATATAAAATGAACATATCGATTATTACTAAAGCTAGTTTAATAAGATTTTTCGATTAATATAAGAATAGTTGCAGAGAAAAATGAGTAGATCTGGAAAAACTGATTTGGAAAGTTAATTTTACTAATTAATCTAGGTGTTTTGTACTCTTTAAAAAATAATTATATAGATATAAATGAAGCTGAATATTTTTTGTATACACCATATATGCTTAGACTTTTGAAAGAAAATAATTGCTCTATCGACTTAATTAATATAATTCATAAAGGGACCAAACTAGAAGATCTTGGGGGATTAAATATTGATTTTAAAAGTGAAGTAGAAAAAATGTTTAAGGAATGTGAGGGTATGATCAAGAATTTTCCTGAAACTAGTTTTGAATTTGAAAAATGGTATGATCAAAATTTATTTAACAAATATAATTGAGATATATTTAATATAAAAAATATTACTGACACCTTATTAGATCTTGATACTATAGAAAGTAGTTTAGGAGCTTTAAAAATTTACGAATAATTTTAGAGTTTAAAGAATTATCAAAATTTATAAATAGCTGTTATTGGATAAAGATTGTATTTATGATTATTTTGTAAATAGGGGGTATAGGAATAATTTATATTTAAGAATTAGGGCGAAATTTTGTTTTACGCTTAATGTTGTGAATACTTTATTAATAACTGAACTTGATTTTTAGAAGCAATATTATATTCAAAATGGTTATTTGCTTTAAATGTATGTAATAACTATTTAGCTGTCAAAAATATGTAAGTAATAGGATAAAAATGTTAGAAACTGATGTTTTAATTGTTGGAAGTGGTCCGGCTGGTTCTTCGGCTGCACTTATGTTAAGTAGTTATGGAATTAGAAATATCATAATAACTAAATATAGATGGCTGGCAAACAGTCCTCGTGCTCATTATATCAGTCAAAGAACTATGGAAATTGTTCGAGATTTAGGGATCTCTGATGAAGTAATCGCAAAAGCAGCACCAAAAGAAGTTATGGGAGATGTTGTTTATTGCACATCTTTAACGGGTGATGAAATTGGACGCTTTCCTTATGGAATGAATCATCCAGAAAGAATGTCAGAATATGCTAAAGCGAGTCCCTGTGAACAGTGTGATCTTCCTCAACACCTATTTGAACCTATTTTACTTTCAAATGCAGCATCACGAGGAAGTCATCCAAGATTTGATACGGAATACTTATCTCATGTACAAGATAAGAACGGCGTAACAGTCACTGTTTTAGATAAATTAACTCAACAAACATACTTAATTCGTTGTAAGTATTTAATCGGGGCTGATGGTGCGAGCAGTAAAGTCGTAAAAGATTTAGATTTACCTATGGCTGGTAAAATGGGCAAAAGTGGCAGTATCAGTATTATTTTTAAAGCCGATTTAACAAAATACGTTTCACATCGACCGGGATACCTGTGGTGGATTATACAACCTGGAGCAAACATTGGTGGGATTGGGTTAGGGTTGTTGCGTATGGTCAGACCTTGGAATGAATGGCAGATTGTTTGGGGGTATGACATTGAAAAAGAAGAACCATCTCTTACCGATGATGAGGCGATTGCAATTTGCAAACAGCTTATTGGCGATAACGACATTGAAATAAACATAAATAGTAAGTCGTTATGGACAGTAAATGAAATGTATGCAGAGCAATACTCAAAAGGTCGAGTTTTCTGTATTGGCGATGCTGTCCATCGTCATCCACCTTCGAATGGATTAGGTTCAAACTCATCTATACAAGACGCTTATAATTTATGTTGGAAATTAGCATTTGTATTAAATGGCAAAGCGGGTAGTGGTTTATTAGATAGTTTTAATGAAGAAAGAGCACCTGTTGGTGAGCGAATTGTTAAGCGAGCAAATCAAAGTGTTAGAGAATTCTCTACAATCTTTTCTGCTTTAGAGTTAGATGGAAAGTACAGTACAGAGACGATGCAGGGAAGTATAAATGCCTTAAGCGAAAGTAATGAAAAAGGTGCTGTTAAACGTCGTGATTTAAGATCTGCAATTGAATATAAAGCTTATGAATTTGCTGCTTTAGGAGTCGAAACTAACGTACGGTATCATTCATCTGCAATTATTGGAGCAGAGTCTGCTATTGAAAATAAAATAGATTCTAGTAGAGATGAAGATCTTCATTATTATCCTTCATTTACCCCCGGTCATAAACTTCCTCATACATGGCTAGTCAAAAATTATAAAAATATATCAACCTTAGACTTAATCGGAAATGGAAAATTTACGCTGTTCTGTTGGTTGCAAGGTGACAAATGGAAGTGTGCTGTAGACAAACTTAATAACCAGCTCAACTTGGATATTAACGTTATACAGGTAGGCCCAAAAAGAGATGTTGAAGACTCTTATGGAGAACTGTCTCGCTCTTGGGGTAATGATGAAAATGCTTGCATCATGATCAGACCAGACGGCTATATTGCTTGGCAAAGCAACAAAATTGAATCGGCGGACAATGAATTGCACAAAGCCATATCATCAATACTTAGTTTGAATTAGTATTTGACTGCTTCACCAAATTCGAAAAGCCTCTGTTAAAAGCAGAGGCTTTTTTATGTGAATGTTTTAATGCTTAGAAACCTATATAAAAATTTGGATTGAGTTAGGTAGATTTTTATTTCAGTTTAATTTTATATTTTGTACTTAATTACATCCTCATAATGGTCAATATCTTGTCATTGTTTGAAGAATTCTTTCGGGTCAACTATTGCTGCTATAGGTATAATTATGAGTAGAATAGCTTCTTATAATACTAGCGCTTTTACATCACTAACTTGCAAACTAAAATCGCCTGATATGTACCAAATTTAAATTAAGAGATATGGATAATTCATGAATTTAATAAAACCTAGTAGTAAGTTCTTTCTTGCAATTTTTCTTATGATGAATCTTTCAAATACATATGCAGCAAAAATACAGACTGTAGATGCTGAAGTACAGGTGAGTACTGTAGATGTAATGGAAGCTGCTGGAGCAGAAGCTGTAGGTGGGCAAGAGGATATATGCCGTGCTGACGAGGCATGTGATGTTGCATCTGCTGTTTCTGAGGATGAAATGTACGGTGGGATTCAACAGGAATATGTTGTAAAAGGCTGTAAGGTAACAATCTACAACGATGGGCCTGTGAAAATGGTCAATGTAAAGACAGATCAACCATGTGATGCTCCACTTCCTAAAGACCATAAATTTTCTAGATAGACTCCGTGAGCCTATAAATTATTTTGAGTGCTTTTAAAAAAAGTTTGAGTACTTAGCAGCTCATATGGAAATTTGGATTGAGTTAAGCAGATTGAGATTTCAGCTTAACTTTATATTTCATCGTGTCTTGGGAATGAATTTTCATTTTCTACTATTTAATCTTTAGCATGTTGTTTTTTCTCAAAATCATGAACCATTCGAATACGTTCTTCAGTTGCAGGATGAGAGGATAAAGTATCAAGCACAGCTGTAGATAGTTTATTAGCTGAAGATTCTTCTTGGGAAGTTGATGGGTTGGACTGATTTTTTGTATCGATACCTTCTTCTGTTGTATCGCTTAAACGTTGTAAGAAATTTGCGAAGTGCGAGACTTCTATATGCTTCCTATCCATCAGCTGTAAAGCATATAGATCGGCTTCTGACTCAAATTTACGTGAGTAATTTGCACCAATCATAGCGGCAGGTAATGACGTAAATAAGTCTGAATTATCTCCTGTCATTGCAATGTATAATATACTCAGGCCTAAACTAGTTAACCCTTGTTGCAAACTATGGCGATAAACCAGATGGCCTTGTTCATGGGCTAATACGCCTAAGATTTCCTGATTAGTACGTGCCATTTTGATCAGTTCATCTGTGATGATAATCGTATTATTAGGTAGCGCTACAGCATTTGCTCCTAAATGATCGCCTTTACGGAAGACTAATTTGGCTGGTCTGTTTTCAGCAATAATATTCAAATATTGTTTAGTAATTTGGTCTTTTTGAGTTTGTGCTAATTGGCTGGGTGCAGTCCAATTATTTAATACATAATTCTCGGCTTCATCACCTAGTTTCTTTAAAGTATTCTCGGGTAATTGAAAAGCAAGATAATGGGATGTGGCTGGAACACCCCATTTCACTAGACTGATCGCAAAAGTAATCACAAAAATTACACTAAAAAGAATAAGACTCGGAGAGCGTTCAAGTTTCCAGATCGAATGTTGAACCTTTTTAGTTGTGTAATTAAACCAGTCTGGTAATGCACTATGAAATTCAATCCGTGCATCATCAGATAATTCAATCACTGGGTGTAACTGTCCCAACGCACCAATCAATTTCATATCAGTATATTGATAATGACGTTGTTGTTCTAATTGCTCACCATACCGAATGAGAACTTCAGATTTAGATTGATCTGAAATCTGAGCACGGTGAGGTTTAGACACTATGCCATCATAGAAAATGATATCTACTGCTTGGGACATAAATTATTAAACTCAGATTATTATAGAGAGATGTCAATATCAAAAATATCACTGATTTCTTCAGCTAAAGCACTTTGTTCTTGCTGAGCGAGATTCATCATTTGATCTGGATCATCTAATAAAATTAAACTCATCGATTCAATCTGATATTTGTGAATACGAACCGCAGCCCAAGCAGACATTAAACCTATGGTTAAGATTTTTACAATCCAGTTTGAAGCTACAATCCATGCAAAACGCCATTGATTACAGTCTGTTTTAAATTGACTGTTTCCAACTGTAGTATTGTTCCATGTCGTAATAAAAATACGTGCAGCAATTAATGGATAAATAAATAATCCAATAAATGCATATACCATAACTATTCCGAAGACTAAAGCGTTCGGTGAGAACCCAGCAATTGTTCCTGCAAGAGCAAAGTAAATGATTGATAAAATAGCAATTATACCAATTGCAATAAAAACTGGTATATAAACTGCAGCCATATATTCAGACCATTTCGCGTTTAATTTAAAATTTAATTGTCCAGCATATAAGTTGTTTAGATAATATTTTTTATATAGCCAAATAGCGACAGGTGTAAAGATTCCTAATGTGAAAATATATACCAATATACTCAAAAGAAAGACTTTATAAGATTCTTTTATCGTTCCACCAAAATAAAAACGTGCGTTGCCGAACTTACTATTTCTTGCAGTAAAACGCAAAGTAGCGCGAATTAGCCAAGGTATTGCTGTATATAGCGCAACTAGTCCAACCACAGTTGCAACTATTGAATACTGTGATGAAATTGCGAATACTGCGTAAATTCCTAATGCAATTAAACGGCCAATCAAAATCTTGGTTGGAATCCCGGTAAAATCAAAGCGGCGTTCAAAAAATTCTGTATTGCCATAGAAATAGCGTAAGCGACGAACTTTAGCCCACGGTGCATATAAGCTTAAAGTAATAATAGTCAAAAGAATATTAACGATCCAGATTCCAAAATATTCTGAGGCTTTACCATGAAACTTAAAATGATAAATTCCTGATTGAGAAATTGGTGGGGACGTAATACTTTGCTCCTCATTCAAATCTTGAGGAGATGAGGGTAAAGCTTGTTCTTGCATTTTATTCTCTTTATTGAAACTAAATGATCTTGATTGAATGTAATAGATAATTAGAAAGCTATTGAGAACATTATATATTTTTTATAAATTGAAAGGAATAGAATGAAAAGCAAACAACAATTTTTACTATTATATTCTTATTGAGTTGTTCGGAGCAGAAAGCTAATCGAGAGAAGTATAAATAATAGGTTTAAAGGCATATTGGTGACTTATTGCGATTTCTAACTGAAAATTTTCTACATCCTTCATTTCATCATTTACCATTTTTATATTCTAATCTTACCTGTTGAAACTAATATATCTATATAAATTTTAAACTTGTCGTAAACCCCAAATTAACAATAAATTTTAATTATTTATCCTTACTTTTTAATGATCTATTTTAAAACAAATGTCATTTTGTGTGCTTGACTGCAATAGGGTAGAGCACTATCCTTTGCCTGCTGGCCACATTGCCAGTCGGTTTTAGCAGACCGTTCCGAAAAGCATTAAAAGAGCAATCTTTTAGTGACGAACCCTCGTGCCCCCTCTGCGGCGGAACGGGAGGGGGACACCTTCGGGTGTGCTGGGTTTTTTCGGCCAGTCTGCTAACCCCCTTTCGTTCTGCCACCATAATTTTAATGATTTGGCAGAACTCCCAATAAAAAGGAGTTGGCTTTGAACATTCATTATTTCTTGGCAACCTTTGCCAAAAGCTATAACGACACAACTTAAATTTTTAAAGCAGTTTGAAAGTCATTTGGCTTTTCAGACTTTAAATCGTCTTAACTAAAAACTTAATCAACAATAAAACTTGAGATGTGCCAAGCACAGTCTTTATGGGCTTGGCTATGCCTTTTTTCTCCCAAGAAAAGACAGTGGGTTTTATATCTCATTTATATACAACAAGAATTTATTTTATAACGGTAAAACTATGCCACATTCAGATCTCCCTTTTCGTGCTTTAAGTGTGCTTCATACCTCTCGATATCTGTTTAATCACTATGGCTTTCACAATGTCGGGGTCGATCGAATTATTGAGTCGGCAAAAATCCCAAAAGCGACTTTTTATAGCTACTTTCATTCAAAAGAAAGGCTAATTCAAATGAGTTTAACCTTTCAAAAAGATGGACTAAAACAAGAAGTGCTTTCAATCATTCATGATCAAAAAGAATTAACCCTAGTTGAAAAACTGCGTAAGCTTTACTTTTTACATGCCGATTTAGACGGACTTTATCATTTACCTTTTAAAGCTATTTTTGAAATTGCGAAAACGCATTCAAAGGCGTATCAGGTGGTCGTTGAATATCGAAACTGGTTTATTAATGAAATCTATAATTTGCTTTTAACAACCAACGTAAATGCTTCAAAACAAGATGCTCACATGTTTTTGTTTGTGATTGATGGGGCAATGGTTCAGCTTTTAGATCCAAACAAGCCAGATGAAAGAGAAAAATTACTAGATTATTTTTTTATTACTTTAGGATAAATTAGAGGAAAACATAGGTAAGGAAAGATACTAATAATTGCTTACTTTCCTTACTTTGAAAGTAAATTAAACCTGAGCTTAATTTAAATAAACATTACTTCTTTTGCTTAAAGCGATATTTACATTTTAGGCAGCGATAATCCTGAAAAATGTTTTTATCGATCATTACGCCAGCTTTCTTACCAAAAATATTGCCAACCACACCGCCAGTAATACCTGCGCTAATTGCACCGACAAAAGTTCCTACAGTTCCGCCAACAATCACACCTAAAGGGCCAGCAATCGTACCAATCGCTGCACCAACAGAAGCTCCAGTTGCAGCACCACCTACAGTGCCTGCTGTCGTACCAGCAGCTGTCAGTAAAACACCGCCAGTTGTTCTAAGTAATTTGTCATGGTCACGTGCTTCAACTTCGGTAGAACCACACTTAGGACATTGCAGAGCTTTTTCCATAAAATTTCCTGTCTTTCATCATTGAGTGACACAGTTGACGGCGCTAAATCAGTAAAGTGGGTAAAGAACCTGTCTTTCGATGAAGTGTCTTTTTCCTATTGAGTGATCGTAACGATAACTGGTCTGCTTTGATTTTAGCTGAACATTGACACAAATATTTATAGATCATGTAAACACTTGTACTTTAATAATTATCTCATTAAATACCAATGTTTAGAATGACTAAGGCTTACATATTAATGTGTCTAGCAGAGAGCAATTTAATAATAATGAATAAAATGTGAATGGTTTTTTGAGTAGATTTTCTGAAGTTACTTAGGAAGACGCGAGTTATTCAATGATAAAAGGCTTATCCTGTTTGAATAAGCCTTCTTTGAAGATTAGAGTGATTTTTTCCAACTCAAAAATTTATATAATCCAAACATGAATGTAATCCAAATTGGAATTAAAATAACTGATTTTTCAAACCCTTTTGTCCACATGATATATAAAATCATGCCAATAAAAATCAAAACGATATAGTTACTTAAAGGTGAAAACAGTGCAGGGAATTTAACAACTTTATCTTCAAGTTTCATGGCACGTTTAAACTTTAAATGGGTAAAGCTAATGATTGCCCAGTTTAAAACTAAAGCTGCCACAGCCATGTACATGAGATAGCTTAAAGCTTCTTCTGGGATAAAATAATTCAGCAATACACAACCAAAAATCAGAATAGAAGAAAAGATAACAGCAGGTGTAGGAACCCCTTGTTTGCTCACTTTTGTGAAAATTTTGGATGCGTGGCCCTGTACAGCTAGGCCATATAACATACGACTGTTTGCGTACATACCGCTGTTATAAACAGATAGTGCAGCCGTCAAAATAATAAAGTTAAGCAAATGCGCTGCCCAGCCAATCCCAAGCTGGCTAAAAATCATCACAAATGGGCTTTTATCTAAACCACCTAGGTCAAGCTGATTCCACGGAATGAGCGACATGATGATGGCAAGCGAAGCCACATAGAAAACCAAGATTCGAAAGATGACTTGGTTAATGGCTTGTGGAATACTTTTTTCAGGATTTTCGGCTTCAGCAGCAGTCATCCCAATCAGTTCAATACCACCAAAAGCAAACATTAAGAAGGCGAGCATATAAAACAGGCCCGAGAACCCATGCGGGAAAAATCCGCCATGCTGCCAGAGGTTTGAAAAGCTAGCGATAGAGTCACTACCTGCGGTGAGCAATAAATATAAGCCAAACACGATCATGGCAATGACCGCCGCAACTTTAATAATGGCTAACCAAAACTCAGATTCACCATAAAATTTAACATTGCCTAAGTTCAAACACGTGACTAAAACAAAGAAAAATAAGGCTGATATCCAAGCAGGAATATGAGGCCACCAGTAATGCACATATTTAGCAACGGCTGTCAGTTCGGTCATTGCGACCAAAATATAGACCACCCAATAGTTCCAGCCCGATAAAAAACCGGGGAATCTTCCCCAATATTTTTGTGCAAAGTAACTAAAGGAACCGACCACAGGTTCTTCTACGATCATTTCACCCATTTGACGCATAATTAAAAATGCGACCAAACCGACAATGGCATAACCTAAAATAATAGAAGGGCCAGCAGACTGGATGACTTGTGCAGAGCCTAAAAATAAACCTGTCCCGACAGCACCACCCATAGCGATTAGCTGGATGTGGCGATTTTTAAGTCCGCGTTTTAATTGGGAAGATGAGTTGCTCAAAATATATGCGCTGAATAAAAAAGCTGGCGCTATTGTAATAGATTGGTTAGGGATAACCTAGTTTGAAAAGGATTTTACTCAGCTAAATAAAAGGGATCCGTAAAAAGCTATACGAATCCCTTTTTTGAAAATTGGTTATCTTATAAATTAGAAAGATACCATTTTGCCCGGATTAATCATTGCACCGATGCCATACATACTTTTTGCGAGCGGAATAACAACGGGAGCAAGAGTACGACCAAACATAATATTTTGATGATCAATTTTAGATAGCATTTCAAAATCGTTAGATTGCCCAACAAAGTCATTCGCAATGGCTTTACCAATACGTACAGTCTGTGCAACGCCGTGACCACTCCAGCCATGAACAGCATAAATCGGGAATTTATTACCAAACTTACGGCTATCGACTGCACCATTTACGGTTAAATCAGTTGTCCCACTCCAGACAAAATCCATTTCTAGATTTTTAATTTGAGGGAAAACCGTATGAATTCGATGCTCTAGATAATTTAAAGTTTTCTCTGGTCCCCAACATGTTCCTGTGCCTTGGCCACCAAAAAGTAAACGGTTATTAAACACGGGACGGTAGTAATCAATCTGGAACTGAGTGTCATAAACAGGATGCCCAAATGGCAGAAGCTCTTTTGTATCAAGTTCTAGTGGGGCAGTGGTCGCAACATAGGTGTAAAACGGAATAGTAGTATTGCTTTGCTCTGCTAAAAGTTTAAATGAAGCATGGTGTACTGCTAATACCACAGACTTTTTAGCTTTTACGACAGCATTTGCTGTTTGAACATAAATACCATCTGCTTTTTCTTCTATTGAAATGACTTCTGTTTGCTCATAAACAGTACCGCCATTTTGGCAAAAGCCATAAATTAAGCCACGGTTTAAAGCTAAAGGATGGATCTGTCCACCTAACTCATCAATTAAACCACCCGTATAGTAGTCAGACTTAATAAAGTCCATGAGTTCGTGTTTACCCACAATACGCGTATGGTCTTCACCTAAATATTTTCGTGCATCGGCGCCTTGTGTTAAACCAACCAAATGTCCTTCATGAACGGCAGCAGTAATGTGGCCGTATTTACGGTCAAAGTTGAGTTGGTATTTTTCTGAGATGTCATCGATGAGTTGCATCGCTTCCGTAGAGGTAAAATGCCAGAGTTTTTTAGCATCTTCATAACTTAAGCGATCAGCCATTTCTTGGGCTTCCCAGCGAGCTAAACCAGGGGTAAGTTGTCCGCCATTTCTGCCAGAAGCGGCACTACCAATTCTATTTTTTTCTAATAAAACAGTATCTATGCCTTGTTCAGCTAAATGTAATGCACTTGATGAACCTAATAAGCCACCGCCAATAACAACCACATCACATTCAATATCAGCTTGTAAACTGTCAAATGTATGCCAATCAGAAAGAGAGCTTTCATAGTAGTTCGCTGGATTATCTACCGCTGCACCTTCTACATTTGTTGTGTCAAATTTTGCATGTTTTGGATTTAACCAGCTCCACTCTTTGCCCACTTGTAGAGATTTACTTGGTTTATATTGCACGTCTTTTAAAAGTTGAGGTTTAGAAATAATTTTCATGACGAAGTTCCTTAAAAATTAATAAGCATTACTAATAGCAATACTTTGTTTTTTAATCGTTTTATAGATAAATAAAAGAATGCCTAGCGATAACCAGAAACATCCGAAAGTGAGTGAAGATGAATCAAGGTTAAGCCACAGGCAAATAATGCTGATGACGGATAAAAGCGGTAAAAAGAGGTTTAGAAATTTATTTTTAAACCCTGAGCGCTGTTTATCTTTAATATAAAACTTCATAAAAACTGAGAAATTTACGGCTGTAAAAGCGACTAGCGCACCAAAGCTAATGAGGCTTACGACTTGTGCTAAATCTAGAAAAACCGCAGACATTGAAATAAGACCAACAAATAAAACCGAAAAAAATGGTGTACCTAAAGAGATGTGAATTGTCCCAAAATACTTTTTAGGAAAAATATTATCGGTGCCCATTATATACAGTAAACGCGAAGCGCTGGCATGTGAGGCAAGGCCAGAGGCGACTGTGTTCATAATCTGCCCGCATAAGAATACGGATTGGAAAAAAGCACCGCCGACATAAAGCACAATTTCAGGCAGTGCTTCCGTAGGGTGCTGGAAGCGCAGATTATTTGGAAAATAAAGCTGAATAAACCAAGCGGCTGTAAAGAAAATGAACCCACCAACCAGTGTTGTTAACATGACCGCTCGGGGAATATTTTTGGTGGGTTGTTTAGTTTCATTTGAAAGGGTAGTAACCGCATCAAAACCCAAAAATGAAAAGCACAAAACTGAGGCACCCGCAACGAGCGGTAGTATAGATTGGTGCTCATGCCAGAGAGGGGCTAATGTAAGCACATGCTCATAACCTTGAGTCGAGCCAATACCCTGAATCACTAAATAAACAAAAATGACCATGAGTATGATAGGTGCAAATACAAACACGAGACTTAAATTAGCGAGTAACCGAATGCGGAAACAATTCACTAAAGTGACTAGGCCTGCCGATACA
This sequence comes from Acinetobacter sp. DMC2, assembly GCF_056314305.1. NCBI lineage: Bacteria > Pseudomonadati > Pseudomonadota > Gammaproteobacteria > Moraxellales > Moraxellaceae > Acinetobacter > Acinetobacter sp. DMC2. The sequence continues at coordinate 91,208 of NZ_JBQUYP010000002.1, read as the reverse complement.
AACACCCAAAACCAATAAGGCAAACTTGGAATAAGGGCTGTGAGATAAATTGCAGCCAGCAAAACATTAATGAGGGGTAATAACAGATAGTCGAGTAGGGAACACCAACCGACAAAAAAGCCACTTTTAGGCCCTAAACTTTCAGCTGTATAGCTATATGCCGAGCCTGATTTTTCTGAATTTTTGCTGAATCTTGCATAGCTCCAAGCGGTGAGTAGCATTGCACCAAGTGCGAGTAAATATGCGAGTGGTACGTGTCCATTGGTAATTCCCGAGACAATACCGAAAGTATCAAACACCGTCATGGGAGTCATGTAGGCAATACCGATAATTGTGACTTGCCAAAGAGACAGTTTTTTTAAGGAAGACGTTTTATTTTCCATGTCATTTCAACCTCAAATTTCGTTGTTTTGCTTTTCATCCGGAAAAGCGATGCTATTTTTGAGCCAAAACTTCCCCTAGACCTGAATAAACAAGTCTGTTTGAAGAAAGTTTGTACAAAAGCTAGGGGCTATTTCGCCTTGGTGATGCCCTAAAGCAAAGTCAAATATTTATATTTTTTGACTTCACTCTAGATCACGACCAGTTGAAAAGATTGACACGGTCGTGACAGAACCTGCTGAGGACTTTGTCCTCTAAATAATGTGCCTGTTCTGATGGTGACGTCATTTGAAGTAATGACTCGAGAAGAATCGTTGATCACGATTGCTTTTTGTTTGATGTTTTTCAGCTTCGGCATGAGTAGTTTCTCTAGTGCTGAAACTAAAATGTCGGTGGCAATTACACCGATAAATTGATCACGAATCATGACCGGATGGGCAAGGGTGATGGTATATGCACCATTGCAGATATAGTCGACATATGGTCCATGAATACACGGACTTTTATTTTGAGCAGGTTTATGGAACCATTCAAAAGAGCGAAAATCTAAAAAGCGCTGAGCATTTTGATAGTTTTCAAGTTTCGCTTGTTGTAACTGATCTTCTTTTTTATACCACCATTCGAGTGTCCAATAATCTTGTTCTTCTTGCGTTGCAGGGCTATAACTTGCAAAGCCAATACCTTGACTGTAATGGCTTTCTTGTAAAGCCTTTTTAATTTCTTTTTGCAAAGCTGAACGCTCTGAACCTGAAAGCTTAATGTCTTTTGTTTTTTCAGGTTCATGTTTTGAGAGTATTTTGCTCGCTTTAGCTGCCAGATTTTCTGTAATGGTTGTCGTTTCCTCAACCACCGTCTTTAACAAATTTTGAAGCTCTTCTATATCTAAATGTTGGGTCATTCCTATAACTCCTAAAATTCCATATTTCTCACTCGATATTTGATAAGTGCTCTGTTTTATTATTTTTATTCGATAGATAACTTATATCGAAGCATTTGATCCGTTAGCATCGAAATAATCTTTCGTGCTTGAATAACAGCATCATCTTCATTGGCTTGAACAAAAGATGATAAAAGTTGGTGGTATTGTGCAACGACCAGTTGATGAAAATGATCATCTTGGTAAAGCACAGCAATGAGCGGCGCCCATTCGGCTTGTATGGTTAACTCTTGATTTGCCAGTCGAGCTGATTGAGCAAAAGAGGTGAGTGTTAACAAGCAACGTAAATCAAGTTGCGCACGTGTGTCTGCTTCAACGGCCTGTTCAAATTGATCAATAAGTTCTTTGATTTTACCCAGTTCATATTCAGTGGTTCTTTGTGCTGCCAAATATGCACCATGGCTTAAAATTGCACTATGAAACTCGCCTAAATCAGCCAGATATTCATTTGAAGCCTGACGTAGAGGATGCTTGTTTAAGAGTAAATCGGAAGGTAACTCACAAACAAAGCTTCCGCCGTTTCGCCCGCGTCGTGTATCAATCAGACCCTTTACGCGTAAAGTATTTAAAGCTTCACGAACGGTAATGGGTGACACTCCCATTAAGCGAGCTAGATCCGCCTCGTTAGGAAGTTGTTCATTGCTTTTGAGCAATCCAGAGATAATTGCATTTTCCAAGCGTTCTACAACTTGTTCCGATCGAGTTGCCTGAGCGATAGGTGCAAAAATTATCGTATATGCTGACATGGCGAATTCTCTAAAAGCTAAGTCAGTGACTTAGCTTAATGAAACGGATAAATGATTAAAACACGCCATATTGATGGACTGCCTGTTCATCTTCAGGCACGGCTGGTATTGCATCCCAAAGTTCAACAATTTTGCCGTTATCTACACGCCACAATTCAAAATAGGCATGTCGATTTCCAGCAATATTTCCTTCGGAATGTGTCAATACAAATTGACCATCAGCAATGGAGCGATGAGTTTTGGAGTATACCAAACCTTGTCCTTCATTACGGATATTGTTCAAAAAATCAATGACGGCTTTAACTCCATCGCCAATATCTGGGCTATGTTGAATGAACTGATCGTTGTAGGTGTATTCTTTAAATGCTTCGTAATTGCCATCAATTAATGACTTCTTAAAGAAAGAGGTCACAATCTCACGATTTTGCTCCGAATCATGATGAGTTACGATCTCGGTCGGACCATCTAATTGGGTTCTACCACTCACATTTGGCGCAGCTTCTGCTACAAGACCATCCCAATGTTCCACAATTTTGCCGTCTTTCACTCGGTAAATATCAAAACCAACTAATGGGTTTTCATCTAATCCCTGAAAGCGGCCATGAATTGCAACCAAGTCACCGTCTGCCAATACACGCACAGCTTCATGTTGCATGTCGGGGCAATCTTCTACCAGTTGGCGAAGGCCTGAAAGACCATTTGCAACCAGCGGTGAGTGCTCTATAAAATCTTCAGAAAAATAACGATCCAGAGCAGTGGTGTCGTGTAAATTAAATAACTCATGATGAGCTTTAGTCACCAAGTCTTTCATTTCTTGTTTATTCATTTTGATCTCCTTTCAAAGTCCATTTTTATTATTCGTTTGAACTCATCACATGTTTAACGCGGGTATATTCTTCAAAACCGTAGCCAGATAAATCTTTACCATAACCTGACTTTTTGAAACCACCGTGTGGCATTTCTGCGGTTAAAGGAATATGGGTATTAATCCAAACTGTACCGAAATCGAGTTCACGAGATAGACGCGTGGCGCGGGCGTGATCTTTAGTCCACACACTTGAAGCTAGGCCATATTCAACATCGTTGGCTTTTTCAATCGCATCATTTTCATCAGTAAATTTTTGAACAGTAATGACTGGTCCAAAAATTTCATTTTGAATTGCTTCATCGTGTTGTTTTAAGCCACTAATAACAGTGGGTTCAAAATAGAAGCCTGGACGGTCTGCCTGTTTTCCGCCTGTTTCAACTTTGGCGTGAGCAGGTAAGGTGTCAATAAAAGCTTTAACATTCTTTAATTGATTGGCATTGTTAAGCGGACCATAAAGTGCGTCTTGATCATCTGGATCGCCAAAACGGGTATTTTTTGCAGCTTCAACGAGTTTAGCTAAAAATTCATCATGAACGGCTTCAGCCACAATCACACGTGTTGCCGCAGTACAGTCTTGACCTGCGTTGAAATAGCCCGTTAAAGCAATCATTTCAACTGCTTTATCAATGTCCGCATCTTCAAAAACCACTACCGGTGCTTTACCACCAAGCTCAAGATGCGCTTTCGCTAAATTTGCTGCGGCAGAAGCTGCAACTTGTAATCCGGCACGAACTGAGCCTGTAATAGAAACCAGAGCAGGGGTCTTATGTGATACAACTTTTGAACCCACCTGAGCTTGTCCTAATACCACGTTAAAGGCACCTTTAGGGAAAAATGGTGCAGCAATTTCAGCAAGTAAAAGCGTACTTTCAGGTGTCGTATCACTTGGTTTAAGTACCACTGTGTTACCTGCAGCCAAAGCCGGTGCAATTTTCCAAACAGCCATCATGAGTGGATAGTTCCAAGGTGTGACTTGACCAACTACACCGACTGGTTCACGGCGAATAGAAGAGGTTAGACCTTCTAAATATTCTCCTGAAGCTGTGCCATTGAGTAAGCGGGCAGCACCTGCAAAGAAACGAACCTGATCTGCCGAAGCGCCCACTTCTTCAGATGCAATTAAGTGTTTTAACTGACCCGTATTACGACTTTGCGCCTCAATTAAACGCTCCGCATTTGCTTCAATAGCATCTGCCAAATTCAATAATGCTTTTTGACGAGTCGAAGGTGTACTACGTCCCCAAATTTTGAATGCTTCTTTTGCAGCAGCATAAGCTGTATCAACTTCGGCCTCAGTTGCATTCGGTGATTGTGCATAAACTTCACCAGTCACGGGGCTTATCAAATCGAAGTAATCAGATCCTTTGCTAGCAACATATTCGCCGTTAATAAAGTGTTGTAGTTGAGTTTTAGCCATTTTTTATACCTTGTCCTTAGGTTTTTAACATATAACATATAATACTATATGTATTATGTTTTAAATTTTCTGTCAAATGCTTTGATAAGGGGGGTGGGTGAAAAAAGTTGGAATTTAAATCAGATTAGATTTTAAGTTTTTGATTTGATTATTTAAAAAAAATTAAAAAATTGTGAAGATTTTTAATTGTTCATTATTGATTCACCACCACAAGATAGTTCTGTACTTTTTTATGGGGGCAAGTTTTGGAAAGCTAGCATCATTTTTCAAAAAGTTAAGTGACTTATCGTACCTTTGTATTTTTATTCAAAGGTATCTTATATTTTAATGAGGATAATGAGTTAGAGATTCATTTAAATTCATATGATAAAATAAGTTCAGTAAAGATTTCTTTCTTATTAATAATTGAGTAAGTTGTTATTAATACTTGGTTAGACTAAGTATGTTTATGGATTTATTTTATTAATAATTTATTGAAAGAAAAAATATCATTTTAAATGAGAATAATATATGGAAACTATGTATTTGGTATATCATGTTAGAGATAAAATAAGAAAAGATCCTAATTATATAAAAACAGTTCAGGCTTTAACTTTAAATGAATTAAGACCAATGCATGGATTGAAAGGCACATATGGGCTATATGGTTCGTTTGAGTGGTTAAATAATTTAGAGTCTGGGACAATTCCACGTAAAGAAATATCAGGAATAATTCAGCGTATTTATACAACTGATATGGATAATGGTAACATACCAGACACTATGGATATTGAATTAAAAGATATTGGCAAAATTGTGAAGCAAGGTATTTTTTTAAATAATGAATCCGATATAAATCTCTTTATGGTAGGGAAGAGGGTAGAGATTATCTATTATATAGAGGATATGAAAGCAATTGATCATTCGACTGGTGAAAATAGAAAGCATGAGTTTGTTCTTGAAATGAAAATCTCAAACTGATCATGGATAGTCTTTCAATATATTCTACAGAAAGAGATATCCTATTCTGTAGAATAATATATTGAATATGTTCGTAGATTATTAGCTTGAAAAAATAAGAAAATCATTAATCTCAGGTCTTATGACTCGCAAGCAGAATACTGGTTTCACTGTTGTAAATACCTGAAATATTCCTGATTCTTTCTAAAACTTTGTCGAAGTTTTCTAAAGTATCAGAGCGTAGCTCGACCAGAATGTCCCATTTGCCATTGGTTTTATGCAGACATTCCACGGCACTTTCGAGGCGTAATTCTTTAATCACAGACTGCGCTTTGGTCCCTTCAACCATAATGCTCATCCATGCACGAATAATGTTGCGTTCTGCATTGGGTTTAAACCGTACTGTATATCCAGTAATGATGCCCGAAGACTCCAAATATTCGATTCTCTTTTTTACCGTTACTCTTGAAACATGAACTTTTTCAGCTAACTCGGTAACAGACATCCGTGCGTTATCTTTAAGTAAACCTAAAATAATTTGATCAATGTTATCCATATTGTAATTGTCAATTATCAAATTGGTAAAAAATAATTCATTTTTGACTGAATTACAAATTTTGTGAATCAATTTGATTTTGAATAATAGGGTCATCAGCTAACCCTCATAATTTTAATTTAATGGACTAGATAAAATGAATAATTTTGCAGTTTCTCGTAATGACTTTAACGAGTGGATGGTTCCAGTTTTTGCACCAGCAAATTTCATTCCGGTACGTGGTGAAGGTTCACGTATTTGGGATCAAGAAAATAAAGAATATATTGATTTTGCAGGCGGGATTGCAGTAAACGCATTAGGTCATGCGCATCCAGTGGCAGTAAATGCTTTAACAGAACAAGCAACAAAACTTTGGCATGTAGGTAACGGTTATACAAATGAACCTGTTCTACGCCTTGCAAAACAACTTACCGAAAATACATTTGCAGACAAGGTTTTCTTCTGTAACTCAGGTGCTGAAGCGAACGAAGCTGCTTTAAAACTGGCTCGTAAAGTTGGTTTAGACAGCGGCGTTGCTGGCAAAAGTGGCATTGTGGCATTTAATAATGCTTTCCATGGCCGTACTTTATTTACCGTTTCAGCCGGTGGTCAACCTAAATATTCACAAGACTTTGTACCACTTCCAAATGGAATTAACCACGTTGCCTTTAATGATTTAGAAGCTGCCAAAGCAGTGATCAATGAGCAAACATGTGCAGTCATTGTTGAACCGATCCAAGGTGAAGGCGGCGTTATTCCAGCTGACATCGAATTTTTAAAAGGTTTACGTGCACTGTGTGATGAGTTTGGTGCCTTACTTATTTTTGATGAAGTGCAAACTGGTGTTGGCCGTACAGGTGCACTTTATGCCTACATGAACTCTGGTGTTATTCCAGATGTATTAACGACAGCAAAAGCATTAGGCGGTGGCTTCCCTGTTGGTGCAATGCTAACAACAGATAAATTTGCTTCGCATTTTTCAGTGGGTACACATGGTACGACTTATGGCGGTAACCCGTTAGCAAGTGCGGTTGCTGGTGCAGTATTTGAGTTTATTAATACGCCTGAAGTGCTTAACGGCGTTAAAGAGCGTCATGATTACTATAAAAACGCTTTAAATCAATTAAATGAAAAATATGAAATTTTTGAAATGATTCGTGGTGAAGGCTTGCTGATTGGCTGTGCTTTAAAAGCCGAATTTGCTGGTAAAGCAAAAGATATTAATAATCTTGCGGGCGAAGAAGGTTTATTGAGTTTGATTGCTGGTCCAAATGTTATCCGTTTTACGCCATCTTTAATTATTCCATTTGCTGATATTGATGAAGGTCTAAAACGCTTTGAACGCGCGCTTGCTCGCTTTGTAGAAATTCAAAAGGATGAACAAGCAGCATGATGATTATTCGCTACATCGAACCTAAAGATGTTAATGACCTTTACCTGTTGGCGCAAAAAGCGGGTTTTGGTTTGACATCTTTGCAGCCAAATATGGAAAAGCTTGCTGCTCGTATTGAACGGGCATGTAAAACAGTCGCAGGCGAACTTCCAAAGGCAGATCAGGTTTACTTATTTGTTTTAGAAGATACTGAACTCAACAAAGTTGTCGGCGTTTGCGGTATTGAAGTGGCACTTGGGTTAAGAGAGCCTTGGTATAACTTCCATGTTGGGACACAAGTGCATGCGTCAGAACCGTTAAGTGTTTATAACGCTTTACCGACTTTGTATTTGAGTAATGACCATACCAACTGTAGTGAGCTTTGTACTTTATTTTTAGATCCTGACTATCGCTTAAATAAAAATGGCAAATTTTTATCTAAAGTCCGTTTCTTATTTCTCTCAGCATTCCGTCAATATTTTGAAGAAACAATTGTTGCCGAAATGCGCGGATATTCTGACGCCAATGGGCAGTCACCATTTTGGAATGCGGTAGGTCATAAGTTTTTTAATATCGAATTTACCAAGGCCGATTATTTAAGTGGAGTGGGGCAAAAGGCTTTTATTGCTGAGCTGATGCCAAGACATCCACTCTATGTCGATATGTTACCTGACGATGCTAAAGCCGCAATTGGCATTGTGCATCCGAATACTCGACCAGCCTACAACCTGCTGCTTGAAGAGGGACTACGCTATAAAGGCTATATCGATATTTTTGATGGGGGCGCAACGCTGCAAGCAGATATCGAAAATTTACGGGCAATTAAAGAAAGTCAGTCTGTAACGGTTCAAATTGAACAGCCTCAAAATATCGCTGTAGGGGATGAGTCTTACATTGTGGCTAATGATGATTATGAAAATTATCGGGCCATTCTGGTGTATAGCCAGCCTCATCAGAACATATTGCAGTTAACAAAAGAACAGGCAAAACAATTGAATGTCGAAAATGGTGCTTTAGTTCGTGTGCTAAGTGTTCAAGTTAAACAGGTTGCGAGTCCAGAAGTGGCAAAGAAGCTCAAAGAAACTAATCATTTTCGAATGGCTGTTAATTAATCAGTAATACTACACATTTCACCAAATTTAGGAAGGAATAATATATTATCGCTAGCGCAAGATGAGTATATGGATAAATACAATCTTGCTCGCTGAGCTGAGATTAATTAGCCTGTTTTTCTATATATAAAGGGTAAGTAAGTAAAATATTTAATTAATTTATATGTTTTAAGTATTTATTGAAAATATATAGGGAAGAGCGGGCTAATATAATAATGAAGGAAAGGAATGATGAATAATTTTTATTGTTATAGGTGATAGCTTTTAAAAAGGAATTTATAAGGTCTTAAATGATTTAATAATATTTTTAGAATGGTTTAATGGATTAAATTAATAATCATATAATTTATTTATTATTAAAGCATTTACGACGGTTGCTATAAATTGGAGTAAATATTACATGAGTAAGAATAAAGGAAAGCAGTTCCTGGAAGGAGATCTTCTTGGTAGTCAACATATGACTGATCAAGAAGAAGAGAAATTGCAGCGCTCATTGACAAATCGTCATATTCAGATGATCGCAATCGGTGGTGCAATTGGTACTGGATTATTTATGGGTTCCGGGAAAACATTAAGTGTTTCGGGTACTTCAATTGTTTTAACCTATTTAATTATTGGTTTCTTCTTTTTCTTCGTGATGCGGGCAATGGGTGAATTGTTGCTTGCGAACACTAATTTTAAAACCTTCGCCGATTTTGCAACGGCTTATCTTGGTCCATGGGCGGGATTTTTCCTTGGTTGGTCCTACTGGTGTAACTGGATTATTACTGCGATTGCCGATGTAATTGTAATCGGAGGGTACATGCAGTTTTGGTATCCCGATTTACCCGTCTGGATTCCGGCATTTACATCATTGGCCATCTTAACCATACTTAACTTTGTGGCCGTTCGATTGTTCGGTGAACTTGAGTTTTGGTTCTCACTCATCAAAATTACTGCAATTATTCTATTTATTCTGGCTGGTATTTATTTAATTGGTACTGGGTTTACTTCACCAAATGGTGTTAAGGCTTCAATGAGCCATTTGTTTGAAACAGAATCGATGTTTCCTTATGGTGTAACAGGTTTCTTGGCAGGCTTCCAAATTGCCATATTTGCGTTTGTGGGTATTGAACTTGTTGGTACAACTGCTGCTGAAACCAAAGATCCGCATAAATCACTTCCAAAAGCGATTAACTCTATTCCTTTACGCATTTTGTTATTCTACGTAGGCGCATTGGTTTGTATTATTGCGGTCACATCTTGGGCTAAGGTTTCACCAGAAAAAAGTCCGTTTGTAGAAATGTTTACTTTAGTTGGATTACCAATTGCAGCAGGTTTAATCAATTTTGTTGTTGCGACTTCGGCTTTATCTTCTGCAAACAGTGGAATCTTTGCGACTAGCCGGATGTTATACGGTTTGGCTTTAGACAACGATGCACCTAAAAGCTTTAGTAAACTGTCAAAAAGAAAAGTTCCTATTAGAGGCTTAGTATTTTCAATGGCGTGCGTAACGGTTGGAACATCTATTTTATTTATTGTTCCAAATGTCATGACCGCATTTACGATTATCTCAGCGCTCACTTCAATTTTATGTATTTTTACATTTATGTTGATTGTGCTTTCGTATATTTATTATCGTAAGAAAAGCCCTGAACTACATATCCAGTCAAAATATAAAATGCCAGGTGGTTTATTTATGGCATGGATGACTATGTTGTTTTTAGTGTTTACTATCGTAATTTTAGCTTTAGACCATGATACTTTAATTGCGCTTGAATGCTCACCAATTTGGTTTATTGGTTTATTTATTGCCTATAAATATAAAAAGAAAAAAATGATGCAACTTGATATTTTGAAAGCACAAAAGGTTGATTATATTTAAATAAATTACAGTAACTTTATAAGAAATTTTATTAATTTAGATTATAAAGAAAGCCTCATTACGAGGCTTTCTTTATAATCCTTATTTAATATTCGGATCGCCTTTTTTCAAGAAAAAGCGAATCGCTAATTTTTGAAGGAATGTTCCATAAGGAGGGTGGAAAAGCTGAGTTGGGAAGAACCTATGGCGAATAAATACAGTTTTTGCATGAGAAAGTTCGCGGAAACCTTCTTCACCATGATATGACCCCATGCCTGAGTTTCCGATACCCCCAAAAGGAGCATCATGGTTAACTACATGCCAGCCCCAATCATTAATGGTCACACCACCCGAGTGAGTTTCACGTAAAATCCGGTCGCGTTCTACTGAGCTATGCGTAAAGCAATAAAGCGCTAAAGGTCTTTCGTCCGATTTCACATAAGTAATCGCATCATCTAAAGAATCGTAAGCTACCACTGGTAAAATAGGGCCAAAGAGTTCTTCTTTCATAATGCGCATATCTGGCGTGCAATTCAGCACAATCTGTACAGGCATTCTGCGACCTTGTTGGTCAAAGCTATACGTGTCGCAAGGAATAATACGGGCACCTTTTTCTTGCGCATCGGTCAAGATATCTTGAATACGTTTTAAATGACGGTCATTTACAATCGATGTGTAATTCTCATTATTTGTAATGTTTTGACCAAACATTTTTATAAAGCTTGATTTTGCAGCATCCACAAATTCATCAATACTTTCTTTAGGAACCAACGCATAGTCAGGCGCTACACAGATTTGCCCACTATTTGTTGCTTTACCATGGGTAATGCGTTTTGCCGCATCGGCAAGTGGGTAGTTGCGGCTTACAATGGCTGGTGATTTACCGCCTAATTCGAGTGTAACAGGTGTTAGATTTTCAGCCGATGCTCGCATAACGACTTTGCCAATCGCAGGAGAGCCTGTAAAAACAATATGGTTAAAGGGTAATGATGTAAATCTTGCTGGGTCTGTAATTTCTTCACCAAACACGGCTACTTCATCTTCGTTAAAGACCTCGGCAAGCATGCGTCGTAGCATTGCATTGGTATTCGGCGTAATTTCAGGCAGCTTAATCATGACTCGGTTACCCGCAGCTAATGCGGCAATGAGCGGGCCAAGTGCTAAATAAACGGGAAAGTTCCAAGGAACAATGACACCAACCACACCTTTGGGTTGGTATTGCACACTTAAACGGTTCGATAAAAATAAAAGCTCGGTACGGCGTTTACTCGGGCGCATCCAGCGGCGTAAATGATGAATTGCATGATCAGCCTCTAGCACTGAGCCAAGCAAATCTAATAGTTTAGATTCATCAAGTGATCTTGAACTAAAATCGGAATTAATCGCGGCAGCCAAAGCATCTTGATAACGAATAATTTGTTTTTTGAGTTGATGCAGTTTTGTGCGGCGTGCTTCAAGAGTTGGGTATGGATCTGCCTCAAAATTGGCACGTTGTTTGGAAAAAATAAGTTCCATATGTTCAGTGGCAGAGCCGCTATATTCTTTTAAAGTGGAGTGTTCCATTATTGTTCCTTCCATACTTTTGCTTATCATACTTTATGCTTGAAGCGTCGTATGGTCGATGTTAAATTGAGACAACAAGAGGTAGTTTAGTGCCATTATGCACGTCACTCTAGGGATGGTGTGAGTTAAATGCCTAATAATCTTTATAAAAATGCAAATAGTGTTATCGAAGGAAATTATGATAATACACCCTTAGGTGCCAATACATATTTGCTGGGTTTAACCAGTTTGTTTGATGAAATGGGTTTGCAAGGCCATTCAATATCAGATGTTTTATCTGGCACAAATATTTCGCCTGATGCGTTGAACCAATCCTCTTTATATATTTCTCAGTTTCAAAAAATTCAGCTATTTCACAATATTCAAAAACTATCTCACGATCCCTTAATTGGTCTGCGTGCAGGGCAAAAGCAGCGGCTGTCAGATTTTGGGGTGTATGGCTACGCACTATATTCTTCGCGTAATTTTAGACAAGCAGTAGAGCTGGGCATTCGACACATTAAGCTTGCAGGGCCTATTTTAAAGAAATCTTTTTATATTCGAGATGATGTTGCGATTTTTGAAGGGCAGGACATTATTGCTCTTGGTAAGCTTCTGCCTTTGGTGTGCGAGTTTTGGTTTAGCTCCATGCAAGCCTTAATTGAACGTGTGCTTGAAGGACCATTTCAAGCCAAGAAGCTTTTGTTGCCCTATCCAGCGCCTGACTATGCAGAAGAATATGAAAAAGTGTTTCATTGCCCCGTTCAGTTTAATGCTGGGGTGATGCAATGGCACTTTGATTTAAAGTGGCTCGATGTGCCTTGCCCAAATGCCAACCCGATTACCGCGGATATGTGTAAGTCGTTTTGTGAGCGGATGCTAGGTGCTGCTGAACTTGAAGAGCCTGAGTTGGTGAAAACAATCCGTTTAATATTATTGGATGGAACAGGGCTTTTCCCATCGGCCCAAGAAATGGCTGAACGCTTACATATGTCAAAGCGTACCTTACATCGGCGCTTGGCAGGTTTTAGTCTGACTTATCAAGAATTATTAGATGAAACTCGGCGCCGTCTTGCCGATGAATATTTGCGAGAAACAACTTTAACCGTAGATGAAATTGCTGAGAGAATTGGCTTTTCAGATACCTCTAATTTTAGAAAAGCCTATCGTCACTGGACAGGCATTTCACCAAATGAGTATCGAATACAGTACCAGAATTAAAATCAAGTTTGGCTGCTACTTAAAGCGAGAGAGTAACTTTTTCTGCAAAAATGGATTACAGAGTAAAATCGCAAATAAAATAATAAATATGCCGATAATGCTGAATAGATCCGGTAATTCATGCCAAAAAACAAATCCCCAAATTCCTGCAAAAATAATGGCAATGTAATTCATTGGGCCAATTTGTCCTGCTGGCGCTAAGCTATAAGCATAAGACATAAATAGTTGACTAATATTAGCTAAAAGTCCTGCGGCAATGAGTAGGCTTAATTCGTGCCAAGTGAAAATGCGCCAATGCCAAAACATTGGAATAGATGAAATCAAACTACCAAAAATACAGAAATAAAAAACGATACGCTCAGGCGGCTCTGTACTGGTTAGAGCTCTTACGGTGACAAAAGCCATTGCGGATAAAAAGCATGCACCTAAGCCAATAAAAGATAATGCGTTAAATAAACCTTGGTCGGGTTTAGCGACAAACAAAACTCCAATGAGCCCAATAACTGCGGCAAAAATCATTGATTTGGTGATTTTTTCTTTTAAGAAAAGCCATGCAATCAGCGGAATAAAAATAGGAGATGAATAACTAAAAACCATAGCATTTGATAGCTTTAAGTTCGCAATGGCATAGAAAAAACCATACATTGCGGCAAGCCCAACTAGGCTCCGCCACGTATGCATCCAGAGTTTATCTGTTTTAACGAAGTCTAAACCCTGCTTAAACAGCATCGGAATAAAAATAAATAAACCTACTGCATTTCTAAAAAACACGACAGTCGCATTGTCTACCGTTTGTGAAGCAAAACGAATGCACACTCCCATAATGGAAAATAATAATGCCGATGTCATAAGACAAAGCAGTGCTTTTCCAAGTTGAGTTGAGGGGAGGTTTGAAGCAGTCTGATTTTGCATATCGAAATGAGTTTTTGGTTTTCGGTGTTATCTTAGCAGTGATGCAGGCATTGGATGAAATATCATTTGATAATGATTCAATAGTAATACTTATTAGAATAAAAAAAGAGAGTCTAGGTCAGCTCTCTTTTAATTTTATAGGGTGTTATTTACAGCTAAAGTTTTCAGCTTTTTCGCTATCACCTTGACCATTGTAACGGGCAATCAGTGGGTAAGGACAAAGTGGACGGGTGCGGTCTGGTGCCCAGTCTTGCGGAAGTTCAGTATTTACTTGACCACTTGGATTACCTGCACCGCGAGCGGTTGCAATGATTTTGTCAGGTGCTTGGCCATATTCAACCCAGTTAACTAAAGCAGTCAATGCATCAAATTGATCGGTCGCAATCCCATCACGGGTATGGTTCATGCCCGGAACTCTAAAGAAACGTGCAAATTCAGGCGTAATACCTTTTGCATCATTTTTATAGTGTTGGAGTAGTTGATCGTACCAATTTTGGGTGTCATCTACAGAGAAAACGCCGTCTGCTGTGCCTTGTACCACAATCATTTTTCCACCATGATTACGGAGTTTATCTAGATTAAGTTCATCAGGTGGCATCATGAAAGACATCGAACTTTCAGTATAAACATCATTGGTTGCCGAGAGTTTTGGATAGTCGGTATCGAAGTTAAAATTAAAGGCAAATTGTCTAGAGTTTTGAGTCACAGTTGGGTCTGGTGGAACCTGAAAAAGAATGCCGACTGCAACGGGGTCACGTGCTGTTCCCACCGAAGATTCGAATTTCCAGCTTGCCCAGTTACTGCCGACTAAACCAGGGTCGAAAGGCTGGGTTGCATAGAGCGCTTGTCCAGCCGAATTTACAGGGCCGCGGTAAATGTTGGCTAATACATCAATTTGTTCGGTGCTTAAACAAGTACCATCTCTTGTGCTTGAGCAAACGGGTACATCTTTGTGAATATCAAAAGCTGTACGGCAAGCCTCGACATCTTGAACCAAGCCATCTGCAACACCGTCTAGAGCATCGCATCGATCTAAAATCGCTTTTGCTAATACTTTGCGTTCCGAAAGAGTAAGAGCGGTACTTAGGTCATTTTCATCTGTTGCGACACGACGGAGCTGCTGAGCTGTGTAGAGTTGCGCCGCTGCTGCACGAGGTAAGTGAAAACCCGGTGTGCTTGCCAAAATTCCATCATATTGGTTGCCCAAACGGGTTGCAGCAATCATGGCATGACGGCCACCGTTCGATGTGCCACCTGCATAGGAGCGATCTGGTAATTTGCCATATGCGGCTTTAATTAGGTCTTTTGCCATAGGCGTGAGTTTGGTAATTGCGCCATAGCCGTAGTTGATTCTGGCTTGAGGGTCTAAACCAAACATTGGATTTTGTGAAGCATTATGTCCTGCATCGGAAGAAATGACAGCAAAACCATCATGGAGGGCATTGGTGAGTGGACCGCCGCTGCCGACCTGACCCGTTGCAGGCACTAAGTTACCATCGGTTCCGCCATTGCCTTGATAGAGAAAACGGCCATTCCAGTCTATTGGTAAGCGCATTTCAAAACCAATTTGATAGGTTTGTCCATCGACAGGGCTTGCCCGTTGATCCATATAGCCTTTGACCAAACAATGAGCGCCAATCGGTTTGTTGGCGACAGTCAATGTGCCTGCTTCTTGAAGGGTAGCTGAGCTAATAACTGTATTGTTGTATTGAAATCCGAGTAAGTCTGAACAGCTTCCAGTTAGTTTTGCACCTACAGCAGGAGACAGCTGCGGTGGTTTTGTTGTTGATGGAACCGTTATGTCATCATTATCACTTCCACAGCCTGCCAAAGAACCAAGCATGGCAAGTACTAAAGCGGAGTGGGTCAAAATTCGTTTATTGTTGGTGTAATTCATTTATTCATATCCTTATTGAATGAATGTTTGCAATTAATCTAAAACCAGAAAATTAGCTGTGCTTCGTGCAATCATTTTGTTGTTTTGCCAAGCTTCACTTTCGAGATTCAGTACGGTTTTGCCTTGTTTAATGAATCGGCATTTTGTAATGACTTCACCCACAGCACAGGGTCTTAAAAAATCCATTGTTAAGTTGATGGTGGTGGCGGGTTTATGGTCATTGGCAAGAAATGCAAAAAGCCCCATCACGTCATCAAGCATGGCGCAGATCATGCCGCCTTCAACGGTGCCGCGTGGATTGGTAAAGCTTTCTAGCGCTGTGTAGTGGATGGTGAGTTCAGTGTTTTTTTCATTCCAATGAATATTGTGTCCACCCAAATGGTGATGAATGGGGGGTAAGTGTTCTAAAATTTTTTGATCCATAGTTAAGGGTCCATCCTTTTTGTTGGTGTTATAAAAATTATTATTTCAGGCTATAGGCATCATAAATAACCGCTTTGCCCAAACGCATTGCACTACCTACCGCAACGGTCTGGTTAAGCCATGAGTATTTAGGTGAGCTGGTTTCAAACTGCATGGTAATTTTGAAATAGTAATTTTTCGGGTCGACATCTTTGCCTTGAGCAAGCTGTTTTAGTGTTTCTGCCGAGCCATGTCGGTAACCTTTGGTTTGAAGATAAATGAGTGCACCGTCATCGGTTTCTAACAGATATCGCGTATCAATAATGGCCAGTCCTTTACTGTCGACAATTTGCCAATCTGCGCCATTATTTAAAATACGGCCTTTAAGTGATTTGCCTTCAAATGTCCCACCGGTAATGGGAATAATTCGGCGTTTACCTGCCTCACTGGTGGTGCCTAATTCCCAAACAGGCGCATTTAGATCAACACTAAATTTTGCTAAAGGCTCAAGCTGAATGGGTGGTGGATTATATTGCGTTTCGGCATGAGTCAGGGCAATCAGACTCATTCCACAGAGTAGAGCTACAACTTTCTTCATGATGAATTTCCCGAAATAAAAAGAGGTTCTATATGTGACAGAACCTCTTGTTTTGAATTATTTAAATTTCCATGTGTAGTCGATGTTGATACGAGTTTCGTTTACAGGCTTGATGTTCGCTGTAGAGAGCATGTTGTTGTCATAAATGGCATAGCGCGCACGTAGCCCCAAATTTTTTAACCAGCCACTTTGAACGGTGTAGCCTAAATCAAAGTCTGTTTCGCGTTCTTTTAGATTAGTCCCACCTAAGTTGGGTGCATAAATATTGTGACCTGTGGTGTAACGAGTCATGAAGCGTAAACCTGGCACATAATTTTTAAAGTCATATTCATAACGGAAGCTATAGGCTTTTTCTTTTGGATTTAAAAACTCGCCTGGCCATGTATCAATGAGTAGACCCGTTTCACCTCCAGTTAAATATGGAAATGCGGTGTCACCGTGGTGTTGGAAGGTGCCAAAAATAAATTTATGGTTTTGATGTTTAAGTTCGAAATGCGCATGATAAAGGTCATTATCGACTAAACCTGCTTTTGCTTGTCCATCATCTCGGCTACGGTAATAACGTAATTGTGAGCTAAAATTAGTGGTGTCATTAATTTTATGTTGATGTAGGGCACCGATCATGGTCTGGTTATAAAGATCATCAACATCCATATAAAAAGCGGTGAGTTTGATTGTTGGATCAAGCTGATAGTGTCCACCTAAATAATAAAGACCATCAGTTTCGGCACTTTTAAATCGTCCATTCACCCCTGAAATTTTTATTTTTTCATAGTTGGTCGAATCACGATGATTCACTTTATCGAGGTAGGCCGCTTGTAAGTCGAAATCTTTAATATCTTTACTGGTCAGTGAAATGCCTCGATAGGTTTGAGGAAGCAAACGAGCAGGGGAAGCCACTAAAACCGGGTTCATCGGCATTAGCGTACCAATACGTAGCTCAGTCTGGCTCATTTTCGCTTTTGCTGTGACCCCAATTTCGCCATAAGAGTCAGTAGGTTCATTGGTGCGAGTGTCTCTAGGTAAGTTTCCTGTACCTCCATGCTCTGCATCGGCATCGAGTTTAAAACCTGCCGTAGCAAGCACATCCAGCCCAAAACCGACAGTCCCTTCGGTATAGCCTGAATTGGCTTTAAGAATAAACCCTTGTGTCCAGTCCTTGGCAGCAGGGTAAGCGGATTGCTCTTGGTAGTCGCGGTCAAAATAGAAATTTCGCGTGGTGAGTTCTACTGAGCTGTTGTCAATAAAATTGCCAGCCCACACTGAACCAGAGAGCATGAGGGTAGAGTACATCCATAATTTCGACATAGCATTTCTTCCTGAAATAACATTTTTTTGTTTTCAATAAGGTTTAGTTGTTGTGTCAGCCTTGTTTGGTTTTTAAATCGAATTATTTTCCGAGCAGTTCTCGGGCTACGATTTCTTTCATAATTTCATTGGTTCCCCCATAAATTTTTTGTACCCGTGCATCCACAAAAAAGCGTGAAATTGGGTATTCCTGCATATAGCCATAGCCGCCGAAAAGCTGAAGTAATTGATCAATCACTTCACATTGAACATCGGTAATAAAGCACTTCAGTGCGGCAACTTGAGTGACGCTTAAGTGGTATTGTTGATAAAGCGCCGCACATTGGTCTACAAAGGCTTGTGCGGCTTTTGCTTTGATTTGCGCGTTTGCGAGCACAAAGCGCGTGTTTTGCATTTGGCTTAAAGGTTGTCCGAAAGCTTTACGTTCCAAAACATAGTCTTTAGTAATTTCAATGGCGCCTAAAATTGACCCCAACGCCATCATTGAAATGCTCAAACGTTCACGAGGTAACTCTTGCATTAAATAAGCAAAGCCTTGTCCTTCTTCACCTAAACGCTGAGTTGCAGGCACACAGACATCATCAAAAAACAGTTCAGCTGTATCTTGGGCATGCAGTCCGATTTTTTGTAATGAACGGCCTTTTTTAACGCCGTCTAAAGCAGCATCAACTAAAAAAATTGAAATACCTTTTGCTTTAGCTTGCGGATCAGTTTTCGCCACTAAAACGATCAGGTCGGCATGCAAACCATTTGAAATAAACGTTTTTGAACCATTCACACGATAGTGGTCATTTTCTAAAATGGCTTGAGTGCGTATGGCTTGTAAGTCTGAACCAGCATTGGCCTCTGTCATAGCAATTGCAGTGACGACTTCACCTGTCACCATTTTCGGTAGCCAATAACGTTTTTGCTCTTCAGTTCCAATATTTTGCAGATAAGGAGAGATCAGCTCATTTTGCCCACCAATGGCAACCGCCAAAGATGCAAAGCCAGCTTGAGCCGTTTCTTGAACCAACATGAGTGAGTAGTGCACAGGAGCACCGTAGCCACCATATTCTTCGGGTACATCGACGCACAAAAAGCCATTTTCCCCAAGACGAAGCCACAGATCACGCGGAATCAGGCCATCGTGTTCCCACTGTTCATAATACGGAGCAACCTGTTCTTTTAAGAACCTGCGGTAGCTATCTCGAAATAGTTCAAATTCTGTATCGTGTGGCATGTTGAACCTTTTTTAGGCAAAAGTGAGACTAAGGCCCAAACCGAAGTTTGAGCTTCCTTTTTTATTTCAATTGCTTATTGCTTTAAGGTGGGTACCCGAATAATCAGCGGGTTATCATTCTGCTTTTGATAAAGCTCATCAATTAAAGCGGCACGACGCTTGGTAATATTGCCTTGATTGAGGTTGCCTTTATCGGTCACTTCACCTGCATCAAGTTGAGGTGGCTCGGTCATTAAATAAAGCATTGAGACTGTATTTGAGCTACCGGTCGCATCTTTATTAAAGGTCGTTAAAAATTGGCGGAACCATTGCTGGACTTTAGGATGCTGTAGTATCTCTGCTGGAGAATGTTCGCCCAGCTTAAGACCAGCTTGTTGAGCACAAGCATCTAGTTTTGGAAAAATCAAAAAGCCAACCGCATTTAGGTTTGAACCTGTAATGCAGACATCTTGAACCAGTAAATTACCTTGAATGAGTACTTTGTTGCGTAGTGTGCCCACATTCACAAAAGTACCTGTATTGAGTTTAAAGTCTTCTGCAATTCGTCCGTCGTACATCAAGCCTTTGGTCGGATCATTCACATCGACTAAACGAACAGCATCGCCCGTATGGAAAAAGCCCTCATCATCAAACACAGTGCTTTGTTGGTCTGCCTTTAAGCGCCAATAGCCTTTCATGACGTGTTTGCCACGAACGCAAAACTCAAGTTTGTCACCACATGGAACCAACTTGATTTCGCATCCCGGAGCAGGGTATCCAATAAAGCCAGCCATCACACGTGGGCCAGTGGTAAAAGCGCAAGAGGGAGCAGTTTCAGTCATGCCCAATCCGCTCATAATGCGAATTTTTTCTCCGCAATGTTGCTGAGCAATTTTATCGAGTCTATTCCAGCCCGCTTCTGAAAGCGCTGCACCTGCAAAGAATAAAATTTTAACTTTGGCAAAAAAGCGGTCTCTTAATTCTTCATCTTTTTCTAAAGCCTTGGTGAGCTCTTCCCAACCTTTTGGCACATTTAAATAAACGGTTGGAGAAATTTCTTTCAGATTACGAATGGTTTCATCAAATTTTCCTGCAACGGGTTTGCCGTCATCAATGTAAATGGTACCGCCGTTATAAAGCGCGATGCCGACATTGTGACTGCCACCAAATGTGTGGTGCCAAGATAGCCAGTCGAGTAGGACAGGTGGTGTTTCTTCAAACTCAGGGAAAGTCTGCAATAACATTTGCTGATTAACACACAACATTAAATGCGTGGTCGGTACAGCTTTAGGCAATTTGGTTGAACCTGATGTAAATAAGAATTTAGCAATCTGGTTTTCATCTAGGGTTTGATAAAACTCTTGAACATTTGAAACAGGCGTATCTAATAGCGATTGAAAAGATGTGCAGATCTGATCGCCCACAATCCCTTTATTGGTGACCACTTCAATGTCGGATGTAATACATGCCTGAATGGCTTTGGCAAAAGCTTGTCCATCGTTGGCATAAACCATACCAGGTGTAAGCACTTCAAACACATGTTTAAGTTTGCCAAAGTCTTGAGAAATCAGAGAGTAGGCGGGTGAAATAGCAGAGAAAGGCACACCTGCCAGCATGGCAGCCATAGACAGTGTTAAATGTTCGAGATCATTACCACTTAAAATAACGAGTGGTCTTTCTTGGCTTAACTTACGTTCATGTAATGCCTGAGCAATGTGCCATGCACGTTGTAAAACTTCTGCATAACTCAGTTTGACCCACTCACCTTGAGCATTGCGTTTTGCTGCAAAAATTTGGTCTGGTTTGGTTTGTGCAAAATGAATTAACCGATCTGTCAGTTTTTGTGGATACGGTTTTAATTGCTCTTTTGGGCTGATATAGAGCGTGTCATCTTTATGGTGATAATGAATATCATGTTGCCCTAATTTTACGAACCGTTCGCGGTCTTGTGATTGAGTGGCATTCATTTGCATTTCTTTCACTCCATGGAAAGCGCATCACTGCGCTTTATTTTTTGCATCATGCAATTTTTATTTAATATGTTGTTGTCCGCATTAGCCTGACTAAATCGGGTAATGACGTGATTGGGTCTGAATAGTGATCCAGCGTAGTTCGGTAAATTCGGCAATAGAGACTTTACTACCAAAACGTCCGTAACCACTCGATTTTGTTCCACCAAATGGCATTTGAGCTTCATCATGTACGGTTGCGCCGTTAATATGACAAATACCCGAATCAATCTGTTGAGCCACTTCCAGTGCTTGAGAAATATTTTGACTAAACACTGCCGAAGAAAGGCCGAACTCGCTGTCATTTGCCAGTGCTACGCCTTCTTCAATGCTTGAAAAGCGTTGAACTGTGCATACAGGTCCAAATGATTCTTCACGGTAAAGCAGCATGTCAGGTTTAATATTGAGCACCAGCGTCGGTTGCATGGTGGTGTCTTCAATATGAATGCCTAAAGGTAAGTCAGCACCTTTGTTTTGAGCATCTTCCAGCAAATGCTGAATACGGTTTGCAGCACGTCGACTTTCTAAAACACCGAGTACATTGTCTTTTGAGGTTGGATTACCTGCCCGAATAGAGCGGGTTTTTTCAATCAGTTTTTCAATAAATTGGTCGGCAATATTGTCTTGAACCAAAACACGTTCGGTCGACATACAGATTTGCCCCTGATTAAAGAAAGCTCCAAAAGCAACTGCATTTACGGCTTCATGAATGTCAGCTTCATTTAAAACCACGACAGGGGCCTTACCACCCAATTCAAGTAAAACAGGTTTTAAATATTTAGCCGCAGTCTCGGCAATAATTTTTCCGACTTTGGTTGAACCCGTAAAATTAATGCGTTTCACGGCTGGGTGAGACACTAAACGCTCAACGATTTGTGGTGCATCTTCGGCAGCATGCGTAATCACATTCACCACACCTTCACCAAGACCTGCTTCATGTAACACTTCACCAATGAGACGATGTGTTGCAGGGCAGGCTTCTGATGCTTTTAATACAACGGTGTTACCACAAGCCAAAGGCATGGCAAGTGCACGTGTTGCCAAAATGACAGGGGCGTTCCAAGGCGCAATGCCAACAATCACACCACAAGGAACTCGCACACCCATGGCAAGATTGCCCGGTACATCTGACGGAATCAGACTTCCGTCAATTTGTGTGGTCATGGCTGCTGCCTCACGTAACATGTTGGCAGCAAGATGAACGTTAAACCCATACCATGTCGCAGTTGAACCTGTTTCTTGCATTCCAGTTTCAATGAATTGCTCGGTCTTTTGGTCCATTAAATCGGCTGCTTTTAACAAACGTAAGCGACGTTCGGTAGGCGAGAGTTTCGACCATACTTTGAAAGCTTGTTGTGCCGAATCGATTGCACGATCAACATCTTCCAATGTTGCAGCAGCAGCTTGAGTTGCCACTGATCCATCAATGGGACTAATACGCTCAAAAGTTGCCTGATTTGATGCATCAAAAGATTGACCGTGAATAAGTAACTGTACATTTTGCATGGGTTGTGTCCTTACATTGCCATTAGAGAATCAAAAGTTAACCAGTACGTTTATAGCTCTGTAAACCCGGTTTAATTGATTTTTCATCTAAAAATTGTTTCAAACCTTCTTGGCGACCGTTTTCTGTATCGCGGTGGATACATTGATCAAGTTTGGCATATAAGTAGTCTTCGTTTTGATCCCAAGTCAGTTCACGACAACGCTTAAATCCATTTTTAGCAGTACGAAGAACCACAGGGTTTTTCTCAAGTAGACAGTTTGCAAGCTCAGTCACTTCTGCTTTTAATTGTTCAAGCGGTACGCTTTTATTCACAAGGCCCATAGTTTCGGCTTCTTTACCACTAAAGGTTTTACCCGTCATGATGTAGTACAAAGAGGCACGGTGACCAACAGTGTCTGCCATTGCTTTACTTACAAGGTTACCCGGTGGGATCCCCCAGTTAATTTCAGATAAACCGAAAGTTGCTTCATCTGCTGCAATTGCGAGGTCACAAGCAACTAAAGGTGAGAAACCGCCTCCAAAGCACCAGCCGTTGACCATTGCAATCGTTGGTTTTGAATACATGCGAAGAAGTTGCCACTGCCAACGGCATGAGTCGCGGCGAATACGTTCTTGATAAATTTCAGGCTGAGTGTCGACTTCACGGAAATATTCCTTCAAGTCCATGCCTGCTGTCCAAGAATCACCTGCACCTGTCAACACAAGCACACGTGCATTTTGATCAAGTTCTATGGCTTCAAGCACATCAATCATTTCACGATTGAGTGTCGGGCTCATGGCATTTTTCTTTTCTGGGCGGTTTAGCGTTACCCATGCAATTCCATCTTCAACTTTAACATCTACTGTTTCCCAGCGGTTTTCATAACTCATCTTCATACTCCTTGAATGATTTTTAGCTGTTCTGGGATTTAATTTAATATCAGTTAAACTTACATTCAAGTCTTTTTTATAAAATTTTATAAATATTTTATAATTCATTGTATTTTAAATATTAATTAATTTTATTGATAATTTAATGTAAAAATATGTTGATTTTTTAGTAAGTTTAACTGATATTTTTGGTGTGTTTAAACAATAATACACAAAGGGCTAAATGGAACGACTAGTCAATAAGGGATAACACAATGGAAAAGATATTAGGACAGTCCGCAAGGGCAAAAATCACGTTGCTATTATGCTTTGCAATAGCAATTTTTGAAGGTTTTGATCTTCAATCAATGGGGGTAGCCGCTCCACGAATGCGGGCTGAGTTTATGTTGGACAATGGCCAGATGGCGTGGGCGTTTAGTGCTGCAATTTTAGGAACACTACCAGGTGCCATATTAGGCGGTAGATTTGCTGATATTGTTGGGCGTAAGAAAATTCTGATTTTTAGTATTTTACTTTTTGGAATAATGTCTTTGCTAACGGCATATGCTGCTAACTTTAGTTTGCTGTTACTCATTCGTTTTTGTACTGGTTTAGGAATGGGTGGGGCACTTCCAATGATGATTACACTGGCATCTGAAGCTGTACCTGATAAATATAAAGGTACCGCGGTGAGTATTATGTACAGCGGTATTCCTTTTGGTGGGTTACTTACTTCTGTCGTTGCTATGTCGTTGGCAGGTGATGCAGAGTGGCGCCATATTTTCTATATTGGTGGGATTGCGCCTATTTTACTCATTCCGCTGATTATGCGCTTTTTACCTGAGTCAAATGATTACCTGCAACGTAAAGGTCAAGCGCAAAAAACGACGCCATTTTTGGAAGTTTTATTTGCGAAAGAACGTCGTATGTCGACCATTCAGCTTTGGGTAAGTTTTTTCTGTACGCTCGTTGTACTGTATTTCTTATTGAACTGGTTGCCGTTATTGATGGGTGCGCAAGGCTTATCGAAACTTCAGGCAAACTATGTACAGATGGGCTACAACGTGGGTGGAATTTTAGGTTCAATTCTCATGGGTGTATTGCTTGATAAATTACGCATGAGTTTTGTGATTAAGCTGATTTATCTCGGCATTTTATTTTCGCTTTGTTGTTTAGCAATTTCTCCAACAGTGGCTTTACTTGCACTTTCGGCAGTGGGTTGTGGCTTATTCATTGTGGGCGGACAATCGGCGTTGTATGGTTTGGCTGCCATGTATTATCCAACCGAAATGCGTGGAACTGGAGTAGGTGCAGCAGTTGCCATTGGGCGTATTGGTTCTTTTGCAGGACCTTTAATGGCTGGTTTTTTACTCTCGCTTGGACAAAGCTCGACCATTGTAATTGGTTCAAGCATTCCAGTGATTTTAATTGCAGCGATCTCTGCATTACTTCTTGTCAAAAAACCTAAACAGCCTGTACATTTAGTACAAAGCTCAGGTGCTCGCTAAGTTTTAACGAAAGTATGGGGTAGATCCTCATACTTTCACTACAGATTTTCTTATGATGATTGAAAGGTTATGGTACGTTCGAATTCAGTTCAAAAAAAAGTAGAAGATGAGCCTAAGTTAAGTTACATGATTGCTCGTGTTGACCGAATTATTAGTAAACATTTAACAGAACATTTAAAAGAGCTTGAGATTACCTTGCCGCAATTTACTGCGCTTTCTGTTTTAGCTTCAAAAAGTAATGTATCCAATGCCAAACTTGCTGAGCGTTCTTTTATTAAGCCGCAATCGGCTAACAAAATTTTGCAAGATTTACTGGTGAATGGCTGGATTGAGAAAAAACCAGATCCAACACATGGCCGCCGTATTTTAATTACCCTGACTGAAAGCGGTGTTGAAAAGCTAAATAAATGTAATGAAGTGGTTTTAAAAGTTGAAGAAAAAATGCTTGAAGGCATTGATATTAACTTGGCTTATTTAATCCGTAATAATCTCGATATTATGGTCAATAATCTTAAAAACCTGTGATGAAAGGTAGTTTGCAATTTAATTTATTAAACTTAATAGAAATGCTTAAGCACTGATTCACACAGAAAATTTATTTCATTTTACAAATGAACTTGCTAGCATCGAAGTGACGTTTTTGGTGATGTGTGGCAGCGAATGTCTTCAGGACAACAAGTTTTACTTAAACTAAGAAAAATGATTATTTCAGGGGAACTTGAAGGCGGTGCCAGAATTGCCGAAATTCCGACTGCCGAGTTACTTGGTGTTTCAAGGCAGCCTGTTCGTATTGCCTTTCGCTTGCTCGAGCAAGAAGGCCTCCTCATTAAAAACCCAACTCGTGGTTACACGGTTCGTGAAATTTCAGAACAACTTGTTCATGATGCGCTTGAAGTGCGTGGTGTACTTGAAGGATTAGCTGCAAAAACTTTGGCAGAACAAGGCTTAAGCGAAGAGCAGAAAAAGACGCTGCAACATTGCATTCAAGAAACTGAAAAACTATTTAATGATAAAGACGAATTTGGCGATGTTGAACTAGAACGTTATCACCATTTTAACGTCATCTTTCATGACACGATTATTGAGGGCGCACAAAACGTCGCACTCATACAAGCCTTAGCAAAAAACAATCAATTGCCGATGGCTTCTGCTCAAGCCATTACCTACGACCAGAACCAAGCTTTGTCGGAATATCGCCGTTTGCACTATGCGCATTTACAGCATTGTTCGATTTTCGATGCGTTGGTACGTCGTCAGGCAGGGCGTGCTGAAACTTTAATGCGTGAGCACAGTAGTGTGGTGATTTTGGGTGAAACGCTCAGAAATGTTTTAAGTGTTTAAGATGAAATAAGTTCCTTTATATTTGAATAAAGGAACTCAAGAATTAAAGCTCAATCACAAGATTTTTAGTTTTTGCACGAGAACAGCAGGGCGTAAATTGGTCGTTCAAAGCATGTTCCTCATCGGTCATAAATAGATCCCGATGATCAGGTGTACCTTCTACAACGCGGGTAATACAGGTCCCACAAATGCCTTGTTCACATGAAACAGGAATATCAAAACCATTTGCAATTAATGCCTCAGTAGCAGTTTGCTCTGGTAGTACTTTAATTCGACGGCCCGTACCTTTCACTTCAATAGTAAAAGCTTCATCGTTAGACGTATCTGCTTTTTGAGCGACAAAATGCTCTTGATGTAACTGATCGCTATGCCAATCTGCTTGTTCGGCTGAGCTCATGACAAACTGCATAAACCCTGTTGGTCCACATACATATAAGTGTCTGTTTGGTGAAACTTGGCCTAAAACCTCTGCCATATTACATTCAGTGTCTGGTTGGTCTTGAATGTGAAAATGGACTCGTTCACCAAAATGTTCGGTTAAGTTGCCATAGAAGGCAATCATTTCATGACTACGAACAAAGTAATGTAATTCAAAAGGAATATTGGCCGACTTAAGTCGATATGCCATCGACAAAATAGGGGTAATACCAATACCACCTGCAAATAAAACTGCCTGTTTGGTTTGAGGGTGAATTTCAAATAAATTACGCGGTTCACCAATTTTTAAGTGGTCGCCTTCACGATATTCAGTGTGGATGCAGCGTGAGCCACCGCGTGAATCGGCATCATGTAAAACACCAATCACATAACGATGCTTTTCACTGCAACAATTTGAAAGTGAATATTGACGGGTGAGACCATTTTTAAGATGTACATCAATATGTGCACCTGCTTCAAAACTCGGCAGTTCCGTACCATTTGCTGCGACCAACTCAAAAGCACGAATAGTCGGGGTGAGCTGGTGAATTTTTTGAATAATAACGTCCATGTTCATACTCCTTTAAATAATCCGAATGTTTGGAAACCTCTGTGCGGACGTTTCAGGAGGTGTTTTATTTTCTTCGGCAAGTAGTCGCTCAATCACTTTACGAGACTGTACACCGCCTGCGTCGATATTGAGCATCAGTAACTTGCGATGTGGGTTGTTTAAAATATTTTGTTGCTGTTGCTCAAGCATTTCTAAATCTTCAGTAAAGATTTTGCCTTGGCCTTCACGAATTTGATCGGTGAGTTCGGCATTATCTGGCTGGAAGTTGCGTGCCATTCCCCAGAAATACCAATGTGATGTTTCAGTTTCTGGCGTAATAAAGTCGACCACAATTGAAGAAACTTTTTTGTCTTTCGGTGCGTGATAACCGCCATGTCCAGCATGTGCGACACCCACTTCAATATGAACATTACTTGGCGCAAAGAAATGGCAACGTTGCCAACGATCCACAGGTACGTCATCTGCTAAGTGGTTACCACGAAGGGCCATTTGCCAAAATGGAGGTGCGATCACATTTTCCATATAGCGTTCGGTAATGACATGGTCGCCGTCAACTTTAGTCACAGGCAATGATTCATCAATCTCTTTTTGCCCAATACTACTTGAGTGAACATAGGTTTCATGGGTTAAATCCATGAGGTTATCGACCATCAAACGATAGTCACACTGGATGTGAAACAGACCTCCGCCATAGCTCCATTCTGGATGATCTGCCCATTCTAAAGTTGGCAGTTTTGCTTCATCTGCTAAAGCTTTCTCACCTGGCCATACCCAAATAAAACCGAACTTTTCAATAACTGCATATGCTTTGTTGCAAGGGAAACCGTTTACACGTTGGGCTGGCATGGAAACTGTTTTTCCATCACAACCCATGACTAAGCCATGATAACCACATACGAGGTTGCCATCTTCGACATAACCAAGTGAGAGTGGGGCGCCACGATGCGGACAAAAATCTTCAACGGCTGCAACTTGGTTTTCTTTACCACGATAAAAAACAATTTTTTCACCACAAATAGTGCGACCTAGTGGTTTGTCTTGGATTTCTTCTGGGCGGCAGGCTACATACCATGCATTTTTAATAAACATTGTGACGACTCCTTATCACTTGTTGGATCCAATTTATAATAAATAAAAATAATGGTCAATTGATAAGCAGTATATTTTTTAAAAAATATTGATCTTTTAATTTGGTTGTTTTGTATATTTTTAATTGCTATTAAAGACTTTTGTGTTTACTTTGAATTTTAGAGGTTAAATTTTTATTCATCTTAATTTGGATCCATAATGGCTATGGTTGAGGCCATTATGGAGAGTGATAATTTAGAAATTAACGGTGTAGTGAAGCATCATGCGCTGTTCATCCAGACTTTTGCCGTGTTTGGTATCGTAGTTAATATTTAAGAAAAGAAACTTAAGATTTTTAATCCAAGCATTGAGATCATATTGAACCAGCACATCACTTTCTTGCTCAAAATCATTTTGATTCATGGTTTGAAAAGAGTCGCCATAAATATATTTATAGGTCACTTTTAGACCCTTGATGTAATCTTTAAAGTCATAGGAAGCAACGAAATGATAAGACTTTTCATCTGCTTTGGTAAACGCGCCTAAGGTCCAGTTCATCATATGAGGGATGGGTATGTTGTCGAGTTTGGGGATACCATCTTTACCAAAGTTTTCTTGATAGCCGATGCCGGTTGTAAAGTTGCCATGTTTGATGAAATGCATAGCGCCTATGGATGTATTGTCATATTCACCAAGCTTTGATTTGCCGACGTCGTCGTGGCGAAACACACGTAATTTTGTGGTGTGCTGTTTTGTCCATTGGTAATCAAAAGCAAAGTAACTTTGATTGATGAGATCTGTTAAGTAACCATTATAAAATTTCCAATGATATTGAGGCGTTTTCCCATCCCACTGGAAAAAGTAAAGCCCATCAGATTCATGTTTTGATATGGCGAGTTTGTGGTAGTCCTCCTCATTTTTTGGCGAATAACGATTAATCAAACCCAGCTCGAAATTTTGTTGCGGTGTCTTATATTTTAATTCCAAGCCTTTATAGTTCACTCGTAATTGATGTGTATCCACTTGTGGCGTAAGTGGTGAGTCGGGAATAATTTCACCTACATTCATGCGAAAGTTTTGATATTCAACTCCAGCACCTAAGCCATATTTAACATAGTCTTGTGCTTGTTTCTTGGTGTTAGAATCAAAGGGTATGACCATATCATTGGTGTGTTGATCATTATTTAGGCGATATGCATATTGAATGCTTGGATTGAGGTGTAGCTGTACATCATTAAGCTTGGTTGACCAGTCACCACGATAAATCAAGCCTTGACTCAAGCTATGAGTATCGGGGCTAGTACCATTTTTATATTGTCTGTCGAAGTTGAATGTTTTGAGTGTGAGTGTATTTTGAAAATTAACATCTGCTTCACTATGAACTAAACAGCAGGCAAAGGCTGTCCCTGAGAAGAAAATCCCATAAATAAAAATATGCTTCATTTTAAAATCCGTTTAAAAGCGTTTTACTGTTCTAAATCCGACATGGCTAGTTGCAAGGTCGAGTTCCTGTGGATGCCTCGCTGCAGCACGATAACGCGCGCAATAATTGGTTGCGCACAAATAAGATCCACCTTTAATGGTGTATTGCAAAATCTGTTCGTGACTTTGCCGATACTTCGATGGATCTCCCATATGATGATCTCTTGGACCTGTATAAGGTGTTTGCGTCCATTCCCATACATTGCCAATCAAGTCATATAACCCAAACGGGTTTTTACTAAAACAGCCAACAGGGGCAATATCCTTAAAACCATCTTCCTGAACATTTTTGTATGGAAATTCACCTTGCCAGAAGTTGGCTACAATATGGCCTTCATGAGTAGGGCCAATATCGGAGTTTTGCTGAAAACCTTTGGCTGCATACTCCCACTCAAGCTCAGTCGGTAAGTCGTGACCTAGCCAGTTTGCATAAGCGTAGGCATCATTCCATGTCACCATGCGAACGGGCTCATGAGGTGCTGGTTGTTTAGGGTTATTTAGGCCCCATGGGTGTTTCCAATTGGCACCTTTTTCAAATCGCCACCACTGTAGTTCTTCAACTGGATGATCTGGCTGTACAAACATAGCTGCACCACCTTGCTTTTCTGCATCGGTGACATAACCCGTTTGCTTAACAAACTCTTGAAATTGAGCATTGGTGACTTCAGTTGCATCAATTAAAAAAGCGGGAACTGAAGTTGCCTGTAAGTTTAATGGGCGTTCATCTTCATAACCTTGTGTGGTGCCTAAAACAATTTTTCCTTGCGGAAGTTTGACCATACCGGCTTCTTTATTTTTAGGCCAACTCGAAGGAAGGCCTGAATAAGAAGAACATTTAGCTTGAGTACCTAAGTCGGGTAAGGTGGTCTGTTGTAGTTGAGGCGTGGTTTTTTGACATGCACAAAGTAATAGGAACGATGAAAGCATCATGATCTGTTTCATCTGGTTTTCTCTACTTTTTGTTGTATTGCTCAAAATCCACGACACCATTTTCATCGGCATATCTTAGATATTTATCGTTTAAGACTTTGACGATCTCGGAATGTTCTGCGTAAACATTATGTTGTTCATTAAAATCTGTTTTTAAGTTATAGAGTTCCCAGCCGTGGCTTTTAAATTTAGAAGGTGAGTTTTCAACGAGTTTCCATTCATCATTTTTGGCGTAGCGGCTGCCATGTAATTCTTTGAAGTCATAATAATTGACAGGTCGAATGCGGGCATTATTGTTTTTAAAAGCAGGGATTAGACTAAAGCCTGACGGTTTAATTTTGGTGCTTGAGGCTGGATAGATTTGATTATTTTGAATACCAGCTAGCTCCATCACAGTTGGGAATATATCTCTGACCGTCGCAAAGTTATTGTTCATTCCACGTTGTTTAGAAATCTGCACAGGCGATTTAACAATAAATGGAACTCGCACACCGCCTTCTGAAGCGGCTGACTTCCAGTGCGTAAATGGTGTGCTACTCACTTCGGCCCAGCGTGGTCCCATATAAACATATGAGCTGGCGTTGCCTATATTTTCATAACGATTGTCGGCATCACCCATTGGGAAATTGTGATCACCACCTTCAGCGCCGTTATCTGACATAAACACAATCAAAGTGTTGTCATATAAATGATGCTTTTTAAGATACTGAATGACATCACCCACGCGATCGTCTAACTGAGTGACCATGCCAGCATAAACTTCCATTTTGCGCGCTTCATATTTGCGCTCTTGTGGCGTGAGTTCATTCCAGCTTTTGGTCCCTAAAGCTTGATTGCCGCGCTCGATTGGATATTCTGCATTTGCAGGAATTAATCCTAATTTCTTTTGACGTTCAAAGCGTTGTTTGCGAATTGCATCGTAGCCTTGATCGTATTTACTTTTGTATAAGTCTCTATAATGAGCAGGTGCTTGTAATGGCCAGTGTGGAGCCGTATAGGCTAGGTAAGCAAAAAATGGTTTTTGTGCTTTATTTTTATCTAAGTACTCAAAGGCTTTTTGTGTAAAAAAGTCGGTTGAGTAGTAGTTGTCAGGCAAAGTAACCTTTTGACCATTTTCAGTGTACTGGGTATTGCGCGGATAGTTTTTAGGTTGGTCTTTAAAGTGTAAATCGAAGCCATCGAGCAGGGCAAAAGATTGATCGAAACCACGGGCTTTAGGGTTTTGTTCGGGAGCATAACCTAAGTGCCATTTACCGACCATGAAGGTGTAATAATCTTTAGTCTTTAAAATTTCTGCGAGTGTATAAGCATTTTGCGTTAAGTGACCTGAATATCCATCAATTTTGAGGAGTGCATGAGGGCTATCGGCTCCAACTAATTGTTCTTGGCGTTTTGAAGTTTCATACATCGCACCTAAACCTACCAAGTGGTTATCGGCACCTGTCATAAGCTGTGCACGAGTAGGTGAACACATTGATGAAGCATGAAAATTAAAAAGCATTTTTCCTTGCTTTAACAAACTATCAATATGAGGAGTTTTAATTTCGCCACCATAAGCACCAATATCTGAAAATCCAAGATCATCGGCCAAAATAATCATGATATTAGGTGGTTGTTGATTTTTTGGAGGTGCTGCTTGCGTTGTGTAAAACAATTGGCTGGCAAAAAAAAGTCCCAATGTAAGCTGGCTTACTCTTTTGAGTTTCATAACAACAATCCTTTGATGTTTCATAAATGCATCTTGCATTTCCTAGAAATAAACTGAGCTTTTTTGGCTAAAAAATGCTCTGGAATCGATCATAATAGATTTTTTAATATGGATCCATAAAAATATTCAAGCATCCTAATTTTATGTTTTTAATAATTTTATACTTATATAATTTATGTATTTATATATTTTTTAATAATCCATTTATAATTTTAGTTGATTTTTTGGATCCAAATATTCAGTATAGAAAAAGAGCAGGATGCTCAAAAAACAAATATTCCTCTAGGTCATTATGGATACGGATGTGCATAACCACCCAATCGCTCATATCAGCAATGTCGTGTGTATGTCTTATCCAAGGGAGATACACAAATGGAAAGAGACGTTCTAAGTGAGATCAATCAAAACAATATGAGCCGCTATCAATGGTTCGTCATTTTGATCTGTATTTGTCTCAATATTATTGATGGTTTTGACGTGATGGTAATGGCATTTACTGCTCCATCCGTGTCAGCAGAATGGTCACTTTCAGGGGCACAAATAGGCTTGTTGCTCAGTTCGGGCCTTTTTGGAATGGCTGCTGGTTCCATTTTTCTCGCGCCTTTAGCCGATAAAATCGGTCGTCGTTTACTCATCTTGATTTGTCTTGTGATTGCAGGTCTTAGCATGTTGGGCTGTGCTTTAGTACAAAGCCACGGCATGTTGGCAGCACTTCGGTTCATTACCGGAATTGGGGTAGGTGGGAT
The DNA here is from genome assembly GCF_056314305.1 of Acinetobacter sp. DMC2. Classification (NCBI taxonomy): domain Bacteria; kingdom Pseudomonadati; phylum Pseudomonadota; class Gammaproteobacteria; order Moraxellales; family Moraxellaceae; genus Acinetobacter; species Acinetobacter sp. DMC2. The sequence goes on along the minus strand of NZ_JBQUYP010000002.1, from coordinate 57,841 downwards.
TCTTGCCAGCAGTAATGTGTTGGCAAGTGAATATGCCAATGCTCGTTGGCGTAGTCTTGCAGTGAGCTTAATGTCTACAGGTTATGGAATTGGCGCGACACTCGGTGGAGTGCTATCGCTGGCTTTGATTGAGCATTTAGGTTGGCGCTCAATCTTTTTAGCGGGCGGGGTTACTACCATTGCAATGCTACTCATTAGCGCATGGTTATTACCAGAATCTTTAGATTACTTACTCGCGAAACGACCAAAACAGGCACTAGAACGAATTAATACAGCTGTAAATCGTATGGGGCTAAACGAATTACCCGTTATGCCGCATTATGAAAAAATCAGCACGCAAAATGGTAGTGAACTGGGCAAGTTATTTGCTGGACAACTTGGATTTCAAACACTTTGTTTGTGGTTTGCCTTCTTTTTAGTGATGTTTGGCTTTTACTTCGTGATGAGCTGGACACCAAAAATTCTTATTTCAATGGGGATGTCGGCACAACAAGGCGTAAGTACCGGTATTTTAATTAGTATTGGCGGGATTTTCGGGGCAGCCATTATTGGTTTATTGGCATCACGTATGAAAATCTTTTATGCCTTAAGTTTGTTTTTAGGGCTAACCTCGGCATGTGTTTTCCTATTTGTCGCAGTCTCCGCTCAAGTCAGTGTTGCACTCATGGTGGGGTTATTACTTGGCACCCTCATTAATGGCTGTGTAGCAGGTTTATATTCGATTTCTCCAACAATTTATGATGCTGAAATTCGTAGTCGCGGCGTGGGCTATGCAATTGGTTTTGGACGAATTGGGGCAATTTTATCGCCAACGGTCGCAGGCATTTTTCTGGATAAAGGTATAGCACCCGCAACACTGTATGCCTATTACGGTGTGGTCTTTATTTTGGCTATTTTCCTGATTTTAAGTTTAGGTAATGCTTTTTACCGCAGTCAAAAAGAGCAAAACTACTCTCTTAAAACAGCACCTTAATCCATTAAAAATTAAATAGTTGAGATAAAAAATGAAAAAGACACCATTATGGGTGGGGGTATGCTTGTGCCCATTATTTAGTCAAGTTGTGCATGCAGAGTTTATTGAAGACAGTAAAGCTGAGCTGACACTTCGTAATTTTTACTTTGACCGAGACTATAAAAAAGACCCATATCCCTATACAGCAGCCAGAGATTGGGCGCAGGGTCTAATTTTTAAAGGACAGTCTGGTTATACCGAAGGGACAGTTGGGTTCGGTGTCGATGTATTGGCAATGGCAGGTTTTAACCTGATGGGAAGCCGTGCTGATGACTATGCGCGTAGTGGATTATTACCAGTGAATACCGATAACTCGCGTGATGATTATTATGGAAAAATCGGCATTACAGGAAAGGCTAAATTTAGAAAAAATGAGCTTTTTGTGGGGGATTTAGTTCCACAATTACCAACCATATTTTCATCGCCAGCGCGTTTGTTCCCGCAGACTTATCGCGGTATTCGCTTTGTTTCAAATGAAATTCCAAATCTTCAACTTGAAGGCTTTTATGTCGACGAAGTGCGTCAGCGCGATTCAATTCGTTATACCGATGTGGGAACAGACAATATCAACCATCGTTTTGACAAAGCGGCAACTACCGATTCTTTTTATACATTAGGTGGAAGCTATCAGTTAAAGGATTACCGTTTGCGTACTTATCATGCCGAACTCAAAGACATTTATCAGCAACAGTTTTTAGGTTTTAACGGCAAACAACCTTTAAATGATCAGCTTAATTTTTTAAGTGATGTACGTTTTTTTAATAGTGAAGAAACTGGAAGTAAAAAAATAGGAGAGGTCGATAACCGACATATTAGTGGTTTATTTGGTTTGAACTATCAAAATCATACTGTTTCTTTGGGCTACATGCGGTCGTTTGGCTCGACTGGTCTGCCATTTTTGTCGGGAACTGAAAGTCCAGTCGTGCTTGATTTTATGAGTTCGGACTATTCAAATAAAGACGAAAAAGTCTATTCGATTCGTTATGAATATGACTTTAAAAATGCGCGGGTAGGTGATGTTTCATTAAACGGACTGCGCTTTATGACTCGCTATGCAAAAGGTGAAGACATTGATTTATTGCAATATGGCGACCAACGTTTTAAAGAGGAGTCGATGGAATTTGATTTGGGCTATAAAATTCCTGAAGGTAAGTTAAAAGGCTTAGGTATGCGAGCTCGTTTTTCTCACTACCGCAACGATATGCCTACTAATATGACATTCCACTCGGCAAATGAAACGCGTTTGAATGTTGACTATACCTTTAAATTTTAACGTTCAATATTTAACTAAATTCAAGACAAGTTAAAACATTGTGATCAGCAATGTTTTAACTTTAGTTATCAACTGCACAAAATCCCTCTATAATACCGCCAATCTTATTAAAGCCAATTGAGTCTCTCATTAAACACATGGCTTTAATCTCTCATTTTTTTAAGTCAATTTCTTCGCTGTGATTCGGCTTATTTTTCAATATTTAGAATTTTATGTGTCTGTGCTGACACATAAAAATATTTAGGTGCCAGCATGGAAATCAAGGTTAATTATCTCGACAATCTTCGACAGGAAGCTAAGTTCGATGACTTTACGGTAATTGCCGATCAACCAATTCGCTATAAGGGTGACGGTTCGGCACCGGGCCCATTTGACTATTTTTTAGCATCGTCAGCATTGTGTGCAGCGTACTTTGTAAAAGTGTATTGTGCCGCTCGAGATATCCCAACCGATAATATTCGTTTATCGCAAAATAATATTGTTGATCCTGAAAACCGCTACAAACAAACCTTTAAAATTCAAATTGAATTACCAGCCGATATTTCAGAGAAAGATCGCCAAGGGATTTTACGTTCGATTGACCGTTGTACCGTTAAAAAAGTGATTCAAACGGGTCCCGAATTTATTATTGAAGAAGTGGAAAGTATCGATGCAGATGCACAAGCATTGTTATTGCCAAGTCTAACTTCAGAAAGCCATACCTATATTCAAGGTAAAGATCTACCGTTAGAAGAAACCATTGCCAATATGTCTGCCATTTTGGCAAATTTGGGCATGAAGATCGAAATCGCATCTTGGCGTAATATCGTGCCAAATGTATGGTCATTACACATTCGTGATGCACAGTCTCCGATGTGTTTTACCAATGGTAAAGGTGCAACTAAAGAAAGTGCTTTGGCGTCTGCATTAGGCGAGTTTATTGAGCGTTTAAACTGTAACTTCTTCTATAACGACCAGTTCTGGGGTGAAGAAATTGCCAATGCTGAATTTGTGCATTACCCAGATGAAAAATGGTTTAAACCGGGTCCAAATGGTGAATTACCTAAAGAAATCTTAGATGAATACTGTCTTGAGATTTACAACCCAGATGATGAGTTACTTGGCACACATTTATATGACACCAACTCAGGCAACGTAGAGCGTGGCATTTGCTCGCTACCTTTTGTGCGCCAGTCTGACGATGAAGTTGTCTATTTCCCATCAAATTTAATTGAAAACTTGTACTTAAGTAATGGTATGAGTGCGGGCAACACTTTAGAAGAAGCCCAAGTTCAATGCTTGTCAGAAATTTTTGAACGCGCTGTTAAACGTGAAATTTTAGAAGGTGAAATTGCACTTCCAGATGTTCCTGAAGACGTATTAGCAAAATACCCAAGTATTGTTGCTGGTATTAAAGGCTTAGAAGAGCAAGGTTTCCCTGTATTAGTTAAAGATGCATCATTAGGTGGTCAGTTCCCTGTAATGTGTGTGACTTTAATGAACCCACGTACGGGTGGGGTGTTTGCATCTTTCGGTGCGCATCCAAGTTTTGAAGTTGCGTTAGAACGTAGTCTGACTGAATTACTTCAAGGTCGTAGTTTTGAAGGCTTAAATGATTTACCGCAACCGACTTTCCAAAGTAATGCAGTCACTGAACCGAACAACTTTGTTGAGCACTTTATTGACTCAAGCGGTTTGGTATCTTGGCGCTTCTTTAGCTCTAAATCTGACTATGACTTTGTTGAATGGGATTTTTCTGGCGAAGGCGAAGAGTCGAATGCAGAAGAAGCTGCAACATTGTTCGGTATTCTCGAAGAGATGGGCAAAGAAGTATATATGGCAGTATACGAGCACTTAGGTGCGACTGCTTGCCGTATTTTAGTACCAGATTATTCTGAAATTTATCTTGTTGAAGATTTGATTTGGGACAATACCAATAAAGCGCTTTCATTCCGTGAAGATATTCTAAATCTACATCGTTTGGATGATGAACAGCTTGAGGCATTGGTTGAGCGCTTAGAAGAATGTGAGCTAGATGATTACACTGAAATCACCACACTCATTGGTATTGAGTTTGATGACAATACAGTTTGGGGACAGCTCACTATTTTAGAATTGAAACTGTTGATTTATGTTGCTTTACAACAGTTTGAAGAAGCAAAAGAGCTTGTGGAAACTTATTTGCAATATAACACCAACACTGTTGAGCGTGGCTTGTTCTATCAGTGCATGAACGTGGTGCTTGAAGTGATGTTAGATGAAGAACTCGAGCTTGAAGACTATCTGACTAACTTCCGCCGTATGTTTGGTGATACACGAATGGATGCAGTATTAGGTTCTGTCGATGGTAGCGTTCGTTTCTATGGTTTAACACCAACAAGCATGAAACTAGAAGGACTTGATCGTCATTTACGTTTGATCGAGAGCTATAAAAAATTGCATGCAGCTCGTGCTAAAGCCGTAGCGATGTAATTTAAAAAGCGAAATAAAAAAAGCCTATTTTTAAATAGGCTTTTTTTATAAAACAACTTGCTAGTTTAAGCAGAAGCTTTGGTGATCTCTATGGTTTCTGCATCTGCTCTATAATCTTGTTGCTCATCCAAAGTATGTTTAGCCGGAATATAAGACATTGCGCGTTCTGCAAGAGCTGTAATGGTAAGGCTTGGATTAACGCCCAAATTTGCACCTAACATTGAACCATCCACAACGTATAAGTTTTTATAGTTAAAGACACGGTTTTGTCCATTCACTACGCCGCGTTCTGGACTTGAAGCAATTGCGCAACCACCCATACAGTGAGCTGTAAAAGGCACGTTAAACAAAATTTCGGTAATGGTTGTCATTGGGTGACCATTAAACATTTTGGCAACTTTTTCGGTAAAAGCATTGGCCTGCGGAATATACACAGGTAGCTTTTTACCTTCGCTCGATAACACCTTACCAAAAGGCCAGAACCAATTACGTTTCAAGCGCATGTTAATTGAGGCATCAGCTGTTTGCATCACCAAGAAAATTAAAGTTTGGCGTGCAAAACTGACAGGGTTACTCATGCGAAGGAAAATAAATGGATGACAGATTAAGGCCCATAACCAAAAGAAAATACGTGTCCAACCCGGTTTGCCTTTAGCCATGTAAGTACACATGAGGCCCATAGCATCTGAGCCAGTTTGGTAACGAGTCGCTTCAATGTGAGTGTCATGGTCAATGTAAATACTTGAACCAATGGCAACACCTTTACTCATGTCGACATCTTTACCAAAAAAACGAACACCTAAAATCGACTCGGCATTAGTACGAACCCGATTGCCCAAATCATCAGAGATATTTGGCAGTGAACCAGACTGTTTTAAACGGAACAACATCTCTTGCGTACCCAAAGAAGATGCCGAGAAAATCACATTACGAACTCGCCAAGTACGGCGTTGTTTGTTAAACCATGAGCTTGAACATTCAGTTGTAACTTCATAGCCATCGCTGCCATCGGCTTTACCATTGAGTGGTTTAACATCAACCACTTTGGTTTCTTCGTAAACCTTGGCACCATTTTTTTCGGCAAAGTACAAATAGTTTTTATCTAAGGTATTTTTGGCATTGTGTTTACAACCCGTCATACAGCCGCCACATGCGGTACAGGTTCCGCGGTCTGGACCTTCGCCGTTAAAATACGGGTCTGGGTAGGTCTTGCCACCTTGTTCACCTTCGGGTGGAAAAAAGGTTGCAACACGAGTCGGTTTAAACGTATGCCCAACACCAACTGCATCGCCCATTTTTTTTAGCATGTGGTCGGCAGGACCGAAAATTTTATTATCCGTTACCCCAAGCATACGTTCTGCTTCAGCATAGTGCTGTGGCATTTCATTTTTCCAGTCCGCCGCATCTGCCCACGTGCCTTCATCCCAAATATGTTCAGGTGGAACAAGTAGGGTATTGGCATAGGTGATTGAGCCACCGCCTACAGCATTACCGCAAATAATGGTGACATGGCGAAAAAAACGCATGTTGAAATAACCGAAAAGTTTCATGCCCGGGCGCCAAATCCAGCGGCGGGTATTCCAGTTATTTTTAGCAAAATCTTTAGCTTCCCAGCGTCGCCCCATTTCCATTACAGCAACAGAGTAGCCCTTTTCGGTTAGACGGCAGGCAGAAACACTACCACCAAAGCCTGAACCAATAATGAGGTAATCATAGTCATAATTGTTTGTTGTCATGCCGAGGACTCCTCTCTGGCGATATTTTTATATTGACTGTGTATGTTTATCAATGAATTGCCCAATGCGCTCAATCGAGTCATTAGATTCATTTAGTATACCCGCGTGGAACTGAAAAACATGTCCGACTCGGTCATAAACCTTCAAGTTCGTCGGAATACCGTATTTTTCAGTTTGTTCAGCAAGGCGTTTTGCATCGTCTAATAAGACTTCTTCGGTACCGACATGAATTAAAACAGGTGGTAATCCAGTTAAGTCGGCATAGAGTGGGGAACAGATTGGATCGGTTACCAATTTTTGTCCGCAATAGTTTTTTGCACACCACGCTAACCAGTCTTCGGAGAGCATCGCATCTTGAGCAGCATGAGTTTTCATCGTGCTTCCAGAGAGGCTTAAGTCAACCCAAGGTGAAAGTAAAACTAATGCCGCTGGTAACGGTAACCCTGCATTTCGTATCGCAATTGCAGCACTTAAACTCAGGCCACCGCCAGCAGAGTCGCCAGCGATCACGAGTTTCGTCGGGTCTTGTCCTTGAGCAAGTAAAGCTTTATAGACTGTAATTACATCTTCAATAGCAGCAGGGTTTGTGTGCTCTGGGGCTAGGCGATATTCAGGTAACCAGACTTGTGCTTGAGTTGCATGTCCGATTTGAGCAGCAAGCTTAGTGTGACTTTTTGAGCTACCCACCACATAGCCTCCGCCATGTAAATATAAAATACTGAGTCCTGATTGAGTCGTTTTGGGCTGAATATGAACTGTCGGTACTTGAGCAATTGTTTGCTTTTTTGTTTTATAGCCACGTGGCCCAAGCACAATTGCACTGGCTGCGTCGCTACAAAAACGTTGTAGCTTTAGTGGTGTTTTAGGGGATAAAGCTGGACGTAGCGTGGTACGAATAGTCCATGCAAGAAGCTGCTTCATAATAAGGACTCATACTAAGCCTAATGACAGTCAGCATCTCTTAAAATGAAGAGCATGCTGACCACTGTTTTTATTTTGCTGATTTGTTGAGTAGGCGAGTTTGCAAGGCAGTCGCAGTTGCAAAAATCTTTTGATAACCCTGTGGAAGAATACGTTGAATCACATCAACGGCTTTCGCATCGGCTCCGATTAATAAACGGCGACGGTCCTTACGGACAGCTTCTAAAATTTGATTAGCGGCCTCATCAGCAGGGGTGCGAAGTAATTTATCGAAAGCATCCTGACTTTTTACAGGGTCCATTCCTAAAGACTGGACGCTATTATTCATACGCGCAGCTTTGGCAATATTGGTACGAATACCACCCGGATGCACACAGGTCGCACTCACTCCAGCATTTTGCATATCGAGTTCTTGGCGTAGAGACTCGGTAAAACCACGAACAGCAAATTTACTGGCATTATAAGCACTTTGGGTCGGTTGAGCTGTTAAGCCAAACATACTAGAAATATTAATAATATGCCCATCACCACTTTGCTTTAAGTAAGGTAAAAATTCTTTGGTGCCATAAACCACGCCCCAAAAATTAATACCAATGAGCCATTCAAGATCTTCATAGCTCACACCTTCAGCTGTGCTACCTATTGCGACCCCAGCATTATTAAAAATCAGGTTAACTTGGCCATGTTCATCGACAACTGCCTTTGCCCAAGTTGCAACTTCATCACGTTTAGCCACATCGACTTTTTGTGTAGTTACTTTGACTGAATAAGGCGTTAACAGCTCGACTGTTTTAGCTAATCCAGCTTCACTGATATCAGAAAGTGCTAGATGGCAGCCTTGTTTTGCGAGTGCAATGGCAATTGCTTGTCCAATACCAGAGCCAGCACCTGTCACAGCTGCGACTTTATTTTTAAAATACTTCATAAAATTCTCCGTTTATTTTTCTCATTTCCTATGGTGAAGCTTGTTTAAGAAATAGCCGAAACCTGACTGTAGTTTTCAATATCGAAGCGACGAGTACGTTGACGATATTCAAGGGTAAAACCCGGCCAGTTATTGGTATTTTTGCCATCAGCAGTTTGATACCAACTGGTACAACCTTGTGCCCAGACAGTTTTTTTCATTTTTTCTTGAATACTTTGATTAAACTCATGTTGAACTTCTGCACGAACATTGGTGAACAGAAGTTTGTTTTGTAGGGTTGTTTGAATGGCATCTAAAATATAATTCACTTGGCTTTCAATCATATAGACAATTGAGTTGTGCCCAAGATTGGTGTTTGGACCATAAAGCATAAAGAAGTTTGGAAAGCCGCTCACAGTTAAGCCGAGATAAGCTTCTGCACCATCTTTCCATGTGTCTTTTAAGGTACGACCATCAAGACCTGTAATCTGCATTGGCGCCATAAATTCCGTTGCGGCAAAGCCTGTACCATAAATAATGGTATCGACTTCACGTAGATTTCCTTTCGCATCTAAAATACCGTTTTCGGTAATTTCCTGCATGCCCGTATTAATCACATCGACATGAGGTTGAGTCAGTGTTGCATACCACTGGTTAGAGATTAAAATACGTTTACAACCAATTGGATAGTCAGGCATTAAACGGTGGCGTAACTTCCCATCTTTAACGACTTTACGGATGTGACGTTGGAATAAATATTCCACCAAAGGCATTTCATTGAGTGAAGTTGTAAAAGCAAGTAGGCGAATTTCATGATGACCATATTGCAAAGCACGGTCCAGACTTTGCAAAATCGGCAGTTTACGGAAAGCTTTTTTCTCTAAAGGTTGGTAAACCCGATCTGGTTTAGGAATCACGTAGGGTGCAGAGCGTTGGTAAACATCGAGATGGGCAACCTGTTTTGCAATTTCAGGTACGAACTGAATTGCGCTTGCGCCTGTACCGATTACCGCAACACGTTTGCCAGTTAAGTCATAGTCATGATCCCAACGCGCTGAGTGAAATGCTTTACCTTTAAAGTTTTCAATGCTTTTAAGTTTTGGATAGGCAGGGCGGTTGAGTTGGCCTACAGCGCCCACTAAGAATTCAGCTTCGAACTGTTCACCAGAAGTACTTTGAATGTGCCATACACCTTGCAGAGCATCAAATTCTGCACTGGCTATTTCAGTGTTAAATTGAACATGTGGACGAATATCATATTTATCCGCACAGTGGCGTAAGTATTGATAAATCTCTTGAGAGGTTCCGTAGCGATTTTTCCAGCCCAGTTCTTGCTCAAAAGAAAAAGAATAAAGATGAGAAGGCACATCACATGCAGCACCTGGATAGGTATTGTCACGCCAGACACCGCCGACATCGGCAGCTTTTTCAAATAGGGTAAATTGTTCAAAACCTGCTTGTTTGAGACGAATGGCAAGTCCTAGACCACCAAAGCCAGTACCAATAATGGCGATGCGTACATTTTTATTTGAATTAGTCGACGAATTAAACATAGGCTGCTCTAAATCCTTAAAAACAGTGGGCGAAAGAATCGCAATTTCCTGTATGCAGCATAATCGTTTATTAACTTGATTTAGAGGATGGATGAGGACAAAATATTGTGATTCGAGGACATTTTTGGATGGTACAGTGACGTACGCATGGGCATTTGAACGCAGTGTACATAGTGTTCGGTTAATGGCTGATTTTGCAGTGGAATCAGGCATTTCTTATCAAACCATTTTAAAAGGAACTGGAATTAGCCAGCAGCAGTTGCTTGATCCCAATATGGTAGTTTCGGGACATCAAGAATTACAGCTCATCCATAATTTAGTCGAACTCTTTGAAGATCGGCCAACTTTAGGTTTAGAAGTAGGTACACGTTATCATTTCACCACATTTGGACCTTTAGGTATGGCGCTTATAAGTAGTGCTAGTATCCGCGAAGCGCTTGATTTTGCACTGACTTATTTTTCATTAACGTTTGCATTTACCCGTTTTATTGTTTTAGACACTAAAGACGGTCCCCTTATTGAACTCACAGATGAAGATATACCATCTTCGGTTAGACAATTTATTATTCAACGTGATGCCGCTGCACTTATTACAGTGCAACGCGACCTTGTACAAGATAATTTTTGCCAATATTTGGCTTTTTCTTTTCAACCTAAAGGTGATGTACAACCTTATATAGATTTATTTGGTATCTTGCCAGAGTTTGGCGCAGGTCGGAATTTTGTTCTACTCGATGCGCACAAAGTTGACCAGAAGTTGCAGATGGCCAATGATCTGGTTTTAAATACAGCTGAAGAGCAATGTCGGCAAATTCTCGATAAACGTCAGTCACAAAAGAAGTTCACGGCATTGGTACAAAGACAATTGATGAATATTCGAGGTGAAATGCCATCCATGGAAGTGGTTGCCAATCGGCTACATTTAAATGCTCGCACTTTACGTCGCCATTTAGCGCAAGAAGAGATGACGTTTATCCAGATTCGGGAAGAAGTTAGGCAAGTTTTAGCAGAGCAATATTTGGCATTACCAAAAGCTTCGGTTGAGCAGATTGCAGAGTGGTTAGGCTATGCAGAAACAGCCAGTTTTATTCATGCTTATAAAAGATGGCATGGCAAAACACCTCATGCCATGCGCTTAAACAATCAATAATTAACATATTTTATTTCGCTAACCGCAAATGTAATAAACGCGTTGCTGAGGTGTGACGAATCTCATCTATTCGTGCATTAAAATAACGTTCAGTAATTGCTTCGCCTGAAAGATCTTCGACTACTTCAAATCCCATTTGCTCCACGGCCTGATGTAAATCTATTGGTTTAAATTGTCCCAATAAAGGCTCTTTCAGCAAGTGGGTAAACTGTGCAACGCCCATACTTCCAAGTCGCTCGATACCATTCAATTCTTGGAAATCAGTTGAATAGTCGAGTACAACTTCACTACCGTTTGCAGCAAATTCAGCAATACTTTTTAAAGTTTGCAAAGTGGTTTGAGGGTTTAAATAGTGTGTTGTGCCTAACCACGAAAAAAAAGCAGGAGCGGTTGGCTCATAGAGACTTCTAATCAAAGCTTCCGAAATAGACTCTTTTTCAAAGTTAATCGCGACAAAATCAACGGTAGCAGGAATATTTCCTAGTTTTTTTAGCTTGGCCTGTTTGGCAGCTTGAGTATCAGGATGGTCTACTTCAAAGATTTTCAAAGCAGGGTAATGATGAGACTCGCGTAGGGCAAAAGAGTCTAGGCCAGCACCCACCAATACATATTGTTGAGTGTTCTGTTGAACTGCCTGATCAAGTAAATCTTCGGCATAACGCGAGCGCCCGACCACTTGCCCAGTAAGTAGACCTAAAGTACGGTTTAAAACCGCAGAATTCATGACCTTAACAATCAGTGAATTAGAGAGAAGTTTTTTCCAGCCTTTACTGGTTAGCTCAAAAGCATAAGGGTCTGAAAATATGGGGTTCTTTGTGTTCTGAAAATGATTGGCCCGTAATGCAGCAGCAGCTTCAGCGGTACGACTTGATTGACCTTCTTTCATCTTTATCCTGTTTTTTTATTTCTTGAAGATATTCAACGAAGAAGGCAGTGTATTTCATGAAAACCTAAAATACACTGCCTATTTCTTACAACTGATTTGATTGAAATTACAAATTAGTGAGTTTTTGTGGTTTGATACGTCACTTCATAATCTTTCAAATCTACTTTTTTCAAACGTTGTTTCAGCTTTTTCAATGACCAAGGCCATGCAGCAAAGTTACGTCCGTTGGCATCAAGGTAGTAACTCTTACAGCCGCCGCTATTAAATACAGTCGTTTTTAGGTGTTTTTGCACTAAATCGTTATGCTTTTTAATCACATCAGATTTAACATTTATCTTGCTAATTCCTTTGTTTTTAATTTTCAATAAGCCATCTACGATATAGTCGAGCTGTGCTTCTGCCAAACCAATGAAAGAGTCATAGACCAGTACGTTAGGCCCTAAAACTAAAAATGCATTTGGTACATTTTCAATGTTGGTCCCCAAGTAAGCTTCTGGTGAGCTATCTTTCCATATATCTTGTAAACATTGACCTTTTTCATTATGGACACGTTTACCAATTGGCGGGTGAGATACTTCAAAGCCTGTACCCCAAATAATCACATCAACTTCGTGGCGTTCACCATTGGCAGCAACCACCGTATTGCCTTCAACTTTCACTAAACCATGAGGGATTAGGGTGGTGTTTGGTGCTTGTAGCGCTGGATAATAATTGTTAGCGAATAAAATACGTTTACAACCAATATCAAAGTTTGGCGTTACGTTTTTACGTAGCACAGGATCATTAATCTGTAATTTAAGTAATTGCTTACCCAATACATTTATTGGTTTTAATGCAAGTGGATTACGTAAACCAAAGTTAATTGCATTCAGCGTTAACGCTACACTTTTACGCCAGCTCGCCTGAATAGACGGATATTTAGCAATCACTGATTTACTAAATTCGCCCAAGTCTGTATCTGGTTTTGGTAGTACCCAAGGTGCTGTACGTTGGAATACAAACAGCTCTTTCGCTTTTGGTTGAATTTGTGGCACAAATTGAATGGCAGATGCGCCAGTACCAATCACGGCAATGCGTTTACCTGTCAAATCATAATCATGGTTCCATTTAGCAGAATGGAACATCTCGCCTTTAAATGTTTCTAAGCCTTCAAGACGTGGAATTTGAGCTTCGGTAATTGGACCTGTGGCAAAAATAACGGTTTTAGATAAATATTGACCAGTACTGGTATCAAGTACCCACACATGACGTGAGTCATCCCACGCTGCGTTGAGCAGTTCGCTATTAAACTCAATTTTAGAGGTAACATTAAACTCGTTACTCACATCTTCCAGATAGCTTAAGATTTCTGGTTGGCGCGCAAATAAATGGCTCCATTTTGCACTTGGTGCAAATGAGTAGGAATAAAGAGCAGAAGGTACATCGCAACCACAACCTGGATAGGTGTTTTCACGCCATGTTCCACCCACGCGGCCAGCTTTTTCAATAATCTTATAATTGGTATAACCAACTTGATCTAGGCGAATGGCAGCGGCAATACCTGAAATGCCAGCACCCACAATAAAAGTATCGAAAATATGGTTTGGTGATTTGACAGCTTTTTTTGCTGAAGCATTTGTTTTCATTTGAGCAGTCATATGTGTACTACCTATAAATTTCTTATTTAAATAATTTGTACGATGTGCCAAGGAACTTGTTATACAAGCTTGGAGATGCACGTTTCATGAGCCAGAATAACTTTGCATCAATTTGAGGAATGGTATACAACTCATCCTGATCAAGGCGATTAAGCGTTAATCTTGCAACATCGTCACTTGTGGTGAAGGCATAGTTCATCAGCGCATGGTCTGCTAGTTTTGAATAGCGTCCGGGAATTCGGCCATTTTTAATGATATTGGTTGGAACCAGCGTCGGGCAGAGTACATTCACTTTAATATTAAACTTATGCAGTTCAGCTGAGAGCGTTTCTGAAAGCGCGCGTACACCCGCTTTAGTCACGTTATAAGCGGTCATTTCTGGTGCAGCAGTGTAAGATGCAGCAGAGGCCACATTAATAATCGCGCCGTAACCTAGCTTTTTAAACTTTGGAACAAAGGCATGGCAACCGTGAATAACACCCCAAAGGTTAATATTCATAACCCAATTCCAGTCTTCTAGGCTTAGCTCATCAAACTTACCACCCAAACCGACACCGGCATTATTAATGACAAGAGTCACAGGATGCCCAAGTAAGATTTCAGCAGTTTCAGCTAGATGATTAACCTGTTCTGCATTACCCACATCACAACGCATAGCAAAAGCTTTGGCGCCTTCTTGTTCAAGAAGTTTTACTGTTTCTTCAGCAGCTTCGAGATTAATATCTGCACACACTACGCTGCCACCACGTTTCGCAAGTTCCATTGCAAAACTTCGACCAATCCCACTGCCTGCACCCGTTACTACGGCATAAGCTTTTTGGCTTGGTTTAACTTTCTTTTTGCCAAATAAAATCATGATTCATCCATAAATAGCTTGAAGAGATACCAGCTATCTGTTCGATAGCTGGAAATGCAGGACGATTAAGACATGCGTACTGGTGGGGTAAATTCTTTAACAAAATAAGGAGCAATTGCACCGCCTTCGGTCAGCAATTTCTTTTTGTAATACTCAAGATACTCAGTTGTATCATGATCATTTGGATGAAAGTTTGGACGTAAGTAGTCAAGAATTTGACCAATCGTACTACCGAATACTCCATCTTTTGGACCAAAGATTAAGCCTACACCGCGACGAGCATCTTTCCAGAATTTTAAAGTCAGCATCTCTTGCGGCTTTCTTAATACAGGCACAAATAATGTAGTCGCAGGAATTAAACCTAAAATGGTAATGAGAGCTAGAATGAACCCAGAAGCTCGTAATGGATAGCTACCATTTAAGAGTTGATAAACATCATAGGCAATGTCTTTATGTTCAGATTCTTCAAGCATGTGCCACATCCACAATGCACGGCTTTTCTCATCATTTGAGTAGTAGAAATTCTTTTCATGCTTCATCATGTATTCAGCAAGTACCGCAGTAAAATGCTCAATACCCGCCATCATTGACAATTTTAGTGGTTGTGGAAATTTCAAAAATACATATTTAAAGAAGTTCGAACCAAGAAAACGATATAGCGCAACAGGATATTCAGCATCTTGAAGAGCATCGTTATATTCATTGTGCAATTTTGAGTGAATTGCTTCTTGGCCAATCAGCGAAGTAACTCGCTGTTTCAATATAGGATCTTTGATAAATTCACGGTGATGACGAGCGGTTTCAATTACCAGATCCTCACCATAGGTTAAAAACACCGAAAGTGTGGCAAAAAATAAAGTAGCAAATTGGTTGTCCATATAGAATCTGACATCAATTTCCTTACCATCAAAACCAATATTTAAGTGACGAATTGGAATAGAACTTTTGCTAGCAAAATCGGGTACTTCAATTTCACGCTGAAATTTAAGTTTGTTGAATGATTTTTTAACTGCGGTCGAGATCATGGCGACACCCTGAGGCAAAGTAGTGGTGCATTTTGATGAAAATCGATAAACTCAATGATCAACAAAGCACTATAAAATTCCATTTTCAAAAACAGATGATTTTCTGCATTGACTACGGTGTTGTTGCTCCGTTATTTGTTTGATTATTTGGCTGAATAACGGAAGAAGAGCCGATGTAGACAAGAGCTACTTAATGACTCTTCTTTAATTTTTTCATATTAATCTGACATTATGTTCGGATTCAATTCGGGTAAATTTTTAAATATATAAAAGTATTTTGTAGACATTTTTTGCAGTAAAATTTTTAATTGATTTGATTTTATATATTTGAAAAATAATAAATTAATTTATATTTAAGCTAATAAAATAGCCACTTGAAACACATATTCACTCATGGCTCTGGGAATGTTTTTCTAAATTTTTTTCGCTAAGTTTGACAACTATTCGGATTTTTTTTTTATTTCTACCCAGTCGAATTACATGCTAATCTGACTTTATGTTCGGATTATTGATTAGATCGTATGACTACGCGTAAACCTCGTCAAACTCGAGCCAAAGTCACTGTCGACACGATTATTGAAGCAGGTTTTATTGCAGTGGCACTTCATGGACCAAGTGGTACTACAACACGTCATATTGCAGAAATTGCAGGCGTGAGTGTCGGGTCTTTATACGAATATTTTAAAAATAAAGAAGAAATTTATGATGCGATGAATCATTTTTTTGTTCGGGAAATTCTGGACATGATTACAGAGCTTACGCCGACGATTTTACAGCTGGAATTAGAGCCTGTTATCGAAATGATTTTTTATACTTTTAGTGATTTATTAAAGAAAAATAATGACCGTTACTTAACCGTTTTACGTTATGCAGGAGAATTGCAGTACGATAAATACATTCCCAAAATTGAACAGGCCTTAATGGAAGTCATCATGAAATATATGATGCACAATCCTAAATATCTAAAAATCAATAATTTGCCTGTAATTACCTACATTTGTATCAATAGTGGAATTTTTAATGTCGCGCGGCATCTTATTTTGCCAAACCCTTATATTAGTTTTGATGAAATGGTGCAGGGGCTAACCACGATGATTATGAGCTATATCAATACAGAGATGGCACGTTCAGAAGAACATTGAGCTGAGTTAGAATTTTTATAAGTCCGATCAACAATAAACAAGCCCCCACATAAATTTTATGCGAGGGCTTAGTTGCATTATGGCATGGTTGGAACTTCTTCAGGACGCATATCGAAAATCAAAATTTCGGCGTTATCACCATTGGTAAACGATAAACTTCCGCCTTCACGAATACGTGCAGCATCGCCAGTGTTAAATGTTTTACCATTTACATCAACACGACCTTTGGCAACGTGTAGATAAACATATCGACCCTCAGGAATCACAAATTCAGCAGTTTCTTCACCATCAAAAAGACCTGAGTAAATATTAATGTCTTGTTTGATCGATAAAGTTTTCTCGCCACCTTTCGGTGAGATGATCAAATGCAATTTACCGCGTTTGTCTGCTTCATCAATATGAACTTGTTGATAGCCCGGATCTGTATTCACTTCATTTGGAACAACCCAAATTTGCAAGAAATGAACGCCTTCTTGAGCTGAATGGTTAAATTCACTATGAGCAACACCACGACCCGCACTCATGAGCTGAATGTCACCTGGCACAATCACAGAGCCTGTACCCATTGAGTCTTTATGCTCTAATGCACCTTCAAGTACATACGAAATAATTTCCATATTGCGGTGAGGGTGAGTACCAAAGCCTTTAGATGGAGCAACGTTATCATCGTTAATTACAAGTAGATCAGAAAAACCAACTTGTTTAGGATCCCAATAGTTAGCAAATGAAAAGCTATGTTTTGTTTGTAACCAACCATGATGTGCTGCACCACGCTCGTGAGATAAACGCATATCAAACATGATGTATTCTCCTGATTTAATTTTCTATCTGAGCGTAGTTTATCGTAGCGTTTATTGTAATAAAGCACTGAAAATGGAAAGCTTGGTACGATTTTTAGAACGATTAAATGAAAATTATTTGTTGACTAAGAAAAAAAGCTATTTTGGTTAAAATTGAAATTTACCTTTAAAGCTAAAGATGAAATTTGAGAAATAGTAAGATCACCAAACACTTTTAAATAAAACAATTGAAAGAAAAATGAATCTTTTTAGCCTATTTAATCGGTAAAAAATTTAGAGATATTTCATGCTATATACACATTAGTCTACAATGTGTATTTAAAGGAGCTTAATAATAAAAATGAATAAAAAGCTAATATTAAAAATAACTAAACCTAAACTGTTTTGAAATAAAGTTACTTTTCAATGGAAATGTTTTGTATTTATTGCTTATTTAAATGATGGATTTAAAATCACCTTTCTTTTCAATAATTTGAGTGAGAGTGCGTTATTGTAAATAAATGTGAAAATATTCACAAAGCTATAATTTTTTGTTAAGATCGTTAACATTAAAAACATAGAGATAATAATAATGATCAATAAAGTATTAATAGTGTTGTGTGTGAGTATTGTCTTTGTATTAGGGTATTGGGCCTATTTAGATAGTCAAAATAAAAGACATCAAGAGCTCATGCGGATCATACAAGAAGCTGAAAGAAACCTACAAAGTATCGAACGTAATCCAAATCATGCTCATCACAGCAATTTAGCTTCTTATAATATGCAAGAATATATTGGCGAAAAAAAATTATTTTCTAGCAGCATTGAGCTATAAACTTCTAAATTTTACAGTGTCATTGGTCATATCTTTTCATAAATTTTGATCATGTTTCTGTTGAATCTGTTAAACTTATTGAACGTATAGTAAAAAAGCTGCATAGGGGTTATGCAGCTTTTTTGTGTTTCAAGAGGGGCTGTGGCTATTTCCTATGTATGAAAATAGACATCAAATGAGTGGCATATTTGTTGCTTCATAAGTTTGAGATTCTTGTTTATAGGGCTGAACAGAAAAACAATATTGTTCAGCGACCTACATAGACGTAAATATTCCACAGTTCAGATTTTGCATAGAGGCTACTTATGGCAGCGCCCAATTCTTCGGCAGGCTGGTTAGAGCGTTTATTTAAGTTAAGCGACAATAAAACCACTTTCCGAACTGAAGTTCTTGCTGGTGTAACTACATTCCTAACGATGTGTTACATCATTATTGTCAATCCACTCATTTTATCTGAAACCGGCATGGATCATGGTGCCGTATTCGTTGCGACCTGTTTGGCAGCAGCAATCGGATGTTTAGTAATGGGGATCATTGCAAATTATCCAATCGCACTGGCCCCTGGTATGGGTTTAAACGCTTACTTTACCTACTCGGTTTGTATGGGGATGGGCGTGCCATGGCAAACAGCTTTAGCGGCTGTTTTTGTTTCAGGCCTTGTTTTTCTTGCAATTAGCTTCTTTAAAATTCGTGAAGCGATTGTCAATGCGATTCCGATGTCGCTTAAATTTGCAATCGGTGGGGGTATTGGTTTATTCCTAGCACTGATTGCACTAAAAAATGCTGGAATCATTGTTGATAACCAAGCGACATTAGTCGGTTTGGGTGATATCAAACAGCCTACAGTATTATTAGCGCTATTCGGATTTTTAATGATTGTAGTTTTGCATCAGTTGAAGATTCGCGGTGCAATCATTATTAGTATTTTAGTCGTTACAGGTATTGCTACTGCTTTAGGTCTAAACGAATTTAAAGGTGTAGTGGGCCAAATCCCTTCAATTGCACCAACATTTATGCAAATGGACTTTAAAGGTCTATTTACAGCAAGTATGGTCGGAGTCATCTTTGTATTCTTTATTGTCGATTTGTTTGATAGTACAGGTACTTTGGTTGGTGTTTCACACCGTGCGGGTCTTTTACAAGACGGTAAATTACCTCGTTTGAAGAAAGCATTATTTGCAGACTCTACTGCAATTGTTGCTGGTGCTGCATTAGGTACATCTTCAACTACACCATATATTGAGTCAGCTTCAGGTGTAGCAGCGGGTGGACGTACTGGTTTAACGGCTGTTGTGGTTGCAGTTTTATTTATCTGTTGTTTATTTTTAGCACCTCTTGCTCAATCGGTACCGGGTTTTGCAACGGCGCCAGCTTTATTGTTCATTGGTGTGTTGATGATTCAAGGTATCACTCATATCGATTGGGATGATATTACTGAAGCTGTTCCAGCCTTTTTAACTATTGTATTTATGCCATTTACCTATTCAATTGCTGATGGTATTGCAATGGGCTTTATTAGCTATGCATTAGTTAAATTATTCACGGGTAAGGCAAAAACTGTACCGTACATGGTATGGATTATTGCTGCGCTTTGGGTATTTAAATTTATCGCGTTTGGCGGTTAATATGATTTTTTATAATTTTCTTCTTGAGCTATCTTAGACATAGTTTTTAATAAGAAGAAAATTATAAAAGGGTGTGATTTTGACCACACCCTTTTTTCTTTAGATGTGGAGTTAATATGAATCAAGTCGAGCTGATTCGCGCCTTACCAAAAGCCGAATTGCATGTACATATTGAAGGGACTTTTGAACCTGAATTAATGTTTGCAATTGCCCAGCGCAATCAGATTCAGATTCCTTACAAATCTGTTGAAGAAGTAAAGCAAGCTTATAACTTTCATAATCTTCAATCATTTTTAGATATTTACTATGCTGGTGCAAATGTTCTTGTACATGAACAAGACTTTTATGATTTAGCATGGGCCTATTTTGAGAAATGTGCCGAAGATCATGTCGTTCATACAGAAATGTTCTTTGACCCCCAAACCCACACTGACCGTGGTGTTGCGTTCTCAACAGTGATTAGCGGTTTAAAGCGTGCTTGCGCAGATGCTAAAGCTAAGTTTGGTATCAGCTCTCAACTGATTATGTGTTTCTTACGTCATTTAAGTGAAGACGCTGCATTTGAAACACTTGAACAGGCTTTGCCATTTAAACAAGACATTATTGCTGTAGGCCTCGATTCAAGCGAAGTAGGGCATCCGCCAGCTAAATTTGAACGTGTTTTTGCTAAGGCGCGTGAAGAAGGTTTCTTAATCGTTGCTCACGCTGGCGAAGAAGGCCCACCTGAATATGTATGGGAAGCTTTAGATCTACTCAAAGTGAATCGTATTGATCATGGTGTACGTTCTGAAGAAGACGAACAATTAATGGCGCGTTTAATTAACGAAAAAATGCCTTTAACTGTTTGCCCTTTAAGTAACTTAAAGCTATGTGTTGTTAAGGATATGAAAGATCATAATATCCGTCGTCTATTGCAAAAAGGCGTACACGTGACGGTTAACTCAGACGATCCTTCATATTTCGGTGGATATATGAATGATAATTTCTTTGCCATCCAACAAGCTTTAGACTTAAACAATGATGAGTTGAAGCAACTCGCAATTAACTCTTTTGAAGCCTCTTTCATTTCAGATGAAGAAAAACAAAAGTGGATTGCAGAAATCCAAAAAATCTAAATAAAAAACCGCCTATCTCAGGCGGTTTTTTTACATACGTTTTATTTAGGTTGTTTGGTCATACTATTTAAAATATTGTCTTTATCAACAAAGTGATGTTTTAAAGCAGCTAGTACATGCCCAACAATCAGCAAGCCTGCAAACCAAGAAATATAAATATGTAAAGGTTTAACGATAGCTAAAAGCTCTGGGTTATCTTGTACTAAACGCGGAATTTCAAATAAATATAAAACAGGGGCAGGGTGACCAGCGCTCCAGCTAAATAAACAACCAGTGACAGGTAAAGCCACCAAAATCACATAAAGCAATAGATGACCAACATGTGCCAAAGTTTTCATCATTGGAGACATGGTGTCAGGTAGTTTTGGAGCTGGATGTGTATAGCGCCATAAAATCCGGATAATCACCAAAAAGATAATGGTGGTCGCAATATTTTTGTGCAGCGTAATGACATCGCCTTTAAAGGGACCATCAACATCATAACTTAAAAAATTTCCACTATAGAAACCAATAGCCCATGCTGCGATGAAAATGATTGCCATCACCCAATGCAGGATTTGTGCGGTACGGGTGTAATACTGAGATGAAACAGCAGGCATAAAAAACCTATTTTTTTGTCGTTTTGATTTTCAATTTTATGAGAAAGCACTGATTTTGAGAAATGTTTTAAATGTAACAGAGCGTGCTAAAAACAGAACGTTTAAGGAAAAATGCATTTGATGAGCTGAGTTATGATGGGGAAAAAGATTGCATAAATGCATCAAATTATTTGTTTCTTCTAAAGTCGAGTTTAGGCACAATACGCGCTGCCAACGTTCAATCAAAGGAAAAAATGATGAAAAAATTGATGCTCGCTCTAGCGCCAGTTGTTTTAGCTTTAACAGCATGTGCAACGACTACAGGTACGGGTACAGGCGCTACTTCTGCACAAACAACAACTCAGCAGTTGGGTGTTGCTGCATTAAAAGTTGCTGTAAATGCGAAATGTATTACAGAGATTAATAATGTTGCAGCTTGGAAAACAGCAACAAAGCTTATGACTGCTGAGCAACGTGATAGCATTCAAACGAATGTTTGTGGTTGTGTGAGCGAAAAGGCACCAAATAGCGTAACGGCAGTAGAATTAGCAGCAGCTGCATTTGATGTAAATGCACGTGCTACAATTGTAAACCAAGTGGTTTCAAAAACTGTAAATGAGTGTGTGGCAGAAGCTTTACAAAAGTAATTAATGATTTTTGTATTAAAGAAGGCTGATTACTATTGATCAGCCTCTTTTGTTTAAAGGTGAAGAGTAAATGTTTATTGCTGGTGTAGATGAGGCGGGACGTGGTCCATTAGTAGGTTCCGTTGTGGCAGCGGCTGTTATTTTAGATCCGAATAATCCAATTGAGGGATTAAATGATTCTAAAAAATTAACTGAAAAGAAACGTGAAAAGTTGTTTATTGAAATACAAGAAAAAGCTTTAGCTTGGTCAATTGCAGAAGCAACGCACGCTGAAATTGATGAATTAAATATTTTACAAGCGACTTTTTTGGCCATGCAACGTGCAGTTGATGGTTTAAAAGCTCAACCACAAAAAGTGATTGTAGATGGGAATCAAATTCCAAAAGGAATCATTATTCCTTGTGAAGCTATTGTTGGGGGAGATGCGAGTCATCCTGAGATCAGTGCTGCGAGTATTTTGGCAAAGGTTACACGTGACCGACAAATGGCAGAATTAGATCAGCAATATCCATTATTTGGTTTTGCCAAACATAAAGGATACCCAACTAAAGCGCATTTTGAAGCGATTGCAGCGCATGGGGTAATTGATCAGCACCGCCGCAGCTATGCTCCTGTTAAACGTGCTCTAGGCCTATAAATACTAAGTCCTAAAAAATTTAAAGCGACTAGAAAGTCGCTTTAATTAGGGAGAGAATAACTTCATATTAACGATTGAAGTTTTTCTGTGCATAATTATCATCTTCAAAAGAAACTTGATAATCTTGATCAAGATGTTGAAGGTGTTCATGCATTGCACGTTCATGTTGAATACGTTGATAAATTTCTTCGCGATGAACAGAAACCTCTTTTGGTGCATTCACACCAATACGAACCTGGTTTCCTTTGACGCCAAGCACAGTAACACTGACTTGATCCCCAATCATTAATGTTTCCCCGACACGGCGGGTCAGAATCAGCATGTTTATCTCCTTGCTAAACGCTTAAAACTGCAATATTGGTACCCAAATAAAAGCTCAACCTCAGTTTTCAGTCAGATTCTAACAGAAATATGAGAACAAAGTCATATTTTGATAATCACTGCCAAAAAACTTTCCGTTTAATATAACAGAGCCGCTATAAAAAAAACTATAGCGGCTCTGTGTTTTCTTTGATTATTGTCGGACAAGTAAACATTTTTTAATGAATTATTGACCGTTTGGTAAAATTAAGCGCGGGCGCTGCTTTCACCATGTTCACGATCTAAACCAAAAGCGGTATGTAGACAACGAACAGCAAGTTCAAGATATTTCTCATCAATAATGACAGAAACTTTAATTTCAGAAGTTGAAATCATAAGAATGTTGATACCTTCGTCAGCTAGGGCAGTGAACATCTTGCTCGCTACACCTGCATGTGAACGCATACCTACACCTACGATAGACACTTTAACGATGTCATCACGTGTTGAAACTTCACGTGCACCAATATTTTTGGCAGTTTCGTTTAAGATTTTTTCAGCTTTCGCTAAATCAACACGGTTTACAGTGAAAGTGAAATCTGTTGTACCATCTTCTTCAACATTTTGCACTATCATGTCGACTTCAATATTGGCATCACTTACTGGTGATAAAATTTTAGAAGCAATACCCGGTTCATCAGGTACACCTAAAATCGTTAATTTTGCTTCGTCACGGTTAAAAGCAATACCTGCAATAATTGGCTGTTCCATAGTATCTTCCGCCTCAGTCGTAATGAGTGTACCTACATTTTCTTTAAATTCTTCGTCAAATGCGCCGTCGTTATCATTATCAAAACTTGATAATACACGTAAAGGAACTTGATATTTTCCGGCAAATTCTACTGAGCGAATTTGTAAAACTTTTGAACCTAATGAAGCCATTTCTAGCATTTCTTCAAAAGAAATACGGTCAATTTTTTTGGCTTTAGGAGCAACACGCGGGTCAGTGGTGTAAACGCCATCTACGTCAGTGTAAATTTGGCATTCATCTGCTTTTAGGGCAGCAGCAAGAGCAACACCAGAAGTATCTGAACCACCGCGGCCTAGCGTTGTGATATTTCCATTAGCGTCAAAGCCTTGGAAACCTGCAACAACAATAACACGGCCTGCATCTAGGTCATTGGTCATGACATCTGTATCAATAGACTCAATACGCGCTTTGGTAAATGCACTGTCAGTTTTAATACCGACTTGACGTCCGGTATAGGATTTAGCTTCCACACCAATCGAATTAAGTGCCATAGCTAACATGGAAATCGTCACCTGTTCACCGGTTGAAACCATTTGGTCTAACTCGCGTGGGTCAGGTGTTTCGGTAATGGCTTTAGCGAGAGCAAGTAAGCGGTTTGTTTCACCACTCATTGCAGATACAACCACAACAACCTTGTGACCGTGATCATGCCAACGCTTAACACGACGAGCAACATTTAAAATGCGCTCGGGGGTACCCATAGAAGTACCGCCATATTTTTGAACGATTAATGCCATAGTTTTTCCATATAAGCCATGACCCTGAGAGGCTTTTCAGGGTCAGTTACACAAAAAGTGAAGTCTTATTTTTGTTCAAGCCATGCAGGTAATGCAGCAATAACTTGTCCAAACTTCTCGTTAAGTGGCGCGCCACCTTGTGCTAAGTCAGGTTTACCACCACCTTTACCACCTAACTCGGTTGCTAGATGCTTGATGATGTCACCTGCTTTTAGATTTGCAGTGTATTGTGATGCAACTGAAGCAAGTAGGCTAACTTTGTCACCCTCTACACCAGCTAACACAATAACCGCGTTCTCTAATTTTGATTTAACACTGTCGTGTAAGTTGCGAAGTGATTTCGCGTCTACACCTTGAACAGTGGTAATAAGCGTTTGACGACCAGAAATCGTTTGTACCTGATCAATCAATTCTGACGCTTGGAAGTTTGCCAATTTCTGATTGAGCTGTTCAATCTGCTTTTGTAATGCAGAAACAAGTTCTACGTTAGCCTGTACACGCTCAACAGTTTGGTCTTTCTGTGCTTTTAATAAGCCATTAATGTGCTGGATATCAGCATCAGTTTTTTGTACTACATCTAAAGCTTTAGTACCTGTAACCGCTTCAATACGACGTACCCCAGCAGCTACGCCGCCTTCAGAAGTGATTTTAAATAAACCAATATCACCTGTACGCTTAACGTGAATACCACCACAAAGTTCAATTGAGAAGTTTTTCTCATCAATCACTGAACCCATAGCGAGAACACGAACTTCGTTACCGTATTTTTCACCGAACAACATCATGGCACCTTTAGCTTTTGCCGCTTCGATGTCAAGGAGTTCAGTAGTTACAGCTGTATTTGCAATAATTTCTGCATTTACCAAACGCTCAACCTGTTGTAACTGTTCAAAAGTTACGGGTTGGTCGTTAGCAAAGTCAAAACGTAAGATATCACTTGCAACTAAAGAACCTTTTTGTTGTACGTGTGAACCTAAGATTTGACGTAGAGCAGCATGTAATAAGTGAGTTGCCGAGTGGTTGCGCGCAGTAGCTTCACGAATATCTGCTTTAACAATCGCTTCAACGTTTTGATCAGCTTTAAGGTTACCAACGGTCACAATACCTTGATGAACAAAGGCACCGCCTGACTTTTTGGTATCTTGAACTTCAAAAATACCAGTTTCGTTTTTGAAGATACCTGTGTCACCAATCTGACCACCACTTTCTGCATAGAAAGGAGTCTGGTTTAAAACGATAAGTGCTTCGTCGCCTTCAGAAACTTCATCAACTTGTACGCCATCTTTGTAGATCGCTACAATTTGGCCTTGACCAGTGGTGTTGATGTAACCGTCAAACTGAGTTTCGCCTTCAACTTGTACAATGCTGTTATAGTCAATAGCGAATTTACCAGCATCACGAGCACGTTGACGCTGAGCAGCCATTTCTACTTCAAAACCAGCTTCGTCAATAATAAAGTCACGTTCACGTGCAATATCAGCAGTTAAGTCTGTTGGGAAGCCGTAAGTGTCGTAAAGTTTGAAGACTGTTGCACCAGGAATAGTCTTGTCTTTTAACTGAGCAAGTTCACCTTCAAGTAGTTTTAAACCTTGCTCAAGTGTTTTTGCAAACTGTTCTTCTTCACGAACTAAAGTTGCTTCAATCACATCTTTACGAGCTGCGAGTTCAGGATAAGCCTCACCCATAACTTCGATTAAAGGTTGCAACATTTTGTAGAAGAACGTACCAGTTGCACCAAGCTTATTACCGTGACGCACAGCGCGGCGGATAATACGGCGTAGTACATAACCGCGACCTTCATTGCTTGGGTTTACACCATCAGCAATTAAGAAACAGCATGAACGCGCATGGTCTGCAACTACACGTAAAGAAGGCTGACCTTCGTCTTCAATATCAATAATGTTTGCAGCAGCTTTTAATAAGTGTTGGAACAGGTCAATGTCGTAGTTTGAATTAACATGTTGCAATACAGCAGAGATACGTTCTAAGCCCATACCTGTATCAACAGATGGAGCAGGGAGAGGGTGAAGCACGCCGTCAGCAGTACGATTGAACTGCATGAAAACGTTGTTCCAGATTTCAATGAAACGGTCGCCATCTTCTTCAGGTGTACCTGGTAAACCACCCCAAATGTGATCACCATGGTCAAAGAAAATTTCAGAACATGGACCACATGGACCTGTATCGCCCATTGCCCAGAAGTTATCAGATGCGTATTTTTCGCCTTTATTATCACCAATACGGATAATACGTTCAGGCGCTAAACCAATTTCTTTGTTCCAGATGTCGTAAGCTTCATCATCGGTGTGATAAACGGTCGCATATAAACGGTCTTTAGGAAGAGCTAACCATTCATCGCTAGTCAGAAATTCCCAAGCGAATTTAAGTGCATCACGTTTGAAATAATCACCAAATGAGAAATTACCTAACATTTCAAAGAATGTATGGTGACGAGCAGTGTAACCAACGTTGTCTAAGTCATTGTGTTTACCGCCAGCACGTACACATTTTTGTGATGTAGTTGCACGTACATAGTCACGTTTTTCAAGACCTAAGAAGCAGTCTTTAAACTGGTTCATCCCAGCATTTGTAAATAATAAAGTTGGGTCGTTGGCAGGAACAAGAGAACTCGACGCGACACGTGTATGCCCTTGCGTCTCAAAGTAGCGCAAAAATGCTTCACGAATTTCAGCAGATGTCATTAAACGAGTACTCACAACCAAGTCACTCCATATTTTCGAATTTGGCTAAATGTATCAATGCCTGTTTGTTTTATGCCAAACCTTAGCATGTGATACGGGGCTTATTTTTTAAAAACGCTAAATTGTAGCGGAAAAACCCCACCGAACCAACGATTTTAAAAGGAATATCTTACAAAACTGTGATTTGGCTAAAAATCTATATTCAATTGGGCGTGACGTGCTTTACTATATGCCTTCTTTAGCCTGTAGTTTTGTAGATAAGGATAGGTCATGCAACGTATCGCCATTAATGGGTTTGGCCGAATTGGACGTAATGTTTTACGTGCCTGGTTTGAGAGCTCAAAACAATTTCAATTTGAAATCGTGGCGATTAACGACATAGCTGATGTGCAAACATTAGTGCATTTATTTAAATATGACTCAACACATGGTCGCTTCAATGGAAATGTGGAAATATTCATTGAAAATGAAAAAGTTTTTTTGAATATTCAGTCAAATCAACGAACGCTAAAAGTTGAGGTTTTAAACCAAAAACAACCCGAACTTTTACCATGGTCTAGTTTAGATATTGATGTGGTACTTGAGTGTACAGGACTGTTCCGTTCTCACGCTGATGCAACGCGTCATCTACAAGCAGGGGCGAAGCGTGTCATTATTGGGGCAGCACCTTTTGATCATGTCGATGCAGCCATTGTTTATGGTGTGAACCATCATGAAGTGAAAGTGACTGATCAGATCATATCAAGCGTTTCATGTACTACGCAGGCTTTAGTTCCATTGGTGAAAATCATTGATGATGCTTTTGGTATTGAAACAGCGCTTATGACCGAAATTCATGCAGTAACGGCAGACCAATCTGTACTCGATCACGCACATCGTGATTTGCGCCGCGCTAGAGCTTCAGGACAAAATATTATTCCGACCACATCTAGTGCACTCGGTGCATTAAAACGTGTTATGCCTAAAATGGAAGAACGCATAGACGGTTATTCAATTCGGGTACCTACTATTAATGTGGCTGCAATTGACTTAACTTTTATCGCGCAATCTCCAATTACTGTGCATCATATTAATGAATTGCTAATTAAAGCGTCTCAAACAGACTATGCGGAAATTATGGCAGTGACTGATGAGCCGTTAGTTTCAAGCGATTTTAACCATTCTCCTTATTCACTCATTGTTGATTTAACTCAAACTATGGTTGTGGGGCATCAAGCTAAAGTATTTGCTTGGTACGATAATGAATGGGGTTATGCAAATCGATTATTAGATTTGTGCGATTCTTTCTGAAAAGTGAATTAAAGTAAAAAAGGATGTTGAATAAACATCCTTTTTATAATTATTAATTTGAAGTATAAAAAGTTAAAAATAATGAAAATTATAAATATTAGTGTTGTGTAAAATTATATCTATTTGTATGATTCGAAAACATTAAAATTTTAATTATAGAGTTCATATGAAATTTAATTTAAAAAGAATAAGTGTTTTTTTAATTTTTACATCTACTATTATTTTAACTGCTTGTGGTGGTGAAAGCTCAGATCAAAATACCAATGGTCAGGCTGAAAATAATTTAGAAAAAGAAGACAAAATTTACCAAGTTTATTATCAGCCTACGAATTTTTCTTCAGAGGTCTATAGTGATTCTTTTGAAATTAGTCAATATTCAATTAACAATAATGAAATATTTTTTTCCAACTCACATAACCAACCTTTAGAAAAAGAAATTTTTACCGAAGAAAAGATTCTAAATAGAGGTACACTCCAAACAAATATTGTAAAAAGGTTAACTCCTAGTAGTTGGAGTTATGAGCTAACCCCTGATTTGAAACAAAATTTAAATTTTGAAATTGTGAAGTTGGATGGTGAAAAGATCTTTGATCGTGTATTACCAGGTTTTAGAGAGAATATAAATTTTAATGTCGATCAGAATGGTTACCCTAATCAAAATTTAATTAAATTCTATCAAAATTATAATACTGCGACATTTCCTAAAAATAGTTATTGTTATCGTTTAAAAGAGACTCAATGGAACCAGCCATATATTAATTACATCTCTACTTTTACTAACCGTAGTTTTATCCAAGAACGCGAAAAAATAATTAAAGACTATGAGGGCGTAAATTTCTTTGATAATAAAGCTGATTATCACTTAGAAAGTGGCAAATGGCATGGGTTTGACTGGATATTCTTGCTAAGTAATAAAAATATTATTAATACTTTTGGCTTAGTCGGAAATAGCCAGAATCAGACAGCTAATGCTGTGTTAGTGCAATCTGCATTATGGAATGTAGATCAAAGCTTAGAGTATGAACGTAACTGGCTGAAAAAGTTTGAAGAAAGCTCTTCAGATAATCCTATCAAAGAAAAGTTAATTTTTAATCAGAAACTAGATATTGCAAATCTTGAAAAAGGTTGCTTTGCTTTTAATACTCAAGCAGTTCAAGCTATTCAAAAGCTCAATTTGGTTAACTGGAAACAAGGTGATAGTTCAGATATTGGCCCTTTCTTTGGTCGAAGAACTTTTGTCTATGATATAAATGAAGCAAAGTAAGATATTGAATATTATTATTAATTGTTTAAATCTTCTTTTTGACTTTAGAGTTTATTAAGAAAGATTTATGCAAATTGTCAGGTGCATGGCAGAAACTATCATGCTACACTAAGAGAAATCGGGTGTGTTCCCGATTTTTTTATGTGGGGTCGTTCCACGTTGATCAGATTTTAGGCTTGAAATATGACCATTTCAGAGACATGGTTGCTACCTGACGGGGTAGCAGATGTATTGCCGGAACAGGCACAAGTCATTGAAAAACTTCGCCGTGAAGCTTTAGATTTCCTTGCGGTGCGAGGTTATCAATTGGTATATACACCATTTATCGAATACATCGAATCGTTGTCTTCATTATCAGAATCAAATCAAGACTTGGATTTAGTAACTTTTAAGGTTATTGATCAGCTCTCAGGCCGTTTACTCGGTGTTCGTGCTGATATGACGCCACAAGTTGCACGTATTGATGCACATGTAAGACCAGTTGAAGGTGTTGCTCGTTACTGTTATTCAGGGACTGTATTACATACTAAACCACAAAACTTCAATGCCACACGTGCACCTTTGCAATTAGGTGCAGAGTTATATGGCCATGACAGCATCGAAGCTGATGTCGAAATGGTCGATGTTATGCTGGGATTGATTGAGAACATCTATACCTTACAAGGCGCGCATTTAGATTTGGGCCATGTAGGGTTGTTCCGTAGTCTAGTAAAGTATGCTGGCCTGTCAAAAAATGAAGAACATGAACTGTCTGATCTTTATCAAAGAAAAGCATTGCCAGAGTTAGCAGAGTTTACTCAAAGCCTTAACATGGGTTCTGATTTCTATGCGCTTGGTCGTTATTCTAGTGATCTAGAAGCATTACAGACGAATTTAAGTGCCAATATTTTGCAAGATGCTGAATTTAAGTCAGCATTAGATGCTCTGAAGACGACGCTTGAGCAAATTAAAGGGCGTTGGCCAAATCTCAATATCGGTATTGATGTTGTAGAGCTACGTAGTTATCACTATCACACGGGCTTAATGTATGCAGTATATGCGCCGAACCGTGCTGCGCCGTTAGCGCAGGGTGGTCGTTACGATGGTATTGGTGAGCACTTTGGTCGTGCACGTCCTGCTACTGGCTTCAGTTGCGATTTATATGCTTTAGGTGCAAATCAGTTCGCCGAAATAGAAACTGTTGTTGCTCCAAAAGGCTCAGAACAAGATTTACTCTCAGCAATTTCGAATGCACGTGCTCAAGGTTTACGTGTCGTTCAATTGTTAGGTAATGATGATTTAACTTCTATTCCTTATGCAACACATCAACTGGTGTCGCAAAATGGTCAATGGAATATTGAAAAGATTTAAACGCCAACGGTAAATTTTTACTGATGGTTTCCAATTTTAACAGCATGATGTAATGAGGCTATTATGGGCAAGAATGTTGTGGTACTTGGTACCCAATGGGGCGACGAAGGTAAAGGTAAAATCGTCGACCTGCTCACAGATCAGGCGGCTGCGGTAGTACGTTATCAAGGCGGACATAACGCAGGTCATACTCTTGTCGTAGGTGGTAAAAAGACTGTATTGCACCTCATTCCATCAGGTATTTTACGTGAAAACGTATTGTGCTTAATTGGTAATGGCGTGGTGCTTTCACCAGCAGCATTAATTGAAGAAATGGGAATTTTGGAAGCTGAAGGTGTTCCTGTTAAAGAACGCCTACGTATTTCTCCAAACTGTCCACTTATTTTGCCTAACCACATTGCACTTGATCAGGCACGTGAAAAGAAACGTGGTAATGCTAAAATCGGTACTACAGGTCGTGGTATTGGTCCTGCTTACGAAGATAAAGTAGCTCGCCGTGCAGTGCGAGTTGCTGACCTTGTTCGTGGTGGCGCGGCATTAGAAGAAAAACTCCAAGAAATGCTTGAGTTACATAACTTCCAATTAACTCAGTTCTACGGTGTAGAAGCTGTTAAATTTGAAGATGTATTGGCTCTTTGCAACCAATGGCGTGAAGTTCTTGCTCCATTAGTAGTTGATGTTACTAAAGTGTTGCATGACTATCGCAAAGAAGGTAAGGCTGTAATGTTTGAAGGAGCTCAAGGCTCACTTCTAGATATTGACCACGGTACTTATCCATACGTTACAAGTTCAAATACAACTGCTGGTGGCGTAAGCTCTGGTTCAGGTATGGGACCTTTACATCTTGATTATGTATTAGGTATTACTAAAGCTTATACAACACGTGTAGGTGCTGGCCCATTCCCAACTGAATTGGTTTACGATGCAGCAGCTGATGCTGGTGACCCAGTGGGTAAACACCTTGGTACAGTGGGTCATGAATTTGGTGCTTCTACTGGTCGTCAACGTCGCTGTGGTTGGTTTGATGCTGAAATCCTTCGCCGTTCTGTAGATGTAAACTCACTTTCTGGTATTTGCTTAACTAAACTAGACGTTCTAGATGGTTTAGAAGAAGTAAAAATCTGTGTGGGCTATGAAAATACAGATTCAGGCTGTGTAGGTTCTTCTGATGCGGTTTCTTTTGAATGCTTGAAACCAATTTATGAAACTATGCCAGGTTGGAGCGAATCGACTGTTGGTTTAACCAGTATTGATCAATTACCAGCAAATGCTTTAGCTTATGTGAAGCGTATTGAACAATTAATCGAATGTCCGATTGATATCGTTTCAACTGGTCCAGACCGTGCAGAAACAATTGTTTTACGTCATCCATTCTCTGCTTAATTAGCAAAGATTAAAAAGGCCTCCTAAAAGGGGGCTTTTTTATACCCGACTAAAGTGCAGTTTTCGTTTTGCTTAATTCAGATTAAAACTTTATGTACATAGATGAGGGATGAGGGGCTCAGGATGAAGCTACAACCGACTATTTCAAAAACAATTTTCTATTCGTTTTTATTTGCTATTGGTGGATCTCCAACGCTGGCTATGCTGGTCATTTATGGACAAACATATCATGAAGATTTCTTTATAACTGCTTTTATGAGCTTGTCAGTTTTGTTCGCATGTGTGTTAATTCCTGTGGTACTCATACAAAATAGCTATTTACTCTGGAAAAGGGAAAGTCCTAATCTTGAAGAGAAAGTTAAAACCTTAAGTCATGTTTATCTTGGCTTAAATGTAATATGTTTGATTTTTTGGATTTATTTGATGACTTTATCGACTTGATCGTTACATAAATACTATGATCATGAAGGAATGAGACATTCAAAGCATAAGCGGGATTTCTTATAATAAGTACAAAAGAATAAACAGCTTTTTTAACGAATTAGGTGATCCATGTTGATGAATAAAAAACTCTTTTTAAGCTTGTGTGCAGCAAGTGTGATGACCATTTCTGGCTGTGCAACAGTAGCGGACATGGCAGGCGCAGATACAGCAACCTTAAATGCTCAATCTGCTCAAGGTTTTAATAAGATGGTGCAGGAAGCACGTGGTAAGGGTGCTCTCGATACAAGTTCTAGTACATATAACCGTATTAATGCTGTATTTAACCGTTTAAAACCATATGCGAACCAGATGAATCAGACTGGTCAGCCATTTAGCTGGCAGTTAGCGGTGTTGAAATCAGATACAATTAATGCTTATGTTGCACCTGGTGGTAAAGTGGTGTTCTATACAGGTATTGTGAATAAATTGAACCTGACAGATGCTGAAATTGCAGCTGTTATGGGGCATGAAATGACTCACGCCTTAGAAGAGCATGCGAAAAGTAAAATTGGTGCTCAAGCTTTAACTGATTTAGCATTAAATATTGGCTTAAGTCAGATTAATGGTGGTAATGTGGGGCAACTAGGGTCGGCTGCGGCTCAGTTAGGTTCACAAGTGGGTGTAGGCTTGCCATATTCTCGTAGCTTGGAAAGTCGTGCTGATCAAGGCGGCTTAATGCTAATGGCACGTGCAGGTTATAATCCAAATGCAGCGATTACACTTTGGGAAAAAATGAATAAACTTGAAGGTGGCGGTGGTTCATCATTCTTGTCCACTCACCCATCTAACTCTCAACGTATTGGCGATATGCGTAAAAACTTGCCTGCGGCAATGGCAGTTTATAATAGCCGTAAATAAGATATAAATTTTTTATAAAAGAAAACGGATGCTTAAGCATCCGTTTTTTGTTTATGGGGTAGGGTTGGGTTGTTGGGTATGAATAGCTTCAATACCTTGTAAAACTTCACTAGATAATTCAATTTCAAATGCCTGAATATTTTCTTTAAGTTGATCTAGGTTAGTTGCTCCAATAATGGTACTCGTCACAAAGAATTGTTGTTTGATAAATGCTAATGCCATTTGAGTTAAGCTTAGTCCATGTTTCTCTGCTAGCTGTGCATATTGCTCAGTTGCCCATTCGCTTTGAGGGTTGCTGTAGCGGCTAAAACGAGGAAATAATGTGACACGAGCATTAGCAGGACGAGCACCATTTCTAAACTTGCCAGAGAGATAGCCAAAAGCAAGAGGAGAGTAGGCAAGTAAGCCAACATCTTCATATTTCGCAATTTCAGACATACCTATTTCATAGGTGCGGTTGAGTAGACTATATGGATTTTGAACACTTACAAATTTACTTACACCCAGCTTTTCAGCCAAATGTAAAAATTTCATCGTGCCCCACGGCGTTTCATTCGATAAACCAATATAGCGAATGCGCCCTCGGTTAATCTCTTCTTGTAGAGCAAGTAATGTTTCTTCTAGAGGTGTTGTGTCGTAATCATTTTGTGCTTGTTGGTTGCCATAAGCGAGCGTACCAAAAAAGTTGGTATGACGTTCAGGCCAATGCAGTTGATAAAGGTCAATATAGTCGGTTTGGAGACGTTTCAAGGAGCCATCTAGGGCTTTAGCAATATGATCGCTGTGGAAGCGCGTATGGCCTTCTCTGATGTGTGTTCCTCCAAAGCCTGGCCCTGCAATTTTAGAGGCAAGAAAGACTTTGTCACGTTGACCATTTTGGGCAAACCAATTGCCAATAATTGTTTCAGTTGCACCATAGGTTTCAGGTTTTGGCGGAACTGAATACATCTCTGCCGTATCCCAAAAATATAAACCGTGTGCCAAAGCATAATTGAGTTGTTCAAATGCTTCTTGCTGAGAGTTTTGCTCACCAAATGTCATGGTGCCTAAACAAATTTCTGGAAGCTTGAGGCCTGTGCGACTAAGTGGGTTAAATTGCATACAGCGGAATCCTTGGAAATTTTGAGTTAGCCTAACGGAGAATATGTATTCAACTTAAATCATAAAATTAGAATAGTTTGTAAGTTTTGTGTATTAACTCATTGTTGCATATAAAAAAAGCAAACCGAAGTTTGCTTTTTATTAAAAATTTAATAAATATTATTCATCATCATCATAGTCTTCATCAGAAACAGGTGCTTCTTCTAATGAAACATCAAAAATAAGAATAGCTTTACCGTCTGTCTGGATCATGCCTTGATCTTCTAAGGTTTTGAGTACACGGCCAACCATCTCACGTGAACATCCCACAATACGGCCAATTTCTTGACGAGTAATACGAATTTGACGACCGTTTGGCAAAATCATTGCTTCTGGTTGTGAAGATAGGTCGATTAGACAACGTGCAATACGCCCAGACACATCAATAAATGCAAGATCTGTCATTTTACGAGTCGTATTTTTTAGACGGCGAACAAGTTGTGCAAAAACAGCATAACTTAAGTCCGGATATTGTTTGCTAAGTTCGTGGAAGTTGTCATAAGAAATTTCTGCAATTTCACAGACATCACGCGTACGAACTTCAGCTGTACGTTGCGGGTTCGGTTCGAAAAGCCCCATTTCCCCAAAGAAGTCGCCCGGATTCAAATATGCAACAACAATTTCACGTTCGTCATCTTCACGTAAAATAATTGAAACTGAGCCTTTTAAAATTAAATATAAAGATTTCGACTCTGTTCCGGCATCAACAATTGTGGTTCGTTTTGGATATCTGTTGATGTGAGCACGTTTTAACAATGCTTTAACGGATTCAGGTAGTTGCCCCGGAGATAAAGCATCTGTGCTGAGTTGTGAAAAATTTGAAGTCATGCTTAATATGTTCCGAATAGGGTAAACAATTCACACAAGCCCGAGATGAGCTATTACACAGAAGAGATGAAATTCCTTATCAACTCATTTTATGTTAGTGTACAAAACAAGGGTCTGTTGACATTTCACAGATGGTTGCGACATAAGACAATTCTTTTAGACGTTACCAAGCAAGAGCTATGAAATTTAGCCATTCTAAATAAATAGATCTTAACAACGGAACGTACAAAATAACATGGTCTTGCGCTGTGCCTGCGCTGCTTAAATGGCAACTCAGATTATGGCTGAAATTTCACAAACTATATAACAAAACTGGACAAAGGATTGCCATTGTCTGGGTTTTGCGTCTTATTTGGATTAATTTTTAGCTCTAACGCAATCCATAGATGAAATGTCAACAGACCCTGCTTAAATTTATAATTTTTTTTAGGTAGTTGCAATGCAAACAAGTGTACATTGGCTAGAGAATGTTGCTTTTGAAGCGAAATCGGATAGTGGGCATAGTGTCATTATGGATGGCTCACCTGAGTATGGTGGTGAAAACCGTGGTCCACGTCCTATGGAATTGCTATTAATGGGACTTGGTGGGTGTGCTTCGTTTGATATTGTGACCATTTTAAAGAAATCTCGCCAAGATGTGATGAATGTTGTATGTAATTTAAAAGCTGAGCGCGCTGACACAATTCCAGCTGTTTTTACTAAAATCCACTTACACTTTGTGGTAACAGGTAAAGCTGTTAAAGAAAAACAGGTTGCAAAAGCGGTTGAATTGTCTGCCGAAAAATATTGTTCAGCGAGTAAAATGCTTTCCGATGGTGGTGTAGAAATCACCCATGACTTTGAAATTATTGAAGCGGAATAAGACAGTTTTTTGATAGCTAAAAATTAAAAGAAGCTGACATTAGAGTTGGCTTTTTTATTGTCAAAAATAATTAAAAAATAAGATGAGGGATGAAATGAATATTCGTACTGCTAAATGGAACGATACTCAAGCAATATGCGATTTACTTAAACAGATGGGCTACCCACAGCCACTCACGCTTATCCAAGAAAAATTTGAAATATTAAATAACGACTCTAACTCACAAATTTTGGTTGCTGAAGAAAATGGCAAGATTTGGGGTTTTTTATCTCTTTATTTTATTCCGCAAATTGCCTTAGAGGGTGACTTTGCCAAAATATGTTATCTATGCGTTGATGAGAATATACGTAGTAAAGGTGTAGGGCATTTACTCATACAAGAAGCTGAGCAACAAGCCAAGCACCGTGGTTGTGATCGAATGGAACTTCATTCTGGAGTACAAAGACCTTTGGCACATCAATTTTACCTAAGAGAAGGCTATATCGAAGCACCAAAGTATTTTCGTAAAGCCTTAAATTAACGAGCTGTATTTAGAAAAAGCTGCGGATCTACCCGAGCATTATTAAGGCTCATGCCCCAATGCAGATGAGGACCTGTCACGCGTCCAGTTTTGCCCACTAAACCTAGTGTTTCTCCTTGGCGAATATGTTGACCTTTTTCTACTTTAATTGCGCTTAAATGGCAGAACATGCTGACTAGGCCTTGGCCATGATCAATCAACACAGTTTGACCATTAAAAAAATAAGATCCGGTTTGGATAACGACACCATCTGCTGGTGCAACAACTTTTTGTCCTACTGGTGCAGGGATATCTAACCCTGAGTGAGGAGCGCGCTCTTCACCATTAAAAAAGCGTTTTCTTCCAAAAGAATTGGAAAACTTCCCTGAAGTTGGGCGTATAAATGCTGGTAAGGTTTGCCATGAACTCTTTGTAAATGAGCTATAAACATCATTTTGTTCTTTAGCTTCTTGAGCATAGCGGTCTAACTGGCTTTGGTTCGGGTTCACATAATCTTGGTTAGTGACTTTAATCCGTTGCTCCGCATAAGGATAAGACTTAATTTCTATTTGAATAGGGGTTTTATTCGTATCGAGTTGTACACTACCAAGTGGGGTAGATAACGGAATACCCACAACAGCATAACGTTGCTGACCTTCCTGGCTAATTAAAACTGGCTTTTGTTGAAAGGTAACCTGAGTAATATCGCTAGTTAGGGGAATAATTGCAATCCCACCGGGTCTTCTTGAGTCTTGTGGAAGCTCGGCGATTGCCAGTGCCGAAGTAAAAAGACAAGTTGTTGTTAATAGAATGTGTTTAAAGTGCATTTTTCATTTCAAAACGAGTAGTAAACTAGCAAGATAAACTAAAGCTTAATCATTAAATTCTCAATGAAGAGTTTGTGAAAAGCGTAGTATGAATAAGCATGAAGCTAAATATTCAAGTATTTTAATAAAATGTAGCTGAACTGTACTTGAAATATATACAAAACAATCCCATATTATAATGGAGTTTTACTCGTTGTTATTTTAATAACATTATGAAAAATATATATAAATTTATTTGAAATCCGAAAAAGTGTTCCCATCTATTAGACAAGTACAAATTTGTTGTGAGGAATAACAAGAATGCGTTTTGAAAAATTTACAAACCGCTTGCAGCAAGCCCTTTCAGATGCTCAATCTTTAGCGATGGGTAAAGACCACACCGCGATCGCAGGTATTCATATTTTGAGTACCCTCTTAGAAGAGCCATCAAATATTAGTTTGTTGCAACAAGCAGGTGCACGGTTACCTGAACTTAAACAAAAGCTTGAGCAAGCTATAAAAGATGCTCCGACCATTGCGAATCCGACTGGGGATGTCAATTTAAACCCTGAAGCTGTTAAGGCGCTTAATCTGGCAGATAGATATGCGCAAAAGGCGGGTGATGAATTTTTGTCAACTGATTGGGTGCTATTAGGCTTAGCAGAGACAGGCGAAACTAAAAATATTTTAAGTGCCGTAGGTGTAACTCCCGACAGTCTACGTAAAGTAATTGAACATATTCGAGGTAGTGACAAAGTCATGAGTAATAATCACGAAGATCAACGTGACTCACTTAATAAATATACGATTGATTTAACTGAGCGTGCTTTATCTGGAAAACTTGATCCGGTGATTGGGCGTGATGACGAAATCCGCCGTACCATTCAAGTTTTATCACGTCGTACAAAAAACAACCCTGTTCTTATTGGTGAACCGGGTGTAGGTAAAACAGCTATTGTTGAAGGTTTGGCTCAGCGTATTGTCAATGGTGAAGTGCCAGAAGGCTTAAAAAGCAAACGTGTTTTATCTTTAGATTTAGGTTCATTACTTGCTGGTGCTAAATATCGTGGTGAGTTTGAAGAACGTTTAAAAGCTGTTTTAAAAGATTTGGCAAAACACGAAGGCGAAATCATCCTGTTTATTGACGAGCTGCATACGCTTGTAGGCGCAGGTAAAGGTGATGGCGCTATGGATGCAGGTAATATGTTAAAACCTGCATTAGCTCGTGGTGAATTACGCTGTGTGGGTGCAACAACTTTAGATGAATATCGCCAATATATTGAAAAAGATGCTGCATTAGAGCGTCGTTTCCAAAAAGTGTTGGTTGATGAACCAAGTGTTGAAGATACCATTGCGATTTTACGTGGTCTAAAAGAGAAATATGCCACTCACCATGGTGTGCAAATTTTAGACTCAGCGATTATTGCCGCGGCAAAAATGTCTCATCGCTATATTACTGATCGTCAATTACCAGACAAAGCAATTGACTTGATTGATGAAGCGGCTTCTCGTATTAAGATGGAAATTGACTCTAAACCTGAAGCACTTGATAAACTTGATCGCCGTTTAATCCAGTTGAAAATGCAATTGGAAGCTGTGAAAAAAGATGAAGATGTCGGCAGTAAAGCTGAAGTTAATCATCTTGAAAAACAGATTGCTGAAGTCGAGAAAGAATACAACGATCTTGAAGAAATCTGGAAATCTGAGAAGACTCTTGTCGAGGGTACTAAACAGGCTCAGGTTGAACTTGATAAAGCGCGTATTGCTTTTGAGAAAGCTCAGCGTGAAGGTGATTTGGCTGAAGCAGCACGTTTACAGTATGGCGTAATTCCAGAGTTGCAAAAACAACTGGAGCAAGACGAAGTTGCTGAAGAAAACGAAGAGCCAAAACTCATTCGTACTAAAGTGACTGAAAATGAAATTGCCGAAGTTGTGAGTGCCGCAACAGGAATTCCGGTTGCTAAAATGATGCAAGGCGAGCGTGAAAAACTCCTTAATATGGAAGAGTTTTTACATGACCGAGTTGTAGGGCAAGATGAAGCTGTCGTTGCTGTGTCTAACGCAGTTCGTCGTTCACGTGCAGGCTTGTCTGATCCGAATCGCCCAAGTGGTTCATTCTTGTTCTTAGGTCCAACAGGTGTTGGTAAAACTGAGTTGACCAAAGCTCTGGCGAACTTCTTGTTTGACAGTGATGATGCCATGATTCGTATCGACATGAGTGAATTCATGGAGAAACATTCGGTTAGTCGTTTAGTGGGTGCACCTCCAGGATATGTGGGTTATGAAGAAGGCGGTGTTTTAACTGAAGCTGTTCGCCGTAAGCCATATAGTGTGGTGTTGTTTGATGAGGTTGAAAAAGCGCATCCAGATGTATTCAATATCTTGCTACAAGTGTTGGATGACGGTCGCTTAACAGACTCACAAGGCCGAGTAGTGGACTTTAAAAACACTGTGATTGTGATGACTTCGAACTTAGGTTCACAAGATGTACGTGAGCTAGGTGAGGGTGCAACAGACGATGAAGTGCGTACTATTGTAATGAATGCGGTAACTCAGCATTTCCGTCCGGAATTTATTAACCGGATTGATGAATTGGTGATTTTCCATTCACTCAAAAAAGCACAAATTCGAGGCATTGCCGATATTCAGTTGGATCGATTACGTTCACGTCTGGTTGATCGTGATATGAGTTTAACTGTAGATGACACTGCTTTTGATTTATTGATTGATGCTGGTTTCGATCCTGTTTATGGCGCGCGTCCATTAAAACGTGCGATTCAACAACAGATTGAAAATACATTGGCTCAAAAAATCTTGTCGGGTGATTTTGTCGCAGGTGATACCATTTTAGTAAAAGGTGAAAATGGTCATTTAGTCTTCGATAAAATGAAACTCAGCTAATCTTGTTCTGCTAAAACCGAAAAGAGAATATGGAAACATATTCTCTTTTTTTTATGGCGAAGCTATTTGGGTTTTTGATGTGAGTAAAGCAATGAGGGTGTCTGAAACTTTCTGAGTTAATGTCTTTAATTTTTGTTCGGGATGGCCAGATAAAAAATAATGGTAATGATAAATACATTCTTGATAAGAAATGCAGATAAAAAAGGTACCTACGGGTTTTTCTGAGGTTTCACTTCCTCCAGATTTTAATAGCCCAGTACAACTTACAATAATATCGGCTTTTGGAAATAACGTTTGTCCCCGCTTGCACATTTCCTCTGTAACTTGTGGTGACTCTGCTGTGTAAATCTCTATTAACTTTGGATTAACTTTTAAGATACTAATTTTAATGCTGGGGTCATAACTTATTAAACCACCCAGTAAAATGTCTGCTCCACTATTTTTATGAATAGAAAATTGACTGGTTAAATAACCAGAACTGGCACTTTCAATAAAGGCAATTTTGAGTTGACGATTTT
Source organism: Acinetobacter sp. DMC2 (assembly GCF_056314305.1). Classification (NCBI taxonomy): domain Bacteria; kingdom Pseudomonadati; phylum Pseudomonadota; class Gammaproteobacteria; order Moraxellales; family Moraxellaceae; genus Acinetobacter; species Acinetobacter sp. DMC2. Next base: position 16,347 of record NZ_JBQUYP010000002.1, on the reverse strand, counting down.
CTAATAGTTGGCAGCAGTGCTGAAGCATTATTTCACCTCGAATGGTGTTTATTTATAAATAAAATCAATTTACAGATAAATTATAAAATTACAGTAAGTGATTTAAGGGTGTCATTCAAGTCTGGGATAAAAATCTATAAAACTGCTTGAATATTCACAAAATGCCTGTGAAAAAAATTAGGTTTTAAAATGATCAATGTTAATGGTCGGGAAGTTTATTTATAACATTGCGACATGCTTAAAAAATTGTTAATTTTGTTTGATATAACAAACAATAACAATTTTAGGATGAATGAAATGAACAATAAACAAGGATATATGCTGGGAATTTTGAGCGGTGTATCTGTATTATTATCAACTACATGGGCAGCACAACCAATGTCGGAAAGTGCGCTTGCAACTCAAACAGGGGCGATAACTGCATCTTTACCCGTGATTATTGCCAAAGCTCAGGACGATGCCAAAAAGCCTGCGAGAGAACAACAACAAGTACAGCAGGCGTTAGGAGATAACTATTTACAGCAAGTTCGATGGAATGCGCTTAGAACCAGCGTACTTTCTCCGTATCAAGAACAAAAACAGAATCATGTTGTTGATAGTAAAGAAAAGAAGAAGTTAGAAATGATTGCGTTACCGGAAAGAGCAGATCGTTTTACTAAATATGATTTTGAGTCAAAAAATGTTCATGGTGAGGTTATTATTACCGTGAAGTAATAATAACCTCTAGTCTCATTAATACTGATCTAGACCAGGGTGCTGAATTTTCCATGCACGGTGGATTTTTTGATTACGTTTAAAATCAAGGCCGATGGTTTCAGAAGTAATTTCTTCAACCTGAAAAATAGCTTCGATCTCTTCGTCCATTTCAAAACCGCGATAGTTATTCGAGAAGTAGAGCGTACCTTCACTGTGTAAACGGTTCATTGCGCGTTTAATAAGCGAGATGTGGTCACGTTGTACATCGAATGTACCATAGAATTTTTTCGAGTTTGAGAATGTCGGCGGGTCAATAAAAATAAGATCGTATTGTTCATGACCTTCTTTTAACCACTCAAAACAGTCGCTGGCAAAGAACATGTGTTGTTCATCTGCATGATCTACAGTTAAGCCATTTAAAACAAAGTTTTCTTTTGACCAGTTTAGGTAAGTGTTAGATAAATCCACACTTGTTGTACTAGCAGCACCGCCAAGCGCAGCATGTAAGCTTGCAGTAGACGTATAGCTATATAAGTTCAAGAAGTGTTTACCACGTGCTTCTTGAGCAATACGTAAACGCATTTGACGATGGTCAAGGAATAAACCCGTGTCTAGGTAATCAGTCAGGTTAACTAAAATTTTAGCTTTACCTTCTTGAACGATAAAACGTTTTGAAGCTGTACTTTGCTTCGTATATTGAGTTGTACCCGTTTGGCGTGCACGTGTCTTAATAAAGATGGCATCACGGTTTAAACCAGTAACAGCGCGAATTGCAGCAAGCGCTAAATTAAAACGTTTTTTAGCTTTTTCTGGATCGATTGTTTTTGGTGGTGCGTATTCCTGAACGTGTAAACGGTCACCATATAAGTCAACAGCGACATTAAAGTCAGGTAAGTCTGCATCATACAAACGTAAACAATAAACATTTTCTTTCGTTGCCCATTTTTTCAAGGCAGTCATATTTTTTTGCAAACGGTTAGCGAAGTCTTGAGCTTCTTCCATTTCAATAGGTTGAGCTTGCCAAGTTGCTAAAAATGGTTGAGTTACTTTTTCAGGTTTGATTACACCGAAACGAATATAAATTGGCAACTTACCATTCATTAAGCGTAAGGTTTCAGGCGCTTCAAATGCCAAAACATCAGATTGTTCAATTTGAGCTGCAATAACCGCTGCATATTGATTTGGGAAATGTTTTTGTAAAAGCGCTGATAAACCTAAGTATAGAGAACGGTTTGAAGCTTTTTCACCTAAACGTTCACCATAAGGCGGGTTAGTGACAATAAATGCAGTTTTGCCTTCAGCAGCAAAATCTGGCCAGTCAGCTAAAGTACGCTCTTCGATTTGAATCTGACCTAATAAATTTTCAAAGCCTGCTGCAATAATATTTTCACGGGTTGCTTTAATCGCTTCCCAGTCTGCATCGTAGGCATAAAATTTAGGTAAAGGTAATTGAAGTGCTTTTTCGTGACGTTCTGCTGCTTCTGCTTTAAGTGAAAGCCAAAGTTCACGGTCATGACCATGCCAGCCATTAAATCCAAAACGGCGAACAAGTCCCGGTGCACGGTCAGTTAAAATCATTAATGCTTCAATGATGAATGTGCCCGAACCACACATTGGGTCAAGCACGATCTCTGGATTACGCTGTTTGAGCTGAGCTTTTTGTAAAATTGCCGCAGCAAGGTTTTCTTTAATTGGTGCATCTGTCATGTAACGGCGGTAACCACGCTTATGGAGTGAATCACCTGATAAATCTAGACAGTAAGTATGTTCAGTTTTACCTGCCAAAGCATAGATCGTAATTTCTGGTTGTTTGGTATCAATGCTAGGACGGCGACCTACAGCTTCCATAAAGGAATCAACAACACCATCTTTTACACGCAGTGTAGCAAATTGCGAATTGACCATGATTTCACGTTCTGCATGCAAGCGAATTGCAAAGGTACTTTGTGGTGCAAAAACAAGTGACCAGTCAAAGCTCATTGCACCTTCGTAGAGTTCTTCTGCGACATCACGTGCATCATGCGTAAAATCAAGTTCATAAGTATGAATAGGAAGTAAAACACGAGACGCGAGACGCGACCACATACAGATGCGGTAAGCTTGTTCAAGCGTTCCTTCAATGATTAAACGTCCTGCTTTACGTTCTGTCACTTTGGTGCCAAGTTGTTCTATTTCTTCTTGTAAGAGGGGTTCTAAACCATCAGCACAAGTAATCCAATAGTGGTTTAAACGTAAAGAGGTATTCATAAACTCGATTGACCAAAACATATAAATATTAACGATGCAAAGTTTAACTTATTTTGATGTCTAAAGGTTTTTAAATTATTGCAACCTATCATTTAGCAACCAATAAACTGATTTTTAAAGAGTAATACCTTGTAATTGGTATGTATTTTGCTAGACCAAGATAATTGATGGTTATTTATTTAACAGACAAAGTCGATTTTTAACCATTTTTATAATTTTAATGGATGGGGACGTTATAAATGAAAGACATGATGGGGAATGGTTTTATTGCTAATGCAGATGCTTTCTCAGTGGCCACACAAATATATGTACGTATGCGTCGGGTAACGGGGCGGGTAATAGATGCAATGTATGTGATTCAAAATAAAGATTATGCAAAATATGTAATTACGGTGGCGTTAGAAACAGAGGATGATGAATTAAAACGATGTGTTGAGCGATTAAGATCATTAGTTGAAACACTGCCAGAATCTTCTCAAAAAGAAACGCCCGCTGTTACTAAGGCGGATGAAGAGCCAGAAATAACAGCCGAAGACATTTATCGGGCACAAGTTCCACACCATTACATTGGTGCCTTAAGGTAATCTCGAATAAGACCTTAAATTTTGGTCAATTTAGGGTCTTATTCTGTAAAGTTCTTCTGCGAAAAGAGCGGAATTCAGCTACACTATGCACGTTTTCGCGATTCGACCCATAGGAATCCATTATGCATATTGCAGCGTTGCATCAGCCGAGCCAGGTTCAGCTCAATCAGGACGGAAATTTAAAACATTTTTTAACAATTGAGGGACTTTCAAAAGAAAACCTCACGAAGATTTTAGATACCGCACAAAGCTTTTTAGATGATAATAATAATTTAATTAATCGTCCGCTCTTAGAAGGGTTGACGGTGATGAATCTTTTCTTTGAAAACTCCACCCGTACCCGTACTACTTTTGAAGCAGCAGCAAAACGCTTGTCTGCCAATGTATTGAATATTGATATTGCACGTTCAAGTACATCAAAAGGTGAAACGCTACGAGATACGCTTTGGAACCTTGAAGCAATGGCTGCCGATATTTTTGTTGTACGCCATTCATCTTCGGGCGCTGCACATTTCATTGCTAAAGATGTATGTCCAAAGGTCGCGATTATTAATGCTGGAGATGGACGTCATGCTCATCCAACGCAAGCGATGCTTGATATGCTTACGATTCGCCGTGAAACAAAGAAACCTTTTGAAGAGTTGAGTGTTGCTATTATTGGAGACATCAAACACTCTCGCGTAGCACGCTCGGATGTGGCTGCTCTGCAAACATTGGGCTGTAAAGATATTCGTGTGATTGCACCGAATACATTATTGCCAGTGGGCTTTTCAGAATATGGTGAACACGTTCGTTTATTCAACAATATGGATGCAGGGATCGCAGATTGTGATGTGATTATTGCCCTACGTATTCAAAATGAGCGTATTGATTCTCCAGCATTATCTTCACAGTCTGAATTTTACAGAATGTATGGATTAAACAAAGAGCGTCTAGGTCTAGCTAAACCGGACTGTATCGTGATGCATCCGGGACCAATGAATCGTGGTGTAGAAATTGACTCAAGTGTTGCAGATGGAGACCAGTCGGTTATTTTGAAACAAGTAACCAATGGTATTGCTGTTCGTATGGCCGTATTGGCGTTATCAATGCAAGGCCAACTCCAAGAGCAAGGTTTAATTGAAGCGATTACGTTGTAAGGAATGGATCACATGAGTATTGTAAAAATTGAAAATGTACGTGTGTTAGACCCAGTCCAAAAAACAGACAGCGTACAAACTGTATATCTTGAAAATGGCAAGTTGGTTGCTCCAGTAGAGCAAGTTGAACAATCCATTGATGGACAAGGTAAATGGTTAATGCCAACCATGGTTGATTTGTGCGCGCGTTTGCGTGAACCGGGTCAACAGCAACACGGTACACTTAAATCTGAAGGTAAGGCAGCTCGTGCTAATGGTATTTTGCATGTGATTACTCCCCCAGACTCAAAACCGATTGTACAAGACAACGGTGCGCTTATTCATGGCTTGATTGAAAAGGCATGGCTTGATGGCGGCATTCATATGCATATTATCGGTGCTCAAACCCAAGGTCTAAATGGTAAACAACCAGCAAATATGGCGGGCCTAAAAAAGGGTGGTTGTACTGCTGTTTCAAATGCTAACGCTGCTTTTGAAAATGATGATGTGGTTATTCGTACTTTGGAATATGCAGCGGGTCTTGGCTTAACGGTTGTGTTCTATGCCGAAGAATCACAAATTGCTAAAGATGGATGTACACACGAAGGCTTTGTTGCTTCTCGCCAAGGTCTGCCAATGATTCCGGCGCTTGCTGAAACTGTAGCGATTGCAAAATATTTGCTTATGATTGAAGCAACTGGCGTAAAAGCTCACTTTGGTTTGTTGTCTTGTGGTGCATCGGTTGAATTAATTCGTGCAGCAAAAGCAAAAGGTTTGCCTGTAACTGCTGATGTTGCCATGCACCAGTTACATTTAACCGAACACTTAATCGACGGTTTCAATTCACTTGCACACGTTCGCCCACCATTGCGTTCTGAGCAAGATAAAGAACTTTTACGTCAAGGATTAAAAGAAGGCGTAATTGATGCAATTTGTACGCACCATGAACCTTTAAGCAGTTCGGCAAAAATGGCGCCATTTGCTGAAACTCAGCCGGGTATTACTGCTTTTGATACTTATGTATCTTTAGGTGTCCAACTCATTAATGAAGGTTTATTTGAACCTCTTGAATGGGTTGCTAAAGTTACGAGTGTTCCAGCACAGGTTGCGAATATGACCTCGCGTTGGGAAGATGAAGCTGGATGGGTGTTGGTAGATCCTGAATTAAGCTGGACAGTAAGTAAAGACACTATTTTATCTCAAGGAAAAAATACCCCATTATTGGGTCAAACCTTGACGGGTAAAGTACTTCAAACTTTTGCTAACTGATAAAGTGCTTAGTTAAAGTAAATTTAAAATATAAACAGGTAGATCAATATGATCTACCTGTTTTGTAAATACTAGATGGAAAATTGTATATAAATTATATAAAAAACAACAAAAGATTGAAGGAAGATTAGAATAAAAAACTATCAGCAAAGAGAAGTATTTGAATAATCAAAAATTGCTGGTTACGACGTATAAGATTCGGGAGAATAACCAATGTCGATAAACCCTATAGAATTGCTTAAAGAAAAAGTATCTTCAATATTATTAAATGAACAGGATGGATACCTAGGCGAAAAATCGAATGCTTTATCTAAGTTTTATCCAATTTTACTTTCATTATTAGCTGCTAAACCTGATCTTATCGGACAATTGAAAAATAGTTTGGCTCCTTCCTTATCAGACCTTTTTTCTCATAATGACCAAATCAAAAATACTGTACTTACCCATTTAAGTGGTACAGCACCAAATAATGAAATTGAAAGCACGCTCAACAGTGCAATTAAACCCAGCCTTAATGCAATTTCAGATGTTGCAGGAAATGACCAGCAAAGTATTGTGAATTACTTGCGCCAGCATGCAGATACTATTCGTTCATATTTACCAGCATGGGCAGTGGGTCTATTAGCTCCGCTAGGACTTGGTGCAGGTTTATCTTCAGTTCCACATGCAACTTCAGCAGCCCCGCCATTAGCTGCAGCAACTGAAAATACAGGTAAGTCTCGTGGATTCTTACCGATTATTGCCCTCATTATTCTGGGTCTTATTATTGCTTGGTTATGGCGTTCTTGTCAGCACAAAGAAGCTGTACCAGCCCCAGAACCGACGGCTGCCAGCGGTGTTGAAGCTGCTGCCGCACCCGCTAGCTTAACTTTAAGTACCGATGATAAAGGCGCAGTGAGTGAGTGTCAGGCTGGAATTGGCGATCAAGGCTTCTTGGCTACTTTACAAACTCAAGTGAAACAAGTGCTTTCAGCAACTAAAGACTGTGATGTTGATACAAGCCAGACCCATGCAGCTTCATTTACAGATAAAGATGCACTTGCTGGTGTGTTAGGTGCATTAAAAGGTGTACCAAATGCATCTTTAGAATGGGTGGGTGACAAAATTACTTTGAAAGCAGGTGATGCAGCAGCATTAGCAGCATTAACTGCAAAAGTAAAAGCATTGGTGCCACATACTGAGGTTGTAGGCGAAGCACCAGCAACAGCTGAGCAATCTGTGAGTAATAGCTTAACTGCTTCGCAAACTGCTCTAGGATCAATTGACCCGAACAATGTCGATGTAAATGCTTTAGTGAAAGCACTTAACTTGCAAATTATTAATTTTGCGAGTGGTTCAAGTGAAATCCCTGCCGATAACAAAGCCATTCTTGATCAAGCTGCAACGCTTTTAAATAAAGTGACTAGCGTCAAATTAAATGTGGGTGGTCATACAGACTCGACTGGTAACGCTGCTGCCAATAAAGCACTTTCTCAACGCCGTGCTCAAGCAGTTGTAGATTATTTAAAATCTAAAGGTGTAGATGCTTCTAAATTAGTTGCTCAAGGTCATGGTTCCGACCAACCAATGGCTGAAAATACAACTGACGAAGGTCGCTTTAAAAACCGTCGTATCGAGTTTTCAGTAGCCCAATAATCGACTGATTTATGAAAAATTAGTTATTTTAATTTGAAAAAAGCTTCTCATTTTGAGAAGCTTTTTTGTTGAGACAAATAATATTGGATTGGTATGAAAATCAGTTTGGTGGGAAGTGGGAGAGTTGCCTTTCATTTGGCAAAGGCTTTATTGGGCCAAGGTCATAATATCGTACAAGTCTATGCGCGTGATTTTGATAAAACCCAAAAATTTGCAGAGAAAATTCAAGCAAAAGCATGCCAATCTCTTCAACAATTCCAATCAACCGATCTTATCATTCTAGCGATTTCAGATAGTGCAATTGCAGAGCTTGTAAAACAAGTTCATGAATTCTTTCCTGACACACTTATTGTTCATACCTCGGGCAGTACTGATATTGAAGTCATCAGTCATGTACATGAAAAAGCAGGGGTGTTTTATCCATTACAAACATTTAGCTTAGAAAGAGATGTTGTTTGGTCTGCAACGCCGTTATTTGTTGAAGCAATAAGAGATGTCGATCAGGAGCTACTTTCAGATTTAGCAAATAGCCTAAGTAGTCGAGTATATCAATACACCTCAAAACAACGTTTAACTTTACACTTAGCGGCTGTATTCGCTTGTAACTTTAGTAATTATTGTTTTGATATGGCAAAGCAAATTGTAGATGAAGAGCAGGTCGACTTTAGTTTACTTTATCCTTTAATTATAGAAACAGCAAAAAAAGCCACTGAAAATGATCCAAAGCAAATGCAAACTGGGCCTGCAATGCGTGGCGATCAAAATATCTTGACCATGCATCAAGACTTATTGGCTCAAGCAAATCGAGATGATTTAAAGCAGGTGTATCAACTTTTAAGTGATGGCATCCTAAAACGCCATCACTCGGCTTAAAGCTTATTTAAAAGTTAAGGTTCGCCGTTATTGCCCCATTTTAAGAAGCCAGCACGCTGATTTAACAGTTCAAAATATTGGTCGACATGCTTAAGCGTTGGATGGTCAAAAGGTGTTGCCTTCCAGCGCTGTACAGACAGACCAATTGGAATATCGGCTAAGCTAAATTGTGAGCCTGCAACATAAGCCTGAGTTTTTGCGAGTTGTTGATCAAGAATCTGCATATGATGATTCCAGTCATCAATACCTTGCTCTAACAACTTTGGATCTTGATGATCTGGAGAATGTCTAAGCAGGGACATAATCGTATAAGTCCAGCTGTTATTCAGCTCGATCGCTTGCCAATCAATCCACTGGTCAACAAAGAATCTTTCTTTTGCTTGAGTAGGATAAAACTGATGCTCTTTATCGTAAGCATTTGCCAGATAACGGATAATACTGTTGGACTGCCAAAGGACTAAATCACCATCTAAAACGACAGGAATTTGGCCATTTGGGTTTAATTGTAAATATTCAGGTGATTGAGCAGAGCGAAAGCCTCGTCCCCAGTCTTCTCTCTCATATTTAATATCTAGTTCTTCACACAACCATAAGACTTTGCGAACATTAATGGAGTTATCGCGCCCTAAAATTTTTAACATGTGTTGTCCTTAGCAATTTTTAGTATGGCAAGTACCAGTTTCTATAAATAGCTAGATTTGGCTCGATTGGCAATCAATAGTTAAAAAATATATCTATTAGGACATATATCCTAAATAAAAATCTAAAAATTTGATTAATAAGAATATATTTGAATTTTTAAGGAGAGTTGTTTGATAATATAGGAGTAATACTTTTAACCAGAATTGAAAAGATAAACTATTCAAAATAAGTGTGGAAATGAGTTGGTCTATATAATTTAATTAATAAAAGGTTATTAATGGAAGAGAAAGTTATTGAATTAAATGAGAAGAATATCCTAATGAGATATTCCTCTCGATTAAGTGAGCAAGCAAAATGGTTGGCAGAACTGATTGTAGATATGAGTCGGAAGGGTGTATCTATTGAAGATGGTGTAAAAATACAGTTTGGTTGGTCTTTTTTGATATTTCGAAATTTTGATGATAATCAGTTAATATTGTGTGAACCAGATTTTTCACGTAATCCATTTAGTGAAGAAAAAAATAGTATTGATTTTACACTTGAAGTTCAGGCACTACAAAATAGTTTTGCAAAGCGTTGCGGGGTAGATCCTATAGCTACGTTATTTCAGGATAAAATTATTTTAGTAAAAGGATGTTTGGATAAAGAAAAACTATTTATGGAGCGTATAGAACCAGATTTAGAGAAAGGTGATTCTGGATGGTTCATTAATACACTTGAAGATGATAGCGAAGACATTGAATATGAAGCAATATATGCTTTTCAACTACTTTACTTAAGACCTGAAATCATGTCTGTACTGATATTACCACCAGAATTTATAGTTCTAGTAGATAAGAATACTATTGAAAAAGTAATAAATGAAAAAAATGAAGTTGTTTGGAGCTAATAAACTTTTTGATAAAACAATGGAATATTTAGTATGTTATTGAAATATCCAGATAGTACTGTTGATTTTTCAGCAAGTCCAGCACATGCTTTGACCACTTTTCAGGTATATGATCGGGATGAATGGGAAGAGTATTTATCTCACTATGATCCAAATGATTTTACTCAAATGAAACCCTTATTTAATGAATATTTTTTTAAAGTAAAAAATAAAAAGTATAATATTCATCATAAAGCAGTAGTTATGCTCTCATTAGAGCAAGCTTTGCTGACTGAGAATTATAATTTCTCTGAATTATTAGAGTCTGATGATGAAACATGCTTTTATTTTCCTTGTAATTGGAAAATTGAAAAACCAAGATCTTTTTTTAAAGATATTTATTACTTAATGTTTACAAATTGGGGGGAGGAGGTAATCAATGCTGGTTATAAAATTTTACTTCCCAATGAAATTTTATAATAAAATAAGGATTGTATAATTTAGTAAATACTTTTTAAATTTTAAAAATATTTCTAAGCAATTTTAGGTTTAAAATATAAGAAAGCTTCTTATTAAGAAGATTATCCTATCTCAAGAATTATTTAGTCATGAGAGTGAGTTCAGAAAAGAACTTGTGGAAGTTTTAATGCTTGAAGAAAGCGCAACACATGAGCCAGCTTACGTGGTTTTTGACAATTGAATAAAATACTATGTTTATTGTAAAGAGGCTTAATTCTGATGTTGACTGAAATTGCTATTGCAGATGCTTATGGTGCAGGTTTTGAATTTTGTAGCGAAGATAAGATTATTTCACAAAACAATTTAGATTCATACAGCAAGCATGAGTTATACGATATTTTCGGCAAGTATACAGATGATACACAGATGTCGATTGCGCTAGTGGAGTTTATATTGTCAGATCAAGAATGGACTAAAGAAAATATAGCTTCAAAATTTATAGAATGCTTTAAAAGAGATGTGAGATTAGGGTATTCAGAAGGTTTCTTCAATTTATTAAGTAAAGTGGAGTCTAGCAAAGAGTTACTTGAATTAATAATACCAACAAGTGAAAGAAATGGGGCTGCGATGCGTTCAGTTCCTATGGGCTTTCTAAAAAATAAAGAAGATGTAATTGCTTTAGCAAAGTTACAAGCACAAGTTACGCATGATTCACCTATAGGAATTCAATCAAGTTGTGCTGTCGCGTTAGCTGCCCATTTTGGAACTCACCAAAAAGGTTCTATTAGCGATTTAGAGAGTTTTCTAGAGTCAGAGCAATATGGAAATTGGGATTATAATTGGAAAGATAGAGTATCTTTAAATGCATATGATACGGTCAGTGCTGCATTAACATGTTTATTGAAACATAGTTCTTTAAGTGAGCTCCTAAAGTCATGTATTAATTTAGGTGGAGATACTGATAGCGTTGCGGCAATAGCTGTTGGTTTGGCTACATGTTTTAGAGAATACAAAAAAGATTTACCTATTCAACTTTATAATAATTTAAATGAAGATAAATATGGAATATCTTTTTTATTAGATTTAGAGAGTAAGTTCCTGAAAAAATGCAATTTAGATAATTAATTATGGCACTAAGTCATTAAAACTTAATGCCATAATTTTAAGTAAAAATAATATGCTCTTTACTTAATCTTTTTAAAGATAAAGTCATTAATCTTATGACCTGACTCAATACCACGGCGTTCGAACTTAGTGATTGGGCGCCAGTCTGGACGAGGGTAGCTGTTGCCTTTACCTGCCAAGTTTTCAAGGTCTGGACGGTTGTCTAATACATCTAGCATCCACTCAGCATAAGGTTCCCAATCTGTTGCAGCATGGAATGTACCGCCAAGCTCAAGCTTTTGTTCAACCAATGGCATACGCTCATGAGCAACAAAACGACGTTTAAAATGACGTTTCTTTTGCCAAGGGTCTGGGAAGTAAAGTTGAACGCAGTTAATGCTGTTGTCTGGCATTTCACGTAAAACCTGAATTGCATCTGCATCAAGTACACGTAAGTTTTTAACTTCTGCTATACCTGCTTCATATAGGCATTGAGCAATACCAGGTACATGGACTTCAATACCCACATAGTTGCGTTCAGGGTTTGCTTTTGCCATAAGTACTAGCGAACGACCCATACCAAAACCGATTTCAACAGTTAATGGACGCTCTGGGTGTTCGAAGTGTTGACGTAGGTCGCCAACAGGATATTCCAAAATTAAATCGCGATGTTGTTCTAATGCCGTGCGTTGAGACGTATTAAGTGGTGCTGAACGACGCATAAACGTCACAATTTCACGGTGTTCAGGCAAATTGTCTAAGTCTGCAATTTGCGTTTCTAACTGATCGATCGACATAACCTTGGCAATATTGAAATTCAAATGCGGTATTTTAAGTCTTCATGGGATCAAGTCAAATGTTTCGGTGTTTTTCTTCATGTAGATGTCATGATCAATATTTACTCTAAGAGACTAATTAAAACTCATATGAACACTTTTACTCATGAAAACTTTTCAATTAAGAACACTTTCGGTCTTTCTAAGTGCATTAGGTGCATTTTCATATAGCTCAGTTGCTCAAGCGCAGCTCATGTTTAGCCAATATGTTGACGGCAGCAGCAATAAAAAAGGCTTGGAAATTTATAATCCAGATGGCGCTACGGTTAATTTAGCCGATTATGAGATTCAACAATTTAATAATGGTGGTACAGCAAAGACTGTGGTTTTTCGTTTACAAGGCACGCTCGCGAGTAAGCAGAAGTTTTTAGTGGGCCGCTCAGAGTTGCAAACTGAGCTGGGAAGTAAAGTAAATCAGGTCGCTGCTTTATCTTTTAATGGAGATGATGCGGTTGTACTCGTTTATAAAGGAACGCCCGTAGACCGTTTTGGCCGTATTGGTAAACGCCCAGCAGCGGGATGGGGGACAGCAGTTTCAAGCTTGGGAAATAGTTTTAAGCGTATTGAAACTGAGAACCCAGCTTTAAGTGTTGATGCAACCGCAGTATTTGATTTGGACCATTCATGGTCGGCTTGGACAAACCGAAATGACTTTTCAAATTTATCGGGTTCTACAACTCAGCCTCCTGTTGAAACAGTAAGTTGTTCAAGTTCAGATACAGCTATTGCTGACTTGGCTGCAGCAACTCAAGACCAGACTTATACTGTGCGTGGTGTGATTACAGCTGACTATCGTTATGCCAATGGTTTCTCTGGTTTTTATGTTCAGACGCCAGATACAAAAGCACGTGCAAATGTCAGTAATGCTATTTTTGTTTATATTCCTAATAGCAGTGCGGTAAAAGGTGGACAAGTTGGTGATGAAGTTATTTTACGTGGTCGTTTAACGTCTTATCAAAATCAGCTACAGATAGATCAATTACAACAAGATATTCAAACCTGTAATAGCAATATGGCAAATCAGGTTCAGCCGATTAGCCTTGAACTTCCGTTTGCTAGTTTAACGGGTGGTTCAACCAATTCTCCGCAGCGTTATCAAGGTATGTTGGTCAAACTACCTCAGACTTTAACGGTGAGTGAGAACTACAATTATGGTCGTTATGGTGAGTTATCGCTGAGTTTAGGCCGTTTATATATTCCAACCAATTTATATCCAGCGTTATCTTCTGAAGCCAAAGCTCTAGCTCAGAAAAATTTATTATCGAAAATTATTTTTGATGATGGCTATAACAATCAAAACCGTACACCTTGGTTACCAAGCAATTTTAGCGCTGCCAATACGCTACGTTCGGGTTATCAACTTAAAAATGCTGAAGGTATTTTAGAATATCGTTTTAATGGTTGGCGTGTACAACCTGTGCTTGGACGTAATCAGCCTGAAGTTATTACTCAAACAAATCCGCGTCAAAGCGTCCTTACTAAAAATGCTAATCACATTCGTGTAGCTTCATTTAACGTCTTGAACTATGACAATGGTGCAACGGGTTTTCCAACAGAGCGTGGTGCGACAACACAAGCTGAGTTTGATAAACAGCATCGTAAAATTGTGAGTGCGCTCAAAGCAATTGATGCCGATGTTTACGGTTTAATGGAAATTGCGAACAATGGTTATGGGCCTAACAGTGCAATCGCCAATTTGACCAAAGCTTTAGGTAGCGATTGGAAATATGTGGTTCCTGAAAATCTAGACCGTTTAGGTGGTGATGCAATCGCAGTTGCTATTATCTATAACAGCAAACGTGTTAAGCCTTTAAATAAACCTGTTGTGCTTGATTTAGGCGACAAGAACCGAACAACTTTGGCGCAAAGTTTCCAAGCAGTTCGTGGTAATAAAACGTTTACTGTTATTCCAAACCACTTGAAATCGAAAAGCTGTAGTGGGGTCGATGCTAGCTCTACTGACGCAGACCAAAAAGATGGTCAAGGCTGCTGGAACCCAACTCGTTTGAAAGCCGTTGATCAAATTGTGCAATGGCTCGCGAAAAATCCAACTCAAGTGCAAAACCAAAATGCTTTACTTGTAGGGGATATGAATAGTTACGCAAAAGAAGAGCCTATTTTGTCATTTGAAAAAGCGAACTATAAAGTTTTACTTAATGACACTAAGGTCGGTCAGGGTACTCAGGCGTATAGCTATGTGTATGGTGTTGCGAGTGATGCCAACGGCAATGGTGGAGCAGGTAACTTAGACCATGCAATTGCTGATGCAGCTTTATATCCAAAAGTGGTTAGAACTTTTGCATGGCATATCAATGCAGATGAGCCAACGGTTCTAGATTACAACGAAGAATATAAAACGGATGAGCAAAAGGCATTGTTTTATGGTGAAGATGCTTATCGTTCTTCGGATCATGACCCTGTAATTGTCGATCTGGGTTTAAATGGAAAAGACTCAACTCATCATGACGATGATAAGAAAAATGGGATTTTTGATTTCTTAACTGAATTAGTGAATTGGCTTAGCCAGCTTTTTAAGCGTAATTAACGGAAAAATTGCGTGACGCAAATGTGTTTTATCATATTTTAAACAATCGTCACGCAAGACAACTTGCAAGGAATGACTTTTTGAAGAATATTAGATGGTGTAAGTATTTTATAAGTTTACGCTTTTTTACAATTAAAGAATTGTGCAAACCTTGCAGGTTTTCTAGAAGCAATTTAAAACGTTAATATGAGATAACAAGGATCAGATATGAAATTATATTATTCGCCAGGCGCATGTTCTTTAGCTGCACATATTATTTTAAATGAAATTAATGTTGATTTTGACTTAGAACGGGTAAATTTAAAAACTCATAAAACAGAAAAAGGTGCAGATTATTACGAGATTAATCCAAAAGGATATGTACCAGCTTTAGAAATTAACCCAGGTTTAATGTTAACTGAAAATGTGGCGATTTTACCGTTCCTTGCTCAGCATGACCCTAAACAAGATTTGATTCCTCCATCAGGGATGGGCCGTGCGAAAGTATTGGAATGGTTGGGATATTTGAACTCTGAATTACATGATGCTTATGCTGTATTCTTCGGGGCACCGTTAACAACTGATGAAAAAACCAAAGCTTATGCAGAAATTGATCGTCTTTTAAAATATATCGATAACTATTTGTCTGAATCTGATTATGATTATCTCGTAAATGATAATTTTGGCCCAGCAGATGCTTATCTATTTGTTTTAACGAATTGGTCAAACTCAATTGAACATGACTTAACACCATATAAACATATTATTGCTCTACGTAATAAGGTAGCAGAACGTCAATCTGTACAAATTGCGATGCGTGATGAAGGTCTAATTTCTTAATCAGTTTTTTAGACTTTAATAAAAAGCCCCTGTATGAACAGGGGCTTTTTTATTTTTAGAGATTAGTGTTGAGCATCTTTTTTCACTTCAGCAGCGGTATTTTCAACAGCTTGAGCTGTATCAGCAGTTGCCTTACGGGCAGTTGCTTCAGTTTTTGCAGCAGCTTCAGCGGTTGCATCAGCAGCATGGTCAGTTGCAGCATCGATTTTTGCAGTAGCATTATCAGTTGCAGTAGCAATATCGCTTGCAGCTTTGTCACCAGCAGATTTGATATCTGCAGTTGCTTGTTGAGCAGCATTTTCTAAGTGTTCACCCGTTGTCGCACCTGTTTCTGGAGCTTTATCTTTATTACATCCAACAAGGGCAACGGTCGCAGCAAGACCTAAAGCAACAAGTAATTTATTCATTGTGTTTTTCCTTCTAATTCATGGCATCCAAATATGGATGTCTAAAATATAAACATAAACTAACTGATTAATAAAGATCGAAAATTGTTAAAGAGTTGTAACTCCAATATTAAAAAAGCCTAGCATTTTGTAATGCTAGGCTTGAACTAAACAATAATAATTTGACTGATTTTATTGCCCAGAACGGATGATGTAATCAAACGCAGAGAGTGATGCTTTAGCACCTTCACCTGTAGCAATAATGA
>NZ_JBQUYP010000001.1:415286-907906 GCF_056314305.1 Acinetobacter sp. DMC2 | reverse complement strand
CAAGTGGCGTTGGGACCAGATGCAATCGACGGCACAGTGGTGAATGTTAATGGTGTGAACTACACCGTGACAGCAGCTGACCTTGCAAATGGCTTCATCACAGCGATTCTTGCCGCAACAGCAGCAGATCCTGTGACTGGTCAGATTGTGATTCATGCTGAGGCTGTAGATGCACAAGGTAACGTAGATGTTGCTGATGCAGATGTAACGGTAACTCTAGATGTTACTCCACCTGATATCACTACAACTGTGTTAGCAATTGACCCAGTTACTGCTGATAACATTCTAGATGCGACAGAAGCTGGTGGACCAGTGACCTTAACAGGTACATTGACCAACATCCCTACAGATGCCGTAACAACAGGTGTTGTGGTTACTGTAAATGGTGTTGACTATACAGCCACAGTTGATGCCGTAGCAGGTACTTGGACAGTTGATGTAGCTGGTAGTGGTCTTGCAGCAGATTCAGACTTAACTGTTGATGCTACTGCGACATTCACAGACCTCGCAGGAAACACTAGTACACTTCAAGATACGCAAACTTATACTCTTGCAAGCTCTATCATTGCTTTCGATAACACTGATACAGCAGTACTTGCACCTCAACCATTGCTTGTACAAGATGATGCAGCTCTAGGTAGCAAAACATACTTAGCTCTTGTGTCACTTGCTGGACTTGATTTGCAACTTGGTTCTGAAGCGATTGGCTTTACAGTTGGTGCAGGTGATGAAGGTAACGCAACCTTTACGTACAGTGCTTTAATTGGCGTAGATGCATTATCTGATTACTCTCTAGTCCTTCAGAAATTTGATACAACAACGGGGCAATGGACTTCTGTCTATGGTGGTGGCCAAGCAGACATTCTTGACCTTACTTTATTAGGTACAACTCCTAGTGTAGTTATTGATGGTTTAGAAGAAGGTCAATACCGTGCATTCATGACTTATAACGGTCTTCTAGGTATTGGTTTACTTGGTACCTTAACTGGCACAATAGATGTTTATGACACGACGCAAGTAGGTGGATACTACACTGAAGTTGCTGATGGTAACGTCATCACAGAAGTGAATGGTTCAGGTGAAGTAGACATCGTGACTCCAACAACAGTTGTAAGTGCAGTTAACGGTCAGCCTGTTGTAGCAGATGGCACGATCATTAATGGTGCTTACGGTACATTGGAAATCAACCTTGATGGTTCATATACTTATACACCTACTGCAAGTGCAGCTGGTGTTGGTCAAACAGATGTGTTTGTCTACACATTAACCGATCCTGTAACTGGGGACACTGCTCAAGCAAATCTCAATATTCAATTGAGCTCTGTGAAAGCTGCAGACAACCTAGCAGTTGCTGAAATTAATCCAGAATCGTTGCTTGTTGCAGATGACGTAGCTCTTGGTAGTGCAAGTTACTTAGCAGCAGTTTCTCTCGCTGGTTTGAACTTACAATTACTAGGTGATGCAACCATTGCATTTAATGTGGATGCAGACCGAGAAGGTACAGCTACATTTACCTTCAGTGGATTACTCACTGCGAATGTATTAAGTGACTACTCACTAGTTGTTCAAAAATACGATGCAACTACTGGACAATGGGTATCTATTGGTGGAACTAACCCAGAAGCTTCGCTCATTGATCTATCTCTGATTGGTGGAGTAGCAACTGCTGTAGTGGATGGCTTAGAACCAGGTCAGTACCGTGCATTTATCGGTTATGACGGATTGTTAGGTGTAGGTCTAGGCGGAACATTAACTGGTACGATGGATGTCTATAATCCATATATCGTGGCTGGTTACTCTGTCGAGCCAATTTCTGGCAACGTTATTAAAGATGTTGGTATCAACGGTGCAGTTGATGCTGCAACCCATGACGCTATTATCTCAACAGTTAATGGAAATGCAGTAAGTGCAACTGGTACAACTACGATTGCAGGTACTTACGGTACATTGGTAATTGATCAAAATGGTAACTACACTTACACACCAAATGCGAATGGACTAAATCTCGGACAAGTTGATGAGTTTACTTATACGTTACTCGATCCAGTTACGGGCAATAGTTCTCAAGCGACTCTATATGTTCACTTGGATAGTGATAGTGTGGATATGACTTGGAACGCTAATGATCCATCTCAACCAGCTGTTATCACAAGCCCAGTTCCTGTTGATGCAATGGATAACGTTGCTTCAGCAGCAATTGACATGGTTTATCCAACGACACAACAAGTCTTTGATAATGCAATTAGCTATAACTGGTTACTTGGTGTTGGTGGAGTTGTTATCGGTACTAAACAAGGTACTGCGACATTTACAGTTGATCCAGGCCATATTACTGAAGCAATTATCTCAGTGAACTTTGGTTCAGTTGCAACGATTGTTGATGGTTTACATGTGGTATTAACACGAGTTAATCCAGACGGCACTCGTACAGTAGTAGCAGATAGTGCAGATACAGGGGTACTTGATTTATTAGGTATCTTTGGGTCTGAGGTGAAATTCAAGGTTGATAACTTAGGTTCTGGTACTTATGAGTTGTTTATGGAGAGCAATACGCTTCTTACAGCTCTAGGTAGTGTCACTGCGGATATTACTTTGAATAATGGCGATATTACTCAAGTACCTAGCTTAGTAGTGGATCCTATCATTGGTAATGTTCTGTCAGATGATAACTCTGCTGTATATGGACCAAACTATACGCCAGATTACATTACGACAACTTCAGTTGTGACTTCAGTGACTTCTGAAAATGGTAATACATCAGCTGTGAGTGTAGGTTCATCAGCAACAATTGTAGGTGCTTATGGTACTTTAACAATTAACGCGGATGGTACTTATAGTTATCAGGCTACAGCTAACACGTTAAATATAGGAAAAGTAGATAGCTTTACCTATACCGTGACAGATCCAGCAACTGGTAGAACAGACACGGCAACATTGCATATCCAAATTGGTTCACCTGATGTGGATATCACTTGGGATACAGCTAACCCAGGTGTAGATGCGGTAATTCCTGCACCAGTAGCCAATGCGGATACTAGTGATGCAACAATCAGCATGAAACAGGTAACTGATGCTGTTGTTGATGTACCAAGTGGTAACGTATCGCTTAGTACATTACCACCAGTTTTAAGCAGTACAGTGACATCGAACCAGTTTGTTGTTGCTGCCAATACTGTAACTGATGTACATGTTCAGCTGAATTATTTAGCATCTTTAAGTCTATCTGTTCTACCGACGACAGGTTATAAGATCCAGCAGTTTGTAGGCGGTGTATGGGTAGATACAGTTTATTCAGGTTCTTCGACAGCCTTGGCAGGTGTGTTGGGTGCTCCAGCATACTCGGCTGATGTATCTCACTTATCTGCTGGTACTTATAGAGTTGTGTTTAGCTTATCTAGTTTGCTTCCAATTGGTAATATGTCACTTGATTCGGTTGTGACTACAAAAACAACTCATCTAGATCAATACACACCTGATGGTTTAACAGATTGGATTCATGGCAATATCTTGGTAGGTGATACTACTGGTGGAGTTGCAGACACTACAGTTGCTTCTCAATTGTATGTTGAAGTTACACCAGGAAACTACCAAATTGCTGCTGGTCAAGCGATTAATACTGGTGAAGGTACCTTGTACCTCTACAATGATGGTTCGTACTATTACAAACCATTAGATAGTGCAGCAAATGCTACGATTGATACGATTAACTACAAACTTGTATCAGTTACGGGCGCTGAATCTACCAGCACATTAACGATTGATTTGAGTCAAGAGTTGAACAGCCTTGCTGTAAGTACCAGTGCGAACGATACATTTACGCTTGGTAATGGCTCGGATACCTTGATTTACAACACATTAACAGCTGCAAGTGTAAATAGTGCAACTGGTGGTAATGGTGTAGATGTATGGAATGATTTCCATGTAGGTAATACGGCAACTGATACTCAAGCTGATAAGATTGATATTAGTAACTTATTACTTGGCAATCCAAACAGTTTAACCATTGGACAATATGTATCTGTAAGCTACGATGCTACGACTCAAAACGCTACAATTAGTGTAGATCGTGACGGTTTAGGTCTTACTTATTCAAATACTCAATTGTTGACAATTCATCTAGATGAATCTCGAACTTCATTGACCCTCAATGATCTTCTCAACAATGGTCAAATTATCTATTAATAGATAATTAACCAAGTAAAAAAAGAGCCTTCGGGCTCTTTTTTTATGTTTAAACAATACGTTAATCTAGTTTTTAATTTCTCCGTGCTATGATGTATCGAAAATTTTATAGAACAACAATTAACGAATAGGGACTAAATTCGAGTGACGGCATTTTTAAAATTCCAAAGACAAATGAACCTTTGGTTAGAGCAAGTTGTTCAGCACGTTCCGAGTCTTAAACAGGATATTATTTTATTTTTATCTTATGGTCCTAAAGACCAAAGATGTGGTGTGTGGCACAGTGAGAAAACAAATTTAGAGCAGGCTAAAAAACAATTATTAGATTTTATTAATGACCAGTTTGCACAGTCACCGCTGGATGAATATATAAAAATTGATGTGGCATATAACTTAACGAAACAAGCTTGGAAGGAAGTAGAGCAACAGGTTCACCATCAATTTCACAACAATCACTACCGTAAAGGGATTGGATTTGATGAACACTGTTCAGTGGCTTTTCTTGAGCAAGAGATTTATGGAAAAGCAATCATTCGAGGCTTGAGCTACGACAAACCGAACTTTTTTGATGAAACAAACCTAAATTATGCAGTTAAGCAAAAATATAACGCTCCAAAACCACAGATTAAATTACAGGAGCTGCAAGACATTTGGACTTTTGATACCTACGCTGCATTTTATGAAAATGAGGAATTTATTAACTTAGCGAGTGGCTATGATGTAAATGGAATTAGAGGAATTTCAAGCAATAAAAAACAGCATTTTCAGCATCTAATTGAGCAAAATTCGGCATTTCTGCATGACCAGATTCAAGAAAATGGCAAATTTATTTATGGTTATTTTTCTGCTTATGATCGTGACATTCGTAACTACAATACAGTGCGCCACTGTACCTCGGTATATGCCTTACTAGAAACTTTTGAAGTGCAGAACAAGCCAGAATATTGGCCCAAAATACATGCTGCCATTCACTATGCACTGACCAACTTTTATAAAGAAAAAGACTCAGAAACAGCCTTTATGATTGATGGTAAAGAAGGGGAGTTCGAAATCAAATTAGGTGCGAATGCGGCCGCTATTTTAATGTTAACTAAATATCAAGAAATTACTCAAAAAGCGGATTATCAAAAATATGCAGAGAAACTCGCAAATGGTATTTTAAAATTAATAGATTCAAATGGCTCAACAACTCATGTATTAAATTATCCAGATTATGATTTAAAAGAAAAATTTAGAATTATTTATTATGATGGTGAGGCTGCTTTAGCATTATTACGTTTATATCAAATTAACCAAGATTCTAGATTATTAGAAACGGTTAAATTAATGTTTGAATGTTTTATTGAGAAAAGATATGAAAAATACCATGATCATTGGTTAAGTTATTGTACAAATGAACTCACTAAAATATGCCCTGAAGATAAATATTTTATTTTTGGTTTAAATAATTATTTAAAACATTTTATTTTTATTAAAAATCGAAAAACAACATATGCAACTTTATTAGAAATGCTAATGGCTGCTTATAAAATGGTGAACCGTTTAAAAGAGCAGGGGCGGACAGCACTTTTTGAGCAGGCGTATATGCCTGAGCTTCAAAAGCTAATTGAGTTTAGAGCTGATTTTCAAACTACAGGATTTTTTTATCCGGAAATGGCGATGTATATGGCTCGGCCAGATAAAATTTTACATGCGTTTTATATTCGTCATGATCGTTTTCGAGTACGGATTGATGACCAAGAACACAACTTATCGGGTTACATCGCTTACGTTAAAGATTACAAAGGTGATGAGCCATGAAGTATCAACCCGTTGAGATCAAGCTATTAGCACATATCGATACGACAAATTTTGATGAAGCTATATGGCAATTCGAATTTGATGATGATATTTCAACCCTACTGCTAATCGACTACGCATTAGAGCAATTTCAGCAAAAAAATGTACAAGCTCAAGATGTCTATGTTGTGCCACAAAAAATGAGCGAGCAAATTGGACAACAAAACTTAGGTTTAAAAACATCTGAAAGTTATACATTTACCGAGTTATTGCAGTTCTTAATTTTTACTCAAGCAGTAGATGTAAAAGAAGCTTTAAGTAATATGATTTGCGGTACAAATGAGCAAGCTTATTTAATTTTGTCAAAAAGAGCCGCTGCCTATAACTTAACTTTAAAAAATGAAGCTACCCAAAATCAACTAAAGCATTTGTTTTTATTGCTTAGAAAAATTTTTAGTTACCCAGTTGAAATAAAAAATCTTTTTTTTATTAAAGAGCTTATTTTTAAAGGAAAGTCCTATCTTCCTCAGACCTCATTAATGGCACAGAACGTAGTAGAGGTCTTATATCTTACAAACTCATTTAGAAAAATTTATCTCACATTCTTGGAAGAAAACCAAACGATCGGTTTCTTTTTATTCTTAGATGATATTCATCGTGCTGAGCACTTGATTCCTTACTATCATTGTTTCCAAGCACAGAATGTAAAACCTAAAGTTTGCTCAACTCCAAGTGGCATTATTAACATTCTAGGCGATACCTACTTTGGGGAAATCTACACTGAAAAGCGTAGGTCAAAGGGTCAAAAAGATGCTCTACAACAATATGGATATAACTATTCTTTTAAAAAAATAAAAGCTTTTTTAGGTGAACATGACTTAAATATTGCTAACTTTGAAGCGGTATTTTCTTTAGAAAACCAATCTCCTTTAGGTCATAAAAAGCCATTTATTCTTAAAGCTGATGCTGAACAAACATTAGCAGCATTCAAAAATATTCACCTTAATCATGTGGTGTTGGCAAACAACCATCTAAAAGATTATGGGGATCGTGGACTGGTCTATACATTACAACAGTTGGATCAGGCTAACATTTCTTATATCGGGGCAGGCGTAAACCAAAAAGATGCTCATAACTACTTTCAACTCTCTTTTGAAAATAAGCGCTATGCTATTTTTAACGGATACTGGCACAGAGATACTGCCTATCTCGATTATGATTTTTATGCTTTAGGCCATAAGAGTGGAGTGGCGTGTTTAAATGGTGTTTTGCTTGAACAAATAGGGCGCTATAGGCTGACTCATCCTGAACATAAAATTATTGTTATTTGCCATTGGGGTGTCGACTTTAAGCCCATTACAAAAGAGCAGAGTAAGCTTGCTGCGATTCTAACCCAAGCTGGCGCTGACTTGATCATTGGTCATGGTGCTCATACTATTCAACCTGTCCAGAT
The DNA here is from genome assembly GCF_056314305.1 of Acinetobacter sp. DMC2. NCBI lineage: Bacteria > Pseudomonadati > Pseudomonadota > Gammaproteobacteria > Moraxellales > Moraxellaceae > Acinetobacter > Acinetobacter sp. DMC2. The sequence continues at coordinate 900,492 of NZ_JBQUYP010000001.1, read as the reverse complement.
CATCAACCAAAAGCCAGTCGTGTTTGGTATTGGAAATGCTGTGTTTAATAGCAATGGCGAATATGAAAAACACAATGCTTTACCATTGGGTTGTATAGCAAGGTTAGACTTGTCAAAAGACTTACTTCGTCTTTATCCAATTTACACCAATAATTTGAAAACATTTTGGCAGCCATATCCAGTCAATGCTGAAGATCTCTTAAAAGCTAGTACTTACATGACATCTTCACTGACCCCTGAAAATTACATCGCTACCCAAGATAACTTAGGAGCATATATTGAAATTAAATTTTAGGGATATAGTTTGTATGTCGATAAAATAGTTTGAAGTTGTACTGGCGTAAATCCTAAATTCCTTAAGCCACCACTGCCTAATTTACATTCGGCGCTTGCCATGATGTTTGTTGGAGTACGTTTTGTAGCTTTTGGTGCACAAACATGTTTTAGTCCAAACACATGTCCCATTTCATGCACGCTACCAGCCTGAATATTATAATTGAGGCGGTTCCAGTCTAATAAAATAAAGGGTTTGCCATTATTACGAAAAGCTCTACTTGTTACATCTTCAAATTTCCATTTCGTTGAGTAGGCATCATAAATAAAAACAATCACTTCTTTACTTGCAGTTCGTTTCGGAAAACACGTATTTACACTGGCAGGAATGGTTTCAATAGTAATTGGGTAGGGCTGATTAATCTGTTGTTTTAAATCACAATGTAATTTTGAAAACTCTTCATAAGGAATATAACGATGTAATTTAAATTTAAAAATTTTATTATTTTTATCATCTACATAGTATTTATTTAATATTTTAATTTCCTTACGCATCTGTTGATAATTATCAAACTTTGTAGCTTCTGGAGAGTTGGTTGTAAAAACAAAAGTGACTGGAATAATAGGACGGCCATCTGTAGAGACTTTAGGTGTTTCTCCTAAAGGAAGAGGAGGGCGTGTAGTACAAGAAACGCATAGTAAAGTGCCAGTAATCACCAGTAATGTTTTTTTCATGCAGATTTCCCTCAAGCCCACCTTGGATTGCATTTAGTTTTAGTCAAAAATTTTTTATATGATATGAATGATGTCAATTTTTATGGAGTCCATTTTGACAACTCAGTATGAACTACATCGACAAATTTTAGAAGTCATTGCTTTGATTCCTTACGGAAAAGTTGCAACGTATGGACAAGTGGCTCGTATGGCAGGATTACCAAAACATGCGAGATTAGTGGGCTATGTTTTGAAACATCTTGAAGCTGATCATCAAGTTCCTTGGTATCGTGTGATTAATTCTCAAGGCAAAATTAGCCTAAGTAAATTTAATGAAAAAGGTGAAAATATTCAGCAATTAAAATTGGAAGCTGAAGGTGTCTATTTGTTAAATGGTAAAGTTGACTTAAAGCAGTTTGCTTGGCAGCCTTAATATTTATGTTAGAGAGTAAATACACATGCAAAAGAATAATAAATGGTGTAGTGGAGCAGTATTACTTTTAAGTTTGATGGCACAGGTGAGTTATGCTGAAAAGGATATTTCAACTCAACCTTTTGCAAATATAAAGGCTTCTCAGCAAGACATAGATTTGATATGCAAGCAACTGAGACAGAAATGCAGTGGTGAAGCTATCCTGTGGAAGGGAAAAAATACGCAAGATTCGATTTATTACCTAATAGATGAAAGTCCACAAATTGTTCAGGTTAAGAAGCAAAATAATCAATATAAAGTAGTTGATCAATGGGACTTTAAAGATTATCAACATAATAATAAAGAGCCTCACACCGATGATTTGGCACCAGATGGATTACAAATCTTTCCAGCTTTATATCCATTAAATAAAAATGAGTTTGCAATCGCAGTAGTTAATAGATGGTTTACGGGTTACTCAGGAGGAGGGCGTTTTGAAGAAAATGCTGACTTCATTAAGCTCAAACCTCATGGGGAGTATCAAGTTGCACTAAAAGATATTACTTTTTCTTCACGAGAAATGATTCGAGCATGTTTTTCAGAACAAGATTATAAAAAATCGCCCCATTGTCATGATGAGGCATGGATGATACTAAACATTCAATTTAAAGATGTGGGACAACCATATTATTTATGGCAATTAAATTATAAAAATTATTCTTGGGAAGCTTTCAAAAGTAAAAAAACAATAACGGTTGAGCAATCGCGTGAAGAGGTTATGCCTTTTAAGAAATAGAAGCCTATCTTGCTCACTTTAGCCAAACAGGCGTCTCACTTTAGCGAACAATTAACACAGGAATATGGCTTTCCCCTAAAACTTTTTGTGCAACACTTCCCAACACGAGTTTTCGGACTCCCGTGCGGCCATGAGAACCCATGACAATCAGATCTGCATTTAAGTCTTGAGCAGCTTGAATGATTTCCTCATGTACAACAAAGCCTTCCAACAGTTTGGTTTCAACAGTAATGCCTTCGTTGGCAAATTCTTGTTTTGCTTTTTCTAAAATGTCGAGCAAATAAGTTCTTGTACGTTCAATCAACTCATTAGTTTGGCCAGTTTTTACGTAGACATCAGCAATAAATGGATCAAGTGCCATCACTTGTACAACTGTAATTTTGCTATTTAATGCTTTTCCCAGCTTAATGGCCTCTTTCATGGCGACCATAGAAGTTTCAGAACCGTCAATTGGTACTAGAATATGTTGATATAACATGAGTATTTTCCTTATTGTAATGATGCTTATTTATTAATACTTTATACCTATTTTTAGACGATTTAAATTCAAGCACGTAATCATTTGTGATTTTATAACGACAAATTTTGTAGATAAATTTTTATAAATTGCGCAAATTTTCTATATGTGTAGATAAAGCATCAATATCGTCAGTTTGAAGATATTCACGTATTTTCAAAATTTGCTTCTCATCTAAATCATAAAGTTTTAAAGCAAGTAGTTTGTCGATCTGTTCTTGAGGAAAGCGATATTTAATAATTTTTGCAGGCACCCCACCAACAATTGCATAGGGCGGAACATCTTTAGTTACTACGGCTCCCGTGGCGACCACTGCGCCTTCACCTAGTTTGACACCTTGCATAATCATGGCACGGCTACCAACCCAGCAGCCATCAGAAATAACAGTATCACCAGCTGCCAAAAAACTACGAGTATCAAAAGGAAAAGTTGAAATCCAGTCGGGTCTATGAAGCTGATTGCCACCCATCATAATGACGCATTCAGCGCCAAAGCAAACAAAATTACCAATATAAAGTTGGTCAATCGGTTTATCTGGTGTCGAGGCTTTGTCATGTAAATAACGCACGACACAACGTTCAAAACCTTGATCCCAATAGGCAGAGTAATATGAGTAATTACCTTTAATATGGATATTCGGGTTTTTAACAGTTTTATGGATAAATTCAAACTCACACCAATGACGAACTGGAGATTTAATTAAAGAGTTATCCATTTGTGATTTCCCAAAAATATATTAATGGTATTGAATAAAAACCCCTCATAAAGAGGGGCTATTTGTGCATTATCTTAGAGATATTCTACACTTACGATTTCATATTCGACTTCGCCTTGAGGAGTCACGATTTTTACTTCATCGCCTTCATTCTTACTCAAAAGACCACGTGCGATTGGTGAGTTCACCGAGATTTTATTAATTTTAAAATCTGCTTCGTCATCGCCAACAATTTTATAAGTTTTACGTTCTTCAGTATCAAGATTTTCAATTGTTACTGTTACACCAAAAACAACACGGCCATTTTGCTCAAGTGTTTTAACATCAATTTCTTGAGCAGCGCCTAATTTACCTTCGATATCCTGAATACGGCCTTCACAGAAACCTTGCTGTTCACGTGCAGCATGATATTCAGCATTTTCCTTTAAGTCGCCATGTTCACGTGCTTCTGCAATAGCTTGAATAATACGTGGACGTTCAACAGATTTTAAATGTTGTAATTCTTTCTCTAAGGCAATTTTACCTTCAGGGGTCATTGGATAGCGTTGCATTTTGGTCCCTCTTAATTTGAGAAAACACAGTTAAAAAAAATGAAAAAATCCCGCCACCGATAAGGTGACGGGACTTATCGGTAACAAATTAACCTACAGTTAAATCTTGCAAGCGGTATACATCCATTGGCAATTTCACATCAAAAGCTTGGCAAACAGCTTCTGCACCATTGATAGTCGTTGTGTAATACACTTTGCCTTGTAGGGCAGCACGACGAATCATTGCAGAGTCATATTGAGCTTGTTTACCTTCAGTGGTATTGACAATAAGGTGTATTTCACCATTTTTCAAGCGGTCAACAATATGTGGACGACCTTCAGTCACTTTATTCACAGATTCGCATTCTAAACCTGCTTCTTTAAGCACTTGGTATGTACCACCTGTTGCAATAAGCTTGAAGCCATATGCAGCTAATTTCTTAGCGATATCTGCAATATATTTCTTGTCAGATTCACGTACAGATAAGAAAGCATGTTTTACTTCGCCTTCAGTTGGTAAACCTGGTAAGCGATCATTTGAGCCTAAAACAGCTTTATAGAATGCTTCACCAAATGTTTTACCAACGCCCATTACTTCACCTGTAGATTTCATCTCAGGTCCAAGCATTGGGTCTACGCCTTGGAATTTAGCGAATGGGAAAACAGCTTCTTTCACAGCAAAGTGTGTTGGAATGATTTCTTTAGTAAATCCTTGAGATTCAAGAGATTGACCAGCCATACAACGTGCAGCTACTTTTGCTAAAGAATCACCAATACATTTCGATACGAATGGAACTGTACGTGAAGCACGTGGGTTAACTTCAAGAACGTAAACATCATCGCCTTTAACTGCGAACTGAACGTTCATCAAACCAACCACACCAAGTTCTTTTGCCATCGCAACAGTTTGACGACGCATTTCATCCTGAATTTCTTTAGATAAAGAATATGGAGGAATTGAACATGCAGAGTCACCTGAGTGAATACCTGCTTGTTCGATGTGCTGCATGATACCGCCGATCACAACGTCTTTACCGTCAGATACACAGTCAACATCAACTTCAGTTGCATCATCAAGGAAACGGTCAAGAAGAACAGGGGCTTCGTTAGATGCTTGAACTGCTTCACGAAGGTAACGTTTAAGTTCTTCTTCGTTGTATACGATTTCCATTGCACGACCACCTAATACATAAGATGGACGAACAACTAACGGATAACCTACTTTCGCAGCTTCAGAGATACCTTCTTCAGCAGATTTTACAATGCTGTTGTTTGGTTGACGAAGCTGTAAACGTTGGATCATTTGCTGGAAACGTTCACGGTCTTCTGCACGGTCAATTGCATCTGGTGATGTACCAATAATTGGTGTACCAGCTTCTTCTAAAGCACGTGCCAATTTAAGAGGTGTTTGACCACCGTACTGTACGATCACGCCTTTTGGTTTCTCAGTACGTACGATTTCAAGTACATCTTCAAGTGTTACAGGTTCGAAGTACAAACGATCTGATGTATCGTAGTCAGTAGAAACAGTTTCAGGGTTACAGTTAACCATGATTGTTTCATAACCATCTTCACGCATAGCTAATGCAGCGTGTACACAGCAGTAGTCAAATTCGATACCTTGACCAATACGGTTTGGACCACCACCAATAACCATGATCTTGTCACGATTTGATGGATTTGCTTCACACTCTTCATCGTAAGTTGAATACATGTATGCAGTACCAGATTCAAACTCGGCAGCACATGTATCAACACGTTTGTAAACAGGATAAACACCTAAGTTCCAACGTTGTTTACGGAATTGCTTTTGTGAAATACCCATGAGGTGCGCAATACGAAGGTCAGATAAACCTTTGCGTTTGAAAGCACGGATATTGTCAGCGTTTAAGTCACCAAAACCTAAAGCTTTTACTTCAGCTTCAGTTTTAACGATGTCTTGAATTTGAATAAGGAACCAACGATCAATTTTGGTTGCTTCAAACACTTCATCTAAAGAGAAACCATGACGGAAAGCGTCTGCTACATACCAAATACGCTCAGGGCCTGGAACTTTAAGCTCTTTTAAAATGGTTTCTTTTGCATTTGTTGCGCCAGCTTCGATTTTTTCATCGAAACCGCTTACACCAACTTCAAGACCACGTAATGCTTTTTGTACAGATTCCTGGAAGTTACGGCCAATTGCCATGACTTCACCAACAGATTTCATCTGAGTGGTAAGAACTGGTTCAGCTTGCGGGAATTTCTCGAAGTTAAAACGAGGAATCTTCGTTACAACATAGTCAATCGATGGTTCGAAGCTTGCAGGAGTCACGCCACCAGTGATGTCATTTTTCAATTCATCAAGGGTATAACCAACAGCAAGTTTTGCTGCGATTTTTGCGATTGGGAAACCTGTTGCTTTAGAAGCAAGAGCAGATGAACGAGATACACGTGGGTTCATCTCAATGACAACCATACGTCCATCTTTCGGGTTAATACCGAACTGAACGTTAGAACCACCTGTTTCAACACCAATTTCACGAAGAACTGCAACCGAAGCATTACGCATCAATTGATATTCTTTGTCTGTTAAGGTCTGAGCAGGAGCAACGGTAATTGAGTCACCCGTGTGAACGCCCATTGGGTCAAAGTTTTCGATCGCACATACGATAATACAGTTGTCGTTTTTATCACGAACAACTTCCATTTCGTATTCTTTCCAGCCAATTAAAGATTCATCAATCAATAACTGGTGAGTAGGAGAGAGGTCAAAACCACGTTCACAAATTTCAAGAAATTCTTCGCGGTTATATGCAATACCACCGCCTGAACCACCCATTGTAAATGATGGACGGATAATTACTGGGAAACCAAAGCGTGACTGGATTGCTAAAGCTTCTTCCATTGTTTCAGCAATGGCAGCTTTTGGACATTCCAATCCAATTTTACGCATAGCGATATCGAAGAGTTTACGATCTTCGGCTTTCTCAATCGCTTCTTTGCTTGCGCCAATTAATTCAACATTATATTTTTCAAGAACACCATGCTCATCAAGCGCGAGAGCACAGTTCAATGCAGTTTGACCACCCATAGTTGGTAATACTGCATCTGGACGTTCTTTTTCAATAATCTGTGCAACTGTTTGCCAAGTAATCGGCTCAATATAAGTTGCATCAGCCATTGAAGGATCTGTCATGATGGTCGCTGGGTTAGAGTTAACCAAAATAACACGATAGCCTTCTTCACGAAGTGCTTTACATGCTTGAGCACCTGAGTAGTCAAACTCACATGCCTGTCCAATCACAATCGGGCCAGCACCAATAATTAAGATGCTTTTAATATCCGTACGTTTAGGCATTATTCGCTCCGTAATTACTGTTTAGATGCTTCGATAAGTTCGATAAAATGATCGAACAAAGGTGCACAATCATGTGGACCAGGGCTTGCTTCAGGGTGACCTTGGAAGCTGAAAGCTGGTTTATCTGAACGGTGGATACCTTGTAGGGTGCCGTCGAACAATGATTTATGCGTTGCTTTTAAGTTAGCCGGTAATGTTTCTGCATCTACAGCAAAACCATGGTTTTGTGAAGTAATCATCACTGTACCATCTTCAAGATTTTGTACAGGATGGTTAGCACCGTGGTGACCATGATTCATTTTTACAGTTTTTGCGCCAGAAGCGAGTGCCAGGATTTGGTGTCCTAAACAGATACCAAATACAGGTAATGTTGTGGTTTCAACAATAGTTTTTACAGCTTCGATCGCGTAATCACAAGCAGCTGGATCGCCAGGACCATTTGAGAGGAATACGCCATCCGGATTAAGTGCCAATACTTTTTCAGCCGGAGTTTCTGCAGGAACAACGGTTAGTTTGCAACCGCGGTCTGCAAGCATACGCAAGATGTTGGTTTTGACACCGTAATCGTATGCAACTACATGATATTTTAATTCAGGTTGAGAGAAGCCTTGGCCTAAGGTCCATGAACCTTCAGACCATTCAAAACCAGTTGGATCACAACATTCTTTTGCAAGGTCTAAGCCGTTTAAGCCACCAAAAGCACGAGCTTTTGCAATTGCTTCTTCTTCAGTAATATTTTCACCAGCAAGGATGCATCCGTTTTGTGCACCCGTCTGACGTAAAATACGTGTTAATTTACGCGTATCGATATCTGCGATTGCAACAACATTGTGTTCTTGCAGATATTCACTCAATGACTGCTCAGCACGGAAGTTACTGTGTAGTAGAGGAAGGTCACGAATAATTAAACCATTCGCCCATACTTTATGGATACGACCAGATTCAACGTCTTCCGCGTTGCAACCAGTGTTACCAATATGTGGGTAAGTTAATGTCACAATTTGTTGTGCATAACTTGGGTCAGTCAAAATTTCTTGATAGCCTGTCATGGCTGTGTTAAAAACGACTTCTCCAGTCGTATTTCCCGTTGCGCCGATTGACGTTCCTTTAAAGATCGTTCCATCTGCGAGGGCTAAAATGGCGGGGATGCTCAAACCAAAGCTCCTGAATTTCGGCTGTAAAAAAGCGAGTAGACCCAAAAAAGATCGGCAATGTTTGGATAAAACATGCCCTCCCTATCGGTCTGCCCGCTTGTAACTTAACAGCGCATTATACGCATGGAACCCTCTAAAGTCTATTTCTTTTCTGCTAAAAAATATAATTCATTGCTTGCTTTTTACAAAAAAATATCCGCTTATCTGAATTAGATACTTTTGATAAATTGTCTAACAATTTGCAAGGAGAATTCTTGGAACTGGATTTATTGTATTGCTAGTTAAAAAATAAACAATATGAGGAAATAGTATGAGCAATAATGAAGTTTCAAAAGATGTGAGTGAAAAAACTCAAGCAGTAGTGGAGTCGGTAAAAGCTGAGGTTGCTGAAGTGAAAGAAGCCATAGCTGCAACTACAACTAAGGCTAAAAAAACAGTAACTGCTAAAACTGCACAGGTAAAAGAAACTGTTGCTGAAAAAACTGAGCAAGTTAAAGAAGTTGCTACTGAAGCTAAAGCTCAGGTAAAAGAGGCAATTGCTGAAACTCAAGAACAAGTCCAAGAAGTTTTAAGCGAGGCTCAAGAGAAAATTGAAGCTGAAACTCACGAGTTAAATAAAAATATTCAAAATCAATTTGTCCAAATTAAACAAGATATTTTACAACGTCTTGATGTGATTAAGGCTCAGTTTAGTACTTCGCAAGAAGGTTTATCTGATCTTAAAAATGCTTTGAAAGCAGAAATTAATGCGCTTATTGAAGATTTAACAAAAGTGAGCAAAGAGCTTAAAGGTGATATTAGCCAGATTTCTTTGAAACACAAAGATTCTCTAAGTGAAAGTATTAAACGTACTAAAAATAATGCAGTCGAAGCTTGGAATAAAGCACGAGACAATTAATGATCTCTGCTTTGGTCCAGCTATAAAAAAGCGAGAATTAATTTCTCGCTTTTTTATTTTTAGAACTGATGTAACCAGTCACGTTTATTATGGAAATCTGCACTTTTTCCACTATGCTGCATTGCATAGTACTGCATACCTTCTTTGGTTTTTAAAACTGTAGTTAAACCTAAATAAAGGTTTGCCCATTTCAAGCGATGCTGTTGCATAAATTGCCCTAAATCGAGACTAACATTTAAGCCATAGTGAGTACGCTTGAGATGATTCAGTTCAATATCGTAAGCAGCAAGGGGAGGTATACTTTCTGGATAGCGATATTCTTCAAACTGATATGACTGCCATGCTTGAGAAGGGGAAAGATTAATCTCCCGATAATAATCTTCATCATGCACGCCAACAAAAATTTCGAAACAAGTTTCTTCCCACAAAAAATCTTGACGAGGATGAGCCGCGACTTCTTGAGGCCAGATAATAAGTTGATTTGGATCACGAATCCAAAAACCGATATTTAAAGTATAGGGTGCTTGCTGTTCAATTGCGCCAACAACGGAAACAGCATGAAAACGATCAAAAGCTGAAAGTTCGTAACTTGCCATAGTTTGTCAAATTAAATTAGTTTGCTAAGTGAGCGTGACGAACAAGATTAGACAAATGCTGGTTTTGTTTAGCTGCTTTTTTGTAAAGCAAAACAATTTTACCAATTTTTTGCACAGCTTCTGCACCAGTTGCTTCTACAATTGCTTCAATTGTTGCAGTACGCGCTTCACGGTCTTCACCAGCAATCTTAACTTTAATAAGCTCATGGTCGTTTAAAGCACGAAGCGTTTCTTCGATTACCGCGTCTGTTAAGCCTTGTCCACCAATCATGACAACCGGATTAAGCACATGACCAATTTGACGTAAACGTTTACGTTCATGGATAGATAAAGCGGCCATTAAAAATACCTGATTTTAAAAACGGCTTAGTATAGCAAAAAACTTAAATCCAGATGTACGAAAAACTGTATAAATAATCGATCAACATTATTGGAAAAAAACTGTAAAACTTAGTGAGATTACGCTACATCCGTACTGTAATGAGAGTAATTTTCACGTACAATGAACGATCAGAAGTTTTTTTGATATTTAGTGAGTTATGGCAACACGCATTACAAACCAGAAATTGTCGAAAAGTAGTCGTGCGTGGATGAGAGAACATCTAGACGATCCTTTTGTTAAAAAAGCTCAAAAGGAAGGGTATCGTGCTCGAGCGGCCTATAAACTTCTTGAAATTCAAGAAAAATATAAGCTGATCAAGCCAGGCATGACGGTAGTAGATTTAGGCGCGGCTCCTGGTAGTTGGTCTCAAATCGCTGGGAAACTTGTTGGTAGCAAAGGTTTAGTGATTGCTTCCGATATTTTGCCTATGGATGCTTTGCCTGATGTCACTTTCTTACAAGGCGACTTTAGAGAAGAAGATGTATTTGAAAAATTGTTAAATATTTTAAATGGGCGACAAGTAGACATTGTAATTTCTGATATGGCCCCCAATACATCTGGTAATAGGGCTGTTGATCAACCTAGACAGATTTACTTGTGTGAACTGGCTTTAGATTTTGCTCAAAAGGTTCTTGGTCCTAATGGACAACTTGTGGTTAAAGTGTTCCAAGGTGCAGGATTTGATGAGTTTCGTAAACAAGTAGTTGATAGTTTTGATGTGTTAAAAACAGTAAAACCGGCAGCTTCTCGTGCACGATCTAAAGAAGTTTTTTTGGTTGGACAAGGGCGTAAGAAAGCATTGCAATAAAGTTTACTTGCCAAGCTCCTAAAAATTGTGCATTTTGTACTTTTAGGTTATCCGCAAGCAATACAGTTGCTGCTTTTATGACGATCGGCCAAGATTGGGCATGATCAAATTAGATCGATATGGGAATAAAGCTTTGAGCGATTACTTCAAGAATGCCGTATTGTGGCTAATAATACTTGGTGTTCTGATTTTAATTTTCAGTAATATCAGTGACCGCAACAAGCCTACTGCGATGAAATATTCAGATTTCGTTGCAGCGGTGAATAGTGGCCAAATTAAGCAAGTCACAATTGACGGTTTAAATATTAATGGTGAAAAAACTAACGGATCACAGTTTGAAACTGTTCGTCCGCAAGTTGAAGACACTGAGCTTATGCCAAGCTTAAATAAACAAAATGTTGTTGTTGAGGGAACAGCTCCACAACGTCAAGGCATTTTGATGCAACTTCTCATTGCTAGTTTCCCTGTACTGTTAATCATTTTGTTATTCATGTTCTTTATGCGTAACATGGGTGGTGGTGCAGGCGGAAAGAATGGACCGATGAGTTTTGGTAAGTCGAAGGCAAAAATGCTTTCTGAAGACCAGATCAAAGTCAATTTTTCTGACGTCGCCGGCTGTGATGAAGCAAAACAAGAAGTTGTTGAAATTGTTGATTTCTTAAAAGACCCTGCAAAATTCAAACGTTTGGGCGCGACTATTCCTCGTGGCGTACTTATGGTTGGTCCTCCGGGTACTGGTAAAACATTATTAGCTAAAGCAATTGCTGGTGAAGCGAAGGTTCCTTTCTTCAGCATTTCAGGTTCTGACTTTGTAGAAATGTTCGTGGGTGTGGGTGCGTCCCGTGTCCGTGATATGTTTGAGCAAGCGAAGCGTCACGCGCCATGTATCATCTTTATCGATGAGATTGATGCAGTTGGTCGTCACCGTGGTTCGGGTACAGGTGGTGGTCATGATGAACGTGAACAAACCTTAAACCAGATGCTTGTGGAAATGGATGGTTTTGAAGGTAATGAAGGCGTAATCGTTATTGCTGCAACTAACCGTGTTGATGTGCTTGATAAAGCATTATTACGTCCAGGTCGTTTTGACCGTCAAGTAATGGTTGGTTTACCGGATATTCGTGGTCGTGAGCAAATTCTGAATGTACATTTGAAAAAATTACCTTCAGTTACAGGCGTAGACATGAAAGTGTTAGCACGTGGTACGCCAGGTTTCTCTGGTGCACAGTTGGCTAACCTTGTTAATGAAGCTGCATTATTTGCTGCACGCCGTAATAAGAATACGGTCGATATGCATGACTTTGAAGATGCAAAAGACAAAATCTACATGGGTCCAGAGCGTAAGTCGATGGTTCTACGTGAAGAAGAGCGTCGTGCAACTGCTTATCATGAAGCTGGTCATGCAATTGTTGCAGAGATTTTGCCTGGTACAGATCCTGTTCATAAAGTAACAATCATGCCACGTGGTTGGGCTTTGGGTGTAACTTGGCAGTTACCTGAACAAGACCAGATTAGCCATTATAAAGACAAGATGCTAAATGAAATTGCGATTTTGTTTGGTGGTCGTATTGCTGAGGAAGTGTTTATCCAACAGCAATCTACTGGTGCTTCAAATGACTTTGAGCGAGCTACTAAAATGGCGCGTGCGATGGTTACTAAGTACGGTATGTCTGACAAAATGGGCGTAATGGTTTACGAAGATGAAAACCAAAATGGATTCTTTGGAAATGTAGGAAGTCGTACGATTTCTGAAGCAACTCAACAGTTAGTTGATGAAGAAGTACGCCGTATTCTTGATGAGCAATATAAAGTTGCACGTAATATCTTAGAAGGTAATAAAGATATTGCCCATGCAATGGTAAAAGCTTTGATGGAATGGGAAACCATTGATCGTGATCAAATTCGTGACATTATGGAAGGTCGTGAGCCACAACCACCTAAAGTCTATGTTGCTGAAAATCCAGTGGCTGCATTTGAACCACCAAAAGATGGTCCATCTACACCACCACCATTACCAGCAATGAACTAAATGAGTTAAGCAAAAGAGCCACAGTCATGTGGCTCTTTTTTTATGCATGTATTTCAGACAAAGCCGAAAAGAAATCAGCAGTATATTGATCAGAGTCTTGTTAAAATGTTGCCGAATATTAAATTGGAGCTTGTCATGCAGTTAATGCCTTTACCTCAGCAAATTCTACAATGTGGGCAGCTTCAGTTGGATTTATCACAGCCTCATGTTATGGGTATTTTAAATGTCACCCCAGATTCTTTTAGTGATGGTGGAAAACATAATCAAGTGCACCAAGCTATTGCACATGCGCTAGTCATGATAGAGCAGGGTGCTACCATTATTGATATTGGTGGGGAGTCTACTCGTCCAGGGGCGTCTGAGGTAAGTGTAGAAGAAGAAATTAGAAGAGTTGTGCCTGTAGTTGCAGCTTTAGCTAAACATGATGTGATTTTATCAATTGATACGAGTCAGCCAGATGTTATCCGTGCAGCAAAAGAAGCGGGTGCTCATATTTGGAATGATGTACGTGCGCTTACTCGACCAAATGCTTTAAAAACGGCAGTAGAGTTGGATATCCCTGTGGTGATCATGCATATGCGTGGTGAGCCAACCACAATGAATCAGCTAGATCAATATGCGAATGTGACACTGGACGTGATGCAAGAGCTTCAGCAGCGTGTTGAAGAGGCTTTAACTGCGGGTGTAAAAAAACAGAATATTATTATTGATCCTGGGTTTGGTTTTGCAAAAAATGCGCAGCAAAATTTAAGACTGTTAAATGAATTCTGGAAGCTTAGTGAAATGGGTTATCCAATTTTATCAGGTCTTTCCCGTAAACGTTTTATTGGTGAAGCTTTACACGGCGTAGCTGCAGATGAGCGTGCAGTAGGAAGCGTTACGGGGCATTTGCTTAGTATTCAGCAAGGAGCATCAATTGTTCGTGCACATGATGTAAAAGCCATGCATGATGCAATTCTTGTTTGGAAAGCGATGACACAAGCTTAAAAAATAGACTTTTATAATCAGGCCATGATTGATTAATTTCATGGGGTAGATGATTGAGTCAGGGAAAATTGTCGTTATTATTTTGAAAATATGTTATAAGCGGCAGGTTTCTGCTGCTGTGTAAACTTTTGTATGTTCGAAGACTTACTTCTCCCAATGTTTGATGATGAGTATTATCCAGATATTTTAGTCGCTGAACTCAAGCAGTTAATTGAACAATTTGCCAAAAAAGTTCAGAAGCCTGCTTTAGCTGATCAGGATATTTATCGATATGCTCATCAAACTGTAATTGAAATCAATGAAATGAAACCTCAATTCGAAGATCTAGATTCTTCCTTGGATGATAGTGCTGCTGACTATATTGCTGAAGCAATGATGATGGTGGCACAGGATGCAGGATATTTAGACCTTGAAATGGAAGAGCTGGTGATGAATCGAGAGTGGTGATTACTCTCGATTCTCAATACCTTCAAAAGCATCTAATAAATGACAAGATGCTTTTAAATGAATTTCATCTATTTTTTTAATTTTTAAAACTAAAACACCATTCTCTTGATAATTTGCATCTGCTAATAAACTGACCCAATAATTTTCTCGTTTTTGTTCCAATTCTTTAAATTTATCTATGATCTGTTCAGGTGCTTTAATTAAATAATCGTCTTTGGTAATAGAGCAACGTGAAAAATACCAATGGTTATCTTTAAAAGAAATGGTACCTGAGAAAAGATCTGTAGCATAAACGTTTGTTATAGAAAGGGTGGTACACAGAAGTAATAATATTCTTATCATAAAATTCATTTTCATTAGACATAAAAAAACCAGCTTACGCTGGATTCTTTGTAGCACCAAATTCAATATTTGAAAATGGTGCCCGGGGCCGGACTCGAACCGGCACGCTTTGTGGGCGGGGGATTTTAAATCCCCTGTGTCTACCTATTTCACCACCCGGGCATGTGCGCAATAATAGAGGACAAGTAAGCGATTGGCAAGAGAAAATCAGAGAGTTTGCTTTATTTTCAATCAGTTCTTTTTAGTATTTATATAAATTAACCAATTTATGTCATGATTTATTCATTAAACTGAGATCACTTGTTCATCTTATCTACTTAAGTTTAAGACACTCATTGCTTAAAACTTAGGTAATTTTATGTCAGAGAAAATTTCACGCCGAGAATTAATTCAAAAAAGTCTGTTCGGTTTTGGGGCGCTATCTTTGCCGGTAGCTTTTACGGGTTGTAATGATGGTTTCGATGAAGAAAGTTCGGAGGCACAAGCAGATTTTTTGCATGGCGTTGCAAGTGGCGACCCATTGCAGGATAAAGTAATTTTATGGACGCGTTTAACACCGGTAGATCTTAGTGCGCGCCTTAAGGTCACTTGGGAAATTGCTACCGATGACCAGTTTAAGCTGAATTTAAAGACTGGTGTGGTTCAAACGACTAAGACAGATGATTTTACCGTGAAAGTAGATGCAATAGGACTACAGGCGGATACCATTTATTATTACCGTTTCCATTTTGGTAATAAAACTTCACCTGTTGGTCAAACTAAAACTTTGCCTGTAAGTACCAATAAGGTCAGCTTTGCAGTATGTTCTTGTTCTAACTATCCTGCGGGTTACTTCTACGTTTATCGTGAAATAGCAAAACAGAATGTGGATGTAGTTATTCATTTAGGAGATTACATTTATGAATATGGGGCTGATGGCTATGCAACGGAAGATGCTGCAAAACTGGGCCGTACTTTGCCATCAGATAATAATAAAGAAATTATTAAATTAGATGATTACCGCAAACGTTATGCGCTGTATCGTCAGGATAAAGACTTGCAGGCAGCTCATCAACGTCATCCTTTCATTGTAATTTGGGATGACCATGAGTTAGCAAATGATACTTGGTGTGATGGTGCGGAAAACCATCAAGATAATGAAGGATCTTTTTCTGATCGTAAGTTAGCTGCTCTACAGGCTTATTTCGAATGGATGCCAATTCGCCCTGTTTCTAATACAGATCATCTCAATATTTATCGTCAGTTTAATTTTGGCTCATTGGTTGAGCTGACGATGTTGGATACACGCATTATTGCGCGAGATAAACAGCTTGAATACAAAGATTACATGACAGCTGTAGGTTTGAATGCACAAAAATTTCAGGCTGATTTAACAGATTCAAAGCGTACTTTAATGGGGTATACGCAAAGAGATTGGTTGATTGATAAATTAAAGCAATCTACAGCAACCTGGAATGTGGTTGGTCAGCAAGTCTTAATGAGTAAAATGTGGATTCCTGCTGAGTTATTGGTCTCTCTGGGGCAAATTACTTCAGGTGGAACTTCGCCAGATGCGTTAGCTAAAATGAATGCGCAAATTACAGAATTAGTCACATTGAAATTGCGATTAGAGCAGGGTGATCCAAATTTAAGTATTCAAGAAAAAGCGCGAGTCACAACTTTAGTTCCATATAATCTCGATGCTTGGGATGGGTACTATGCTGAGCGTGAGTTTGTGTATGATAAATTGGCAGAATTTAATAAGAAAATTATTGTTTTGGCTGGCGATACCCATAATGCATGGGCATCTTACTTGTATAGCCAAAAAGGGAAGTATGTCGGTGTTGAACTGGCGACAAGCTCGGTTTCTTCACCGGGTCTTGAAAAGTATTTAAGTATTCCTTTGGATCAGTTACAAAAGTTTGAATTTGCCTTTACTACGCTTATCGATGAATTGACGTATTGTAATTTAAATCAACGTGGTTATTTGGTGGTTACGCTCGATGATACACAAGTGCAATCGGATTGGATTTTTGTAGATTCAATTAAAAATGCACAATATAAAGTAGATTCAAGTCGACACTATCAATTGGTGTTAGATGCGAATTTAACGCCTGAACAAGATAAGCAAAAAACTGCTTAAATATATGGCTGGGAAAGGGGTACTAATAAGTATCCTTTTTTTTAGGCATAAAAAAACCAGCTTACGCTGGATTTTTTATTGCACCAATTTCTATACTAGAAAGTGGTGCCCGGGGCCGGACTCGAACCGGCACGCTTTGTGGGCGGGGGATTTTAAATCCCCTGTGTCTACCTATTTCACCACCCGGGCTTTACCAAATTTGGAGGCGGAGGTCGGAATCGAACCGGCGTCCACGGAGTTGCAGTCCGCTGCATGACCACTCTGCCACCCCGCCTACATTTGGTGATGCACATATTAGCAACCTTTAGAAAAAAAACAATACTGTTTTGAGATAAGATGAACATAAAAGCAACATCTAGAATAAATTTGTCCAAATAATCATGTATTATTGGCACATTAAATTCATGTCTACCTTGGAGATGTGCTGTGGCATTGGTTTTAGACGGTCGTGCATTAGCAAAGCAAATTGAAGAAAATTTGTCAGTACGTGTTGAAGCTTTAAAAGCTAAAACAGGTCGTACCCCAATTTTAGCGACTATTTTGGTTGGGGATGATGGCGCATCTGCAACTTATGTACGCATGAAAGGAAATGCTTGCCGTCGAGTAGGCATGGATTCTTTAAAAATTGAGTTATCACAAGAAACGACAACAGAACAATTATTAGCTGAAATCGAAAAGCTAAATGCCAATCCAGATGTTCACGGTATTCTTCTACAACATCCAGTTCCTGCACAAATTGATGAGCGCGCATGTTTCGATGCGATTTCATTAGCTAAAGATGTAGATGGCGTAACTTGTCTTGGTTTTGGTCGTATGGCAATGGGTGAAGCTGCATATGGTTCAGCAACTCCAGCTGGCATCATGACCATTCTAAAAGAAAACAACATTGAAATTGCGGGCAAACATGCAGTTGTGGTTGGTCGCTCAGCAATTTTAGGTAAACCAATGGCAATGATGCTTTTGCAAGCGAATGCAACAGTAACGATTTGTCATTCACGTACTCAAAATTTAGCTGAACTTGTTAAACAGGCTGATATTATTGTTGGTGCTGTGGGTAAGGCTGAACTTATCCAAAAAGACTGGATTAAACAAGGTGCAGTGGTTGTCGATGCTGGTTTCCATCCTCGTGATGGCGGTGGTGTAGGCGACATCCAGTTGCAAGGTATTGAAGAAATTGCTTCTGCTTACACACCAGTACCAGGTGGTGTAGGTCCAATGACAATTACAACGTTGATTCGTCAAACTGTAGAAGCTGCTGAAAAAGCTTTAGGTTAATTTAACTAAAGCTAGGCTGTTATTGATACGCGTAACCGTCATCCGCAATTGTTTGAGGCAGGGATACATTAAAAATTTAATGTTTCTGCGATGCTTTCGATTCTAGATAGTATTTGTCGAGTTTTGCGGATGACAATGGTTTTGCCTACTTTTTCCGAAAGAAAAGTAGGTCTAACCGAAGGTTATTCTAAAAATTCAAATCATAATGGAATGACTCTGTTATGCTTGTTATAAAAATGAATTAAAAGAAATCTGATGAGCTGCACCTTTCAATTTACCAAAGCCCCTGAACATTTACTTCAAGCCTTGCATGAAGTAATCCCTCACTGTGAGTTAATGGTACAACAGTTACCAGAAACGCCTATTTCTTTATGGTTGATTCCACCAGTTTTCCCAACTGATCGCTTAGACGATGAGGTTATTCGCCGTATCTGGAATGACACGCCATATTGGATTTTTTGCTGGGCATCTGGTTTAGCAATGGCACAGTGGCTACTTGCAGAGCCGCATCATATCAAAGATAAAGTTGTTCTCGATTTTGGAGCAGGGTCTGGTGTTGTTGCAATTGCAGCAAAAATGGCTGGTGCTAAAAGAGTAATTTGTTGTGATATTGATCAAGTTAGTCTTGCAGCTTGTCGTGAAAATGCTTTGTTGAATGATGTTGAGCTGGAATATCTGGACGATTTATATAAAGCAGAGCAAGTTGATGTTTTATTGGCTGCAGATGTTTTATATGACCAGTGCAACCGTTTCTTTTTAGATGAATTCTTGAAATTTGCGCCAGAGGTTTGGGTTGCAGATAGCCGTGTTAAAAACTTTAGCCATCCAAAATATCAAAAAATTGATGAGAGAAGTGCTTCAACATGGCCAGATCTTGATGAAGCTAAAGAATTTAGAAATGTAAGTTTTTATAAGACGCTGTAAAAGAACAGCGTCTTATATTTAAATTATGAGCAGGTATAACGAACTACTTTTAGTGTACTTGGACGTGCTTCAAGCGCTTGGCGAGTCGCATAATCTTCACCATTGTTTAAACTCGGTGTATTAGATAAACCAAATGAGGCGCGAGTTTGACCCAATTGAACACCATAATTTTCTTGTTGGGCTGGGTTCGAAATCTCATTAATGCTTAGAACTGACAATTTATAAACTTTTTGAGCGCCTAATACATTTTGACAAGCACGTTGCAATTTACGTTCATCTAACTGCTGATTAGGGCGGCTAGCCAATGTGTAAGCTAAAGTTGCGGAAGTTTTTGTTTGATTTTCAATTTGATAGCCAGTTGAGCCATTATATTGTCGAGGGGTGGTCTGACAAGCGGTTAAAATAAACATACTGCTTAATGCCAAACATAAAATACTTCTATTCATCAGTATCATCCTTATATTCTTATCTCTAGTATCTCATAAAACACAGTGATTGTTGGGGCTTAATCGCACGATTTAAGCTAACATCGGCTAGCGATATTAGCTCTTGTTAGTAAAATATTAATGTTCTTTAATTTTTGAATGATGCTTGGTATCTTTCATAAAAATATAAATAATAAGTGAAATGAAGATCATAATACTCACATAAATAAAGTACCAAGATTCATGTCCGGCTTCTTTAAAACTTAAAGCAAAGAACTCTGCCGTACCGCCAAATAATGTATTGGCAATCGCGTAGGGTAAAGCTACCCCTAAAGCTCGAATATGCGCAGGAAAGAGCTCAGCTTTAACAACAGCATTAATTGAAGTATAACCCGTTACCATTACTAGACCTGCCAAGCATAACCAGAACGCAGTCCAATAGTTATGTGTGGTTGCAAGGGTATTAAATAAAATATAAGTAAATAAAACTCCAGTTACACCAAAGGCAATCATAAGGGGTTTACGGCCGATTCGGTCTGACAAAGCACCCGCTACAGGTTGTAAGCACATGAAAATAAATAGCGCTAACGTGGTAATTTGAGTGGCTTCGGGTTTTGTAAATCCGGACGTATTTACTAAATATTTTTGTAGGTAAGTAGTATAGGTATAAAAAGCTAAAGTTCCGCCAGCTGTTAAAAATAATACTGTAAAAGCTTCTTTAGGGTAGTGCTTGAATAAAGCAAACATGCCTGATTCTGGTTGGTCTTTTTCAGCTTGAGCATTTTTAAAAGATTGTGTTTCTAATAAGCCACGACGAATACGGAACACAACAATGGCAAGTAAAGCGCCAATAAAGAATGGAATGCGCCATCCCCAATCATGCAACTGTTGTTCGGTTAATACCATTTGTAATATTAAAAGAACACATAGGGCTGTCAGTTGTCCTGCAATTAAAGTTACATATTGAAAGCTCGAGAAAAAACCACGCCGATTTTTTTCGGCCATTTCGCTTAAATAGGTGGCGCTGGCACCATATTCACCGCCTACACTCAAGCCTTGAATTAAACGAGCGACAACTAATAAAAGAGGTGCAAATACACCAATACTTTCATAACTTGGCGTCACAGCAATAAGAAGTGAGCCTACACACATCAAAGTAACGGAAAGTGTGAGACCTGCTTTACGTCCTTTGCGGTCTGAATAGATTCCCATAATCCATGCACCGATTGGGCGCATTAAAAAACCTACAGCAAAAATTGCAGCTGCTTGAAGAAGTTGAGCTGTTTGACTTCCTTTTGGGAAAAATGCATGAGCAAAATAGAGCGTAAATGCGGCATATACGTACCAGTCGTACCATTCGACAAGGTTACCCGCGGAACCGCCCAAAATTGATTTTAGCCGGGTTTTTGTATCTAAATTAGAATGCGGAGTTGTTGCGGTAGAAGGTTGATCAACCATGAGTCGCTCCATGTTTCGCTTGGGTTGAATGCTAAAAAAGAGAAGTTTTATTTCGTTTTTACATATTATCCAGAGGAGTATTTCACTTTATTTTTTTTATGTCTGTAAAACAATGTTTATTATTTAAGCAAAGGAATAAGTTGAATATTCATGTGATTTTAAATTGGCCGATCAGCTCATTTTTATAATCTTCCTCCAATCTTTGGCATACTATTTTTTCCAAATAGTAAAAAGTGTTAAAGAATGCGTAATGTTTGGACTGAGAAAACCTATATCTCTTAAAAATAATGATATATTCCAAAGAAAATTTTAAATAAATACAGTTAGGCATGATGTCTTGGCATTGTGGACTAGATGTGTGTGGATAATGAAAGGGACATTCAGATGTCAAATTGCCCGAAAAAATATATTGTTGCTTTTGATCAGGGAACAACAAGCTCAAGAGCAATTGTTTTAGATCATGATGCTAACGTTGTAAGTATTGCTCAAAAAGAATTTACTCAGATTTATCCGCAGCCAGGTTGGGTTGAGCATGATCCTATGGAAATTTGGGCCACACAAAGTGCTGTTTGGGTAGAAGCTCTAGCTCAAGCTGGCATCAAGAGTGAACAAGTTGCAGCAATTGGCATTACAAACCAACGGGAAACCACAATTGTATGGGATAAGAAAACAGGAAAACCTATTCACAATGCAATTGTTTGGCAAAGCCGTCAAACCACAGAAATATGCAATCAATTGCAAAAGGCGGGTTGGCAAGAATATGTTCGTAAAACAACAGGGTTGGTTATTGATCCGTATTTTTCTGCCACCAAAATAAAATGGATTTTGGACCATGTAGAGGGTAGCCGTGAACGAGCAGAGCGAGGAGAGTTATTGTTCGGTACGGTGGACACATGGCTAATCTGGAAATTAACCAATGGCGCAGTCCATGTCACAGATTTTACCAATGCTTCGCGAACCATGCTTTTTAATATCGAAAAGCTCGAATGGGATGAAAAACTTTTACAAGCTTTAGATATTCCTAGAGCAATGTTACCAGAGGTGCGTAGTTCATCTGAGGTGTATGGTTATACCCACACCATTAGCGGGCAAGAAGTGGGTATTCCGATTGCTGGTATAGCTGGGGATCAACAAGCTGCACTTTTCGGACAAATGTGTGTAGAACCAGGACAAGCAAAAAACACTTATGGCACAGGCTGTTTTCTACTCATGAACACGGGTAAAAAGATTGTTCTTTCAGAGCATGGCTTGCTGACGACGATTGCATGTGGCGCAAATGGTGAAGTGAACTATGCTTTAGAGGGCGCCGTGTTTAATGGTGGCTCTTGCGTACAGTGGTTACGTGATGAGTTAAAGGTAATTAAGAACGCTAAAGACTCTGAGCTTTATGCAACACGTGTAAAAGACAGCAATGGTGTATATGTTGTACCTGCCTTTACAGGTCTAGGCGCTCCCTATTGGGATCCGACAGCACGTGGGGCAATCTTTGGGCTTACTCGTGGAGCCAGTATAGAACATATTATTCGTGCGACTTTAGAATCAATTGCCTACCAGACAAGAGACGTACTTGATGCCATGCAGCAAGACGCAGAAGAAGAGCTTCGCACACTTAGAGTCGATGGTGGGGTAACGGAAAATAATTTCTTGATGCAATTTCAAGCCGATATTTTAGCGACCCCAGTAGAACGCCCAATAATGAAAGAAACTACTGCTTTGGGTGCAGCTTTTCTTGCAGGATTGGCAACGGGTTTCTGGCAGGATCTTCATGAGTTAAGAAATAAGTCTACGATAGAAAAAGTATTTGAACCCAAAATGTCTTCTGAGCAATCTGAAGTCATTTATAAAGGTTGGTTGAAGGCAGTGAAGCGTAGTCAAAGTTGGGCTGAGGATTGATCTGTTCTTTAACTGGTTAAATTCAATAGTAGGGTAATCAATTAACGGTAAATACTTGGTTATTTAAAATTGATTATTCTACTTTTTTGATTGTTGTTTTATCAATTTGATGTTTTAATTTTTATAAGATCAACAATAAAAAGAAAATGAGAAATGATAGTACAGCCTAATGATTATTCAAAAATATATGACATTGCCGTGATTGGTGGCGGTATTAATGGCGTCGGTATTGCTAATGATGCGGCAGGCCGCGGCTTATCGGTATTTTTATGTGAAAAAGATGATTTAGCTAGTCATACCTCATCTGCGAGCAGTAAATTAATTCACGGCGGTTTACGCTATTTAGAACATAAAGAATTTCGATTGGTTAGAGAAGCGTTGGCAGAGCGTGAAGTCTTGTTGGCTAAAGCTCCGCATATTATTAAACCAATGCGTTTTATTATGCCTCATCGACCACATTTGCGTCCTGCGTGGTTAATTCGGGCAGGCCTATTTTTTTATGATCATTTAGGAAAACGAGAAAAATTATTAGGGTCAAATCTTATTTATTTCAAAGAAGATAGTCCCCTAAAGCCAGCTATCACGCGTGGCTTTGAATATTCGGACTGTACTGTAGATGATGCACGTCTTGTTGTGTTGAATGCGCTACAAGCTAAAGAGAAGGGTGCCAAAGTTGTAACACGGACAAGATGTGTTAAGGCTTATAGACAACAAGAACTGTGGCATTTGGAACTACAAAGCGGGGCTGAGTCTTATCAAATACGAGCAAAAGCCTTAGTGAATGCAGCAGGTCCTTGGGTCGAAGAAATTATTAGTGAAAACCTACAATTAAAATCGCCATATCAAATTCGGCTGATACAAGGAAGTCATATTGTTGTGCCTAAACTCTATAATTGTCATAAAGCTTTTATCATGCAAAATGAAGACAGACGCATCGTGTTTGCGATTCCATATTTAGAAAAATACACATTAATAGGTACGACAGATCAGGAATATATAGGTGATCCACAAAAGGTAGAGATTACCGATGTAGAAATAGATTATCTTTTGACAGTCACAAATTCACATTTTAAAAAGCAGCTGACCCGTACAGATATCGTCAGTCAGTTTTCTGGAGTCCGAGCTTTATGTGATGATGAGTCAGATAATCCGTCTGCAGTTACACGTGACTATACTCTGGCACTGCAGGCTGAATATAAAAAAGCACCTTTGTTATCTGTATTTGGTGGCAAGATCACGACTTATCGGAAACTGGCAGAGGCTGCTTTAGAAGATCTATCCCCGTTTTTTAGTAATATGGCAGAGGAGTGGACTGCAAATGAAGTATTACCTGGGGCGGAGAATTGGACCACACTTGAAGATTTAGTTATAAAGATTCAAAACCAAGTTGAAGGGGTAACCGAGCAGCTCGCTACTCGTTGGGCAAATGCCTATGGCTCTAGGATTTTGGGTATTTTGCATGAGCGAAAAGCTCTTGAGCAGTTAGGGCAAGATTTTGGTCACGGTTTATTCGAATCTGAAGTTCAGTATTTATGTGAAAATGAATGGGCAAATACGGCAGAAGATATATTGTGGCGTAGAACTAAGTTAGGTTTGGCATTTGATGAAAAACAAGTAAAAAATTTGGAAAGTTATTTGGCTGGACGTCGACAAAAAGATGATGCTGCATAATAAAAAAGGCCGCACAAGGCGACCTTTTTTATATTTAGCAATTAGAAGCCAGTTTTTACAGCTTCAAGTAAAGCTGCTTGACGTTCTTTTAATGCTTTTGGTAAGCGCTCACCAAGTTTATTGAATAACTCAGTGTGGCTTTCAATTTCAGTAACCCACTGATCTTTATCTTGAGCTGTGATAAGGTCAAATTCTTCTTTAGAGAATTCAGTACCTTCCCAGTTCAAGTCATCGTAAGTTGGAACAAGACCAATTGGTGTTTCAACAGCGTTTGCACGACCTTCACAACGGTCAATGATCCACTCAAGAACACGCATGTTTTGACCGAAACCAGGCCATACGAAGTTGCCTTCAGCATCACGACGGAACCAGTTTACATTAAAGATTTTTGGTAATTTATTACCAGCAGCTTCAGCTTTTGTACTTACTTCTTGACCAAGGCTTAACCAGTGATCGAAGTAGTCAGCCATGTTGTAGCCAGCAAATGGAAGCATCGCGAATGGGTCACGACGAACGATACCTTGTTGACCAACAGCAGCAGCAGTAGTTTCAGAACCCATAGTTGCAGCTTTATAAACGCCATCAACCCAATCGAAAGCTTCAGAAACTAAAGGAACCGTATCTGCACGGCGACCACCGAAGATAAATGCAGAAATCGGAACACCTGCTGGATTTTCCCAGTCAGCATCGATAGAAGGGCATTGACCAGCAGCAACAGTGAAGCGCGCATTTGGATGAGCAGCCTTTTCACCATTTACGTGAGGTTGACCTTTCCAGTTAGTTAAGTTAGTTGGAATTTCTTTAGAAAGACCTTCCCACCATACTTGACCGTCATTAGTTACCGCAACGTTTGTATAGATAACATCTTTGTGAAGAGTTGCCATACAGTTAGGGTTAGTCTTGGTATTTGTACCAGGAGCAACACCAAAGAAACCAGCTTCTGGATTGATTGCGTATAGACGACCGTCTTCACCTGGTTTGATCCAAGCAATATCGTCACCTACAGTCTCAATTTTCCAGCCTTCATAGCCTGCTGGTGGAATTAACATTGCGAAGTTTGTTTTACCACATGCAGATGGGAATGCTGCAGCGATATAGTGTTTTTCACCTTGTGGGTTAGTCACACCAAGAATAAGCATATGTTCAGCTAACCAACCTTGTTCGCGACCCATAACAGAAGCGATACGAAGTGCTAAACATTTTTTACCAAGTAATGCGTTACCGCCATAACCAGAACCGTAAGACCAGATTTCACGAGTTTCTGGGTAATGAACGATGTATTTTTCAGGGTTACAAGGCCATGCAACGTCTTTTTGCCCTTCAGCAAGTGGAGCACCTACGGTATGAATACAAGGAATAAATTCGCCGTCTGTACCTAATACGTCATAAACTGCTTTACCCATACGTGCCATTTTACGCATGCTAACAGCAACATAAGGAGAGTCAGTTAACTCGATACCGATATGAGCAATATGGCTTCCAAGTGGACCCATAGAGAAAGGCACAACGTACATTGTACGACCTTCCATTGATCCTTCAAACAAACCATTTAACTTTTCACGCATAACAGCTGGTTCTTCCCAGTTGTTTGTCGCGCCAGCATCTTCTTTCTTTTGAGAGCAGATGTAAGTACGATCTTCAACACGCGCAACGTCAGATGGGTCAGAATTTGCAAGATAAGAACCAGGATGTTTTTCTTGGTTTAACTTCTGCATGGTGCCGTTAGCGATCATCAAGTCGATTAGACGTTGATACTCTTCTTCGCTTCCGTCACACCATTCGATTTTTGCTGGTTTGGTTAAGTTTGCAATTTCTTCAACCCATGCGATAAGCTTAGGATGACGAACGAATTCTGGTGCGTTCACTGTGGTCATGGTGAGGCCTATTCAAAATATGTACAACGTACAAGTCATTCATTGAGGTACAATGAAAGATCAAATAAAAAAGTGGCTGTATTAAAGCACAAAATCATAAAAAAAATAAGACTAAAGAATAAGAAATAAATATTTTGATTTTTTATTTTTTTTAATTTAAATCATATGCTTATTGTTTTTTGACGTATTTTATTCTTTACATTTTTATGTTGTATGTGTGTTATTTATATTATTTATTTTTTTTAAAATCAATAACTTGATGTTTAAATTTTTCTTGAGAATTATTATTGATTAAACAAATGATCATCATTCGAAATTTACATAAAGAGACTTTTATTAGGCGATTTTCTATACAAAATACAAGGTGAATCCTCTTTAAGATAATAAAAATGCGGACTTTAAAACCTCTCTCAATCATCTATAACCAGAAGTCGGGTTTTCATGCTTCAAAACATGAAGATATGTATGAACAATTAATGACTGTACTCACCGAATTTGGGTTTGAAATACAAGTTTTTGAATTAGCGGA
Organism: Acinetobacter sp. DMC2; assembly: GCF_056314305.1. Lineage (NCBI taxonomy): Bacteria > Pseudomonadati > Pseudomonadota > Gammaproteobacteria > Moraxellales > Moraxellaceae > Acinetobacter > Acinetobacter sp. DMC2. The sequence continues at coordinate 873,381 of NZ_JBQUYP010000001.1, read as the reverse complement.
AGATATTTCATTTGATGATTTAATGGATAAAGTGATTCATCGGCATAGTCAAAACGCGAATTTAGGCGTTGTGGTAGCAGCAGGTGGGGACGGGACTTTAAATGCAGTAGCATCAAAACTTCGACATACCAATATTCCTATGGGAATTTTGCCTTTGGGGACTTTTAACTACGTCGCTAAAGTTTTAGATATTCCTTTAGATTTGTTAGAGGCGGCTGAAGTTATTGCTACAGGTACACCCCGTTCTGTACATATTGCGACTATTAATGACCATGTTTATTTGAATAATGCGAGCCTAGGCCTTTATCCATTGTTTATAAAAAAACGTGAGCTCTACAATAAATACTTAGGACGTTTACCTTTACATGCCTATACCTCGGCTTTAGATGTTTTATTAAGAGAAAATAAATCTATGAAACTTTCCGTCACAGTTGATGGAAAAAAATATCCAGTCAAAACCCCTCTAATTTTCTTTGGTAATAATCAACTTCAACTATGTGATATGAAATTAAGAATTGCTGATTGTGCTGCACAGGGGAGAGTCGCTGGAGTAGTTATTACAAAAAGTGATAGGCTTAGTTTATTACATATGCTTTGGCAATGGATTCAGGGAAAGGTTGAAGAGACAAAAGATGTTTATAGTTTTTGTGCTGATCATGTCATTGTTGAATGTGCAAAAAAATCAAAACTTACTGTAGCTTTAGATGGTGAAATATTAGAGATGAAAACACCATTAAATTTCACTGTAGAAAAGAATGCTTTAAATATTATGGTGCCTAATGTTATTACATCTGTCTGATTTGCATTTTGGAACAGAAATTGAGGCCTGTTTAGATGCAATTCGGCTTTTTTGTACCGAACATAAACCTGAAGTTATTATAGTGAGTGGAGATATTACTCAGCGAGCCAGATATCAACAGTTTTATAATTGTCGTCAGTTTTTAGATAGTCTTAATATTCCTTATCTTGTTGTGCCTGGTAATCACGATATTCCGTTGTACCATGTCTGGAACCGTTTTTTCTCACCATTTACTCGCTATCAATATTTTTTTGGCCAGCTTGAACCAACTTTAGAAACTGAACATTTCTATATTGTTGGCGTAAACAGTATACGCCGCCGTTATCATACGCGTGGACATATTTCGATTGAGCAAATTCAAACTACATATGAGCGATTACAGCAAGGGCCAGAGAATAAAATCAAATTAGTTGTTTTTCATCAGCCTTTTTATACCCCGCCTGATGATGAGCATGGTATTAAAGATTGTCCCGTATTAGGAAAAATGGCTCTCGAAAAATGGAGTACGACTGGGCTATTTGGTATGTTACATGGGCATCTGCATAAAACAGCTGTATATGATTTAACGCAAATTTATCAATTAGAAATAGATCATCCTATTTATGATATTCATGCAGGAACAGCCACATCTAGCCGTTTGCATTATCATGTTCCAAATAGTTTTAATGTCATTTCAAATGAAGGGAAAGTTAATCATTATTGGTTTAATTATGATTTAAAGATTTTTCAAGTAATTTAATTTATAAAAATTATATAAGACATTTAACTTAAGAGTAGATTGATAAAATTTTATCCATTACAATGCCTAAGCTTTAAATTCTATATATGGGGAATAGGAAAACATTTTAAATGTTTTATCATTTTAAAAATAATATTAATGGATACATAAAAATTTTTAACTATATAAAAAGCCGTGTTTTTAACTAGCTATAATAAGGGTTTTAGTATTTTATGAAATTTAATAATATTTTATAAGATGAGTATCTATTGACTTAATATTTTAGAAAAACTTAATAATTATTTAAAATTTCATGGTGGATAAATGGTACAAGTATCATTAATGGCAAATAATGCTTCAAAAAATAATACAGTTGATATTGATGTAGGCCAGACAAAAACTATTGTAGTAGATCCTAAAGAAATCGCAAAAATCGATATAAGCCCAGAAAAAATTGCCTCAATAACAAGAGAGGGAAATAATGCAATTATTCATCTAAAAGATGGAACTGAAATTATTTTAGAAAACTATTTTATTAGTGAAAATCCGCAAATTCTTTTAAATGAAGGGCAGAGTTATTGGACTGCCAGTTTAGGTGAAGATGCTACTGGGCAGACTACTGTTAATTATTTAGAAGTAAAAGATGCACCAAAAATTATAGACTCTTCATCTTCTGTACCTCTCTGGACTGGGGTGGTCAGTGCTTTAGCGGGCGCAGGAACAATTGCTTTATTGTCAAGGAAAGATCCTAAAGACACGACGCCTCCTGAGTCAGGTAATTTGATTCTCAAAAATCTTTTAGACTCAGGCACCTCAACAACCGACCAGATCACTCAAGATAAAAACTTCACTTTAAAAATTGAGGGACAGGAAAGTGGAAGTCGAGTAACGTATTTGGTCTCTACCGATGATGGTAAGACGTGGCAAGAAACAACAGTAACTCAAAAAGATTTAGCGGATGGAAGTTATCTTTACAAAGCTATAGTAACAGACCGAGCTGGAAATACATCGGAAACCGCTATACAAAAAGTGGTTGTGGATACCACAGCACCCCAAGCAGGTGAACTGACTTTATCTGATTTGAGCGATACAGGCGTCTCAGCAACGGATCTGATTACGCAAGATCAAACTTTTGATTTAAAGATTAGCGGACAAGAAGTAAATAGCCAAATCACTTACTGGATATCGAAAGATGAGGGTAAGACGTGGCAGGAAACAACAGTAACTCAAAAAGATTTAGCTGATGGAAGTTATCTTTACAAAGCTGTAGTAACAGACGTTGCAGGTAATACCTCAGAAACTGCTATACAAAAAGTGGTTGTGGATACCACAGCACCCCAAGCAGGTGAACTGACTTTATCTGATTTGAGCGATACAGGCGTCTCAGCAACGGATCTGATTACGCAAGATAATAATTTTACTTTGGAGCTAACTCAACCAATTGTGATCGGCGAACAAGCTGCTTTACTAGACCACTATGAAATTTCGAAAGATGAAGGAAAAACTTGGCAGGAAACAACAGCTGAACAAAAAGATTTAGCTGACGGTATTTATCACTATAAAGCCGTAGTAACGGATCTTGCAGGCAATACCTCAGAAACCGCTGTACAAAAAGTGGTTGTAGATAATTCTTTAAATGTTGAATCAACTACAGTAACTGTAAAGCCGATTACTGAAGACAATACAATAAGTCTAGTTGAAAAAGATCAAGTTATTTCTATAAGACTGGACGTAGATAATCTACCAATAGATTTAAATAGCTCACTGACTTCAATAAATACGACATTAAATAATGTTGTTTATAACTTTCATTTTGATGAGCTAACCCAAGAATGGGTTGCTGAAATTCCAGCAGAGTTCTTGTGGTCAGAAGAATCGCAAACCAATATATCAATTGATATTAGCCTTACTGATCAAGCTGGCAATACAGCGATTATTAAACAGATTCAAAATTATAATGTAGATCATACTCCGAATTCACCAAAACTAGATTCTCTAACTTTTAATAATATAGATGGAGCTATCATTTCGGGTAGCGCATATAAAGGAAGTATAGTCGATATCTACAATAAAAATGGTGGTTGGCTTGCAAGTACAATAGCCAATGGAGAGGGGAAATTTACCTTAAAGAATCTTTCAATTAGCTCAAATGATGAGGTTTATGCAATTGCTACTTATAATGGATACAGCAGTGAAAATTCATCAATTGGACTAGTTACTGAAGTTCCAGCTCTTAGTATTTTACGAATTAGTCCAGAAGGTGTGATCACTGGTTATGCGACTGAAGGCAGTCATTTTATTGTAAAAGATCAGAATGGAAATATTCTACAAGAGTTTAACTCTATTGCATTTGAGAGCTCAGGTATTACACCTTTTAGTGTAATGGCATTAGGTGAAGTTAGACCATTTACTTTGTCCCTCGACCAACCTGTGAAGGAAGGTACTCAAATTATTATCTCTATAGATAAAGATAATGTTTCAGGCCATCCACAATATATTACTGCAGACTATACGCCCGCAGTATTTTTAGAAACTCCACAATTTGATATCAGTGGCGAAACTTTATCAGTACATGTCAATGAACCTAACAGCCTTATTCTTGTGTTTTCCGGAACAGGAAATCTAATCGCTAACGGTGTTACAGATGAACAAGGCTTTGCAAGTTTACCTGTGTTCCAATTTTTAAAAGAAGGTGAGTCGGTTACTGTACAAGTAGTAGATAAAAATCAAAATACGAGTGAAGCCCTAATCGAAGTTCCAAACTTTGCTTATATTCCATATGTTGAACGTATTACACAAGAAGGCTTAATTTCTGGGTTTGCTGAAAACAATAGTACGGTAATTGTGCGTGATGCTGACGGTAATGAATTAGGAAAGGTTACATTAGGTGATGACAATAGTTGGAATGAATTTAGTCATTTTAGCTTGAGTGTAAATAGACCTTTAATTGATGGAGAGCAAATTTCCGTTCAAATTATTGATAATAAAGGTCTGATGAGCCCTGAGCAGAATATTGTTGTAGATCTCACTCCTCCACCTATTCCAACAGATTTAAATTTCAATGATGCTGGTGATTTAGTTTATGGTCATGCAGAACCTTTCTCTGAAATTTTAGTTAAAGATGGACAAGGAAACATTCTTAATAAATGGTTCTGGAATAACTGGACCGACGAAAGTGGAAGTTTCTCGATAGAGCTCGGTATGTTTTTAACCAATGCCGAGACAGTTTATGTCACGGCTACCGATGTAAATGGAAATGTAAGTTTAGCTGCTCAGATACAGGCACCTAACTATGCTTTTGCCCCATATGTAGATAGCTTTACTTCGGACGGAGTAATAAGTGGGCAAGCTGAAAATAATAGTACTCTCATTGTTAAAGATGCCAAAGGGGAAATCGTAGCTGAAATTAAAGTCGGTGAAGATAATGGCTGGAATGGATCAAGTTATTTTAAACTCCAACTTGATCGCCCTCTTGTTGATGGTGAGCAGTTGTTCTTATCAATTAAGGATGCTCGTGGTCAAATAAGCACCGATACTGTAATTACTGCTGATACAGTTCCTCCTACACCAGCCAGTAATTTAGTTTTCTCAGAAGATGGTTCATATCTTACGGGTGTAGCAGAACTGAATACTACGATTCAGGTTTTTGATCATAATGGTCAACTCGTGAATATATGGGATAACACCATAAACTCGGACGGTACATTTACTATTTTCTTAGGTGGCAATAATTTACATGGAGAGGCATTCACGGTCACCGTTAAAGACCAAGCCGGAAATGTGAGTGAAGCTGTTTCAATAAATGCTCCACTTGATGATATTGCACCGGATCCAATTAAAAATATTTTACTTGATGCCAACGGTCAAAACTTTACAGCACAAGCAGAAGCAAATAGTCGGATTGAAGTTTTTGATTCATTAGGTAGTCAGACGGGTTGGGGCTCTACAGATAATGCGGGTAATGTCTCAGGCTTTTTCAGTCAAATCTATTTACATGGTGAAGAACTTACTTTTGTTGTCATAGATCGAGTTGGTAACCGAAGTGTTGAATTTAAGCTAAATGCTTTAATTGATACCATTGCGCCAAATTCAATTGAAAATATCATCTTCAACGAAGATGGCCACAGCTTTACAGCTCAGGCAGAAGCGGGAAGCTCTATTGATGTATTCGATCAGGATGGAAATAAGATTACTACTAGTTATACCGATAGCTTAAGTAATGTATTTGGTTATTTCCCGCAAGTTTACTTACATGGTGAGGAACTTACTTTTGTTGTAGTAGATCGAGCGGGTAACCGCAGTGCAGAGGTCAAGCAGAGTGCTTTGAATGACGATGCCGCGCCAAATCCGATTGAAAATATTGTATTAGATATCAATGGACAGAGCTTTACAGCTCAGGCTGAAGCGAATAGCCAGATTGAAATTAAAAATACCAATGGTGACATTATTGGTTATGGATCAGCAGATAGCACAGGCAATGTTTCTGGTTACTTGTATCAGGTCTATTTACATGGCGAAGAGCTTACTTTTGTTGTCGTTGACCGAGCGGGGAACCGTAGTACAGAAGTTAAGCAGAATGCTTTGATTGATGAGATTGCACCAAATCCGATTGAAAATATTGTATTCGACTCAAACGGTCAAAACTTTACGGCGCAAGCAGAAGCAAACACTCAAATTGAAGTCAAAAATGCTGCGGGTGAGGTCATAGGTTCAGGTTATGTAGATGGCGCTGGTAATGTGTCAGGTTATTTATATCAAGTCTATTTACATGGAGAAGAACTTACTTTTGTTGTCGTTGACCGAGCGGGTAACCGTAGTGCAGAGATCAAGCAAAACGCTTTAACTGATGATATCGTACCAAATCCAATTGAAAATATTTTACTTGATGCGAACGGACAGAACTTTACAGCTCAGGCAGAAGCAAACACTCAAATTGAAGTCAAAAATGCTGCGGGTGAGGTCATAGGTTCAGGTTATGTAGATGGCGCTGGTAATGTGTCAGGTTATTTATATCAAGTCTATTTACATGGAGAAGAACTTACTTTTGTTGTCGTTGACCGAGCGGGTAACCGTAGTGCAGAGATCAAGCAAAACGCTTTAACTGATGATATCGCACCAAATCCAATTGAAAATATTTTACTTGATGCGAACGGACAGAACTTTACAGCTCAGGCAGAAGTAAATACTCAAGTTGAAGTTAAAAATGCTGCAGGTGAGGTTGTAGGTTCTGGTTATGTAGATAGTGCTGGTAATGTCTCAGGATACTTGAATCAAGTTTATTTAAAAGGTGAGGAGCTCACTTTTGTTGTGATTGATCAAGCTGGTAATCGTAGCGTTGAAGTAAAACAAGCAGCCTTTCTTGATAATACGGCACCAGAAAATGCGACTAATTTAGTATTTAGCGAAGATGGTTCATATCTAACTGGTATGGCTGAGCCAAATGCTACGATTCAAATATTTGATCAGAATGGTCAATTGGTAAATCAGTGGAATAATAATGTTAATTGGGATGGAACATTTAACATCTCTTTATACAGTAACTACTTGCATGGCGAAGAGTTTAAGGTAGTTGTAGTAGATCGGGCTGGTAATTTGAGTGGTGGGGTTACTGTAAAAGCACCGCTTGATGATATTGCTCCTGTGGCTGCAAGTAATCTCACGTTTAGTGAAGATGGTTCATCCCTTTCTGGTGTAGCAGAGCCAAATACCTTCATCCAGATTTTTGATCAGAATGGTCAACAGGTGAATACGTGGAGTCAGAGTGTAAATGCTGATGGTACATTCACTATTTTCTTGGGTAGCTCTAATTTACATGGTGAAGAATTCACAGTTATTGTTAAAGATCGAGCTGGAAATGTGAGTGATGTTGTTTCAGTTAAGGCTCCATTTGATGATATTGCGCCAAATCCGATTAAAAATATTGTACTTGATCCGAACGGTCAAAACTTTATAGCGCAGGCAGAAGCAAATAGTAATATAGAAGTCAGAAATGCTGAGGGTGTGTTAATAGGTCATGGTTCTGCAGATAACGCAGGTAATGTGACAGGTTACTTCTACCAAGTTTATTTACATGGAGAAGAATTAACTTTCGTTGTCATAGATCGAATGGGCAATCAAAGTGTCGAACTTAAGTTCAATGCTTTGGTGGATACCATTACGCCAGATCCAATTGAAAACATCATCTTTGACGAAAATGGGCAAAATTTTACGGCACAAGCAGAAACCAATAGTTTTATTGGTGTCAAAAATGCTGCGGGTGAGTTTGTCGGTTATGGTTATGTCGATAGCACTGGTAATGTAACAGGCTATTTCAATCAGGTTTATTTAAAAGGTGAGGAACTCACTTTTATCGTTATAGATAAAGCAGGTAATCAAAGTGTCGAGTTTAAGCAAAATGCTTTAATTGATGATATTGCACCAAATCCGATTGAAAACATCATCTTAAATGAAAATGGTCAAAACTTTACAGCGCAAGCGGAAGCAGATAGTCGAATCGAAGTTAAAAATGCTGTTGGTGAGGTTGTAGGATCTGGTTCAACCGATAGCATGGGTAATGTTTCTGGTTACTTATATCAGGTCTATTTACATGGCGAAGAGCTCACTTTTGTTGTCGTTGACCGAGCGGGGAACCGTAGTATAGAGGTCAAGCAGAATGCTTTGATTGATGATATCGCACCAAATCCGATTGAGAATATTGTGCTCGACTCACGCGGTCAAAACTTTACGGCGCAAGCAGAAGTAAATACTCGGATTGAAGTCAAAAATGCTGCGGGTGAGGTGATAGGTTCTGGTTATGTAGATGGTGCGGGTAATGTGTCAGGTTATTTTAATCAAGTCTATTTACATGGAGAGGAATTAACTTTCACCGTTGTAGATATAGCAGGTAACCGAAGTATTGAGGTTAAACAAAATGCTTTAATTGATGATGTCGCACCGCCAGCTGCTGCAAATATTACATTAACCTCCGACGGATTGCTTTTTGGTGAGGCTGAGCCAAATGCAACGATTGAAATTATTGATCAATATGGTGCAGTTATCACAACAATGTATGTTGGATATGATGGAAAATTTTATCAATGGATCAATCTGAGCCAATATCAGACACAAAATTTGAGTATTGTTGTCAAAGATATTGCTGGCAACCGAAGTGAAGTTGCTCATCAGTTAGTACCTGTATTTACGAACTCACCAATTGCTGCAACAGAGCTAAAATTGGATGTAAATGGCCATATTCTTACAGGTAAGGCGACAGCAGGAATGACGATTGTTGTCACATCTACTGATGGTCAAAGCATTAATTGGGGGTGGAACAGTGTCGTGAACGAAGATGGTAGTTTTGCTATTGAGTTAAATGACTATTATCTAAAGGGACAGATATTACAAGTTCGAGTTTATGACCAGAATACCAATCAATATAGCCCAATCTCTGAAATTATTGCGCCTTTAGACAATATTGCTCCAGTGATTGACGATGTGGTGATTAGTAATTATGGAGATAGTGTCACTGGATGGGTTGATTCAAAAGCAACTATTAAGATAATAGATGCGGATGGGGATGTAAGAGCCGAGTTCCAAACAGATATGTCTGGAAATTTCAATGTTAGTATTTATCCACCCCTATTACGTGGAGAGCAGTTATTTATCACGGCAATCGATTTAGCCAAAAATATAAGTACCCCACTTAATATTACTTTTAATCCAGACTCTAATGCACCACCATCCGTAGAACACGTCTTTGTATCTGAAAATGGTTTCTTTATTGAGGGAACAGCTTCACTAAATAGTGAGGTGCGGATTTTTGATGTCCATAATAATGCTATTGCCAGTGGCTATGTAGATGAAGTAGGACACTTTAATATTCCGTTATACCCACCTCAGGCGAATGGACAAATTTTACGCATTGTTGTGGAACAAAATGGCTATCAAAGTGCGTATACCGACATTAAAGCACCTATAGACATCGTCGCGCCAAATGCAGCAACTCAGCTTGTTTTAGCAGATGGAAATATACTTTCAGGGCAAGCTGAAGCATATTCAACTGTTAATATTTTTGATGCTGATAACAATCAGATTGGTCAGACCACTGCCGGAAGTAGCGGTACTTTCTTGGCACAATTATGGTCACAATATTGGCATGGGGAAACATTAACGGTAAAAGTAGTGGATGCCAATCAAAATGAGAGCGCAGGTACAACGATTGTTGCTACAACTGATACAACAGCACCGAATGTAGCCACGCAGCTTGCCATAAATGAATGGGGTAGGCTGCTGGTAGGTCATGCCGAAAGCAATGCTACTGTTGAAGTCACTTATTATTTTGCTGATCAAGAACCTTCTGTAACGAATACTACCGTCTTGGCAGATGGAACTTTCTCTATCGATGCCTATGTAAATACAACATCATTTGACCTTACTGTTATTGATCGTGCTGGAAATCGTAGCGAAATCATTAATCAAGTAATTAATGATTTACCGAACATAACCATTGATCAGTTTAAAGGTGATGCTACTGATAATACTTATGTAGTTGATCATGAGAGTGATTTTATTCAAGAGTATACGGTTGATATTATTGAGATACTTGAGGAAGTCTGGGTAGATACCAGTTATTACGAAGAGCAATGGGTAATTTCTGGCTATACTGATCATATATGGGTAGATACAAGCCATTTTGAAAATGTTTGGATAGATACAAGTTATTCCCAAGATATTTGGATTGATACTAGCTATTATCAAGATACATGGATCGTTGATGGCACAAGAGATGTTTATACCGATCAAAATGGAGTAAACTACTATTTAGATGATGATTCGTATAATCAATATGTGAATAATTATTATGATTATAATTTAAATCAGTGGCAGTCAGGATATGGACTAACGGGTCCTTATACTGAAGAGACTGGACATTTTGAACAACAGCTCATTCAAGATGGGCATTATGAATCTCAATGGATTGAGCAAGGCTATTATGAGCAACAATATGTGTTTGATGGTCATAATGAAGAGACTTGGATAGATACGAGTCATTACGAAAATGTGTGGGTTCAAAGTGGTTATTTGGGAACACAACCAGTTGGGTCTGAACCTAAAGATCTAGATTTAGGAGGACATGATAAAATTATCAGTTCTGTTAATTACAGTTTGGTTGGTTTATATCAAACAGTAAATGATCCCATGACCGTAGATTCGTTTTTGGAAAGTGGTCGTTATGTTGAAGACTTGGAGCTGGTTGGTTCTGCCCATCTAAATGCAACAGGTAATGCTTTAGATAATCTTTTAACAGGTAACTCTGGTAATAACGTTTTGAATGGGCGTGAAGGTAACGATACGTATATGACTAATGAAGGTACCGATACCATTCTGTTCCAATTGCTAAATAGCCAAGATGCGACAGGCGGAAATGGACATGACACAGTGTTAGATTTTACTTTAGGTGATGTAAGAACTGACCTCCAAGCTGACAAAATTGATTTAAGTGAACTATTAATTGACTATTCTAAAGATGTGACCACATTAGCGAAATTTATTAATGTAGAGCAAGATGCTGGAAACACGACTATTAGTCTTGACCGAGATGGAGAAGGTACAAGGTTTAGTAGTGTGTCATTGATAACTTTAAATCAGATAAATACAACATTAGATGAATTGTTGAATAACCAGCAACTCTTTGTTTAACATTAAAATTTATCTTTATAAAAGAGGCTGTGAAAATAGCCTCTTTTATTTTGTGCTTTAAATTTAATAAAAACTCTTCACAACCTGTTAAAAAATGACCAAAAAAGATAAGTTTTTTTTCATTTTCCCCTTGAAGCCTTTTTTTTCATCCCCACAAAAGTGACATCTAAATATTTTGTTATTGCTCTGGATTAAAGCAATAACGATTAATCAAAAAGACTTAGTCTGATGGAGTTAATTATGAGCAACATTCGTCCATTACATGATCGCGTTGTAATTCGTCGCGTAGAAGAAGAAACCAAAACTGCTGGTGGTATTTTACTTCCAGGTTCTGCTGCTGAAAAACCATCTCAAGGTGAAGTAATTGCAGTTGGTAATGGTCAAATCACTGAGAATGGCGTACGTGCTTTGGATGTTAAAGTTGGTGACAAAGTATTGTTTGGTACTTATGCAGGTACAACAGTGAAAGTAAGTGGTGAAGAACTCTTAATCATGAAAGAGTCAGACATTTTAGCTGTGTTGGAAGGCTAATCAATCCATAACTCAATTCATTATCAGATTCAGTATTTAAAAAGATTCGGAGTTTAATATGTCAGCTAAAGACGTAAAATTTGGTGATTCAGCTCGCTCAAAAATGATTGCAGGCGTAAACGTACTTGCAGATGCGGTTAAAGTGACTTTAGGCCCTAAAGGTCGTAACGTAGTGATTGACCGTTCTTTCGGTGCTCCGCACATCACTAAAGACGGTGTAACTGTTGCTAAAGAAATTTCTTTAAAAGACAAGTTTGAAAACATGGGTGCTCAACTTGTTCGTGAAGTTTCTAGCAAAACTAACGACATCGCTGGTGACGGTACTACAACTGCAACTGTACTTGCTCAAGCAATTTTAAATGAAGGGATCAAATCTGTAACTGCAGGTATGAACCCAATGGATTTAAAACGTGGTATCGATATCGCAGTAAAAACTGTAGTTGAAAATATCCGTTCAAATGCAAAACCTGCTGATGATTTTAAAGCGATCGAACAAGTTGGTTCTATCTCTGCTAACTCTGATACTACTGTTGGTAAACTTATCGCTCAAGCGATGGAAAAAGTAGGTAAAGAAGGCGTAATCACTGTAGAAGAAGGTTCTGGCTTCGAAGACGCATTAGACGTTGTAGAAGGTATGCAGTTTGATCGTGGTTATATCTCTCCGTACTTTGCAAACAAGCAAGATACTTTAACGGCTGAGCTTGAAAACCCGTTCATCCTTCTTGTTGACAAGAAAATCGGCAACATTCGTGAATTGATTTCTGTTTTAGAAGCAGTTGCGAAAACTGGTAAACCACTTCTTATCATCGCTGAAGATGTTGAAGGCGAAGCGCTTGCTACACTTGTTGTAAACAACATGCGCGGTATTATCAAAGTATGTGCTGTTAAAGCTCCTGGTTTCGGTGACCGTCGTAAAGCAATGCTTCAAGACATCGCAATCTTGACTGGCGCAACTGTTATTTCTGAAGAAGTTGGTATGTCTTTAGAACAAGCAACTCTTCAAGATTTAGGTACTGCACACAAGATCACTGTTTCAAAAGAAAACACTGTAATTGTTGATGGTGCTGGTGATGCAGCTGCTATTGCTGAGCGTGTTCAGCAAATCCGTGCTCAAATTGAAGAATCTTCTTCAGAATACGACCGTGAAAAATTACAAGAACGTGTTGCTAAATTAGCAGGCGGTGTTGCTGTAATTAAAATCGGTGCGGCAACTGAAGTTGAAATGAAAGAGAAGAAAGACCGCGTAGACGACGCACTTCATGCAACTCGTGCAGCAGTTGAAGAAGGTGTGGTTGCTGGTGGTGGTGTTGCGCTAGTACGTGCTGTAAATGTATTAGACAACCTAAAAGGTGCTAACGAAGATCAAACAGCGGGTATCAATATTTTACGCCGCGCGATTGAAGCTCCACTTCGTCAAATCGTTTCAAACGCTGGTGATGAGCCATCTGTAGTGATTAATGCAGTTAAAGCGGGTGAAGGTAACTTCGGTTATAACGCTGCAACTGGCGAATATGGCGATATGTTAGAAATGGGTATTCTTGACCCTGCTAAAGTAACTCGTTCTGCACTTGAACACGCTGCTTCTGTAGCTGGTTTAATGTTAACTACAGAATGTATGATTACTGACATTCCAGAAGATAAACCAGCTGTTCCAGATATGGGCGGTATGGGTGGTATGGGCGGAATGATGTAATAACGCATCAACGCTTTAACCAAAAAATCCCTGCTTATGCAGGGATTTTTTATTTTTAAGTGATTTTAAGAAATAGTTAAGTTCAATAACTTATATTAAAAAACAGGAACAGCAGCTAGAAGTTCCTCTTTGTTACAGCCATGCTTATTTACTTATAAGCATGGTTTTTTTTATCCTAATAAAATAAACAACCATGTAATCGCAATGATAGAAAGTGCAACAAATTGAGCTGCACTTCCCATATCTTTTGCATTTTTAGAAAGCTGATGTTTTTCAAGAGAAACTCGGTCAACGACTGCTTCAATAGCCGAATTGAACAATTCAACGATCATTGCAAATAGACATACAATAATGAGTAAGACGTGTTCACTGCGGGTTACGTCAAGAAAAAAACTAACTGGAATTAAAATAAGATTAATCAAAACAATTTGACGGAAAGCTGCTTCATTTTTATATGCTGCTTTAAATCCGGAAATCGAGTAGCCCGTTGCATTGAGTATGCGTTTAAGACCACTTTTACCCTTATAAGGAGAATAGCTATTCATTTACTTATATTTCTGACACATTTCATGCATTATATAATTTGGGTCTTAAAAAATTATTAAATCTTTTTAAAGATTTTGACTTTATAACTGAATAGAGAAGAAGAGATGAAAAAAATTTGTGTAGCTTTGAGTCTTGCATTTTGTAGCATGCATGCTGCGTATGCCGAGCAAACTCTTACTCAACAAGTACCTGGATATTATAAGCATCAATTCGGAAAATACCGGGTAACGTCTTTACTTGATGGCACGATTTATCTAAATCCTAACTTGTTTAAAAATTTAAATCAGACTGAGAAAACTAAAATATTAACTAAATATGCTGCTGTGAATGAGAAGGGTATTCAAACTTCGGTCAATGCATTTTTAGTAGATGATGGTAAGAGTTTAACGCTTGTTGATAGTGGGGCAGCAAGTTGTTTTGGCCCACAATTGGGTTCGATTGCAAAAAATATTGAATTGGCAGGTTATCAACTTGCTAATGTAAAAACAGTGTTGCTCACACATTTACACCCAGACCATGTATGCGGAATTGCTCAAAATGGGAAAGCCGTATTTCCTAATGCAACCGTTTATGCACATGAACGCGAAGCTGATTATTGGTTAAATCCTGCTTCTGAAAGGATAGTACCAGCAGACAAAAAAGAAAATTATTTGGGTACTGTTAAAAATGTAAAAACTGCTCTTGCTCCATATCAAGCAAAAAAAGCATTCAAGACATTTAAAGATGGTGATGTTATTCAAGGTTTTGAAGTGATCGATACGCGCGGTCATACACCTGGGCATCATAGCTTTCGCTTAAAGAGTAATGATCAGCAAATTATTTTTGTTGGAGACATTGTTCATTCACATTCTTTGCAGTTTGATGCTCCAAAAACTGGTGTGGATTTTGATGTGAATTCTGAGCAGGCGATTAATACCCGTTTAAAAATGTTCGCTGAAATTTCAAATAAACAGCAATGGGTCGCAGCACCACATTTACCATTCCCAGGCATTGGCCATGTTTATAAAGTAAATGCTGAGCAATATCAGTGGATCCCACTTTATTTTGATAATGTTGTAGAGAAATAAAAAAACAGGGCATTTATTGCTCTGTTTTTTATTAAAAATTTTAATTATTTTGCGGCTTTTTCATAATTAATAACGGCTTCACGGCCAAGTGCTGGGTCATCTGTAAAGACTCCATCAACACCTGCTTTGAAGTAGGCTTCAAACTCTTTTAAAGCACCAGTTGGGCAGCGCTCAGCTGGTTTATCTTGACTACATTTTAAAGGCTTTGGTAAGAAATTATTTTCTGGACGGAAAGTATAAGGATGTACTTTTAAGCCAGCTTTATGCGCATCAGAAATAAACGAAGTCGTTTGAACTGAACCTTTGTCATTAAAGTTTAGAATATAACCTTTACTTGGTCCTACACCGTTTGCATACTTAGCAACATCTTTTAAGCCTTCTGCTGTGGCTAAATCAGCATAAGTTTTAGTTTCACCAGATTCAACGAAGTCGGCTGGTTGCGAAGTTTTAGCGTCATATAATTGAATAATTTGTGCATATTTAAGTGTCTTATGAAGATCAAGCTCTCTTTTTAAATCTTTTAAGTTTTGAACTTCAAAAGACTGTAAATAGACAGGTGCAATATCACGTGTATATTTATATTTGGCTAAGGTTTTAAGAAGGGTATCTTCCATTGCCAGATTATGATTTTTAAAGTAAGTCGGATGTTTAGTCTCAATATATAAGCCAATAATTTTTCCCGTTTTTTTATAATTTGCTTCTGCCAGCTCAATCACTTGTTCTAGAGTCGGGACAGGGTAGAGATCATTATAAGCTGTGTTTGCAGGTCGGAACTCTGGAATACGTTCACGCGCTTTAAGCTGCTGTAATTCACTTAAAGTGAAGTCCTCTGTAAACCAACCTGTTAGGTCTTTACCATCAATATTTTTTGTTGTTTTACGGTCTGCAAACTGAGTTAACGTACTTACATTGGTTGTTCCACCAATCTCATTTTCATGACGAGTAACTAACACGCCGTCTTTTGTAGACACTAAATCTGGTTCAATAAAATCCGCCCCATCATCAATGGCTTTTTGATACGAAGCTAAAGTGTGTTCAGGACGTAAAGCGCTAGCGCCACGGTGCCCAATCACTAAAATCTTAGGAAGTTGATACTCTGGTGTAGTTGGTGTGTTTTCAGTTTTATCATCGTCATTACAACCAACCAAGCTAATTAAACTTAAGCATAAAATTGCTCTTTTAAACATAATTCTACTCATATTGTTTTAGTTGAAACGGCTCTAGTCTGCTTATTGAGTTTGACGTGATCATGAAGAATTCATGAATTTTCAGTGACACTTGTTAAAACCTTCTTTATGGGTTTGTAGGAAATAGCCCTTCCTGCTTTGTTTTTGTCCTAATTGCATTTATTGTGTTAATTCTACTTGTCTTTTATATATCGCTCGTTGATGATCAAGATGCCGAATTCGGTATTGCCACCTGTTAATTGACGATTTAATTCTGAGCAGCCATGCTATCTAAATTTTTTATTCAGCGCCCTATTTTTGCCAGTGTACTTGCAATTATTGTTATGGCATTTGGTATTTTCTCGGTACTGAATTTGCCAGTAGAACGCTATCCCGATATTGCACCTCCAAAAATTACAGTATCGGCAAGTTATAGTGGGGCAGATGCACAAACGGTTGAGCAAAGTGTTACTCAGATTTTAGAACAGCAAATACAAGGTATTGATCACTTACTTTATTTTAGTTCTACCAGTGACTCGTCGGGACGTAGCCGAATTACCATTAGTTTTGATAATGGAACAAATCCAGATACGGCACAGGTACAAGTACAAAATAGCATTAGTGGCGTGATAAGACGTTTACCAGATGAAGTACAACGTCAAGGGGTGACGGTAAGTAAGTCTCTGGGCGATACTTTCATGGTAGTAGGTTTATATGACTCGACTGGTAAAGCGGGGAATATTGAGCTATCAGACTATTTAACGACACACGTGGTCGATAACCTGAACCGTATTGAAGGGGTGGGTGAGTCTGATGTCTTTGGTTCGCAATATGCAATGCGAATCTGGTTAAACCCTGATAAATTAAAACAATATAATTTAATGCCAAGTGATGTTGCCAGTGCAATCACCGCTCAAAATACCCAAGTGGCTGCGGGTGCAATTGGCGATTTACCTGTTATTGATGGGCAATATTTAAATACTAAAGTTACAGCTGGTTCTCGACTAAAAACAGTTGAAGATTTTAAAAATATTGTGGTGAAAGCCAATCAAACAGCGAGTTATGTCTATTTAAAGGATATTGCTAGAGTCGAGTTGGGTGCAGAAAATTATCAGTCTTTTAATACCATTAATGGCTATCCAGCCGCTGGTTTAGGTATTTCGTTATCTTCGGGCGCAAATGCCATTCAGACCTCTAAACTCATCCATCAAACTCTAGATCAGCTGACAACTAAATTGCCTGCGGGTTATAAAATTGTTTATCCACGAGATAACACGCCGTTTGTTCAAGAGTCGATTAAGGAAGTCGTAAAGACCCTTATTGAAGCCATTATTTTAGTTATTTTGGTAATGTTCTTGTTCTTGCAAAGCTGGCGCGCGACACTCATTCCGAGTATTACCGTTCCAGTTGTTATTTTAGGAACTTTTGCTGTTTTATATGTGCTCGGTTTTAGTATTAACACCTTAACCTTATTTGCATTGGTACTCGCCATTGGCTTGTTAGTGGATGATGCGATTGTAGTCGTAGAAAACGTTGAACGGCTTATGCATGAACAGCACTTAACACCCAAAGAAGCTGCGATTGAGTCAATGGGCGAAATTAGTGGTGCTTTAATTGGGATTACATTGGTATTAACTGCTGTTTTTATTCCAATGTCTTTTTTAGGTGGCTCAATTGGGGTGATTTACCGCCAGTTTTCCATTACCTTAGTTGCCGCTATGGCGTTATCGCTCGTCGTTGCCTTAGTGCTTACACCTGCGTTATGCGCTTTAATTTTAAAGCCTAATCCAGAGCCTATGCGTTGGGCGGTTTGGTTTAACCAAAAAATTGATCAACTTAAAAATCAATATATAAAAATTGTCCAAACAAGCATTCGCTACAGTAAATCGGTTGTGGTCATTTTTGTGGCTTTGATCGCTGTGTTTATGCTGTTTTATAGCGGTTTAAAAAGTGGATTTATTCCCAAAGAAGATCAAGGCATTTTAAGTGTTCAAATTAAGCTTGTTGATAGTGCACCAATTTCGCAAAGTCAGAAAATTGGAGAACAAGTCCGTCAATACTTCTTAACCCAAGAAGATAAGAATGTGGATTTGGTTTTAATCCGCTATGGTCGAAATTATTCTGGTACAGGGCAGAACTTGGCACAAGGATTTATTGCTCTAAAACCTTGGGATGTACGTACTGATAAAGAAAATTCGGCTGACGCTATACAAAAGCGTGCGATGAAATATTTTAGTCAATTCAATAATGCACAAATTAATGTGACATTACCTGCTTCGGTTAATGGTTTGGGTCAAACCGATGGTATGGATTTATGGATTCAAGATTTAAATGGGCAAGGACAAGATTTTCTAGATAGCACCTTCCGTCAGTTGCAAACTCAAAGTAAAAATTATTCAACTTTTGAAAACTTTGATAAGCAATCAACCAATAGTAAAGCAAATCTCAATATCAAAATCGATCAGAAACAAGCATTAGCAAATGGTTTAGAACTCCCTGCAATTAACAACACTTTGTCGAGCGCATGGGGTGGAACATATGTGAATGACTTTATTGACCGTGGCCGTATTAAGCGTGTCATGATTCAAGGTGATGCCGAGTTCAGATCGAAACCTGAAGATTTATATAATTGGTCTGTACGTAATAACCAAAATGAAATGGTGCCTTTTAGTTCATTTGCTAACTTTAGTTGGGGTGGCGCTCCTGAAATCGTAAAACGCTATATGGGTTATAGCGCCTTGCAGTTACAGGCAGATGTTGCGAGTGGCAGCAGTTCAGGTCAGGCAATGAAAGATGTTGAACAACTTGTAAATCAGCAAAAAGATGTTGGTTTAGCTTGGACAGGTTTATCTTTTGAAGAACAGAAGTCGACAAATCAGGCCGTCTGGTTGTATTTAATTTCGGCAGGCTTTATTTTCTTATGTTTAGCCGCTCTATATGAAAGTTTGAGCATTCCAGCCGCTGTGATGACCTCTATTCCGCTAGGCGTCGGAGGAAGTGTCATTTTCTCTTATATTTTTGGACTACCAAATGATGTGTATTTCCAGATTGCACTGTTAACCACGATTGGTTTGTCATGTAAAAACGCAATTTTAATTGTTGAGTTTGCAGCCTTGGCTCAAGAAAAGGGTAAGAATGCCATTCAGGCGGCTTTAGAGGGCGCTAGCTTGCGTCTAAGACCGATTTTAATGACATCTTTAGCTTTTGGTGCAGGTGTGGTTCCTCTCGTGTTTGCTCAAGGTGCTGGGGCTGTGAGCCGTCAAGAAATCGGTATTAGTATTTTAGGTGGCGTGATGTTTGGTACGGTGCTGGTTTTATTCTTTATTCCAGTTATGTATGTGTTATTGCGTTCACTATTTAGATCGAAACCATCTAGTTAAAAGTAAACAATTTAAAAAAAGGCATTAAATCAAGTATATTAAGTTTAACTTCTCTTCATATATTTGATTTAGATGCCTCAAGAAAAAAAATTAACAGAGCAACAGGTCATCGCATTAGAACGAGACCTTGCCAAGTTTGCCACCATGATGGACAGCGCAGTGCGTATTCCTTTTACAAAGCAGGGCATCGGTGCCGATGCTGCACTGAGCACGATTCCAATTGCTGGTGATGTCGCAGGTTTTGTGCTGACGTGTTATGCGATTTATAAAGCTAAACAGATTGGTGTACCACAACATAAGTTAACTCCAGTTATCAAACTGGCAGTTGTAGATGCTGTAGTGGGTTTTGTTCCCGTTGCTGGGACTATTTTTGATATTTTTATACGTCCTAGTAGAAAAGCATTAGATGTGGTTCATACGCACATACGCGAAGAATATGCGATTCAGAGCGATATTCATGTTGTTCATCCATATTTGCATGAAAAACTCGAAAAGAAGCAGCAGCACTCAGCTTTCTGGCGTAATCCTGTGGTGAGCTGGTTATGGTTGCATATACCCGATTTATTAGGCGCGTTTGTACTACTTTTAATTGGCTTCGCTGTTTGGTGGGGTGCAAGTTATTTGTGGGGTCTCTATCAAACCATCTAATAAAAATAAAGCCTCACGTTGGAGGCTTTATTTTTTCACGTTAAACGTTTTATGGGCAATCTAATTGATGTAAAGCTGCCACACGTTGTTCAATTGTTGGGTGGGTTTGGAACAAAGCAGCTAAGCTAAAACCTTGTTCTTTACCTTCCGCAATTGCGAAAGCTTTCATTTCTTTTGGCATTTGATCTGGCATTTCAGTCTCAGCTTGTAGACGTAATAATGCAGAAATCATTGCTTGTTTACCTGCTAAACGTGCACCTGCTTCATCAGCACGGTATTCACGATAACGAGAGAACCACATCACAATGGCAGAAGCGAGAATACCAAAGACGATATCCAATACCATGGTAATAATGAAGTAACCCATACCAGGGGCTTCATCATCTTGACGACCAAAAACGTTACGGTCGATAAAGTCACCAACTACACGAGCAAAGAACATAACAAAGGCGTTCACGACACCTTGGATGAGTGCGAGGGTAACCATGTCACCATTCGCAACGTGACCAATCTCGTGCGCAAGCACAGCACGTAGCTCATCTTTGTTCATACGCTCAAGTAGACCAGATGAAACGGCAACTAAGGCATCATTTTTGTTCCAGCCTGTTGCAAAGGCATTGGATTGATATGATGGAAAAATACCAACCTCTGGCATGTTAATACCAGCGCGTTGAGAAAGTTCAGCGACTGTTTGCAATAACCAGCTTTCAGCTTGGTTACGAGGAGCATTCGGGTCAATCAGTTCTGTACCGGTCGTTTTCTTAGCCATCCATTTTGACATGAATAGCGAGATTAAAGATCCCACCATACCAAACACAAAACAGATCACTAAAAGGTTGCCTAGATTCAAGCCACCCGCGCCATGGTAACTACCGACACCGAAGAGTGACAAAATAATGCCAGCTACAACCAGTACCGCGAGGTTGGTAAGCAAAAACAAACCAATCCGCATCATTGAGAAAATCCTCTTATAAATAAAATGTTATCTGATTTACAAATTTTAAATCATGCAGCTAATATGCGGGGCTTAGGGGAAAAATTCAAGATAAAAATAAGGAATTGATACATTCTTTCACGAAGTAGAATGTACCGAAATTTAAAGAATAATTGGCTAAATTCGCCTAAATGGTAAGGATCAGGTAATAGATCATTACAATTTAAAGCACATAAACTTGACGGAATAAACCCTCAGTAAACGTTCTTACTCTATTCGGATATGTGCAATTGCTGTGGCATTGTTTGTGACATAAGTACCTGTAGGCGCATCAGTAAATGTTCCATTAGATAAAGTCACAATTTGACGAGAATTGGAATATTTAGGGGCTAGAACTGGAGTTTAAGTTAAGTTCATTAGATAAGAACTTACCGAAAGAAATATATCTGATAAAACGTAGAAATATAATATATAGATCATATTAATCTTGTTTTTTTTATTATTATCAATAAAATAGGATAGATATTCAAAAATAATTAATTTCGATAATTATCAATAGGAATACTATCAATAATGAAAAAATTGATTTTATTTACATTCGTAGCTTTATTTCCTATAAATGCTATGCCAGGGGTTATGTATGTCTATGAAAATTTAGATGGAAGTACTATGTTAACAAGTAAAAAAAGTCAAAATCCATCTATGAAACTAGTTCAAGCGAAGTTAACTAACAATCAATTAGTCTTTTATAAAAAAAACGAACTAGAATTTGAAAGAGAATATAAAAATTGGGTAAAAGCAGGTAAACCAAAACCAGCATTACTTATGCCAGAAGTAACCTCAAAAGAAATTGGTTTTACAGGTTATGTTATTTTTTCCTTATATGAAGGAAAAGGTCTAATTTCTAATACTCCATATAATACTGATTATACTTATAATACATATGATGATTGTATTAGTGAAGGAAGTCTTCATATAGCAGAATTTAAAAAAAGTTCAATGAATCGATTAAATCCTAATTACATTTATCCTAAGAATACAAGAAAAGAATATCACTATCGATGTGTTTCGGAAGTTGTTCCTATTACAAGAAAAGTTTTTAGCACCGCAACATTAAAAAAATGGGAAAAACAGGCAATTGAAGAAAAAGAACAAGAAGTAAATTCATTAAAAAAGGATTTATATGACTTAGAAGAGGCTGAAAAGGAGATTGAGTTTAACATACGTCAAAGAAAGAATGCCTCTCAAAGAACTATAAATAGTAATGGAAGTGATAAGATTAGTACTTCACAAGAATATGATGAGAATGAAAAATTAAAAAATAAAAGAAAAATAATTCAATTAACAGATGGAGCTTTTATTGATTCTAATTAATATTTTATGAAGCTTAATTTTAAGTTAAGCTTCTTAAATATGATCAATTAAAATATATTATACGAATATGTACATTTTAATTGATCATATTTTATATTTCATTATTCCTAATTGAATGAGATATTTGCAGATGCAATTGCTTTATCTGTAGAATAAGTCTTATTTTGTGCATAGCTAAAACTATTTCCTTGTTGAATAATCGCACGATTATTATGGGGTATTGGTGTTGGCTTAGTTTGATTTTTTATTAATGATGTATCATTTGCTAAAGTAATAGTATTGTTACTACTTGAATCCAAAATTGAAGAACCTACACCTACACCTGACGCATACAAATTTTGATATCGGCTGGTTACACGGCGCACGTAATCTTGTGTTTCACGAAAAGGTGGGATCCCGCCGTATTTATCAACATTACCTTCACCTGCATTGTAAGCAGCCAATGCCATTTGGGTATTGCCACCAAAACGTTTGAGTAACCAGCTTAAATATTTTGCACCTGCAAAAATATTTTGCTGAGCATCAAAGGCATTGGTCACGTTAAATCGACGTGCAGTCGCAGGCATGAGCTGCATAAGACCTTGCGCTCCGACTGGAGAGCGGGCATTGACATTAAATCCTGACTCGGTATGCATGACAGCCTTAATCAAGCCTTCAGATACACCATGTTGTAGAGCAGCTTGTTTAATAATATGGTCAAAAGCATTTTTATTTTTATTGTAGCTTGGCAGAACAGAGGCCTCTGACGCTCCCCAGTTTTTATAACTATGAATATTACTATCAGGGTAATAGGTCACTTTTACTTTTTTAAGTGAGTGATCATAACTTTTTTGGTTGGTGATCAATGTACTACCATTTTTATCTTGGTAGACATACATTTGGCCTGCTGAACTCGAAGTTATGCCGACCGTAAAAGTGGTCATCCCCAGCAAACAAGAAATAAGAAATTGAACCGAATTTTTCATTTTATGTTATTCACAATTTTAAGGTATTTAAAACTTGTCAAAGAGTTTATCAAAAAATATTACTTAAAGAACTTTTGTGTAATTTTTTTTATTTCGACTCTTTCAAAAAATCAAGCTGTTTTGTTCGAATGCTCATCAAAAAAAATTAAAAATTATTTTTAAAATGATTCTATTGACTTGAATAACATGTTGATATTAAAGGGTAAAAAACATTGGTTAAAAAATGATCAATTTAAATAAAACCCTTAACAGAAGGTCAAAACAGTTTGTCAAGTACGAAGAAATCCACAATTTTATCCACAGGTTTTGTGGAAAACTGTGGAAAAGTCCAAAAAGTAAGCATTTTGCACATTTTTTGAACGCTTCAGTCAAAAGTAGAGCATCACTTTTGCATCATGCATGAGCAATGTTACGGCTTCAAGAATTGAAACTATTCTTTTGATGCGATTCTCTTCCGAATCATATAAAATTGCGCGGTATTTTTATTTATGGGTATATCTCGTCTATGTACGCGCCAGTTGAGTCCAATCAGGGATTTAATTTTAAGCCTGAACTTCCAACAAGCTCGGCCTATTACCGTTTGCTCAAGAAGCTTCGCCGTCAAGTTGGGCATGCTATTCGTGACTTCAATATGATTGAAGAGGGCGATAAGGTCATGGTGTGTGTGTCTGGTGGTAAAGACAGTTATACCTTGCTCGATATCATGTTGCAGTTTAAGCGTATTGCACCAATCAATTTTGATGTTGTTGCGGTTAACCTTGACCAAAAGCAGCCGGGCTTTCCTGAAGATGTGTTACCTCGTTATATGGAAGAGAATAACATTCCATATTACATTTTAGAAAAAGACACCTATACCATTACTAAACGTTTAACACCGGAAGGTAAAACCTACTGTGCAGTATGTTCGCGTTTACGCCGTGGTTCTTTATATGGCTTTGCACAAGAAATTGGTGCGACTAAAGTTGCTTTAGGGCATCACCGCGATGATATTCTTGCAACGTTCTTCTTAAACCTGTTTCATGGCGGAAGTTTAAAGGCGATGCCTCCAAAGCTTTTATCATCGGACAAGAAGAATATTTTGATTCGTCCATTGGCATATGTTGAAGAAAAAGACATCATCAAATATGCAGAATTGCGTCAGTTCCCGATCATTCCATGTAACCTTTGTGGTTCGCAGGAAAATTTACAGCGTGCCATGCTCAATGAAATGCTACGTGATTGGGATAAAAAATATCCGAAACGCTTACACAGTATTTTCGGTGCGTTACAAAACGTATCACCGTCTCAGTTAGCAGACCGTGAATTGTTCGATTTCGAAGCTTTAGATTCTCAGCGCGAGTTAGATTTTAAAGATCCGGAAGAGCTTAAAAACCGTTTAGATGTCGTAAACTTAAGCTTTGCTGCTGAATAAACGCTAGACATAGACAATGTTAAAGGCACTTTATAAACAAGTGCCTTTAATGTATCAAAATACTAAAAAATGAATGTTCCGTACAAAAAGTCATAGCCCTAAATTTAAATTACATGCTATAACAACGCTCAAGCAGAATTGCTTCACATGATGTTGTCTGGATAGACAACTAGAGAAATTGAACAAATAAATTTGAGGAAGAATCATGCCTGCATTTTTAACTGAAGATTGGTTTGCTACTGTCGAAAAATTAACTGCTGAAGCAGGGGATCTTAATTTGCCACCTGCTCTTGCGAATTTGGCAATTAATTTAGTAGTTACAGATGCTTCTGGAAATACCGAATTAGCTTTAGATGGGGGTAAAATCCAAAAAGGTTTGTCTTCAAATGCCAAAACAACTTTAAATATGGATGCTGAAACTTTACGTAAAGTATTCTTAGAGTTTGATATGGCTGCTGCTATGCAGGCATTCATGACTGGTAAAATTAAAGTTCAAGGCGATATGTCTCAATTAATGGCTTTACAAACAGCTAAGCCAAGCCAAGAACAAAAAGATTTGTTTAAGAAAGTATTAGAGCATACTGCTTAATTCTAAAAGAATTCATATAAAAAGCTTACCCTAAGAGGTAAGCTTTTTATTCACACAAACAAAGAATTTATCAACTTTTAAATAATAAAATTAGATATTGATTCGTGTTTGCGCTGTTTTGATATGTTCAAGATAAGCACGAATACGAGTGACATATTGAACCGCTTGCTTATATCGACCATTACGCGTTTTATTACTTTGCAAATAATCGTAGAGATTAACCCATTGGTTCGGGTCTTTCCCTTGTGCTTGCAAGCGCTTCTGAATCTGGTTTACCGCACCTGGTCCCATATTATAGGCCACCAGCGCATACCAGTTCCGATCAGGGAAAGGAATATCATCATATTCACTTAACATCTGGTCGTAATACTTCGCGCCACCTTGAATGCTTTGAGCTGGATCACTACGATTGCTCACACCCATTGCTCGAGCGGTGCTATTGGTCAGCATCATTAAGCCACGAACACCTGTGGGAGAAACAGATTCTGGCTTTAAATATGATTCTTGATAACCAATTGCGGCAAGTAAATGCCAGTCGAGATCGTATTTAGCTGCACTTTGTTTAAAGCTCGCTTTATAAATCGGTAAACGCGTCGTTAAGTCACGTTGAATGGTTGACCAAGCTTCTGGTTTCACCACATTACGATTATAGAAAGAAGCGAGTTGCTGAGTCACACCATTTTGCTTACTTTGGCATACAAAGCCACTAGCGGTCTGGGTGAGGGGGTCATCAGCTTGTTTAAACACCCAGCTTAACTCAGGATTTAAACCGTTTTTTTGCAAATCGGCTGTGTCACCACAACTTGCAGAAAAAGACATTAAACCTTTGTTCTCGATGGTACTTAAACCAGCACTAGTCATCGCAAAGTTTGCTTTACCTTGCTGAACCCATCTAAGGGCAGTGGCATTGTCTGCCACGATTTTAAAGTCCAGCTTTACATTAAGGCTTTGTGCATAGTTACGGGCTAAGTCGTAACCGAAACCATGTAAAAACTGATCTTCTTTGAAAACGGTTGTCGGGCTTTCTACCGCAACAACAGTTAAAGTGTTTGTATTTACTACAGTATTGTACTGTAGGGTTTTTCCTGCATTAATACTATGAAATGGAAAAAGCATAGTACTAAGTGCAAGTGCTTTTAACGGGAGAGAAGAAAATAAAGAGTTAAGGCAAAGCCTCGACCCTGAACTTGAATTACTGTGCATGTTGTCTCCGCTACAGGTAATTTATGCCCCAAAAGTTAGACAAAAAGCTGCCATAACTTCTAAAAGTTGATAAATTCAATAAGGGGTGGGCAGTCATGACGTCATTCAAAATGACATGAAATGAAAAAAACAAACTGTGTAGAAAATCTACATAGTTTTCTGGAAGGTTAAAAATTGCTCAACATTTAATCTGCGCGCATCATAATATTGAAAAAAAGTATTGTCAAATTTCGTACAATTAAATATTCGATATATCATCATAAACACATGAATTTCTTAAGGAAGAAAATTTATACACTTCTGATATGAGAAAATAGGGTATAAAATGCTACATCTTGTAAGCGATATGTTGTTGAACAGTGGTTTTTAATCATGAAATCTAACTTAATCACTCGATCTGGGCATGACAAATTAGTTGCTGAATTAAAACAACTTTGGCATGAAGAACGACCGGAAATCACAAAGAAAGTGAATTGGGCTGCAAGCTTAGGTGACCGCAGTGAAAATGCCGATTATCAATATAATAAGCAGCTACTTAGAAAAATTGATCGACGAGTACGTTATTTAGGAAAACGTTTAGAAGAATTAAAAATCATTGATTACGCGCCTGAGCAAGATGGTAAGGTTTACTTCGGCGCTTGGGTAGAGATTGAAAACGAAGAAGGCGAGCAAAAAACTTTACGCATTGTAGGGATCGATGAAATTTATGACCATCACCCGCAGCATATCTCAATTGAATCGCCGATGGCTCGTGCGTTGCTCGGTAAAGAAGTCGATGATGAGATTGAAGTACACACGCCATCTGGAAAAAAGCTTTGGTATATCAATACAATTCGCTATGAAAAGAATGAAAACCCAGAAAACTAAATTAATTTGTATTTATTTTGAGCGTTTGAATTAAAAGTTAAATAAAAGGTTTGCCAACTTGAGTTTTTATTTATATTATAGCGCTCGTTGGAAGCGTGGCAGAGCGGTTTAATGCACCGGTCTTGAAAACCGACGAGGGTGTGAGTCCTCCGTGAGTTCGAATCTCACCGCTTCCGCCAAATTCTTAAAAAGCCCTTGTTAATGACGAGGGCTTTTTTTTATACCTATTATTTTATTGCTCTGCTTATATCAATTTTGAATAACGCTATTTAATTTTTATAAAAATATGTGCTTATATTTTTCCTTATTGTCATTTTAGTTTGATTTATAAGTAATAAAAATCGTTTGTTCTTCTCATTTAATAGTTCACTCTTCATTTTTAAAATAAAAACTTTAATCTTCATTTAAGTTCAACTCTTTAATTTATTACATAGCAATTGATTTCTTTAATAGGTCAGAAAAACTCAAACATGACTTTATTTTAGCTAAATCAAAAAATTAAAGTGAGTTATAAAAAATGAACCAATTCGTAACAAGTTCGAAAAATATTATTCGTGGTAAATTTCACCCCGAATTTTTGCAAGATGAAGTACTCGCCGATATTTTTATTCAAACTGCTCAAAATCTCTCAGATAAAACAGCTTTAATTGAAGCAAATAAAACGTTGACGTATGGGGAGTTATATCAGCAAGCCTTAATTATGGCTCAACATTTGACGATAAGAGGGGTAAAACCAGGTCATATTGTTGGGTTATGGGTACCTCGTGGTATTGAACTTTTAAAAGCCCAATTGGCGATTTGCTTGAGTGGCGCAGCTTGGCTTCCTTTTGATATGGATACGCCAGCCGACCGTATTGCGGTTTGTCTTGAAGATGCTGAAGCTGTCGGGATGATTACTACCGATGAATGGTATGAACACTTAGCTGAAGTGCCACAAACAAAATGGACAAATACTGAACTTCAAAAGCCACTCAGTGAAAATATTCCTTTAGCTAGAACGACCTCCGATCAACCTGCGTATATTATTTATACGTCAGGCTCAACGGGTAAGCCGAAAGGGATTGTAATTACTCAAAAAAATATTTGTCACTTTCTACGTAGTGAAAATAATGTTTTGGGTATTCAAGAGCAAGACAAAGTCTATCAAGGCTTTTCTGTCGCTTTTGATATGTCATTTGAAGAAATCTGGCTGTCTTATTTGGTTGGTGCAACTTTGTGGATTGCACCTAAGTCGCTTGTCAGTGACCCTGAACGTTTATGTCAAACATTAAAGCAGGAACAAATTACTGTATTACATGCTGTTCCAACTTTACTGGCTTTATTCCCTGAAGATGTACCTAACTTAAGAATTATTAACTTAGGTGGGGAGATGTGCCCAGACTCACTCGTGGACCGTTGGGCATTACCTCACCATCAAATGTTTAATACCTATGGCCCAACTGAGACTACGGTTACTGCAAGCCTTGAGTCGTTAGAACGTGGTAAACCCGTCACGATTGGGAAACCATTACCAAACTACGGTATGTTGGTTATTAACGCAGAACGAGAATTATTGGCTCAAGGTGAAACAGGTGAACTGTGTATTTTCGGTCCGAGTGTGGCACCAGGCTATTTAGGCAGACCTGATTTAACGGCTGATAAGTTTATTGAAAACCCGTGGGCAATGAGTGCGGATGAAGAGTTGCTTTACCGTACTGGTGATTTGGCAAAAATTGATGAATTTGGTCAAGTCCATTGCTTAGGGCGTGCTGATGATCAGGTAAAAATTCGTGGTTTCCGTGTTGAACTCGGTGAAATTGAAGCGGCGCTTTGTGATATTGAAGGTATTGGTACCGCGGCTGTAATTCTACGTCAAGAAGACGGAATTGATCAGCTTATTGCTTTTATTGCAGCTGAGCTTGATGCCAAACAACCGATAGAAATTAAGCAACTTCGACATACTCTAGCTCAACGTTTACCACCTTATATGGTGCCGAATCGTTTTGAGATTATTGAAGAAGTACCGCGTTTATTATCTGGAAAAATTGACCGTAAAGCGTTAAAAGTAAGACCACTTACGAGTGTAATTGACCGCAGTGAATCAGATCAGCCACAAAATCCAGCCGAAGAAATTTTATTTGAAATTTTGAACCGCCTGTTTCCTAACATGCCGATTAAACTAGATTCGGATTTCTTTGATGATTTAGGTGGTCATTCGCTATTAGCAGCCGTTTTAATTTCAAACCTGCGTGAACATCAAGAATATAGCCATCTTACAATTCAAAGCTTATATCAAGCGAGAAGAGTGGGGGCAATTGCTGCTTTAATGTTGGAACAGCCAGAACCTACATTATTTGATAGCCAGATTGGGCAAGACAACCCGCGTAATCAAACTTATAAATGGTTATGTGGTATTGCGCAGCTTGTGACCATTCCAGTTTTAATTTCGATTAATATTTTGCAGTGGTTAGCACCATTCTTTACCTATCACTATTTTACAGGTGGAACCCGAGACAGCATTCCATATGCAATCGCGTTGTCTCTGTTGGTTTATATCAGCGTTATTATTAGTAGTTTTGTGCTTTCAATTACGGTGAAACGATTATTAATGCTGGGTATTGGTGCAGGACGTTATCCACTTTGGGGAATGACGTATTTCCGTTGGTGGTTAGCAGACCGTATTAGCAATATTTCACCAGTTTATTTATTGTCAGGTTCAACTTTGCTGAATCTCTATTTAAAAGCACTAGGCGCAAAAATTGGACATGATGTCACCATTAGTTCAGTTCATATTCGCATGCCATCTTTATTAACAGTTGAAGATGGCGTGAGCATTGGCTCTCAAGTGAATTTGGAAAATGCCAAAGTCGAACATGGTCATTTGGTGTTGGGTTCAATTCATCTTAAAGAAGATAGTTATGTTGGTTCATATGCTGTATTAGAAGAAAATACAGTGTTAGAAAAACAAGCTCATGTAAATGCCTTAACTTCAATTGAATATGACACAGTTGTACCAGCCGGAGAAATTTGGGATGGTACGCCAGCTAAGAAAATAGGGCATGTAGATGAACACGCTAAAATGCCAGAACGTCCTAAATTATCGTTTATTCGTAAGATCGCTGAATATGGATATTATGGTGTTAGTGCATTAATCATTGCTTGTCTGTTCTTTATTCCAATTTTCCCAAGTTTCCTTTTGGTCGATTGGTTAGATGTAAACGTATTTAATATCAATCCGAATAACCACCTGCAAATCGCACTTTATTATTTTGCTTTAGCTATTCCAGCTAGTGCAATGATGATGATGATTACGGCTGTCATTTCTTCAGCAATACGCAAAATTGCATTGCCTCGTCTTGAGACTGGAACGTACGCTGTTCATGGCAGCACGTATTATCGTAAATGGTTTGCATCTCAAATTTTAGAAACAAGCTTACAAACATTGCACGGCCTGTTTGCTACGATTTATGCGCCTACATGGTTCCGTATGTTAGGGGCGAAAGTAGGTAAAAATACTGAAATTTCTACCGCAAATGGTGTTATTCCAGAAATGCTGACTTTGGGCGAAGAAAGCTTTATTGCCGATGCTGTAATGTTGGGTGATGAAGAGATCAAAGGCGGTTGGATGACATTAAAATCGACCAAAATCGGTAACCGTAGCTTTGTCGGCAACAGTGCTTATATTGCTGATGGAACTGTTTTACCAGATAACGTTTTAATTGGCGTACAGTCAAAAACACCAGATAACCTTGAAATGTATGATGGTCAAACTTGGTTTGGTTCGCCGCCATTATTATTGCCTGCACGTGAAGCTGCCGAAAAATATCCTGACCACTTAACGTTTAAACCAAGCTTCAAGCGCCGTTTCATGCGTGGTTTTATTGAAGGCCTTCGTGTTGTATTACCAGCCGCACTCGCAATTGGTGTGGGTTATATGATTGTGCTTGAAGTGATTGATGTTATTAATAAATACAACATTCCAACTGGTTTATTGGCTTTAACGCTTGCTGGTTTACTCTATGGTGTAGGCTGTTTCATTATTGTTGCATTGATGAAGTGGACATTAATTGGGCGTTATCAACCGCGTTCAGCGCCAATGTGGACCATGTTTGTGTGGTTAAGTGAAGGGATTACCAGCTTATATGAATCAGTTGCGATTCCAAACTTCTTAAATTACTTAAGAGGAACGCCAATGCTGCCATTCTTCTTGCGTATTTTGGGTGTTCAAATTGGTAAAGATGTTTATATGGACACAGCGGATATCACTGAGTTTGACTGTGTAAGCATTGGTGACCGTGCAGAGTTTAATAGCTTCTCAGGTCCACAAACCCACTTGTTTGAAGATCGTATTATGAAAATTGGACAAGTGAATATTGGAAATGATGTAGTTGTAAATTCACGTAGTATTATTTTATATAACGCTAATGTTAGCCATCATGCAGTGTTAGGGCCATTAACTTTGGTTATGAAAGGTGAAAATATTCCTGCTAAATCTGCGTGGATTGGCTCACCAGCCGTGCCTTGGGTTCATAAATAATTGAAACTGAGCTTAACTAACTAATTTAAAAAGCCTTTGTGAAAACAGGGGCTTTTTTTTATGCATACGGCATAAATTACAGTCATAGTTAGCTTAAATATTGCTAACAAATCCTGAAAATTTCATATAAATCAAATAAGTACACATTTTAGTCAAAACTGTTTTATTTATATAATATGTTTTTTATTATCAGTACCTTACCAAGAACACCTCTATATATCAAAATCGAACAAGTTATTTGTAGAATATTCACTTATTGATATATGATGATCCAATATTTAGAAACTGATTCAAAACATAATTCTGTTGTTCAGCGAGCAAGATCAAGGAAGAAATAAGGCTGAATTCAGGCTTCTAAACCCTTATATCTGGAATTACTTCCAGCCAAATATTGCATTTCGACCCAATGGTTGGGAATGCCGCGCTCTTTTGTAGAGTAGGCATTTCCTATTTTAGGATGTATCTATGAAAAAATTATTTAGTGTCCTGTTCAGTGCATCTGTACTCACACTGACTGCATGTAATAAACAACCTGCACAAACTGAAAATTCAGCACCAGCTAAAGACAAAACTGAGTCAGTACGCACAATTAAACTTGTTTCAACAGGTTCAGACACTGACGTATGGAAATATGTTGCAACGCTTCCTGAGACTAAAGAAGCGGGCATTAAACTCGAAGTGACTAACTTGACTGACTACGTTGTGTTGAACACATCTGTAGCAAGTGGCGAACAAGATGTAAATGCGTTCCAGTCATTTAACTATTTAGCAGCTTACAATGCTTCAAACACAGCTAAAGTTGCGGCTGTTGCGACGACTTACTTGGAACCAATGGGTCTTTATGCAAATAAAGTTAAAACTGTTGATGAGTTCCCACAAGGCGCTACAATCGCGATTCCAAACGATACTGCTAACGAAGCGCGTGCATTAACATTATTACAGTCTGCTAAACTTATTAAACTTAAACCAGACTTTGACCCTGTAAAAGGGACAACGAATGACATCGCTGAAAACCCTAAAGGTTTAAAATTAAAACCAATTCAAATGACAACAGCAGTTCGTGTTAAAAACGACGTTGATGCAATTGTATTGGGTAATACATTGGCACTTGAAGGCGGTTTAA
This sequence comes from Acinetobacter sp. DMC2, assembly GCF_056314305.1. NCBI lineage: Bacteria > Pseudomonadati > Pseudomonadota > Gammaproteobacteria > Moraxellales > Moraxellaceae > Acinetobacter > Acinetobacter sp. DMC2. The sequence continues at coordinate 840,173 of NZ_JBQUYP010000001.1, read as the reverse complement.
ACGTTCTGAAAGATTCTATCTTCCGTGAACCTATTGACCAGTCTACAAAGCTTTATGTGAACTTATTAGGCGTGGCTGAAGCGAATAAAAATGACCCGATCTATACGAAATTGGGTGAACTGTACCACTTACCTAAAGTACAAAAGTTTGTGAGCGAAAAATTTGCTGGTACAAAAGTTGAAGTTAACAAACCTGTTTCTGAGTTTACTGACATCAAATAAGTAATTTTTTAATTAAAATTATTTTAAAGCTAAGCCCCAGTAATTGGGGCTTAGCTTTTTTATTTAGTCCATTGTATTTTAATTAAAATTTATTAAGTAAATTGTTTATATATTTCTTTAATAATATATATAATCTCAATGTGACTATTGAATATATAAGAACATCAAGTTAATGAAATACTCAAGTGAACAAATTAAAAAAGCTTTATTGCTTACTCCATTGCCATTACTTTTATGGCATTTCTTTTTTAAATTCATGGATGTGGATAAAGTCGAATTTAACTTAGATCACATTTTTGCATTTTTTCTTGGTATTATAGGTTATAGCATTGTTTATTTAGCTTATTGTATTTTGACTGTACCTTTTACCTTTATTTTTTCCATGCTTTTAAATCATTATAATTATCTCAATGTGTGGACTATCTGTATTAGTTCGATAGTTATAACCTCGCTGTTTTTCTTTTTCTTAGGATGGATTTTTACAGGAGAAATTTCTCCAAAAATGAATTATATGGAATCTATGGAGGGAGAAGCACCTCCAAAATGGTGGATGATGTACACCGATATATCTTTTATTATTTTTATATTATTTCCTGGTCTATGTTATTGGGGATTTTTAATCTTTCTTCAAAAGAAACAATCAAAGATTATTAGAAGTCACTTTTCAAACTATTTCTAAAATTAACATACTGCACCTGATAAAAAAACTCTCTAGCTTAAAAAACAGCCTATCATAAATAGGCTGTTTTGATTTGTCATCCTTCAAATAATGGCATAACTCCAGAGATAGGATAGGTATTAAATGACTTAGAGCATGAATTGGAAAATTATTAAAAGATATGATATAGCCTTCTTGAGTGAGGCTAATTTCTAAGAGCAGTTATTCTATGAAAGAAGCTCACATCGTAATGAAAGCCAATTTTTAAGATCATTTAAGAAGGTAGGCCATATCTCATCTAGCTCTAATTTAGCTATGCCTTCTAAAGCTAGATATAATTCATCATCATAATAATTTATAAAATCGTATAGCTCTTCATCTTCAGCAAATCTAGATATCTTTATTAATATTGAAAATAAATTAGAAATGAATTCTATTGAATATCCGATAGAGGGCGTTATCTCTATATATTTTTTTAATATTTCATAAAGAATTTTTTTCTTAAGAGTGGGTTCTACGTTAGTTTCAGCAATACTAATATTATTAAAATAATCTAAGATTTCCTCATCTTTAGAGAAAAAACAAATGTCTAAAGCTAATAGATCTGCTGGGTTTTTGTCTAATTTATCTATAGCCCATTTTTGAATGTCTTGAGCAGATTTTAAGCTTAATGTTAACTCCAGTTTGAGCTGAAACTTCTCTGCATCATTCATTTCATATTATTCACTTCACTTAGAATTAATAGAATATACCTTATGCAAAGAGTTTGTCATAGGGCGGCAGTTTTCTCTATATCCCTTTTATATATTCTATTCTTACCTATCTAAACTAATATATCGATATAAATTTCACTCCCCTTTATAAACCCCCATTTAACAATAACTTCCTCATTATTTATCCTTACTTTTTAATGATCTAATTTAAAACAAATATCATTTTGTGTGCTTGACTGCAAACGGGCAGAGCACTATCCTTTGCCTGCTGGCCTACATTGCCAGACGGTTTTAGCAGACCGTACTCAAGTACATTGAAAAAACTCGTTTTTTTTAATGTAGACCCGTTCGTCTCCCTTTTGTTGCGGTAGGACGGAAGGGGGACACCTTCGGGTGTGCTGGGTCTTGAGCCAGTCTGCTAACCCCCTTTCGTTCTGCCACCATAATTCCTATTCATGTCTGGCAGAACTCCCAATAAAAAGGAGTTGGCTTTGCACATTCTTAATTTCTTGGCAACCTTTGCCAAAGTCTATATCGACACCACTTAAACTTTTAAAGCAGTTTGATGGCCATTGGGCTTTTCAGGGTTTAAATCGTCACGACCAAAAACTTAATCAACAATAAAACTTGAGATGTGCCATGCACAGTCTTTACGGCTTTGCTATGCCTTTTTTTCTCCCAAAAAAGTATCTCATTTATCTACAACAATAATTTTATAACGGTAAAACTATGCGACATTTAGTGATCTCTCCACGTGCCATACAAGTCGTAAATAAATCGATTGATCTGTTTCACCACCACGGATTTCATACGGTTGGAATCGACAGAATCGTGAAAGAATCTCAAATTCCCAAAGCCACTTTTTATCATTATTTTCACTCTAAAGAGCGGTTTATCGAAATCTGTATGACTGTGCAAAAAGAACGCTTAAAAGAAAAAGTAGTTTCAATTGCTGACTACAACCAAGGTGCAGGTGTGATGGATAAACTCAAAGCACTTTATCTTTTACACACCGATGTAGAGGGGTTGTACTATTTATTATTTAAAGCCATTTTTGAAATAAAACTGACCTATCCAAAAGCCTATCAAATTGCAGTGAGATATAGAACGTGGCTACTTAATGAAATTTATAGCCAACTTATAAAACGAAAAACCGATGTTTCCTTTCAGGATGCCAAATTATTTTTATATATGATTGAGGGGGCAATTATTCAGCTTTTAAGCTCAGATAAAACTGGGGAACGAGAGATGATATTAGAATGTTTTTTGAAGCAGTTTAAATTCGGCGAGCCTATGTAGTCTCTACACATTTTTAAAGGAAATCAAATTTGTAAAAGCCCTCAGATGAGGGCCTATATATTAATTTTTCTAGCTGAGAGACTCTTTCAAAACCCCTTGTTGGCCAAATAGCTTTTCTCTGAATTCAGCTTCTAATTGTTCGGTTTGCATGTGTAAAGGATTAAAATTTTCATCTCTGACATCAAGCATATCCACAAATGCTTTCGATAAAATTCCTAACCGATTAACTCCACCAAATCCTAAATAAACGCCATCCTTTAACTGCTTTAAGCTAAATCTAATATCTTTTCTTTTTAAAATTTTTATCCAATATTCAAACATAATAGGCATGATAAGTTTTGTGACTCTAGCTAAAGCGAGTTTTCTATTTTTGCTCGAGTTGCCACCGATGGCATTTAACACATCAAATGCAACCGACTTATGTTCAAGCTCTTCGAGTGCATGCCACTCCCAAAGATTTCTGCTCTCTTGTGTAGTTTTTCGTTTAATTAACTGATCTGTAAGCAATAGACGAGCGAGGGTGGCTGTGTAGTGTTCCATGACTACTGTCGCCGCGACTTGTTCGACCGTTGAAAGTTTACGTAATTTATCTAAACGTGCTTTAGTCTTGGTCTCAATCTCGATTACTTCTGGATAGTTAGAATGTATGAGGTGATTGTTCAATGTTTTATGTTCACGGCTATGAAAGGCTTCTTGAGCAATAAAGGCTCTGATATCTTCTAAAAGTTTTTCATCCTTAATTTGATTTCGAACGTTTCTGATACTTTCAATAAAGAACATTTCACCCGGAGGAAACATGGCGGAAAGCACAACGAATAAAGACGTAACGACAGGATTTTCTTCGTAATAAAAAGAGTAACTTTTATTCGCATCGTAAGAAAGTTCAACATTACGACGAACAATTTTTTGATTTGTAGCGAGAGCTGTATTCATTTTTTTAACTCATCTTTAAAAAATAATTGATCAAATTTTGATTTCCATTAGAATTTATCAATGAATTTATACGGAAAAAAGACGGATTTTTTGAAGGATAAAACACAATGGTAACTATAAGAAAACCAAAACAAAATAGAGCTAAAAACACATTTGATTCTATAGTAAGTGCAGGATTTATATCTGTTATGAAAAATGGCTTGGACCATACAACTGTACTTAAAGTGTGTGAGATAGCAGGTGTAGGATCGGGGAGTTTTTATGAATATTTCAAAAATAAAGAAGCACTTTTTATTGAAATGCAGCAGCACTTTATTATGGAAATATCAAAAGTCATTTATGACGTAATTCCTGAAATTTTAGATTTAGAGATCCCTGAAGCAATCAGAACAATTTTTTTAAAAATCGGTGAATTTTTGGCAAAAGATCATAATAAATATTTTTATTGGCTCAGTGTTTCTTCTAAATATAGTACCGAAGCAAGCCATGTAAAAGCTGTAAAAGCGATCAATGTCTTAGCCATTGAATATGCTATGAAGCATCCTGAAGTATTAAATATCAAAAATTTGAAAATGATGGTTTATATTTTGATTCATTCAAGTATTGCCTTAACCATGAACTTTTTTGCTTCACAAAATATGGGTTTTACTTTTGAAGAGTTAGTTGACTGCTTAATTAACCTTACGATGTCATACATCGAAAATGATCGGAATAAGGTGGTTTAGCTTAGGGGTTATGAGGTTCTCATATTAGAAAGTTCATCAGTCATATTTGTATTCACAAAGAATCTAAATGAACTGATCTAATCATTCAAAAAGCCCTTCTTATAAAAGGGCTTTTTTAAAATCTATTCTTTATATTGCCATGCTTTTAAAAAGGTTCGGCAAACCTCTTCATTTAACTGTTGTAGTTCTTGAGGAGTCGGAATGTTTCCACTGATCAGTGTAGCTGGATAAGCATATCCCATCACAGCACCAAGGAACGCTTTTGTTGCTTCCTCAGGTTGATCAATTTTAACAATGCCTGCATTGTGTGCTGTTGCAAGAATATCGGTTAACGATCTTTTAATATTTCCTTGAGTACGCTGTTGAATTTTTGGAAGAATTTCCTTCATTTCAACTAATGCAATAATCAACAATCTTTGCAGACGAATGACGTCAATATTATAAAAATGATTTTGTACAGCCTGCCCAATTTCTAAGAGTAATTGATCTAGGCGCTTATTTTTTAATTCATGTTGTTCAACAAAAGGTACTTCCATTTCTGTTTTTAAATGATCAAAAACTTCAATAAGTAGAGCCGTCTTAGTTGGGAAATGATTATATAAGGTTTGTCGATTTGTTCCGGCTTTAGCTGCAATAGCTTCCAAACGAACTTCTAATCCATGCTCAAGAAATAGTGCACGTGCCGCTGCAAGGATAGTAGGGCGAATTCGAGAAGGGCGACCTGGAGATTTTTTTAACATATGAGAGCTTTCTTGCACATCCTAATTATTTACTTTACAGTAAAGTAAATAAATTGTCTATAAGTCTGGGGTCCCAGATATGCTTGATCTAAGTTTTAATTATCGTAAGTTTTTATATTTATTGCCGTTATTGGTTTTTTTAAATGGATGTGATTCTGATCAGCCTGTCACTAAAAATATTCAGCAGGTGGGAATTATCACAATAAAACCAGAGTCCATTGAATCTACTTATCAATTGGCTGGCAGAACAGTAGCTTCTGAAATCTCTCAGGTTCGCCCGCAAGTCAATGGGGTAGTGATAGAGCAATTATTTAAAGAGGGGACACAAGTAAACAAAGGAGAACCCCTTTATAAAATTGATTCTTCACTTTATCGGGATGGTGTTGATGAAGCTGTAGGTAATCTTGCACTTGCTAAAGCAACAGTCAATTCGACTCGTTTGCAAGCCGAGCGCTATAAAGAATTAATTAAAGTAAATGGCGTGAGTCAGCAAGAGCTCGACAATGCTCGAAGCGCATATGAACAAGCAAAAGCTACAGTTGCGGTAAATGAGGCTGTACTTAAAACGGCTCGCACCAATTTACGTTATACGCAAGTTACTGCGCCTATTTCAGGACGGATAGGGCGTTCTTCGATTACACGTGGGGCTTTGGTCACTTCTGCTCAAACAGACCCTTTAGCAACAATTCAAAAATTGGATCCCATGTATGTCGATTTGACCCAGTCGAGTGATGAGTATATGGCACTGCGTAAACAGCTTACTGAAAATGGAATAAAACCAACTGAACTTTCAGTACGTTTGCAGCTTGAAAATGGTACGACTTATGCCGAACAGGGAACATTTAAATTTAGTGATGTTGCTGTAGATGAAGCGACAGGAAGTGTCACCTTACGTGCGGCATTTTCCAATCCCAATAATGCTTTATTACCGGGTCTGTATGTGCGGGCAGAACTAGGAACGGGCACACGGCCTAACAGCATCTTAATTCCTCAAGGCGCACTTTTTCGAGATGCCGAGGGAAATCCACTTGTATGGGTTGTTGGAAAAAATAATAAAGCCGAGCAACGAAAAATTACTTTAGGCCGTGCGATTGATAACCGTTGGTTAGTGACCTCTGGCTTGAGCTCAGGAGATCAAGTCATTGTTGATGGCCTACAAGGCTTAAGTGCTGGCATGACGATTGAACCTACCCCAATGAGTTGAGGATTCCCTATGTTGTCGAGTTTTTTTATTGCACGACCTATTTTTGCTTGGGTCCTCTCTATTTGTATTATGGCGTTAGGTGCAATTTCTATTTTGACTTTGCCGATTGAGCAATATCCCGACATTGCACCACCAGGTGTAAATGTCACAGCAAATTATCCGGGCGCATCGGCCAAAACTGTTGAAGACAGTGTGACCCAGATTTTGGAGCAACAAATTAAAGGGATTGACGGTCTGCTTTATTTTTCATCGAGTAGTAGTTCGGCGGGGCAAGCACGCATAAGTCTTAGTTTTAATCAAAATACTAATCCTGACACTGCACAGGTTCAGGTACAAAATGCTGTCAATCAGGCGCTGAGTCGATTACCTCAAGAGGTTCAGCAACAAGGGATTACTGTAACAAAGTCACAAGGCGATAGTTTACTAGTCTTTGCGCTTTATGATGAAAGTGGGACTAGATCTTCTGTTGATATATCAGATTATATGGTGAGCACACTTCAAGACCCATTAAGTCGGGTTGATGGGGTAGGTGAAATCACTGTATTCGGTGCTCAATATGCAATGCGTATATGGCTTGATCCTCATAAATTAAATAGTTATGGATTAATGCCTGCAGATGTTCGGACTGCGATTGAAGCACAAAACACTCAAATTACAGCGGGAGAATTAGGCGCATTACCTACGCGTGATGGGCAGGCTCTAAATGCAACAGTAACTGCACTATCTCGGTTACAAACTGTAAGCCAATTTGAAAATATTATTTTGCGGACAGAAACAAATGGTGCGGTCGTATTACTTAAAGATGTTGCCCGAGTCGAGCGTGGTGCTGAAAGTTATCAGACTTCTACACGTCTGAATGGAAAGCCAGCTTCGGGGATGTCTATTCAACTTGCATCAGGTGCCAATGCATTAGAGACGGCTGAGAGAGTTAAGGCTGAGGTCACGCGTTTAACTGCCTCTATGCCAGCAGGTCTAAAGGTTGCATATCCACGTGACAGTACTCCATTTGTGGAAGCTTCAGTAAAGGGTGTTATTAAAACCTTAGCTGAAGCGATTGTGCTCGTTATTATCGTCATGTTCATATTTTTGCAGAGCTGGCGTGCGACTTTAATACCGGCAATTGCTGTTCCAGTCGTATTGTTGGGAACATTTGGGGTGTTGAGCGTATTGGGCTATAGTATTAATACACTGACTTTGTTTGCCATGGTTTTGGCAATTGGTTTGCTTGTAGATGATGCAATTGTGGTCGTGGAAAATGTTGAGCGGGTTATGCATGAGCAAAATCTTGATGCTCGGCAAGCCACCATAATTTCAATGCAAGAAATATCTGGCGCACTCGTTGGTATCGCAATGGTGCTCGCTGCGGTATTTTTACCTATGGCATTTTTTGGTGGCTCAGTCGGGATTATCTATCGCCAATTTTCGGTAACGCTCGTATCGGCAATGGTACTTTCGGCAATTGTTGCTTTAACACTTTCACCTGCGCTATGTGCAACCTTACTTAAACCTGCAAATGAAAAGCATAAGCAGAAGAAGTTTTTTACTTGGTTTAACCGTAAAGTTGAACAAGGGCAGTCAGGCTACCGCACAAAACTGCTTGCAGTTTTAGGTAAACCTAAAATATTTATGATCATATTTGTGGGTATTACAGCTTTGTTAGGCTGGCAATATACGCGTATGAATACGGGCTTTTTACCACAAGAAGACCAAGGTTCAGTTATGGTCCAATTTAGTACGCCAGTTGGCACGACACTCGCTGAAACAGAACGGGTTGGTAATCAAATCGCAGATTATTTCTTGACGAAAGAAAAGGATAATCTCAATGTGATTTTCATGGTGATGGGTAGAAACAATGCGGGCAGTGGTCAAAATGTGGGAATGGCGTTTGCTGGACTCAAACATTGGGATGACCGAGAAGGTGGTGAAAATACAGCCGAAGCTGTGATTGCTCGTGCAAATGCGCATTTTAAGTCACTGCGTAACGCACGTGTTCAGGTGCTTTCACCCGCTGCTGTAAGAGGCCTTGGGCAATCAAGTGGTTTTGAACTTTGGTTGCAAGATGCTGAAAATAAAGGACGAGATGCTTTAATCACTGCACAAAATAATGTGTTAAAAGCAGCAAGTGCTGATTCTGGCCTAGCAGCAGTTCGGTTAAATAGTTTAGAAGATAAAGCTCAGTTACAAGTCGATATCGATCAAAGAAAAGCCAGTGCTTTCGGCTTGGCTCAAGCAGATATTAGCAATACGCTGTCGTCGGCATGGGGCGGATCTTATATTAATGATTTTATTGATCAGGGGCGTGTTAAGCGAGTTTATTTACAAGGCGAAGCGAACTATCGCTCTTTACCTCAAGATATTGGGCAGTGGTATGTTCGTGGTTCTAGCGGTGAAATGACGCCATTTTCTAGTTTTTCGTCTGTAAAGTGGCAAATGGGGCCTCAAATGCTGCAACGCTTTAATGGTCTTTCAGCCGTACAACTTCAAGGGTCTGCTGCAACGGGTGAAAGTTCTGGTGGGGCTATGGATAAGATTCAGCAATTGGTCGATCAACAACAAGGCTTTAATCTTCAGTGGAGTGGGTTGTCTTATCAAGAGAAGCTCGCGGGTGGACAAACGATCTGGTTATATTTGGCTTCAATTATCTTTATCTTTTTGTGTTTGGCAGCACTTTATGAAAGTTGGTCTATTCCTGTTTCTGTCATGTTGGTTATTCCTTTAGGTCTTATTGGTGCTGTAGTTGCTGCAAGTCTGGCAGGTTTTGTTAACGATATTTACTTTCAGGTGGCTATGCTTACCACTATTGGACTTTCTGCCAAAAATGCCATTTTGATTGTTGAATTCGCGGCAGCCAAATTAGAAGCTGGTCAAGCATTAATGGACGCTATTATTGAAGGTGCTGGTCAGCGATTACGGCCAATTATTATGACATCTCTGGCTTTTGTTGCAGGTGTTCTTCCATTAGCTGTATCTACAGGAGCAGGAGCTGTCAGTCGAAAAGAAATTGGTATCGCCGTAACTGGTGGGATGATTTCGGGAACTCTACTTTCTATTTTCTTTGTGCCTTTATTTTTTCTTTTAGTTCGGCGTTTAACCAATAAGTTAAATACCAAAAAAGCCAAATGATTTTACAAAACAGAATGTCATTAACAATTAGGCCCTCATGCCATAAATAGCATGAGGGCCTAAATCTGACTAAAAACTTAGAATGTATTTTGAATAATTACATCGTCGTAAGGAAGTTTGCCTACACGTGGGTAAGGCTGAGAGGCTGACTTACCAACTGCAATCATTAAACACACCACATGATCTTCAGGTAAGTTAATGAGCTTTGCCATCGCATCAAAGTCAAAACCATCCATAGGGCAACTGTCTAAACCATGCTCTTGAGCAAGTAACATTAAAGTTTGAGCAAAAATACCCGCACTACGCATCACTTCGTCACGTTGGGTTTGTGGCCGGTCACGGTAATATTGGTCAATTGCGCCAACCATAATATTTTGAACCTCTGGAGTCGCGCCATCCCACACACGTTTAGCATCGGCCTCCCACGAGCTTACTTTTGCACATAGCACAATCAGTAAGGATGACTCTGTAACTTGCGGTTGGTCCCAAGCAATGGTGCGAATCTTTTGTCTGAGTTCAGCGTCTTCTATCACCACAGGACGCCAGTGCTGTAAATTAAACGCACTTGGTGCATTTGCTAAAACTTCTTGTAATAACTGCTTTTTATTATCTTCAGAGATTTGAAAAGAAGGGTCGAAGCGTTTCACTGCACGGCGGTTACGGATGGCATCAATAACATTCATAAGATTTTCCTACTTGTTGGTTTGACCGTTTTTTAAAATAACAAAGAAATGTTTAGGATTGGTTCATATTAAACTGAATTAATCTTGCAATATCGACAGTTCTCTCATAAATAAGTTCCGATGCATTTTCGCAGGCTTGCTCTAATGTGATGGGACCATTAGTTAGCGAAAATGCAGCCGTAACACCGTGCTCATAAAGCGCTTGGTAGCCTTCGCCTAATGTTCCTGCAATGACAATGACAGGAACATTGTGTGTTTTGGCAATTTGACTCACCCCAAAAACTGTTTTACCACTTAAGGTTTGTTGGTCAAATTTACCTTCGCCTGTAATGACCCAATCCGCGTTAGAGATTTTATGTGCAAGCTGATTGAGTTCAGCCACAATCTTAACTCCAGCCTTAAACTCAGCATTTAAATAACTTTTGGCTGCAAAACCTAAACCTCCCGCAGCGCCAGAACCCGCTTCATCTCGTTTATCGAAATCTAAAAGCTTAAGCGAGACATCGGCAAAATGGGTCAGTGCTTCATCGAGTAACTGTACTTGAGCAGGTGACGCACCTTTTTGTGGACCAAAAATATGAGATGCGCCGTTTGGACCACAAAGTGGGTTGGTCACATCGGCAGCCAGTAAAAACCGTGTATGCTGAATACGCGAGTCGAAATGTGTTAAATCAATTTTTGTTAGGTTTTTAAGAGCAAATCCACCTGCGGGTAAAACGTTTTGGTTAGCATCGAGCAAAACTGCCCCTAAAGCACTGAGTAGTCCTGTGCCGCCATCATTGGTTGCACTGCCACCTACAGTTAAAATAATATCTTTTGCACCTGCGTTTAATGCATCCAAAATGAGTTGGCCTGTGCCAAACGTTGTGCTATGGCAGGCATCACGTTCAGCCGGTGAAACTAACTGTATGCCGCTGGCTTGAGCCATTTCAATGATGGCGATTTTTTGTTTTTCTAACCATCCCCATTTTGCTTGAACAGACTGACCTAATGGTCCCATTACGGTTTTTTCACGCCATTCACCTTCACAGACCTCTAACACAGCTTCTATAGTTCCTTCACCACCGTCTGCCATAGGGCATAAAATCGTTTCAGCATCTGGAAAAACGTTTTGCCATCCTCTGGCAATGGCTTGAGCGACGCCCAAAGCCGATAGGCTGTCTTTAAAAGAGTCTGGCGCAATCACAACCTTCATAAGTTCTCTAAATCTGTTTTTTTCAATTAATTTATACTGCTTAAACCCATAAAAACCTACTTAAAATGACGTAAAATTCAGCTCATTACATCATTTCTATTTTTAAAAAATATAAAGTAAATTATGTTTTTATCTGTAAAAATTAAGTCTTTGTATTTTTAAGTTATTGTTATTATTGAATTTAAATAATTTTTTGGTTTGCGCTGAATGATTGTAATTATAAAAAATATGGCACATATTATAACTAGCGTTGAGGCTGCCTCTAAATATCATGAATAAGATAAAAGTGGATTTTTACTTATTTAAGATAAGTAGCAAAATGGCATAGATATAACCATAATTAAGTTGTGAATTTATTGCACCTATAGAATGTGTAAAAGTAATAAGAGGATGAAAAAGTGGATAATTCAGAAGAACAAAAGCATATTCAGGAAAATAACGGCTTTGCACGAATTGAACCCTATACTCATCCTGCGGGCGGGTGGGGAGCACTTCTTAGTGTCGCTCGTAACTTAAAGCGACAAGATATTTTAAAAAAAGGTTCAATTACCTTACTCAACATTAACCAGCCTACCGGGTTCGACTGTCCCGGTTGTGCTTGGCCAGAAAAGAAAGATGCTCACGCATTTAACTTCTGTGAAAATGGCGCAAAGGCAGTGGCTTTTGAAGCGACCAGTAAAACCGTTACTCCTGAATATTTTGCAGGTCACACTGTTAGTTGGTTATCAGAACAAAGTGACTTTTTTCTAGAAGACTTAGGTCGCTTGACCGACCCAGTTCGCTACGATGCTGCAACCGATAAATATGTCGCAATTTCATGGGATGAAGCATTTCAGATTATTGCTAAGCATTTACATGCCTTAGATCACCCAGACCAAGCTGCGTTTTATACCTCTGGCCGTGCCAGTAATGAAGCAGCATTTCTATATCAATTGTTTGTGCGAAGCTTTGGAACAAATAACTTCCCAGACTGTTCGAACATGTGCCATGAAACCACAAGCGTTGGGTTACTTGATTCGATCGGCTTAGGAAAGGGCACAGTCACCCTAGAAGACTTTGATTTAGCCGACGCAATTTTTAGTTTTGGGCATAACCCCGGAACCAATCACCCGCGTATGTTAGGTACTTTACGTGAAGTGTCTAAACGTGGCGGTAACATTATTGCGATTAACCCGATTAAAGAGCGGGGTTTAGAGCGTTTCCAAGACCCGCAAGCACCGCTTGAAATGATGACCAACGGCAGTACGCCAATTAGTCGTTATTATTTCCAGCCTAAAATTGGTGGTGACTATGCACTCATGTTAGGGATGTTAAAGCATTTAAATGAGTGGGATAAAAAAGCACTTGCCTCAGGTAAACCAAGCGTTTTTGACCGAAACTTTATTGCGGTGAATACCGTTGGTTTCGATGAAATGATTGCCGAGGTGGAAAGAACTGAGTGGGCAGATATTTATAAGCACTCAGGTCTGTCGCCTGAACATTTAGAAAAACTCTCTAAACTCTTTTTAGAATCAGAGCGTTCAATTTTCTGTTGGGGAATGGGCATCACTCAACATCGCCACGGAACCGCTAACGTACATATGCTGGCAAATTTATTGTTGGCGCGTGGTCAAATTGGCAGACCGGGTGCAGGACTATGTCCGGTTCGTGGGCACAGTAACGTGCAAGGCGACCGCACCATGGGGATTAATGAACTGCCTAGCCCTAAACTACTCGACAATATTGACCGCGTGTTTGGGATTAAATCTCCTAGAAAAAATGGGCATGGTGTGGTTGAAACCATTAAAGCTATGGCTGAAGGCGAGGTTAAAGTCTTTATTGGTCTAGGCGGAAACTTTGCAGTAGCGACACCAGATACACCGTATACCCAAGAAGCACTTAGAAAGTGTAATTTAACCGTTCATGTCGCAACCAAGTTAAACCGTAGCCATTTGGTTTGTGGTAAAGAGGCTCTGATTTTGCCATGTTTGGGCCGTACCGAAATTGATGAGCAGCTTCATGGTCCACAGGCCATTTCAGTCGAAGATTCGATGAGTAATATTCATTTGTCGGCTGGGCGTAATACCCCAATTTCTGAAAATATTTTATCTGAACCTGACATCGTGGCAAGAATGGCTGAAGCCGTGCTGCCAGACAGTAAGATCAAATGGAAATGGTACATTGAAAGTTATGACCGTATTCGTGACTCAATTGCTGAGGTTTTTGATGAGTTCCATGATTTTAATTTACGTGTCTATAACCCAGGTGGTTTCCATCTAGAGCACCCGGCTAATCAGCACATCTGGAACACAAAAAGTGGTAAAGCACAGTTTATGATTACACCACTGAGTGAAGTCTATGGTGATAAAGAAAATCAATATGCTGCCGCCTATACCGATAGCAAAGTTTATACCTTAATGACCACTCGCTCTCACGATCAGTACAACACTACGCTATATGGTCTCGATGACCGTTACCGCGGAGTCTTTGGGCAGCGCCGTGTGTTATTTATGAACCAAGCCGATATTGATGAAGCGGGCTTTGAAGCAAATCAGTGGGTTGATATTGAAAGTGTTTTCTCAGATGGTATTAAACGTATTGTGCATAGTTTCCGTATTGTGCCGTACAACATTCCACGTGGCAGTTTAGCTGCGTACTATCCAGAGACCAATCCTTTGGTGGCGTTAAGCAGTCATGATAAATATGCCAAGATTCCAGCTTCAAAAAGTGTTCCTGTGATTTTGCATGCTGGTGATGCACCTGCACACTTTAATTTGGCAACGGCAGTTGACCCTGAAGATGCAGATAAGAAAGTAAGTAACCTTTAAATTAACAGCGATATTAAAAGTGTAATTCAAACAAATGGCGCTCTAAACAAGCGCCATTTCAAGATAAAGGAAATTATTTTGACACCACATTCTTATGGGGTTGAAACATTACAAGTAAAGCGGTTTAAAAAAACCGAATCTGAAAGTGTTTTAGATAATATTGTTCAAGAGCATCCGATTGCTTTGGTATATAACGGCATTTCTCATGCAGTGATGATGGCAACGCCTACCGATGTGAAAGTGTTCGCTAAAGGTTTTAGTCTGTCCGAAGGAATTTTAACAAGTTTAAAAGAGTTGTACGCCATTGAGATTTATGAAAGTGAATTGGGAATTGAAGTGAACATGACCATTTCATCTAGAGCATTTGCTGCGTTAAAAGAAAGGCGGCGTATGTTGGTGGGTCGTACAGGCTGTGGTTTATGTGGGATTGAAAGTTTGGAGCAGCTTCAGCTCGATATTTCTAAAATTACCATCGAACCTTCCAAAGAGTGGCTTGAACAAATTCCAGTCGCGATTTCTCAATTAAAAGATCAACAAAAAATTACTGCCTTAACAGGTGGCGCTCATGCCGCTGCTTGGGTGGTTCAAGGCAAAATCATGGCTTTGTTTGAAGATGTCGGCCGTCACAATGCCTTAGACAAACTACTAGGTTATTTAGCTCAAGAAAACTACGACACCAGTTTAGGTTTTGTTGTTATGACCAGTCGTGCAAGCTACGAATTAATTCGTAAATGCGCTCAGCTTAATATTGGTTTATTGGCTTCAATTTCTGCCCCAACCAGTATGGCTATTCGGCTCGCAAAAACTTCTGGCCTAACTTTAGCAAGCTTTTGTCGTGGAGATGATTTCGTTTTATACACATAAAGGTCATGCATTGAAATATTGATCAGATCAGCTCAAATGCTAAGAATGATCAAACACAATGGAAATATACATTTCTATTTTGCCTAATTTTAAGTTAAGCACGAACTTTATACTTTATGATCAGACTTATGTAGTTCAGAGTGTGTCCCAGTGGCTTGGTTACAGTCCATAAAAGATTGGGCAAAACGTCTAAAAAAACAAATTATTATGCTTTGGTTTGCATCAAAGCATCCTCAAATGCCGATATTGCCTAAAATTTTGGCTGTGATTGCTGTTGCCTATGCTTTTAGCCCCATCGATTTAATTCCAGATTTTATTCCTATTTTAGGTTTTGTTGATGATGCTTTAATTTTGCCCATTCTTATTTGGTTAGCTGTTCGTTTTACGCCTAAGCAAGTCATTTTAGATGCAGAACAACAAGCTGATGAATGGCTAGAACAGCAGGAGCGAAGACCTCAAAATTATTTGGTCGCTGTGTTAATTATTTTAGTTTGGGTAACGCTAGCAGTAATGGCCTATTTCTATTTTGGTGGTGGTTTGTAAGCCTTAAATGTGCAAGATATAGAAACATGAATATAAAGGCATTAACATTGTGCTTTGCTACAACTCAAAGGATAATAACGTTTTTATAAGCTTTGAGTTGCAGATAATGAAAATCGTCGCAGATGAAAATTTGGCATTTACCGATTACTTTTTTTCAGAGTTTGGCGATATTCAACACCATGCGGGACGCACCTTAACACATGCAGATGTAAAAGATGCAGAAGCATTATTGGTTCGCTCAGTCACTGCGGTGAATGCAAGCTTAATCGAAAATACAGCATTAAAATATGTGGGTAGTGCCACAATCGGAACCGATCATTTAGATATTCCTGCTTTAGAAAAACAAGGGATTACATGGGCAAATGCAGCAGGTTGTAATGCGCAGGCAGTTGCTGAATATGTCATTACTGCTTTACTTCATTTAGATATGAACCTTTTAGAACAACAAGAAAAATTTACGTTAGGCATCGTTGGCCTTGGAAACGTCGGTAAGCGTTTGGCATATATGGCCCAGTTGCTTGGCTGGAACGTGATTGGCTTTGACCCATTTGTGCAGTTAGATTCAATTAAAAATGTGAACTTTCAAACATTGTTGCAACAAGCTAATGCAATTTCAATTCATGTACCGCTTACCAAAAATGGTGAACATGCGACGTATCATCTGTTTAATGAGCAAGCGTTTGCTGCACTTCAACCGAACACTATTTTAATTAATAGTGCGCGTGGTCCAGTCGTGAAAGAGGCGGCTTTAATCGAAGATATTCAGCGTACAAAGCGTAAAGTTGTGCTCGATGTGTTTGAGCATGAACCTGTCATATCTGAAGAGCTTATCGATATGTTGGCTTTAGCAACACCGCATATTGCAGGTTATAGCCTTGAAGGGAAGGCTCGCGGTACGCAAATGATTTATGAAGCGTTCTGCCAAAAGTTTGGGTTTGATATAAATAAACGTTTCGAGACGCAGTTGCCTGCATGTGACGACTATTTTTCAGGCAATGATTTAAAAGCGGTGTTAAAGCAAAAATTAGCTCACATTTATGATATTGCTCAAGATGATGCCAATATTCGTGCCTGTATTAAAGAGGGCAAAGTAGAGCAAAAAGCATTTGATTTATTACGTAAGAATTATCCGCTGCGCCGTGAATGGGCAGCCCATGGAGGACCGCAGGCATGAGCTTAAGTTATCAACCAACTTGTTCAATTGATGCCTTAAAAGCACGTGCTAAGCTTTATAACCAGATTCGTCAGTTTTTTGCTGAACGTGATGTCATGGAAGTGGAAACACCGATTGTTTCACAAGCAGGTGTCACCGATGTGCATTTAGCGTCTGTTCAGACTTTACGTCATATTAATGGCAAATTGCAGACTCAATATTTACAGACTTCACCTGAATTTGCTATGAAGCGTTTGTTGGCGAGTGGCAGTGGGCCGATTTATCAAATCTGTAAGGTTTTTCGAGACGATGAACACGGGCGTAAACACAATAGTGAATTTACCATGCTCGAATGGTACCGTCCGGGTCTAGACTTAAAAGCTTTAATGCATGAAACCGCCGATTTATTGCAGACTTGTTTGCAGCATCGTTTTGGTGAAGTTCGTCCATTTATTTTAAGTTATAAACATGCTTTTCAAGATCGTCTAGATATTAACCCTTTACAAGCAACATTGAAGCAACTCAAAGATACGGCAAATCGTGTGGGATTAAATCTTGATTTAGGCGATGACCGTTTAGCTTACATGGATTTATTATTTTCGCATTTTGTTGAACCAAGTTTAGGGTTTGATGCACCTGTTTTTTTAACTGACTTTCCACCAGAAATGGCGTCTTTGGCAAAAGTGAAAGTAGATGAAGATGGGGAAGAGGTCGCAGCACGTTTTGAGGTTTATATTGAAGGTTTAGAGCTTGCCAATGCTTACGATGAATTGCTCGACGCAGAGGTGTTACGTTCACGTTTTGAAGCAGACAATGCAGAGCGAGCTAAGCAAGGTCTTCATGTGATGCCTTTAGATGAGCATCTTTTAGCAGCGTTGCCTCATATGCCAGAATGTTCAGGAATTGCTTTAGGTATAGACCGCTTACTCATGGTTGCAATGGATCAGGTCAAAATTGAAAAAGTCATAACATTCCCAGCAGAAATTGCTTAAAAACTGACAAATAAAAAAGCCACAATATTGTGGCTTTTTTATTGAGGGTTTATTTAGCTTAAGCTTGTTGAATACCAGCAACAACCCAGTCTTGCTGAGAACCAGCAGGTTTAACAAAGTGCCAGATTTCAGTAAATGGTTGTGGCAAGCTGTTTAAATCTTCACTCACAGTACCAGTGAAGCGTACGCTTACAACGTATTGACCATTTTCAGTCGCGCTGTCTACAACCATTGCATTTAAGTTACTAAATTCAGCAACGTCTTGATCTTGGTTTTCCATGATGTCGTTATACATAGAACTATAAAGTTCTGGTGTTAAGTAACGGCGAATTTCTTCAATATTACTTGCAGTATTCATCGATTGGATGTGATTAAAACGTTGACGTGCAATACGTAAGAAAGCAGCAGGTTCACTACCATCTGGAAGTTGATTGCCATTGCTTGTTGTTGCACCGCCAAAAGGAGCTTGGGTTGCTGCACCGCCACCAACAGATTGACCAAAGATATTTGTATTATCTCCAGCATTACGTGGTGTCGCTTGTGGTGCAGCAGAACGACCAAATGGGTTTTGACCGTCGTTATTTGGTGCGTAAGGATTATTAGCTGCTAATTTTTTTTTTGCGCCCAATTTGCGGAAAACAAAAAAGGCTAAAGCTGCTGCGAGTAATACCCAAAGCCAGCTAGGAATTCCACCTTTTTTCTCTTCTTGTTGGGCTTGAGCAGCTTGTTCTGTTCCAGCTTGAGTTGCTTGATGTTCAGTTGATGTTGGTTTGTCATCAGCTAAAGCATTTGCTGCAACAGCACCTACGGCAGCACCAGCCACACCAGCTGCAACCATTGAACCAACACCCGGACCTGATCTTTGAGGTGCCGTAGCAGGTTGTTGAGCAGGAGTCACTTGACGAGGTTGTTGATAAGACTGGCTTGAAGTAGTAGAACGTGCCATACCGTGGCTTTTACCACCACCTGCACGTTTAGCTTCAGCAAGAGGAGAAATTGCTAAAGCAGCCATTAAAATACCGGTAATCAAGCCACGCTGGTGTACTTCCATAGGAAATTCCTGTTTAAAGTTAATTTATAATAGTATTTATGCAGGTATTTACTCTAAATTTCAACCTTAAAAGTATGTTTTTTTATGTCAATTCATCACTGAGTTGCATCGCTTCGGTCAACGCTTCATGCAAGCGGGCAACGGCAATGACTTGTACTCCCGGAATTGCTTTTTGCGGTGCATTACCTCTCGGTAAAATGACATATTTAAAGCCATGTTTTGCAGCTTCTTTTAAACGCTCTTGTCCGTTAGGAACTGGGCGAATTTCACCAGAAAGACCAACTTCACCAAAAACTGCAAGCTGTTGAGGTAACGCTTTAGTACGCAAACTTGAAGCGCATGCTAATAAGACAGCCAAGTCAGAACCTGTTTCGGTAATTTTTAGACCACCTACAATGTTCACATAAACGTCTTGTCCAGTAGTTTGAACACCACCATGACGATGCATTACAGCAAGCAGCATATTTAAACGGTTTTGCTCAAGGCCCAATGCGACACGTCGTGGTTGACCTTGGGCATCATCTACTAAGGCTTGAACTTCAACTAACAGAGGGCGGGTTCCTTCCCGGCTAATCATAACAATTGAACCAGGAATCGCTTCATCATAACGGCTTAAGAAAATAGCAGAAGGGTTGGCAACTTCACGCAAGCCTTTATCTGTCATGGCAAATACGCCAAGTTCGTTCACTGCACCAAAACGGTTTTTAACAGCACGAATCATTCGATAACGTGAGTCTGATTGACCTTCAAAGTAAAGTACACAATCCACCATATGTTCTAAAACACGTGGACCTGCCAGTGCACCTTCTTTGGTCACGTGCCCAACAAGAAATAGCGCCGTGCCACTATTTTTTGCATAGCGTGTAAGTAATGCCGCAGATTCACGAATTTGAGAAACACCACCCGGTGCCGATTGGAGTGTTTCGGTGTAAAGAGTTTGAATCGAATCTAAAATAGCAACCGCAGGCTTTTCTTGTTCTAAAACTTCACAAATTCGTTCAACACAGGTTTCGGCCATGGCTTTTAATTTGTCAGTTGGCAAATCAAGTCGTTGAGCACGAAGAGCAACCTGAGATAACGATTCTTCACCCGTAATATAAAGTGCAGAGCTTTTTGCACTTGCCATGTGGGTCGCTGTTTGTAAGAGAATGGTTGATTTACCAATGCCAGGGTCACCGCCAATCAGTACGACTGAACCCGTAACTAAGCCTCCGCCAAGTACTCGATCAAATTCGCTGATACCTGTCTGTAAGCGTGTTTCATGCGAAACTGAAACTTTATTTAGTGTTGTAATATTTGCGACTTGACCTGCATAGCCTCCAATTTTTGGACGTGCGCGGTGAGCAGTGGTCGGCTCAAGTTTGACTTCAGTCAGAGAATTCCATTCACCACATTCTGAGCATTGACCAGCCCATTTAAGATGATCGGCACCACATTGCTCGCAACGGTAAACAGTTTTGACTTTGCTCATAAAAAATTGAAATTTTGCTCGATATTATATAAATATAGTTCTTAGGAAGTTCTTCATTCTTGTTTCCTGAAATTTTCGTAAAAGATAATGAGGAAATTTGAAGGGTATTTCTAAGGAACTAGTAAGGGAAAGACGTCAAAAATAACACGATATAGGATTTTTACAAGTCAGATAGAGTTTGTTTTAAATGGATATAAAAATCTAATCGATCCCCAAGGAAGGTGTTTTTACTGATGTATGTATCTAACTGTTTATTATAGATATGGCATGGATATTGCTGAAGTGAAAAACGAACAAAATAATATGAGTATTGTATCTTAAAG
The DNA here is from genome assembly GCF_056314305.1 of Acinetobacter sp. DMC2. Lineage (NCBI taxonomy): Bacteria > Pseudomonadati > Pseudomonadota > Gammaproteobacteria > Moraxellales > Moraxellaceae > Acinetobacter > Acinetobacter sp. DMC2. The sequence continues at coordinate 819,475 of NZ_JBQUYP010000001.1, read as the reverse complement.
ATACAAAAGGTTGATATCTATGAGTGCAGCAGAAATTGTTGATTGGGTAAATAGCATAATTTGGAGTAAAGGGCTTATTTATCTGTGCTTAGGTGCAGGTTTATTTTTTTCTATTTTGACAAGGTTTGTTCAAGTACGCCAAATGAAGGAAATGGCTAGACTTTTAATAAAAGGTACTTCTTCAGAACAAGGGATTTCATCTTTTCAGGCTTTAGCGGTTTCATTATCAGGGCGAGTAGGTGTAGGTAATATTGCTGGTGTAGCGGCAGCAATTGGTTTCGGTGGACCTGGTGCTGTTTTTTGGATGTGGTTAGTTGCATTTTTAGGAGCAGGCACTGCATATGTAGAGTCAACTCTAGGGCAAATCTATAAAGTTGAATATCAAGGACAATATCGTGGTGGCCCTGCTTTTTATTTTGATAAAGGCTTAGGTCAGCGTTGGTTAGGCGTTGTGTTTGCTATAGCAGCGATTGTTTCTTGTGGTTTGTTCTTACCAGGGATCCAAGCAAATGCTGTGGGTAAGGCATTTACACAGATTACAGGTGAAGGAGCAATTATATTTGGCGATATTGGGTTATTTAAGCTTGTTGCACTTGTAGTCATTGTTGGTTTACTTGCTATCATTATTTTTGGTGGGATCAAACGAATTGCACGTTTTGCTGAATTTGTGGTTCCTTTCATGGCAGCTGGTTACATTTTAATGGCTGTCGTTATCGTTATTGCTAATATTCATGAATTACCTGGTGTAATTAAATTAATTTTTGAAGATGCTTTTTCTCCTATGGCAGGCCTTGGTGCTGCGATCGGTTGGGGCGTAAAACGTGGTGTTTATTCAAATGAGGCGGGACAAGGAACTGGTCCTCATGCCGCGGCTGCTGCAGAAGTTCAGCATCCTGCTCAGCAAGGTTTTGTACAAGCATTCTCCGTTTATGTAGATACTTTATTCGTATGCTCTGCAACAGCATTCATGATCTTAATTACCGGCAAATATAATGTGCAAGGAACATTAGAAGCTGGTCAATTCATTGTGCAACATGTTGGAGCTACTGTAGAAATAGGTTCTCCTGCATTTACCCAGATGGCAGTGAGCACAATGTTTGGTAATTTTGGTCAAATCTTTGTTGCTTTAGCGGTTTTCTTCTTTGCATTCACCACCATAGTTGCTTACTACTATATTGCTGAAACCAATATTACTTACCTAAGTTATATTACAAAATCTCCATCATTATTATTTGTGACCAAGTGCTTTATTATTTTATCAGTATCTTATGGGGTATTAAGTGCAACTGGCTATATATGGGGAATTGGCGATATCGGTGTAGGTTTAATGGCATGGATTAATATCGTTGGCATTATAGTGACTTATTTTGTTTGGAAACCAACGATTAAAGCACTAAAAGATTACGAGGAGCAGCAAAAAGTTGGAGTAAAAGAATTCACATTTGATCCTGTTAAATTAGGAATAAAAAATGCGACATTCTGGGAAGAAAGACTGAAGAATAAGCAAAAGTAAATTTTTAAAAGATTACTGTATTTTTTGTCTCTTCATCAAAAAGGCTACCTCATCGGTAGCCTTTTTATATAGGTTGGAGTTAAACAAGTGCGACAAAAGTTGACTTGATAGTCCGTTGTATTGCAGAAGGCTTGTGCGTATTATCGGCCCTAATTGTATGTAGCTTAAAGTCATTAGCAATACAGACAAATATTGGTTAGCTGAAAAGTTGTCAAAAAATATACATTTAAAAGATACCTGCAAATGGTGCGATATCGTCTTTTTGATTTGATTTTAGCTAACGGACTAAAAAAATTACTGGAGTGTATTTATAAAATGTCGAATCAAAATCTGAGCGAGCCTCATGAACAAGGTGAGCTCCATCGAAGCCTCTCCAATCGGCATTTACAGCTGATCGCGATTGGTGGTGCAATTGGTACCGGATTATTTATGGGATCAGGCAAAACAATTAGCCTCGCTGGTCCGTCGATCTTATTCATTTATTTGATTATTGGTGTGATGGTGTTTTTTGTCATGCGTGCGCTTGGCGAATTACTTCTTTCAAATCTTGCCTATAAATCATTTATTGACTTCACAACAGATTTAATCGGTCCATGGGCAGGTTATTTCGTCGGATGGACCTACTGGTTATGTTGGATTACGATTGGTATCGCCGATCTGTCTGCAATTATCTATTACTTACAGTTCTTCAATAATGGTCTGCCTTTCTCACCTGTCGAAGGGGCGATGATCAGTGTTGCGGCTATTGTATTTATTATGGGTTTGAACCTACTGACAGTACGTTTATTTGGTGAGTTAGAGTTCTGGTTTGCGCTCATTAAGATTCTTGCGATTATTATTTTAATTGCTGTGGGTCTATGGATGATTTTTACTGGCTTTACTTCGAGTACTGGTGAAGTTGCTTCATTTACTCATCTTTGGGCGAATGGTGGTTTCTTCCCAACAGGCGTACATGGTTTCTTAGCTGGTTTCCAGATTGCAATCTTTGCCTTCGTTGGTGTAGAACTTGTGGGAACAACAGCTGCCGAAACGAAAGATCCAGCCCGTAACTTACCAAAAGCAATTAACTCAATCCCAATTCGTATCATTATTTTCTATGTGTTCGCATTAATTATTGTAATGTCAGTAACACCATGGAATAAAATTGATCCGGCGATCAGTCCATTTGTAAACTTGTTTAGTCAAGCTGGTGTTGCAGCTGCAGCGATCTTGATGAACTTGGTGGTGTTGTCTTCAGTAATGTCATCAATGAACAGTGGCGTGTTTTCAACAAGCCGTATGTTGTTTGGTTTATCGCGTGAAGATCAGGGACCCAAAGCTTTTGGTAAATTGAATAGACGTGCGGTACCTGCAAATGCATTGTATTTTTCTGCTGCGTGTTTGCTGTTAGGTGCAGCATTACAGTATTTCGTACCCAATACCGTTGAAGCATTTACGCTCGCAACAACACTTTCAACGATTTTGTTCATTTGCGTGTGGTTACTGATTATCTGGAGTTATATCCGTTATTACACTACACGTCCTGAGCTACATGCAAAATCAACATTTAAATTACCTGGTGGTCTATTTACATGTTGGATCACGATTATTTTCTTTATTGGTATGATTTACGTGTTGTCTTTAGAGCCAGATACGTTTAAAGCGCTTAAAGTCAGCCCAATTTGGTTTATTATCTTAATCATTGGTTATTTCTTCTTCTATAAACCGCGTCATAAAAAGTAATTAAATTTATTTAGTTATGATCAAACGCCGGCTGAAAAGCTGGCGTTTTTTATGCATATTGTTTTTCTCTTTAAGTTTACTCTTTAGCCGTCTGCATGATCACGGTATACTGCATCGAATTGTTTAAATCAGGTGCTCAGATGCGTCGTGTCATTTGCCTCATCAGTTTATTGAGCAGCAGTATTTTACTAAGCGCTTGCGGTCAGTCAGGAGCATTACAGCTACCTTCTGATCCGAATTATGACAAACGCGCGAAATACTTGCTCTATCGTAATAAAGAACAGAAACAAGTTGTGCAACAGGATGAACAAGCTGATCAGCCAGTTGAATCATCAGCCCCAACCCAAACAACTTCACCTTAAGCTTTGAAATAAGGACACATTCATGAGTTTCACTCGCATTAATGGAGTATTGCACGCAGAGCAATGTTCTATGGAGCAGCTTGCGCAGCAATTTGGCACACCTTTGTATGTTTATTCAAAAGCAGCTTTTGAAAAACATTACTTAGATATGGATCGTGCTTTTGATTTTATTGATCATCAAATCTGTTTTGCGGTGAAGTCTAACTCAAATTTAGCTGTTCTTAATGTATTGGCAAAACTTGGTGCTGGTTTTGATATCGTATCAGGTGGTGAGCTTGCACGTGTTTTAAAAGCGGGTGGAGATGCATCTAAAGTTGTTTTTTCTGGCTTGGGTAAAACTGAAGCTGATATTGAAACATCGTTAAATGTAGGCATTGCTTGCTTTAATGTAGAGTCTTATGCCGAACTAGATCGTCTTCAAAAAGTTGCAGCTCGTCTAGGCAAAAAAGCGCCGATTTCCTTACGTGTAAATCCAGACGTAGATGCAAAAACACATCCTTATATTTCAACAGGCCTTAAAGAAAATAAATTTGGTATTCCAAGTGATACCGTTTATGAAACTTATCAATATGCGGCATCTTTACCAAACCTTGAAATCATTGGAATTGACTGCCACATTGGTTCGCAATTAACCGAGACTAAACCATTTGTTGATGCTTTAGATCGTGTCATGGTGATGATCGAAGAGTTGAAAAAACTTGGTATCAATCTTAAACATATTGATATCGGTGGTGGTTTAGGTGTTTGTTATAAAGATGAAACACCACCAAGTGTTGAAGAATATGCAAATTCAATGAAACCTGCTTTAGAAAAGCTAGGTCTCAAGGTTTATATGGAACCGGGCCGTAGCATTAGTGCAAATGCAGGTGTGCTTTTAACCAAAGTGGATTTACTCAAACCAACGAGCCATCGTAATTTTGCCATTATTGATGCAGCAATGAATGATTTAATTCGTCCTGCATTATATGAAGCTTGGATGGATATCCAACCTGTGGTACCAAGTTCAGATACTGAAGAAAAAACTTGGGATCTCGTGGGTGCAATCTGTGAGACAGGTGATTTCATTGGTAAAGATCGCTCATTAGCGTTAAAAGAAAATGACTTGTTAGCTGTTCTAGGCGCTGGCGCTTATGGTTTTGTAATGAGTTCAAATTACAATACTCGTGGACGTGCCGCAGAAGTAATGGTGTCTGGCGACAAAGCCCATTTGATTCGTGAACGTGAAACAGTTGAATCCCTTTGGGAAAAAGAAAGTTTATTGCCTGAGGAGTAAATGAAATGTTATTAGAATTTACTAAAATGCATGGTCTAGGCAATGACTTTATGGTGGTTGATCTAATCAGCCAACGTGCCTATTTGGATACAGAAACAATCCAACGCTTAGCCGACCGCCATTTCGGTATTGGTTTTGATCAACTTTTAATTGTTGAACCACCTGATTTGCCGGAAGCAGATTTTAAATACCGTATTTTTAATGCTGATGGTTCTGAAGTTGAACAATGTGGTAACGGTGTGCGCTGTTTTGCTCGCTTTGTACATGAGCGTCATTTAACCACGAAAACTAGTATTACTGTTCAAACCAAAGCAGGGATTGTTAAACCTGAACTGGGGCAAAATGGTTGGGTTCGCGTGAATATGGGCTACCCGAAATTCTTGCCGAATGAAATTCCATTCATTGCTGAACAACCTGAAGCTTTATATACACTTGAGTTAGCCAATGACCAAAACATTAGTATTGATGTGGTCAATATGGGCAATCCTCATGCTGTCACTATTGTTCCAGATGTATTAACTGCAGATGTTGCTGGCATTGGCCCACAAGTTGAATCACATAAACGTTTCCCTGAACGTGTGAATGCTGGCTTTATGCAAATCATTGATGAAAAGCATGTACGTTTACGTGTATTTGAACGTGGTGTAGGTGAAACACTTGCATGTGGCACAGGAGCTTGTGCGGCGGCGGTAAGTGGTATGCGCCGTGGCTTATTGGGTAACTCAGTGGAAGTTGAACTTGCTGGCGGTAAGCTACAAATCGAATGGCAAGAAGGTGATGTGGTCTGGATGACGGGTCCAACAACTCATGTATATGATGGGCGTTTGGATTTACGTTATTTCCAAGGTTAAGTAAGATTTGTCTTAGGGGAAAGGCCTTAAAATAAGGCCTTTCCCCTTTATTTTTACAAGAATAAATATTGAGAGAAAAATGCAAAATAGAATTAGAGGAGCAATTTATGGTTTGCTGATTGGTGATGCTGTCGGTGTACCATATGAATTTCATTCAGCTTTGCAGCTTCCACCTTACTCACATATTGATATGATTCCACCTAAAGATTTTAGGCGAACTTATCCAGATATCCCAATTGGAACATGGTCAGATGATGGAGCTCAGGCTCTATGCTTATTAGCATCACTATTGCATTGTCAGAAACTCGATAGTATCGATTTTGCTAACCGTCTTCGCAATTGGTACCGTTATGGTTATATGGCGGTTGATTATCAAGTGTTTGATATTGGAGTACAAACTGCTCAGGCGTTACAACGTTATGAAGCTGGGGTATCTGTAGAAGAGATGGCTAATGCAGATGAACATTCGAATGGTAATGGAGCGTTGATGCGCACATTACCTTTAGCATTATGGCATAGAGGATCTGATCAGCAATTAGTTGAGTTAGCCTATCAGCAGTCTCATTTGACCCATGCTCATCTTCGATCAAAAATTTGCTGTGCTTTATATTGCTTATGGGCAAAATATTTATTGAAAGGACAACCAGTTAATGATGCTTGGAAATCTAGTATTTCTATACTGATGCAACTTTATAAAAATAGTGTTAATGAACAACAAGAACTTAATCATATTATTGATTCAGCACATGAGAAAGAAGTATCGGGCAGTGGCTATGTAGTGGATTGTTTACATTCAGCTCGTTTTGCTCTGCAACAAGGTAATTATGAGGATGTCATTAAAACGGCTATTTCCTTAGGACAAGATACTGATACAACCGCTTGTGTTGCAGGAGGACTGGCCGGAATTGTGTTTGGATATGAAGGGATTCCACAAATATGGTTACAGCAGTTAAGAGGAAAAGAATTGCTAGAGCCGCTATTAACACGATTAGAAGAAGCATGACATGAATTTAATTTTCTTACCCGGTGCATCAGGTAGTACAACATTTTGGCATCCATTAATTGAAAAATTACCTCCGCATTACCAGACACAAATTATTGGTTACCCTGGTTTTGGAGATATACCTGAATCCTTTGAAGTCAAAAGTTTTGAAGACCTAACAAACTACGTAGTCAATCGGATTAATGAAGAATCTGTAATTGTTGCGCAATCTATGGGGGGCATTTTTGCTGTTGCGGCAGCGTTGCAAAAAACTCAGCTGGTGAAAGGGCTAGTTTTGATTGCAACTTCTGGTGGAATTAACCTTGAAAGATTTAATGTACAAGACTGGCGAGAAGCATATCGCCAAGCATTTTTAAAATATCCAGATTGGTTTGTTACTACTAATGCCAACTATGAAGAGTTTTTATCAGATATAAACATTGAAACTTTATTAATCTGGGGCGATAACGATCCAGTGAGTCCCGTTCAGGTGGGACAATATTTAAATCAAAAGTTTGAGAATTCGACGTTATATGTTGTGAAAGGTGGGGACCATCAATTGGCAGAAAAACATGCCGATGAAGTTTCAGTTCAAATAAAAACCTACTTAGAAAAACTAAAGTAGGTTTTAAAGTCTTATTTAGCGTGCTATCTATCAGCACGCTTTTTTAAAATTTATCTTTTACTCAAAGCCAATTTCAAAGCAAACAACACAAAAATACTGCCCGTAATTCGGTCCATATATTTCACAAATTTGGGTTGCTTAAGGTAACGTAACAGTGGTTGCATAGCCAAAATTAATAAAATTGACCATAAGGTTCCAATCACCACATGAATCATTACAAGCCCCATAATCCAAGTGACAGCCGATGCTTGTGGTGGAATAAATTGTGGAAGAAATGAAATATAAAAAATTCCGACTTTGGGATTAAGTAAGTTACCCAAAAAACCTTTAATAAACCAATTTTGTGAAGAAGGGACATTGGAGTTGCTTTCTTGCATGTCTGAAAGTTGGCTACGCGGTTTTAAAATCATATTCAAACCTAGCCAAGCTAAATAAGCAGCCCCCATCCATTTCAGAATATTAAAAGCTAAATCAGAAGCCATGAGCAAAGCACCCAAACCACAAGCAACCACAATTCCCCATGCAATACAGCCAAGGCTAATACCTACTGCTGCTTGAAATGCTTTCGATTTTCCTTCAAGAGTAGCAGTACGAATAATTAAAGTCGTATCCAGACCAGGTGTAAGCGTAAGTAAAGTAATGGCAATTAAGTAGGGAATGAGTATGGTAGTCATGACAGCAGGGTTCCGACGAATACTTAAAATGAAGTGTAATATATAAGGTAATGAGTTGTTATGCTGTACGATCTTAAATTTCCTGAACAACTACTTTTTGATACACTGAAAAAATAAAATGAGCAAATAAATGGAGAGCAATTTGGATTTTGCATTACAGCTGCTCTCAATGTGGTTAAAAGAAAGAAAAATTCAGAATCAGTCTGAGCACACGATTACAGCTTATGAAAGAGATGTTAAAAGCTTTCTTGAGTTCTGCGAGCTCAAACAAATTGATTTAAGAAATATTGAAGCTTCAGATTTACGTGAATATTTGGCCCAGCGTGTTGAGCAGGACCAGTTAAGTTCAAGCAGTATGCAGCGTCATCTCACTTCAATTCGCCAGTTTATGAAATGGGCTGAACAAGGTAAATATCTAGAAATTAACCCTACTGATGACTTTAAGTTAAAACGTCAGCCTAGACCTTTGCCGGGTATGATTGACATAGAAACAGTTAATCAAATTTTAGATCAGCCTATGCCTGAAAAACCAATTGATCAGCAATTATGGTTAAGAGATAAAGCCATGCTCGAGTTACTTTACTCAAGTGGTTTACGTCTGGCTGAACTGCAAGGCTTAACAATTAAAGATATCGATTTTAACCGTCAACTGGTACGTATTACCGGTAAAGGAAATAAAACCCGAATTGTACCATTTGGGAAAAAGGCGAAAGAAAGCCTATTGAATTGGCTGAAAATTTATAAAATCTGGAAAGACCATTTTGATCAAAATGCTTCTGTTTTTATTTCTCAAAGAGGCGGTGTGTTAACCCCACGGCAAATTGAAAAGCGCGTAAAGCTTCAAGCGCAAAGAGCAGGTGTGAATGTAGATTTACATCCTCATTTATTACGACATTGTTTTGCTAGCCATATGTTATCAAGTAGTGGTGATTTGCGGTCAGTACAAGAAATGTTAGGCCACAGTAATTTGTCTACGACACAAATTTACACGCATATCGATTTTGATCATTTGGCACAAGTCTATGATCAAGCTCATCCGAGAGCACAAAAGAATGAATAGATTTAAGAACAATCTTAATAACAAAGTTGATTAAAATGGCAAGTCTTATACGAATGTAGACATCATTTGTATTTTTTTAGAAATTTGTTTAAGAGAAATAGGGGAAATAGTCAAATTGACCATTTTGATCTTGGGATATTTTGTCGGTACCCCTGAGTCAAAAACATCTAATCTCGATTATTTTAAGGCGATCTTATGTTTCTGGCTAATAAGCTAAATAAGATAAAAAGATAATAAAAATCAATATATAAAATAGAGTGTAAAAAGAACGAAATAGCACCGAATAAGGCATAATATTTTTTTTATGAACTGATGGTTTCATTTTTTTTGTGCTGTTCTGGAAAATTGTGACTTGACCGAAATGCCAAACACATTGCAAGATAGGGTACCTAAAAAATTTTAATTGAAGAGTTAATATACTTTTCTCAACATTTACTTTTGCTAGAACAGCCGAGGATTACATGAAGGCTCTTGTTGCTGTAAAACGCGTGGTTGATGCCAACGTCAAAGTTCGTGTTAAGCCGGACAATAGTGGGGTTGACCTAACTAACGTTAAAATGTCAATTAACCCATTTTGTGAAATCGCAGTGGAAGAAGCGGTTCGCTTAAAAGAAAAAGGAACAGTAACAGAAATCGTTGTTGTTTCTGTGGGTCCTAAAGAAGCTCAAGAACAAATCCGTTCTGCAATGGCTTTGGGTGCAGACCGCGGTATTTTAGTTGAAACCACTGATGAAATTGGTGCTTTAGAAGTTGCTAAAATTTTAAAAGGTGTTGTTGACGCTGAAAAACCAGAACTTATCCTTCTTGGTAAACAAGCAATTGATGATGACTCTAACCAAGTCGGTCAAATGCTTGGCGCATTATTAGGTGCGGGCCAAGGTACATTCGCTTCTGAAGTGAAAGTTGATGGCGGCAAAGTACAAGTAACTCGTGAAGTTGACGGTGGTTTACAAACTGTTGAACTGGCACTTCCTGCAATCATTACAACTGACTTGCGTTTGAATGAGCCACGTTATGCAGCATTGCCTAACATCATGAAAGCTCGTAAGAAGCCACTTGATACTAAATCTCCTGCTGATTATGGCGTTACAGCTGGTACTAAGCTTAAAACTGTTAAAGTTGAAGCTCCAGCAGAACGTAAAGCTGGCGTACAAGTGAAATCTGTAGATGAGCTTGTTGAAAAATTGAAAAATGAAGCGAAAGTGATCTAATACGGAAGGATAAAATCATGAGTATTTTAGTTATCGCTGATCACAACAACCAAGTACTTAACGGTGCTACTTTAAACGTTGTTGCTGCAGCACAAAAAATCGGTGGTGATATTACTGTATTAGTTGCTGGTTCTGGTGCTCAGGCAGTTGCTGATGCTGCTGCTAAAGTTGCTGGTGTAAGTAAGGTTTTACTTGCTGACAATGCTGCTTATGCAAACCAGTTAGCTGAAAACGTAGCTGCTTTAGTTGCTGATTTAGCTAAAGGTTACAAATACGTATTAGCTGCTTCTACAACGACTGGTAAGAACATTCTTCCACGTGTTGCTGCTCTTCTTGATGTAAGCATGATCACAGACATTATTTCTGTTGAATCTGCAAATACATTCAAGCGTCCGATTTATGCAGGTAACGCGATTGCGACTGTTCAATCTGACGAAGCAATCATTGTGGGTACAGTTCGTGGTACAGCATTTGATCCAGTAGCTGCTGAAGGTGGTTCTGCTGCGGTTGAAGCAGTAAGTGACGCGAAAGATGCAGGTATTTCTCATTTTGTATCTGAAGAAATCGTTAAGCTTGATCGTCCAGAATTAACTGCGGCTCGTATCGTAGTTTCTGGTGGTCGTGGTGTAGGTTCTGGTGAGAACTACCATAAAGTACTTGATCCATTAGCTGACAAGCTTGGTGCAGCACAAGGTGCTTCACGTGCGGCAGTTGATGCGGGCTTCGTACCTAACGACTTCCAAGTGGGTCAAACTGGTAAAATCGTTGCGCCTGACCTTTACGTTGCTGTAGGTATTTCTGGTGCGATCCAGCATTTAGCTGGTATGAAAGATTCTAAAGTTATTGTTGCAATCAACAAAGACGAAGAAGCGCCAATCAACAGTGTTGCTGACTACTGGTTAGTTGGTGATTTGAACACTGTAGTACCAGAGTTAGTAAGCAAGTTGTAATTTACAGCTTGTCACTTATTCGAAAAACGCCCTTGTGCTATAAATAGCCAAGGGCGTTTTTTTATTTAGATCATCATTATGAATATTAATTATTCCGCTTCCCTAGAAGCCCCCCAATTGCATCAATCACTTGTGAGATTGGCACGGGCAGATATGGCACGAGATTATTTATGTATTCGTTCGAAAAATCAGCATGGACTATCCAATATTAAAGTTAGTCAGTTGCACATGGGGTTTATTTTATATGGGCAACAACAATTAAATCTTCAAACAAAACAAATCAATTTTAATGCCGGCGATCTATACATTATAAAACCCGATACGGTTATCGATGCAGTTAATCTGCCGGACCCTATAACGGGTGAATATCTTACTATTCTTGTGCCTATGTGTGACGAAGTCATTCAAGCTGCACAAATGATTTGGGCTAAGCCAGTTGTAGACAGAACTGAAGCAATATTAAAGTTTTCAATTGATGATTTCGCTATATCTTTAGCTGAGTGGCAAACGGCTTTATTTAATCATGACGTGGTGAAAGCACGTTTATGTATTACCGCCATACTTGTACAGTTATGCCAACAGCATTGTTCAGATGTGTTAATTGTACCTCCACCTAAATTGACAAAAATCATTCATGATTGGGTCATAGAGAATCCACAGCACCATTGGCAGTCTAGTGAGTTTGAAATGCGACTAGGTTTGAGCAGTGCCACACTGCGCCGTAAGCTTAGCCATGAAGACACATCCTTAAGAGAAACAATTACCCACGCACGGCTTACTTTTGCACTTGAGCTGTTGTATTCGAAAAAATTACCTATGAAAACTATTGCGGCAAAATCGGGATACCAGTCTGTTGCTATTTTTCGTGATCGCTTTGTAGAGCGTTATGGTATAGATCCTGCTGTTCTGGCTGCCGAATAAGTCAATTTGAGCGTTTCTTATCGCTTATTGAGCGATTTAAATAGATCAAAACCAATAGCGTTAAAGTATGAAAATACGAAGGACTCTATGATGAAATCATTAAAATCACTTACGATATTATTGCTACTGAGTGCCAGTACAGTTATACATGCAGAACAAACGCCAAGAGTACATCAAGTCGATGGTTACTTTTTACAACCAGTAGGCAACCTTAAGGTAACAGCATTGTTTGATGGGGAACTGGGACTGCCTCGTAGTGATTTACTAGGTATTTCAGCTGAAAAAGCCAATCGACTGTTTGCAGAAAACTTTGTTCCTGTAGATGAGCATAATCAAATTGTCACAGATTTCTCTGCCTATCTTGTTCAAACACCCACACAAAATATTTTAATTGATGCTGGCACTGCAAAATGTTTTGGTCCAACCTTGGGCCATGTGCGTGAAAATTTAAAGAAAGCAGGCGTACAGCCTGAACAAATAGATACCATCTTGATTACACATGCTCATCCTGATCATTTATGCGGTATTACACTTGATGGCAAAATGGCTTATCCGAATGCGAAAGTTTATCTGGCTAAAGAAGATGTAGATTTTTGGACATCGCCAGCGAATGAAGCAAAAGCTACCGATTTTTTTAAGCCAATATTTAAAATGACGAGAGATGCATTACAGCCATATCAAAAGGCAGGGCAACTCGTCGCTTTTACCAAAACCTCTTTTAACGTACCGAATGTTCAACTCATCATTACTCATGGTCATACTGAAGGGCATTTTTCATATTTAGTAGATGGGCAAAACGGTCAAAAGTTCTTAGGACTAGGCGATGTTGTGCATTACGGTGCAGTACAGTTTCCTTATCCTGATGCAAGCTACAAACCTGATACTCACTCGAATCAGGCTATAGCTGTTCGTAAGAATATCTTTGAACAAGCTTATAAAAACCACTGGTGGGTAGGGGCATCACATATTGCTTTTCCTGGCATTGGACACATTGGTAAAGGCTCAAAAGGATATCAGTGGATTCCTGCTCAATATCGGCCTACAAAATGACATTTCAAACCTATTATTAAAAGAATAATAGGTTTACAACAAGGCAAGTATATTTAAGCTAAATATTATTTATTTTGGCTAATAAACTAAGTTTTGTTTTTAAGATTAGATGAAAAGTGCTCTAAAGAGAGCACTTTTGTGTTGTCTATATTTTGGTCGAACTGTTGAGTTTTAAGAAATACATTTAAAACTAGAATTCTCTAATTTTAACTTATTAATTCTAATGAAATTTTTATTGTAAAAAAATGCTATTTTCAGATTGCTAAACTCCCAGTTAACGAGCAGTTTGTGCTATACTATACAGCTATATTTTTTTCGATTTTAGTTCAGTTTTCAGAACTAAATTTTTTGCAAGATCAAGACATATTAGCAGATGGAAATTTCTATCTGTAAGAAGGAGTATGCATGAGCGTATCGGAAATCCGACCGATTGCCATTGAGGATGAACTCAAGCATTCATATTTAGATTACGCAATGAGTGTAATCGTATCTCGTGCATTGCCGGATGTGAGAGACGGTCTGAAACCTGTTCACCGTCGTGTGCTATTTGCTATGCACGAATTGGGCAATGACTATAACAAATCCTACAAGAAATCTGCACGTGTTGTTGGGGACGTAATCGGTAAATATCACCCTCATGGTGACTCAGCTGTTTATGAAACTATTGTACGTATGGCTCAAGATTTTAGCTTACGTTATTTATTGGTAGATGGTCAGGGTAACTTCGGTTCGATCGATGGTGATAGCGCGGCAGCAATGCGTTATACCGAAGTCCGTATGACTAAGTTAGCGCACGAGCTTCTTGCAGATCTAGAAAAAGACACAGTTGACTGGGAAGATAACTACGACGGATCTGAGCGTATTCCTCAGGTACTTCCAACACGTGTTCCTAACCTGTTAATTAATGGCGCTGCTGGTATTGCCGTAGGTATGGCAACCAACATGGCACCGCATAACATGACAGAAGTTGTGAATGCATGCTTAGCCTATGCTGACAATCCGAATATCTCGATTGAAGGATTGATGGAATACATTACTGGTCCTGATTTCCCTACAGGCGGTATTATTTACGGTAAATCAGGTATTGTTGATGCTTACCGTACAGGTAAAGGCCGACTACACATTCGTGGTAAATACCATTTCGAAGAAGATGAAAAGACAGGTCGTACAACCATCGTCTTTACTGAAATTCCATATCAAGTTAACAAGGCAAGAGTTATTGAGCGTATTGCTGAGTTAGTTAAAGAGAAAAAACTTGAAGGTATTTCAGAGCTTCGTGATGAGTCTGACAAAGATGGTATGCGTATTGCAATTGACTTGAAACGCGGTGAAAACGCAGAAGTCGTTGTAAATAACTTATTCTTAAATACGCAGCTTGAAAACTCATTCAGCATCAACATGGTTTGTCTTGATAACGGACAACCAAAATTGATGAATCTGAAAGATATTATTGCGGCATTTATTCGTCACCGCCAAGAAGTAGTGACACGCCGTACCATGTTCGAATTACGTAAAGCACGTGAACGTGGTCATATCTTAGAAGGCTTAACTGTTGCTTTAGCCAATATTGATGAAATTATTGAAACCATCAAAACTTCTGCTAACCCAGCTGAAGCGCGTGAGCGTTTACTAGCAGGTGAGTGGGCTGGTGGTGGCGTTATTTCTTTACTTGAAAAAGCTGGCGCTATTTCTGTTCGCCCAGATGAAATCGAAGGTGAAAACCCAGATCGTCCATTTGGTCTAACTGAATCAATTTACCGTTTATCACCAACGCAAGTGGGTGCAATTTTAGAATTGCGTTTACATCGTTTAACGGGTCTTGAGCAAGACAAATTACATGCAGAATATACTGAAATTTTAGGTCAAATTGCTGAACTTACGGCAATTCTTAATGATTTCAATTTATTGATGGCTGTAATTCGTGAAGAATTAGCGCAAGTACTACAACAGTATGGTGATGGTCGTCGTACAGAAATTATTGAATCACGTATTGATTTTAGCCGTGAAGATTTAATTCCTGAAGAACAAGTTGTATTAACGGTTTCACAAACAGGTTATGCAAAAACTCAACCACTTTCAGACTATCAGGCTCAGCGCCGTGGTGGACGTGGTAAGTCTGCAACCTCAATGAAAGATGATGACTTTATTCAACATCTGATTGTGGCTTCAAACCATGCGACTGTACTCTGCTTTACTAACGTAGGTAAAGTGTATCGTCTTCGCGTATTTGAAGTACCTCAAGCATCACGTGGTGCTAAAGGCCGCCCGATTGTAAACTTGTTACCTTTAGATGCGAATGAAACAGTTACAGCTATCTTGCCGTTAACTGAATTCCCAGAAAACCATTATGTATTTATGGCCACAGCTTCTGGTACGGTTAAACGTGTTGATTTGGAGCAGTTTGCTAACATTCGTTCAAATGGCTTACGTGCAATTGAACTGAATGAAGAAGATACATTGATTGGTGTTGCGATTACTGATGGTAATCAGCAGATCATGTTGTTCTCGAATGAAGGCAAGGCAATTCGTTTTGCAGAAACTGACGTGCGTTCAATGGGTCGTACTGCTAAAGGCGTCCGTGGTATGCGTGTTAGCTTTGCAAGCAGCACTTTAAGTGAAGAAGATGCAGAAGTTGAAAATGATGAATCTGATGACAACGAAGATTCAGCAGATTTAAATGTCGTAAGTCGCATCGTATCGCTTGTTGTTGTTCCTGAAACGGGCGAAGTGTTATGTGCGAGTGCCAATGGTTATGGTAAACGTACTCCTGTAAATGACTTCCCAACCAAAAAACGTGGTGGTAAGGGCGTTATTGCGATTAAGACAAGTGAACGTAATGGTGAGCTTGTAGGTGCAGTATCTATTGATGAAAGCAAAGAACTGTTGCTTATTTCTGATGGTGGTACATTAGTTCGTACTCGTGCTGCTGAAGTTGCAATGACTGGTCGTAATGCACAAGGTGTTCGTCTGATTCGTTTAAGCGAAGAAGAAACTTTAGTGGGCGTTGTGTCTATTGAAGCTGTCGAAGATGAAGAGGAGTTTCTCGAAGGAGAAGTTGATACTTCAGAAGTAGATGGTGAAGATGCAGTTTCTACGAATGACGATGTGTCAGAAGAGTAAGTCTTAATTAAATAAAAAAAGGAAGCGTAAGCTTCCTTTTTTTATTGGGTTATTCATTTGTTTGAGTGGAAGATAAACACATCATAATTTCGATAATGTAGTGTTTTAACAGATGGATCTTTAGTTGCAAAATTATTAGGCTGACTTACGACAATCAAATCTTGTTTTTGTGTTAAAGCATCTTGAAGCTGTTGCTCACTCCATAAGTATTTTTTGCGTTGTGGTTCAAACAATAACCCATCTTTAATTTCTAAAGAAGCACTATCTGAATGCACTGTATCCCATTGATTCACAATATATACAGGCTGTTTTAGCTGTAAAAGGAAAGGCACATCATAGAAATAGTAATTGTAGAAAACTATTTTTGTTGATGGTGTCATATATTCAGAAAAACTCGTTTGTCCCACATTATTTTTGGTATCTAAAATACGAACGGCAAAAGGGACTGAACTACACAAAACAATTAAACTGATAAAAATATAGTTCAAATAGTTTAATTTCTGCTTTTTATATAACCAGACTAAAGCCAGTGGAAGCACAACTAATAATGCGCCAATGATATAAATAAATACCGCTTGGTTTTGGAAAAAGGGTTGATGGGCACGCATAAAATGCGGTGTAGCAGCAATACCTATTCCAACAAACATAATAAATATAGGTAAACCCCAAACCTGTAATTTGGTTTTATAGTCACTTTCAATTACATGGTTGATAACAAGAGCCAAGAAAACAGCGAGCGGGGGCACAGCTGGTAAAATATAGCCAGCTAGCTTAGATGGAGGAATAGAGAAGAAAACCGTAACAGAAATAAACCACCATACAAGTAAGGCTAGTAAAGCGGATTTCTTATAATTTTGAAATACGGCTTTAATAGATTGAAATCTACTCGAAAGAATCCACGGTAAAAAACTGACAAATAAAATAAGCAGATAGAAACACCATGGTTGCTTATTATTAAACTCTTTTGAGCTGAATCGACTAAATTGCTGGTCTATAAAGAAATAATGTAAAAATTGAGGGTATTTAAGTTGAACTGCATAGAGCCATGGACTAACCAATAATATAAATAGCAAAATCGCCAAAGGGTTAAGCAATGACGGGATTTTTTTCCATTGTTTGGTGTAAAGCAACCACGGTAAGAGAATCATACCGGGAATTAACACACCAATCAGGCCTTTACTTAAGAACGCAGCCGCGCCTGCAAAATATCCTAAAAATAAAATAGATTTGCGTGCTGAAATTGTGAAATCAACAAAACATAAAACACTGACTGTAATCCATGAAGCAAGCAGTAGGTCATGGTTAATATATTCACTACTACCAAAAAACAATAAATTGGTGCCTAAAATAATGGCAGTAAGTTGTGCTACACGTTCTGAAATGTGCTTTCTAACGAATAAGAATAGGCTGACGAGCATGAGTGTAGCTGCTAGCACTGGAACTAATCTCAACACCCAAATATGCATACCGAACAGTTCCATAAATATAGAACTTAACCAGTGTAATAGAGGGGGTTTATGCATAAATGGCAAGCTATTGATACGGGGAATCAACCAATCTCCCGACTCAAACATAGATCGACTAATATCTCCGTAGCGTCCTTCATCTGGCACAGAGAGAGGTCTTATCCAAGACAGAACAAACAACCAAATCGGTAAAAATATTAATAAGAATTTGGAACTACGAAGCCATTGCTGCATACATAATCCTTAATGTTGAAATGCAAAAAAACGATTAAGCAAGAAAGTCACAATTGAAGTCAGGACAATAGCCACACAAACCAATGTTGAAACAGGGGCGCTGAAATACAAATTAGAAAGTAAGAGAAAACTCTCATTGAATAAAAAACCTAATCCAGCGACTAATGTAAATTTGGGTAGTGTGCGTCGATGAGAAATATGCTGAGCTTTAAAAGTAAAAATACGATGCCCAAAATAGCTCACCCAATAGGCAAGTAGAAAGGCCACTAAATTGGCATACTGCAATGCAATGTTTCGTTTAAACAAGAGCATGACAATACTGTAGTGTGTAAGTGCCGCTGCGGCCCCAGTCGTGGTAAACCGCGCAAGCTGAAAAATATGTGCAAACATTAGAAACTAGAGAACGTATTTTCGGAGTGAGTGATTGGGTGTTCTTGCTTAATACGAG
Source organism: Acinetobacter sp. DMC2 (assembly GCF_056314305.1). Lineage (NCBI taxonomy): Bacteria > Pseudomonadati > Pseudomonadota > Gammaproteobacteria > Moraxellales > Moraxellaceae > Acinetobacter > Acinetobacter sp. DMC2. The sequence goes on along the minus strand of NZ_JBQUYP010000001.1, from coordinate 801,013 downwards.
AATGTTCAGTTGAAACAATATATTTTGGTCGATTTTTAACTTCTGCATAAATTCGGCCAATGTATTCACCTAAAATTCCAATGAATAACAATTGAATGCCACCTAATAGCGTCATACCTGCTGCAAGAGTTGCCCAACCAGGTACAGAAATTCCTTCAATCAGAGTTTTAATAATGATCCAGACACCATAACTCATAGCGCCTAAAGCCAATAGGGCACCTAGATAAATACAAATTCGTAAAGGTAAATCTGAAAACCCAGTTAGACCCGACATTGCCAGATTGAATAATGACTTTACGTTAAAACTAGAACGACCATGTTGACGTTCTTGCTCCGAGAAATTGATTCCGATACTTTTAAAACCGACCCAAGCATATAGTCCTTTCATATAGCGATTTTTTTCTGGTAATTGTTTAATCGCCTCGACAACTTTTGCATCTAGAAGTCTAAAGTCACCAGCACTTTCAGGAATATCAATAGGCGAGCTTAAGTTTAATATGCGGTAATAACCGTGGGTTAAGGTTCGTTTTAACCATGATTCAGTGGTACGGTTTCGAATGCCATAAACCATGTCATAACCATTTTTCCAAAGGTTAATCATGGTCGGAATTGCTTCAAAAGGATGTTGAAAGTCAGCATCAATGAGTAGCGCAACTTCACCATTTACATGGTCTAAACCTGCGCTTAAAGCAGCTTCCTTACCAAAATTTCGTGATAATTCCAGTACAACTAAAGGATAATCTTCGATCATCGTTTGCAAGATCGGAATAGTATCGTCCTTACTGCCATCATCGACCACAATAATTTCATAGCTAAGATTTTGTTGCTTTAAGCTGTTTGCTAAAGCTGGAATAAATGTCTTTAAATTCTCGGCTTCGTTATAAGCGGGAACAACGCAGGATAAAAAAGGTTTTGTGCTCATTGCATTGCCCCTAGTCTAGTAAGTTGGATGCCATTTTTCTGGCAATCAAGAGGGAACTGATCAGAAGAAAAATATTGGTATTCTTGGATCCGTGCATGCTGGATCGGATCTTGCTCACTTGGTGTAGAAAGTGAGGGATGGCACATAATCAGTAAGTGGTCTTTTGCTTGAGCAAGCCAATATTGATTCAGTTCGGCATAATCAGTTTGTTTAAAGTCATAGATACCAGCGAAATATTCATTTTGGCTAAACTGGTAGGTCTGGCATGCCTTTGCTAAGGCATTTGATCCAAGTGCAGAAAGCATATGAGTTTTAAAACGATAATGGGGTAGATAAATTGGATGTTGTAAATTACGTATCCAACCAGTGAAATTTTTCTCTTTTAAAAGTTGTAGCAAAATATCCCGTATAAACGGAAATTGATGAATATGTTGGTGCCCATCAATAAAATCGGGTTGTTTTCCCATGACTGAAACAAATGCATCCCATTGCTCTTCAATACACTTGGTAATTAATTCACGATTAAGATTTGATGACCATGCACGAAACATGAGTGCAGGTAATGAGAAAACCGTATTACCTGAAGTAAACGCATGAGTGAGATTTAAATGTAAACCAATATCAATTTGATTCGAGAAAGGTTTGAGTTTGGCAGCAGCTGTTTCCCAGAGTTCAGATTGGGTCATACATGAGGTCGCTTGCAGTACTCCTCTTTCAATTAACTGAATAATTGCATGAGATATCTCTGCATTCATTGCAAAGTCATCTGCGCAATAACATACCTTTGCCATATCAAATTCCGTCATAGAACAGGGTAGCAGAGTTACCCTTTTAGGCTGCTGAAAAACTAAACAGTTTTACTATGGAGAAATTTCCTTAATTTCAACTTAAAGTTTTTTTAAGGTTTTATGACAATTGTTACTAATTAATAATTTGAATTTATTGATTTTTATATATTTTTATGGTCAATAATTTTTAAGAAATGACTTTTAACTATCAGATTTCATAGTAAATAAAAATATAATTTATGCTCCAAGTTTAGAAAACTCTTCACTTGGAACTTTTTAAACGTGAATATGCCCAGATTAAAAAAATAAGACCGATTGTCGTAAGAAATATCAGTTTTGGTACAACTGTGGCTAACGGAACACCCATCTGATTAAGTTGTACAAACATTTGTACTCCATGTGTTGATGGTAAACACCACGCGAACCATTGTAGCCATTCAGGCATTGCTTGATGTGGCCATGCAGCGCCAGTTAATAAGAATAAGGGTACAGAGCTAAACACAATAATATGTCCGGCACGTTCTGGTATATCTAAAAGTGAACCAATCAGCATACCTAATCCAATCACACAACTAATAAAAATAGGAACAGCAACGAGTAAACCAATGAAGTTTCCACCGTGTGGATAGTCGTTGAACCACAAGGTAAAACCAAAAAGATAAAAACTGCTTAAACAACCAATGGTAAATATACTTGCAAAAATTCCAGCGAAGCGAACAGCTGTAATTTTTTGGTGTTGCTCACGATAGCTTGCAATTAACATCGCTAAACCTAACACAATGGTTTGATGAATAATTAAAGATGCAACAGCCGGAAAAATATAACTTCCATAGCCTGAAAGGGGGTTAAATAAAGGGACTTGATGAATAGAAAGCGCGGGTTGGAAATGTGTGCGCTCTCCAAATTTTTCGACATATTCTTTTAAGGTGGCTTCAATGGATGTAGCTAAGCCTAAACCAATTTCTTTAGTTTTTAAAAAGTTGGTTGTACTTAAATATAAGCCAATTCCGCCAGTTTCTCCGCGGCGTAGGCTCTGTGTTAAGTTATTGGGTAAAAGCAAAATACCATCTGCTTTTTGTTCACGAACCATCTGTTCTGCTTGTAAGAAATTGCTTGTAACAGTAACAATATGAACATGGGGACTATTTGCACTTTGACCGATTAATTGAGAAGTTAAGAGACTTTGCTCTTCATCAACAATGACAATAGGAATTGATTCTGCCCGCTCAGCTTTATAGGCGGTAGGGTAAAAAAAACTATAAAGAATGACCGATAAAATCAGAGTCGTGAAAACTGAACTATTCCTTACAATATCTTTAAAAGTTTGCAAATATGCATTTAAAAACTCTTTCATTGTGCTGCCCCCTGAATTAATTTTTTAAGAAGCAAACAACTTACGAAGAAATAAATAAGGCAATAACCGATGAGTATTAAAAAAGGAATTATTGAAATGAAAACTGGACTTCCAATTACCCATTGTTCAGTTTGTAGCTTGGCATAAGGGGTATAGGGAATAATGAGTGACCAAAACTTGGTGAAAATAGGAGCATTATTCAAAGGCAGAGTAACGCCTGCGAAACTTAAAGAGGACCCACCATAGACAGCGATAAAGCCAAAAGTTTTGCTTAAATTTTTGGTTGCTAAAATAACTGTGCTGCTAATCAAAGCGTAGGCAAAATAAAGTAGGAATTGTGCGCATAGCAATAAGCTAAGAGAACCCGCTACAAACCAGCCACGGATTTCGACTAGCCAAAACATCCATAACCATGTCCAGAAACAAAAAATAAGACTATAGAGCAAATTTTTAGCCAATAAACCTTGAATAAAACTTTCTCGGTTAACCCACTGGGTTAATGTGCCACGTTTCAGTTCTTGTCCAATGGCAAAGGCAACACAGCAGCATAGCAATAGATGCAATACGGCTGGAACCATGAAGGGTTCTAAATAAAACTCATAGCTCATGCTTGGGTTATAAAGCGTTGAGATTTTGACATGAGCGGTAGGAACATCTAAATAGGGAATATTATTTGCGAGATAACTCTGGCCTGCATAGTCTGCTAAAGCATTGAGGGTACTGACCAACATTGCAGAGGAAATCGTATTCCCGACACTAAAAAAAGACTGGTTAAATGCAATGCTGATTTGAGCATCTTGCGCTTTCACAAAGCGTTTTTCAGCGCCGTCTGGAATGAAAACATAGCCCCATATTTGGGTTTCATTGAGTAGTTGTTCCGCTTCTGTGGAGCTTGCCGTAACTGTTTTAATATCTACCGTATGATTTAAAGAAAGATACTTTTCAATATTACGGCTGAGTTCACTTTGGTCCTGATCAATAATCGCAATTGGTAAGTGTTCAGCTTTACCCGCGTAGAACATGCTGCTAAACATAAAAATGATAAAAGCGGGGATGAGTGTCACCATACACAAATCCCATTTGTTGCTTTTTAGATAGTTTAGTTCACGTAATATACTGGCAAACATGCTTTATTTTTCTTCTTTAATTTTAAATAGAACACTCATCCCAACTTTTAAATCTTGCACTGGACGCTCAGGCACAAGATGCAATTTAAAGCTGCGAATGTCATAGCCTCCAGTTTGGCGAGTCGTTTTTATGGTGGCAAATTCACCTTCAGCATCTATATTCTTAATTTTAAAATTCACATTCTGATTAAGTGCTGGAATGAATCCTTCAAGGGTTTTATTTTTATAAACAGAGGCATATTGATTTTCACCCACGTTTAAACTTACCCATAAATCATCATCTTCTAAAATGCTGACAACAGGAACACCCATAGCGACTAATTCAGAAGGTTTACCATAAGTTTTTGAAACCGTACCTGAAATAGGAGAGAGTAAACGTGTTTCTTCCTCTAGTGCTTTTGCTTCACCTACAGCTGCTTTTGCAATTTCAACCTGTGCATCTGCTGTAGATTTTTGTTGGCTCGTACTACCACGTTTTGCACGAGCATATTGTTGATAAGAGGCTTCACTTAATTCTTGAGCAGAAGTTTGTGCTGCAAGCATTTCATCTCGTCTTTGACGCGAAATGACGCCTTGTCTATATAAATTTTCACCACGTTGGTAAGTAGTTTTTGCAAGGTTTGCTTGTGCTTTCGTACTTTGCCAGTTTGCATAAAGTGTATCGATATTCTCTTGTTGAGAACCACGATCTACCGTAGATTGAAATGCTAAAGCAGATTGTAAGGTAGCCAAAGCCTGTTGTTTTTTAGCTTCTATTTCCGGGCTAACCAAACGAACAAGTGGCTGGCCTTTGGAAATTTTCTGGCCTTCTTGTACATATATTTCTTCAATACGACTCGGAACTTTTGTACTTACATGAATTGTTTCGGCTTCAACTCGGCCTTGTAGTTCAATAGGCTTTGGCTGATAACTTTTCCACAAACCAAAAATAATTAAACCTAATAGGGCAATAATGATTACACCAATGATCAGTTTAATTTTTGAATTTTTAGGTGGTTTGGAGTCACTTTTATTTGTGCTTGATTCTTGATGATCACTCGCTTGATCATCTTTTTGAACTTGGTTGGTTTCTGCTGTATCCGCAACAGGAGCATCTTGTTCTGAATGAGCTGAGTCTTGATTCATTTTATACTCCCCTTAACGAATATAGTCGGTATGTGGTTGATTAACGTATGCTTTAAACTCATCAATTGAGCCGTGACTTTGTAGTAAAGTCGCGAGTGACATGACATATTTATAAGCATTTAAAGCCATTTCAGTTTTTAACGCACTTAATGCATTTTGTGCATCAATCACTTGGGTTGCTGTACCCATTCCTTCACGGAAAGAAAGCTCTTGGATACGTAGGTTTTCTTGAGCGGCATTTACGTTTCTTTGTAAGAGCTGATGACTTTGTTGAGCAGAGTTAAGTTCGTTATATGACTTATTCAAAAGAGCTTCGATCTCTTGTTTAGTTCGTTCAGTCATGAGTTCAGAGGCATAGCGCTTCAATTCGGCAGCGTGAATATTCTTATTTTTATCTACACCTGAAAATAGGTTGTATTTTGCCATTACACCGACAATCCAGTTTTCATTTTTATCGAGAGCATATTCACCAAAGGCAAAAAGACTTGGTTTTTTTGCAGCTTCCTGAGCTTGAATATTTACATTAGCTAGTTGAGTATCCATCTGCATTTTTTGTACAAGGCTAGATTTTTGTGAATAACTGGTTAAAAGAGATTCTAGAGACTGGCTTGGGGTGTTATTTACAAATAGTGGCGTACTTAAATCTATATTGTTTTGTTGATGTAAAAGATTATTAAGACTAAAGCGACTGGCATTTAAGTTGGCTTGAGTATTTTGTAAAGTACGTTCCGCATTATTACGGGCGACTTCAAATTGCATGCGTTGCCCTTTACTAATAAATCCTTGTTGTTCGAGCTTTAGAGCATTGCTGTAATGTTTCTGCATTGCATTAAAGTTAAATAAACTACTTGCTACCAGTTGCTGCTGTAATTGAACATTAAAGTAACTTTGTACCACTTCAAACCGCTGTATATCTTGTTGTTGCTGGCTTGAAAGCTCCGAACGCTGTGCTTGAATATTTGCTAGTTTTTTTGCACTGCTGGTTAAACCACCTGTATAGAGTGGCATAACGACTGAAATAGAAGGGCGCACAACCTGATCTTCAATGGTCAGATTCGCATAATCTGGAAAGCGGTTTATACCGTCATGTATGGTTTGATTGGCGCCTTCTTGAACTTGTCCCAGCACATCCGATGGAATGACATTGTTCCACTGTGAAAGTTTGTCATTTAGTCCTTGACTTAAATCATTCTCAAGTTTTTGTTTAAAAGAGCCAAGAGGTACATCTGTTTCACTGTGAAAAGCATAGGCTCTCACATTTAAATCAACTCGAGGTAATCCGAGGCCCTTTACTGCTTCAGCTTCTAATTGAGATGCTTGCTGTAATGCTTGGTTGGCTTGGGTGCTATATGAACTTTTCAAAGCTTGTTGTTCTGCTTCTGCATAACTTAAGCTTTGGGCATATAAATGATTAGTGAAAAAAAAGCCTAAAGCCAAAGCAAGATGTTTAGGTTTAAATAGAAAGGGAAAAATAGACTGTCTATATCGATGTGCTGGCATTTTAAATAACAATTTCTGGCATCCCTTATAGTTTAAATTTCTTGTTATTAAATTCAATTATCATATTGTTTATTATACATTTGTATAAAAACATTTTGATTTTAGCTCCTTTAATTATTGAATTTACTAAGCCAATATTTTTTCTAATATCTACCAAGGTATGTGAAATTATAATCACAAGTCAAGTTGATCTTTTTGCTTAAAAATCTTTTTAAATTTGGAAGGCAGTAATTAAAAGTAAGTAAATAACGATACTAATAATTGAAAAAATAAACTTAAATACAGTCCAGCATTGAAATATTTACTTGAGAAGCTGCTGCAAGCTTAAGCAATCTGTGGTTAAATGCCATTTTTATTGTGTTTGACTTTATACAAGGGAAAAATCATGCGCGCGTACAATTTCTGTGCTGGTCCTGCTGCATTACCTACTGCCGTTTTAGAAAAAGCTCAACAAGAATTGTTGGATTGGCAAGGTAAAGGTCTATCCATCATGGAAATGAGTCATCGTAGTGCTGACTATGTTGCTGTGGCTGAAAAAGCTGAAGCAGATTTACGCAAGTTAATGAATATTCCAGAAAACTATAAAGTACTGTTTTTACAAGGCGGTGCGTCATTACAATTTTCTGCGATTCCTTTAAACCTTTTGGGTAAGAACAGTAAAGCTGATTATATTGATACAGGCATCTGGTCTGAAAAAGCGTTAAAAGAAGCTCAACGTTATGGCGACATTAATGTTGTAAAAGCTGGTATTAAAGTAGATGGCAAGTTCGCAATTTCTGAGCAAAGCGAATGGAATTTGTCTGATGATGCAGCATATGTACATTATGCAGATAATGAAACGATTGGTGGTTTACAGTTCGCAGGAATTCCTGATGTAAAAGCTCCACTCGTTTGTGACTATTCATCAAGCATTTTATCTGCTCCATTAGATGTGACCAAGTTTGGTTTGATCTATGCTGGCGCTCAAAAAAATATTGGTCCTGCTGGTTTAACCATTGTCATTATTCGTGATGACTTACTTGATCAAGCTAAACCAGAAATTCCAAGTATTTTAAAATATAGTGACCAAGCGAAAAATGGTTCTATGGTAAATACACCATCAACTTATGCATGGTACTTGTCTGGTTTAGTATTTGAATGGTTGCTAGAGCAGGGTGGGGTAGATGCGATCCATAAAGTTAACCTTGAAAAAGCTCAGTTGCTCTATGGTTATATCGACTCAAGTGATTTCTACAATAACCCGATTGCAATTCCAAACCGTTCAATTATGAATGTACCGTTTACTTTGGCAGACGAAGCTTTAGACAAGCAATTCTTAAAAGAAGCGGAAGCAAACCATTTGTTGAATTTAGCTGGACACCGTTCTGTAGGTGGTATGCGTGCAAGTATTTACAACGCTGTACCATTAGAAGGCGTGCAGGCTTTAATTAGCTTTATGGATGATTTTGCAAAACGTAATGGTTAAGCAAATCAAATAAATAAAGCCCTCAACTGAGGGCTTTATTTTTGAATAAATTTTATAAACTAAAAAGGCACTAAACCAAGTTGGTGCATGAATATGGCAGCTAAAAACATACCCAATACAAAAAAGCAAAACGCACCAGTATCGACCTTTACGCGCAGGTTACTAGATTGAATGAGGCTGGTAGTTTGTTCGGGTATAATCTTCATTCAATAACCTAATTATTAAAATATTAGTGAAATTCAATTAGTTTCACCCTTTTTAGCACAAATAGTCGCCTGAATCCAGATATTACCGCGAATATATTCGCCAATATTAAAGTTTTTATACAAATCGTTTTTGGTCGCAATGCGCACTAATATGGCAGGAAGATCATCTTCTAAAACCAAAGTGACATCATAAAGGGTATATTCTTCCCCCATAAATGTCATAGAAGTTTTGCCAACAATATTACCTTGGAACCATGCCTCATCTTCTTGACCAAGATTTTCGCCATATAAATATGCAACCATTTTAGAAAAATCAACAGTTACAGGTTCTTGATCTTCTGGAGTTTTTGGCTGCCATTCATTAATGAGCTCCTGTAAGTTTTCAGGAGCAATACCATTATGTTCAGTCAAAATTGCATTTAATGCACGGTGATGTTTAATTGAAGCTGGGTCATCAACAACAATTTTTTCGCCTGCTGGAACGGGTTCTAATTCATAAGCCCATGCATTAAATTGAACTTGATAGTTTTGATTTTTGTCATATTGACAAGCGTTAACGCTAAATAAATTATCAAATGCATAAACGGTTGTATTTTTATTTAGTCTTAAACTTAACACGGCTTGCGTTGCAGAGTCACAAGTAATGATACGTTCAATTTTTGCATTATATTGATATGGACTTTCAAAACTTGGAAAGGCTGTTTTGAGTGCTCGCGGCTTTTGGTTTTCAACCGCAATAATCTGGTTGATTGTAACTTTTTGGTTTTGTGGACCTTGAATCAACCAAAAAGATTGATCCATATCTTCTTCATGTTCGCATAAGCCCATCGGCATTACTGGTGCATCAAGTGCTAGTCCTAACCATTTTGGTACATCTGTTTCAGGATGGGACGTCAATAGATTCCAATGTTCGCCATGACTACCAAAATTTTGGTCATTTACTTTAATTACTTCTGGACTGTTTTGATTTTTCATAAGCACGATGCTGTTGGGTTCACATTACTTGTTATATTAAATCGAGGGTGTTTACTATTTTTCAAGTCATCATGTGTAAATTCTCTTGTAAAAGCACATATTTAGTCATTTAAAGAGAAATGCGGCTTCTATTTATAAATTAAAAGGAAGCTTCCTCTATAAAAACTTGAATGTTGAAATTAAAAATAAGTTTAATGTTTATTTCTACTCACCTTCGAAAAGCATCTGTTAGACTTAGATTTTTAGTGGAAATAGAGAATAACGTGCTGCCATTTAAGCTATGGGTAGACGCAGACGCCTTACCAAAAATTTTACGTGAAGTAATTTTGCGCGCATCAGATCGTTATCAATTAGAAGTTATTTTTGTTGCCAATCAGAATGTTGGGATTACACCTTCTGTTCGTATTAAGTCAATACAGGTTTTAAGTGGTGCAGATCAGGCCGATAAAGAAATAGTTGATCGTATGAATGAAAATGACATTGTCATTACGCAAGATATTCCACTGGCAGCTCAAGTGATTGAGAAAGGAGGCGTTGCTATTCATCCACGTGGTGAAGTCTATACAACGGCGAATGTTAAAGCACGTTTACATCTGCGTGATTTCATGGATACGCTTCGTGGTGCGGGTGTGCAAACTGGTGGACCGCCGCCTATTTCCGAACGAGATAAGCGTGAATTTTCAAGTTCATTAGATCAAACAATTTTAAAGCAAAAACGTAAAACAGCTAAGTGAGCGTCACATGCCATCGCAAACCAATTTGGCTTTAACTTATGCCTTGTTAGTGTTCATTTGGGCAACCACTCCATTGGCTATTGTTTGGAGTGTGTCTGATTTACATCTGATGTGGGCATTGTTGTTACGCTTTTTTATTGCATTGCCTTTGGCAGTAATCATATTACTGATTTTAAGAACACCTTTTCCGACTCATCGACAAGCAATTCATAGCTACATTGCCGGATCTTTTAGCTTAATTGGTTCCCAAATTTTTACTTATGCCGCAACCCAATATTTAAGTTCAGGCATGATTGCACTTATGTTTGGCTTAGCACCTATTATGGCAGGGCTTATTGGTCGGTTTGCATTTGGTCAACAACTTTATAAGCTGCAATGGCTGGGCATGGCAATTGCTGTCAGTGGGTTAGCGATTATTTGTTTGAGCGGTGCAAATCAGCACGTGCATCCGTTTGGTATTGTCCTTATGCTGATCAGTGTGTTTGTTTATTCTTTTTCAATTTTCTGGGTTAAGAAAGTTAATGCCCAGATCCAGCCGATGGCTCAGGCAACAGGTTCTATTTTAGTGTCTTCTATTTTTGCTAGTTGTTTTATTCCATTTATTTGGCAATATGCACCGACACATTTGCCAGAAGCTAAATCTTTATTTGCCCTAATTTATACGGTACTCATGGCTTCATTAGTCGCCATGTTTTGTTATTTCAAACTTATACAAAATATTCAGCCAACGACTTTATCTTTAACGACAGTAATTACACCAATGTTAGCGATGATGATTGGAGCTGCTTTAAATCATGAACAACTTTCGATTATGGTTTTTGTAGGGGCTTTAATTATCTTGTCTGGGCTCTTTTTATATTTCTATAAAGACATTCAGGCAAACCGGAACTTTGCTCAACATATGAAGTCTAAATAGGAGAAGATTTGGGTAATTTGTTGAGCTTATTCATTAAATTGTTCTAATTCGTAGCGAAATGCATGATCAAATTGATCTCCTAACTTAAGTAGTAGAAAATAGCGCAGCAATATAATATTAGGATTGTTAAGGAAAGATCAGAACTTACTGATTTTTAAACCTTAATACAGCATCTAACGATATGGCCAAATAGTAAATGTGAATGTAATTTGACATTGGCATCTGCTATTTCCCATCAATCACCTTGGATTTAGAAGGTATGTTTAAACCAATCTCACTGTATATAGGGTTGAGATATACTCGCGCAAGACGCAGTAATCATTTTATTTCTTTTATTGCATTGGTTTCGATGGTCGGTTTGACACTAGGTGTCGCAGTGCTGATTACGGTACTTTCTGTAATGAACGGTTTCGATCGCGAATTGAAAAACCGTGTTTTGGGAATGGTGCCGCAAGCGACAGTTTCATCTACACAAATCCTCACGGATTGGCCTGAACTGGTAAAACGAGTTGAACATCATCCACATGTAACTGGGGTTGCACCTTTTACCCAATTGCAAGGTATGTTAACCGCGCAAGGGCAAGTCGCTGGTATTATGGTGACGGGTATTGACCCAAAATATGAAAAAAATGTGTCTATCATTCAAAATCATATTGTTGCCGGGAGTCTAGATTCACTTAAAAAGGGTGAGTTTGGTATTGTGCTTGGTAAAGATATGGCTGATTCATTGGGCTTACGTCTAAATGACAGTGTGACATTGGTTTTACCTGAAGCAACGCCATCTCCAGCCGGTGTTGTACCTCGTTTCAAGCGTTTTAAAGTGGTGGGTATTTTTAGTGTAGGCGCTGAAGTCGACTCTATGGTGGGTTATATCGCTCTATATGATGCTTCAACCTTATTACGCTTACCTGATGGTGCTCAAGGTGTTCGTTTAAAACTAGATGATATTTTTGCAGCACCACAAGTTGCCGATGACTTGGTAAAAAGTTTACCAAGCAATTTCTATGCAACGAACTGGACCTATACGCATGGCAACCTATTTAATGCCATTCAAATGGAAAAAACACTAGTTGGTTTATTGCTTGTACTTATCATTGTGGTTGCAGCATTTAATATTGTTTCGTCGTTAGTCATGGTTGTGACTGATAAAAAATCAGATATTGCCATTTTACGTACATTAGGCGCGTCGCCATCAATGATTACTAAAATCTTTATGGTGCAAGGCACCGTGATTGGTGTAATTGGTACAGTTGCAGGTACGGTTTTAGGTGTAATTTTAGCTTTAACCATTAGCGATATCATTTCATGGTTTAACAATGTATTGGGCTTAAATCTATTTGATGCTTACTTCGTGCATTACCTTCCTTCTTATTTAAGATGGCAAGATGTGACGATTATCGTGATTGTTTCTTTACTTTTAAGCTTCTTGGCGACTATTTATCCGGCGCTTCGTGCTGCCAAAGTTCAACCTGCCGAGGCACTGCGCTATGAGTAAAATTGTTTTAGAAGCGAAAGAAATATATAAACATTTTGATGATGGTAAATCTAAGGTTGAAGTCATTAAAGGTCTTTCTTTACAAGTTGAAGCAGGGCAGTTTGTTTCGATTGTTGGTGCAAGTGGTTCAGGTAAAAGTACTTTGCTTCATGCGTTAGGTGGTCTAGAGCAACCAACACAGGGACAAGTATTTTTAAATGGTCAGCGTTTTGATAATTTAGGTGAAGCCGAACGTGGTTTTCAACGTAACAAATACCTTGGTTTTGTTTATCAATTCCACCACTTATTACCTGAGTTTTCTGCGCTTGAAAATGTGGCAATGCCTTTAATGCTTCGAGCAGACAGTCAATACAAATCGGTAAAAGCGCAAGCTGAATATTTACTAGATCGAGTGGGATTATCTCACCGTATGGATCATAAACCTGGTGAGCTTTCAGGTGGTGAGCGCCAACGTGTTGCTTTGGCGCGTGCTTTAGTCACTAAACCTGCCGTAGTTTTAGCAGATGAGCCAACGGGTAATTTGGACCGTAAAACAGCTGTTGGTATTTTCGAATTACTGACTGATCTTAAGAAAGAGCTTAATATGGCTATGCTTATTGTGACCCATGATGAGCAGTTGGCTCAGGCAGCAGATTCAATCTTGCATATGGAAGATGGTCTGTGGGTAAGCGGTTCTTAAAAAATTGTCATTAAATCACATTGTTAAAGCCCACTCAGTTGGGCTTTAATTTTGCCCCTAAAAAGATAACGATATGATTTTAAATGTTAAAGCTTATTTTAATGGGGTGGGTTGTAGGTATTGCATTTATGGGAATAGATCTTCCTTTCATAACGCAATATGGTTGGATTGGTAAAGTTTTGCTCTTTATCTGCTTAATGTTTTATATTTTTAAGCGGCATCTTGTTGTAAATCGTCCCATATTAAAAGGAGTTTATTATTTAATCTGTGGTCTAAGCCTTTTTATTATAGGCCATCAGTATGCTCAGCATGCCTTAAATGAAAGACTACAACTACGGGAGATGCAACCTGAGTCTTTAGATATTATTGTTTATATAGACCGACTAAGTGAAGAAAAAGATAATAAGACACAGCAACTCGCTCAGGTTCTAGGGCGGTCATCCCATGTGGTGAATTGGTTGCTATATTTAAAAAATGAAAATGAGAGTGCATTAATAGAGGGGCCAAAATTAAAATTAGGTCATTACTATCGAATTTCGGGTAAAACCAGACCAGCTCATAGTTATGCAGTATCAGGTGCTTTTGATCAAGAACAATGGTTCATTCAACGAAATATAATGTCAGGTTTCAGTGTTCAGCATATTGAACCTTTAAACTCGAATGAAATTTATCGGTTGGGCTATCAAAGTCATTTAAAACAGCAACAAAATTTTTTGACTAGACAACGGTTAAATATAGAAAAACTCCGTCTAAAATTTAGATTAATGCTAAAAAAATCTCCCTTTCAGAATAAAGGACTATTATTAGCGCTCCTAACTGGGGATGAAAGTCTTTTAAATGAAGATATTAAAAATCAATTTAAACAGTTAGGAATCTCTCATTTGTTGGCGATTTCAGGGCCTCATGTCCTCATTTTTGCAATCTTGTTATCTTGGGGATTACATCAATTAGTACAACGTTATTATTCTCAGCTTTATTTGTGGCAACCCAAACAAATATTAGCAATGATTCCGTTATGTTTTGGTGTTTTGATTTATACAGCTTTTGTCGGCTTTGAAATTCCAGCCTTAAGAACGTTACTCTCAGTATTTTTATTTGCCTTTTTGTTGTTGGTCAAACTGCCTGTTAAGCCATTTTCGCTCTTGGTTTATAGCGCAAGTCTACTTTTACTTTTTGATCCATTTAGTGTTTTATCGGCAGGTTTTTGGCTCTCTTATGGTTCTTGCTTTATTTTATTACGCATTTATCAAACCATAGTACAGGTTCCAAATCTTGCCTCATTGAGTTTGCTATCTAGAATAATTCTTTTAGCAAAAACCCTAATTGAATCTCAGGGCAAAATATTTATTGCTCTATGTCCTCTAATGTTGATTTTCTTCCAACAGATTTCATGGGTAGCACCTCTCACAAATATTATTACTGTTCCTCTGTTAGGAGGAGTTATTGTTCCTTTAAATATTTTCGCTGCTTGTGTGTGGCTTATTTTTAATTCACTTGGAAATGCACTCTTTCAGCTTAATGATATTTTGCTCAGTATGGTGCTGACATGTTTTAGTCTTTTAGAGAAATTATCTCTATCGTTGCAAGGTTTTAGTCTGACACCACTGGCTTTGATAGGCTTAAGCTGTGCCATTATTATTTTATTTTTACCACGTGGTGTTTTACCAAAATCTTGGAGTCTTATATGTTGTTTACCCTTAGTCATTCCGAATAAAACCTCACAGCAAATTCAATTAAATATTATAGACGTAGGCCAAGGACAAGCGATTTTTCTACAACATCCAGAGCAGACATGGTTAATTGATACGGGTGGTTCTTATGATGAGAAAGCTTTCAGTATTGGTCAAAATGTAGTAATTCCATATTTACGTCAGAAAGGTATTAAGCAACTAGATCATGTGGTGTTATCTCATCTTGACCAAGATCATAGTGGGGCATTTCCTTTTATCGCTCAGGCTTTTCCTATCAAACAAGTCATATCAAATCAGCTATGGGCAGAGAAGGTGAAAGAACCATTTACCTATTGTCATCAAGGGCAAAAATGGCAATATCCACAGTTAGATATTGAGATACTTTGGCCTAAAGAAAATGATTTAAATTTAGTTCCTACTAACCAAAATGAATATTCTTGTGTCGTTTATATTCATTTAAAACAAGTACGGGGTTATCAGAATTATTTAATTATGGGGGATGCGGGATGGGAAGCAGAATATCAATTGATAAAAGAATATCCTGATTTAAAAGTAGATGTTTTGGTCTTAGGTCATCATGGTAGTAAACATAGTTCAGCCTATGACTTCTTAGCGACGTTAAACCCCAAGCTTGTTATTGCGTCTGCCGGCTTTAATAACCGATATGGTCATCCTAGCAAAGAGGTTTTAGCGAGAATACAAGAACTTAATATTCCATTTAAAAGCACAGTTGAGCAAGGAACATTAAGTTTTGTATCTGAGAATCATCAAATGATTTTATACACTCGACGTTTCGAGCGTACTTGGCTTCACAGAAATTTGTGAAGCTTCTGCTTTAAGCTTATCCACAATTTGAAGAGCTTCAGCTGGATCAATATTATAAATATTATCTAAAGCAGGGTTTGCTTTAAAACGTTTATAACTCCAGTGATAATGTTCTGGATAACGATGGATGAGTTGTTCAATAGCCTGATGAATGACATAAGTTCCATCATCTGCATTACCTTCGTAGATTTTCTCATCCATAGGTTCAACGTGCATCGTGAAACCGTCATTTTCGTTACGAATCGCGTAAAGGAATAAAGCTTTTGCTTTAGTTTTTTGAATAAGCTTAGTACTTAAATTACTTGAGGCAAGGGGAACACCAAAATAATTGATCATACTGCCGCCGATGTTAGGCGTATGGTCAGGCAAAATTACGGTAGTTTCACCTTGTTTTAAAGCTTTAAAAATTTGTCTTACACCAGTTTCGTCAGTAGGAACCAAGTGAGCTTGTTCACGACTACGTGCTTCTCGAACAAAACGGTCTGCATCTTCATTTTTTACTGGCTTGTATAAAATTGTCATTGAAGTGAATTGTGAACACCAAGCATTCAGGATTTCCCATGTACCAAAATGTGGAACAATCAAAACCACACCTTTTTTTGCTGCAAGTGCTTCATGAAAGTAATGCTCACCTTCAATATGATGAATTCTTTCGATATTCTTACTATTTGATGAGCCCCAAATACTTAAAAATTCAAAGTATGAGGTGACTTCATTACGAATAGCTTGTTGCGTAATTTCTATTCGCTGCTGTGGCGTTAAATGTGGAAGGGCGATTTGTAGATTTAGTTCTATACTTTTTGATGTTTTAGTAATTTTTAAAGTATTGATTAACCCTGCCAACATACGAGCAAGAAAACGTCCAAATTGAATTGGCTGGCGGCTAAAAGTTTTGAGTAGGTAGTAGTTCATGCTTTTTGTATCTAATTTGGTCATCTATCGCGGTAAAAAGGAAGCAATAATTAAAAAAAGATAAAATTATTATAAATGAAATCATATTATTTAGACAGTTTTTATCAAATCAACGTATATAATGACATCATTTTAGATTAATTTGGATTGGAATTTTATGTCCGATTGGCCACCAAAACCACAAAATGAACCTATAATCCCTAAACAAAATGGACCAGAATGGCAAATTCTTGAGAAGGCTGTACTTGCTTCAGTAGAGGAGCAGCGCCGTAGTCGCCGTTGGGGAATCTTCTTTAAAACATTAACTTTTATTTATTTATTATTCATTATTGTACTCATGGGTAAAGGCTGTTCAACCAGCAAAGAAGGCTCTGCTGTAAGTAGCAGTAGTGCCCATTTGGCTGTAGTGGATATTATTGGAACTATTGATGCTTCGAGTAATCAATCAGTAAATAGTGAAGATACCAATAAAGCGCTTAAACGTGCTTTTGAAGCTTCAAATAGTAAAGCTATTGCACTTAATATTAACTCACCTGGCGGTTCCCCAGTTCAGTCTGATGAAATCTGGCAAGAGATTCGTTATTTGAAAAAACAGCATCCAGATAAAAAGGTTTACGCTGTAATTGGTGATATGGGCGCATCAGGTGCTTATTATATTGCGTCTGCTGCGGATGAGATTATTGTCAATCCATCAAGTCTAGTCGGTTCAATTGGTGTGATCATGCCTAACTATGGGATTACTGGTTTAGCTCAGAAACTTGGCATTGAAGATCGCACTTTAACGGCAGGAACGAATAAAGACATTTTAAGTATGACAAAACCGATTGATCCTGTGCAAAAGCAACATATTCAATCTGTTCTTGATAATGTCCACACTCACTTTATCACTGCAGTTAAAGAAGGGCGTGGAAAGCGTTTGAAATCGAACGATCCAGCTATTTTTTCTGGTTTATTCTGGACTGGCGAACAAGCAATCCAATTGGGCGTTGCTGACCGTTCAGGTAACATTACGAGCTTGATGCGTGAACTAAACCTTGATAATAAAGTTGACTACACAATTGAGCGCAACCCATTACAATCCATTTTAGGTCGTATGGGAGCACAAATCGGGCAAGGGGTAAGTGAATCTATTGCTCAAGAAGTGCAGACTCGTCAAAGCGCAAAATTACAATAAAATCTGTTTTAGGATAGCGGTATGTCAATGAAACCAGTTATACACTTTGCTCATGCGAATGGCGTGCCATCAAAAGTGTATCAAAAACTGTTTGACCAGTTAAAAGGGGAATATGACATTATTTATGTTCCCCTGATTGGTCCTGATAAACGCTATCCTGTGACTAACCATTGGCCTGCTTTGGTTGATCAGGTAATTGACAGTATTGTACGACAGGCGAAAGGACGTAAAGTGATTGGACTTGGGCATTCTCTTGGTTCGGTTTTAACGTTGATGGCATCTTTTCAGCGTCCTGAACTCTTTTCTCAAGTCATTATGTTAGATCCGCCTCTTATTTTAGGACGATATTCATTTGCTTTTCATATGGCAAAATTATTTCGTCCTAAATTGGTTGATGCGATGACTCCAGCTGGTTTATCTGCACGCCGTCGTGAACATTGGGACTCGAGAGAGCAGGCTGCTGAGTTACTACGTCCTAAAGGTTTCTATAAAGATTTTGATCAAGATTGTTTTCAAGCCTACATCGACTATGCTTTGAAAGAGGATTCGGTTCGCGGTGGAGTTACTTTAACGATTTCTCGTGAGGATGAAGTTGCAATTTTCCGTAAAAATCCTTCTTGGTGGTGGCTGCCTATGCCAAAACCTAAGATGCCTGTGCATTTAGTTGTGGGTAAAGGAAGTGATTTCTTAAAAAGAGGCTTTCCTCAAATGGCAAAGCGAAAAATGGGAATCCCATTTACTGTGGTTGAGGGCGGGCATATGTTCCCTTTAGAGCATCCTATTGATACAGTGAATTCTATAAAGAAATTGATTCATCATCAGCCAAATTAATTTTTAGACTTATAAAAAAGGACATGCTGGCATGTCCTTTTTTATTTTTGCTTTTGAGTAAAAAGTTTTACCAATTTGCAAAACGAATAGGGTGTTCAAGAACTTGATCACGGAAATAAGCTTGGCCATTTTTCCATGTAAGTTGACCGTTACATAACCACTCTGCTACTTGTGGGTAGATAAAGTGCTCAAGTGCATGCACTCGATTTGCTAATGAAGCGGCAGTATCATGTTCTTTAACTGAAATAGCGGATTGGGCAATTGATTGACCAGAATCCAGTTCAGCCGTTACAAAGTGTACGGTACAACCATGTAAACGATCACCTGTGTTTAAAACACGTTGATGAGTGTTCACACCTTTATAAGCTGGAAGAAGTGAAGGATGTATGTTCAGCATTTTCCCTTGCCATTTGTTGACAAAGGTGGGAGTTAAAATGCGCATGAAACCGGCTAAAATAACCACATCCACTTGCCAAGCCAAGAGCTGTTGATGCATTGCTTCATCAAACACTTCACGAGTTGGAAAGTCTTTATGAGAAATAACGGCCGTAGCAATATTGGCTTTTTGAGCACGCTCTAGGGCATAAGTATCTGCTTTATTAGACAGTACACCTACAATTTGCCCTGATAGATTTGCATCTATCAAGGCTTGTAAATTACTGCCGTTCCCAGAGACTAGAACAGCAATTTTTATCATGCAAAGATCACACGAATTTTTTCGTCTGCACCTTCTACTGATTCAGCATTTTCTTGGATGTGACCAATTTTCCAAGCTTTTTCGCCTTGAGCATTAAGCACTTCAATTGCTTTTTCAGCATCATTTGCATCAACAGCAATGACCATACCTACGCCACAGTTAAACGTACGGTACATTTCAAAGCGCTCTACATTGCCTTCGCGTTGTAGAAGTTGGAATAACTCAGACCATTCCCAAGAAGCTTCATCAATGACTGCTTGAGCACCATTTGGTAATACACGTGGTAAGTTACCAGGTAAACCGCCGCCAGTGATGTGTGCCATAGCATGCACATCAACTTGTTTGCAAAGTTCAAGAACTGGTTTTACATAAATACGTGTTGGTTCCATTGCAACATCTGCAAGAGGGCGACCATCAATTATTTGAGTTAAATCAACGTTTTTAACGTCTAAAATTTTACGTAGTAATGAGTAACCATTTGAGTGAGCACCACTCGATGCAACACCGATAAGTACGTCACCAGACTTTACTTTAGTGCCATCAATAATTTTGCTTTGCTCAACAACACCAACCGCAAAACCAGCAAGATCGTAATCTTCGCCTTCATACATGCCTGGCATTTCTGCGGTTTCACCACCTACAAGTGCGCAACCTGCAAGCTCACAACCTTTACCAATACCAGTAACAACATTTGCAGCAACGTCAACATTTAAGTGACCAGTCGCGTAATAATCAAGGAAGAATAATGGTTCTGCACCACAAACTAAAAGGTCATTTACACACATAGCCACAAGATCTTGGCCGATTGTGTCATGACGATTAAGATTAAGTGCCAAACGTAATTTAGTTCCTACACCATCGGTTCCCGAAACTAAAACAGGCTCTTCATAACCTTTAGGAATTTTGCATAGTGCACCAAAGCCACCAAGACCGCCCATTACTTCAGGACGACTTGTACGTTTAGCGACTGACTTGATACGATCGACCAGTGCGTCGCCCGCTTCAATGTCGACACCCGCATCTTTATAGCTTAAACCGGTATTTGGGGTAGAAGTTGAGTTGCTCATAAATGAAGTCTCCGCATTGGCGGCAGATTATAACCTGAATATACGAAACTCTTATGTTATTTATGCTCGAAAATGCTATCTTTAATAAAAATATTTTTTCATTTATAACGATTAAATCAAAAAAGGCTAGATTTTATGCAAGATCGTATACTGCGCCGTATTCTTTTACTCGCAGGTATTGTATTGCTGGTATGGGTATTGTACTTACTCAAGCCTGTAGTCATTCCTTTTATCGGTGCTTTTTTCCTGGCTTATTTATTCAGTCCACTCGTTGATGTTCTGGTAAAAATCAAATTGCCGCGCTGGTTAGCAATTAGCGTGGTGTTCATCGGAATTGGTGTAACACTAACCATTGCATTATGGTATTTGGTTCCTCTGATCTGGAAACAATTGGTTTACGCCCGAGATAGCATTCCAGCAGGCATTCACTGGATTAATGCTGAACTATTACCATGGGTTTCTTCGACATTTAATGTTCAGCAAATGGAAATTGATACTGATCAAATGTCCAAAGCTGTCATGGATTATGTTCAGACAAATTACAGTGCCGATAGTATTCAAGCTGTCTTATTAAAGCTTGCACAATCAGGTCTCAATTTTATTCAAATTGGTGGAACAGTTGTTCTAATTCCAATTATTGCTTTTTATTTTTTATTAGACTGGGACCGTATGCTACAAAACTTACGCCGTCTCATTCCACGCCCATATGAAGCAACTACTTTACAGATCGTTGGTGAATGCCATAGCGTTTTAGGAGCGTTTGTTAAAGGTCAATTTCTCGTCATGCTATTGCTAGGCGTAGTATATGCAGTTGGTTTACAGCTCATTGGTTTGGAAGTTGGTCTTATTATTGGTATGGTAGCTGGTCTTGCCAGTATTATTCCTTATTTAGGATTTGCCGTAGGTATTATTGCTGCAGTTATCGCGAGCTTATTCCAGTTCGGATTGGATTGGATGCATTTATTACTGGTTGGTGTAGTATTCATGATTGGCCAAGCGGTAGAGGGCTATATTCTTCAGCCATTCCTACTAGGCGATAAAATTGGTTTATCTCCTGTGGCAGTTGTTTTTGCCGTATTGGCAGGTGCACAGCTTGCAGGATTCTTAGGAATGCTAATTGCATTGCCTGTTGCTGCTGTTATTGTAGTGTTGTTGAAGCATTTAAGAGAGAATTATGAAAGAAGCTCACTTTATGCTCCACCTTCTACATTAGTGATCCAACATGGCGATATTGAGCAAATTCATGTAGAAACCGAAAGCACTAAGCTTGATCTTGAAGTTAAAACACAGCAAGATACAGATGAACTGAAATCCCCTAACCAGAAATAATTTCAAGGTTAATTCAATATATGCGTCAACTCCAACTGGATATAGAACCTCAACTTGATGCCCGAATCAGTGATTTTTCGGGACCAAGTTGGGGGAATGTAGTCGATGCTGTGCGTCAACTGCATGCAGGTCTGGTAAGTAGGTTTTATATCTACGGTGGAGCAGGGACAGGAAAGAGTCACTTACTTTCCGCAATTTGTGACTCTTATTTAGAAATAGGCAAATCTGCAATTAAAGTTTCTTTGCTTGAACTCCTCGATGCTCCTATCGAAGCAATTACTTCTTTAGAGCATTATGATCTTGTCGCTTTGGATGATATTGAATCAATTAGTGGTGTGCCTCATTGGCAAAAAGCTGTCTTTCATTTAATGAATAACCACGAAGGACAGCTAGTATTTTCTTCACGTGTAGCGCCTATCGAATTAAAGCTAGAATTGCCAGACTTACAGTCACGACTTACGCAAGCCGTTAGCGTTAAAGTGCCGAGTGGAAGTTTATATGCAGACCGTTATTCTTTGGTTACGTCTGTAATGTCTAGACGTGGTATCCATTTTGATCAGCAAATTGTTGACTATTTATTATTACATGGTCCTCATCAAGCTTCTCTTTTACTACAGACAGTTGCTCAGTTAGAAAAACTTCTCAAAGGCGAAAAAACAAAACTTTCCAATGCAACTTTAAGACAAATTTATGCTTTGATTGATGAATATCAACAATAGATATCCTTTAATCTTGTCTTATTACTTCACCTGCGCATATAAAAAACTATTAAAAATAGAGTCTCTGACATAAGATTTCTAATTTCAGAGCACTTACTTCTACATCTTTTAAAGCTTCTTCTAATTTTAAACCATTCACATTTTTGTATTTAAAAAAGTTTTTTAAATGTATGAAGCTTTTTGTAAGCTGGTTCAAAAATGACTCTACAGACCGACCAAAATGTCTTGAGAAATTCTACTTGCTGTGACAAAGTACGCACAAAGGATGCGATTGCAAAAGCGGAAATTTTGCAATTTTGACAAAGAAAAATGAAAAAAAGATGTAAGGAGATGGGTATGCTCAAACGGAGCATTGCTTTTGCTTTATTGGCTGCTGCTGGACACGCTTATTCTGCCGATATTCAAGTCACAAGCTTAATTGATGAAGATAAAGACGATACGTTATGTACGTTGCGTGAGGCTGTACAATTTCTTAATTATCGAGCATCTTCCAATGCTGCTGATGTTGAAAAATATGCAACTGGTTATCATGGATGCGGAAGTAAAGATGCCTCTTCAAATATTATTTTGCAGCGTGATAAAGAATATACTTTGAATAAAAGTATAACAATTACTGTTCCCGTAGCTATTAGTACAGCAAAAAATGATTCTACTCTTGTTGAGGAAGGAGCACCCAATTCCCATAATGCCACTATTAAAATGATAGGTACGGATCAACTATTCCGTGTAGATGATGGTAGTGTTGAAAAAGCCTCTTTTACAGTTTCATTTACTGATGTCAATTTAAAAGGTGCCGGATCAAAAAGTGTAGTACCCGATGGTGATGGTGGACTAATTTATAACCATGAACAATTGGTTATTCAAAATTCACGTTTAATAGATGGGTATGCTACTCGTGGCGGGGCAATTTATAACGCGGGGATTTTGTCCAATACTACAAAAACAGCAGGCTCGGTAATGATTACTAATAGCCTGATGCAGAATAATAAAGCGAGTCAGGGTGGCGTTTTATATAGTGATATGCCACTTTACTATATTGGTCGCTCTGTCATACGTGATAATGAAGTGACTGCTGCAGATGGCGCATTGTTCCATGCACAAACTAAATTTGCTGATGAAAGTACAGGTGGCTATTTAACTTCTCGTGCTATTGGTTTAAGTAATAGTACGATTTTTCATAATAAAGGTAGTTTCATTGCCAATGTTCGTGATGGCATGGTAATCAATAATATTACTCTGATTAAAAATATGGGGGGCTTGTATTTTGATGCTCCACAAGGAAAAGCATCTGTCTCTAATAGTATTTTAGTAGGTAACACGACAAACTGTAAGGTATCTACAACAGATAAAACGATTGTGCAGAGTAATTTAGTAACAACGGAATGTAACCTTAATGCTTCGGCAGAGTTACCAAATATTATATACCCTGCAAGTGAAAAACTAATTGCTGGTAATACAGATGAAGGAACCTGTGATGTACCACCAGCAGATGGATTGCTTTGCCCTTATTCAACACCGAGTGATAGTTTTTTAGGATTCTTTAAACCTCGAGTTTTAGATAAATATACTAGCCTTTCGCAATCATTGTTAATTAACAAAGGCCGCTTATATAGTGATGGGACTTCTGTCGGTTTGGCGAGTTGTGAAAAGCAAGATCAACGTGGAAAAAATCGTAGCGCTTATGATGAGTTATGTGATTTAGGGGCGATTGAATTAATTATCAACCGCGATGATATCAGTACACATGGTCAAGATATTAAATATGGTGAAATTGCCAAATTTAATATTGCCGATGTTGTAGGTGATGGAGAGTTAGTTTCTCCACAAATATGTGAAAAAATGTTTGGAAAAAGAACAGATGGTCAAGCTTGGCAGTCTGGGTGTATGAAGATTGTTCAAACGAGTACACCATCTAAAGGGACTTTATCCATTGATGCTCAGGGAAATTTAACTTATGTTCCAAATGGAAACTGGCATGGAGCAGATGTATTTAATCTATTAGTCGTTACTACTACGACACGTTTTAATGATGCTGCGGATGTTTATCTAAATGTTCCAGTTCAAATCGTACAAGATCCACCATCAGGTATTGAAGATAAATCTGTAAGCGCGGGTGGCGGTGGAAGTCTAGGTGGTGGTTTAGTTTTAGGTCTATTTGGCTTAGTTGCTTTAAGACGTTTAAAGTCATAATCAAGGATGATAACGGCTATGAAAAATTATAAAAAGGCTTTTTTAGCATTAGCTGTGATTGCTGCAATGCCATTATTTGCAGATACTACGACTGGAAGAATTGATGTTACAACTTTTGATGATGAAGATGGTGAAAATACTAATGCATGTTCATTACGCGAAGCGATTAAGACAGCTGAGCTACGTAAGTCATATGGCGGATGTGCTGTTATTGATACACGTGAAACTACTCAAAAATCGATTCAGCTTAAAGCAGGAATGTACACTCTAAATAAGGAATTAGTTCCAAATGCGAATATTGCTATTTTTGGTGCTGATCCCGTAGATTGGCAGAAAAAAAGCGTATTAACCAATGATTATCCTGCACAACTTGACTTACAAACACGTATTAATGCTCAAGGTAAATCACGCATTTTCAATACGACTACCTATAAACAGCCCTTGACCTTAAATAATGTAATTCTTGAAAATGGCGTTACAACTGGCCAGGGTGGCGCGATTTATGCTGGTGCTGATATCGCTTTGCAAAATAGTCAGATTTTATCATCTCAAGCAACAAACGGTGGAGCAATTTATTTAGCTTCACCTAATATTACTTTGTCAGTAAATCATTCATTACTTAAAGGTAATAACGCAACACAAGGTAGTGTTTTATCAATGGGGTGTTTTAGTGACACTGTCTATGCACCACGTACCATCACCCTTACATCAAATAGTATTGTGAATAATGGTAATACAGCTTCAACAAGTACATTTGAGTTCTGTGGTAAACCTACTGCGACATTATCAGTTAATACCATTGCAAAAAATATAGCGAATAGTACTAGCGGCAGTATTATTAAGTTTACTGGTGATACCAATAATCCAGCCAATACATCAAGTATTTTAAGTTCAAGCAGTAGTTTAGTACTTTTAAATAATACAATTGTTGAAAACAACGCGAATAGTACTTTCCTCTACGATAAATTGGGCGCAAAAAAGCTAAGTTTTAACGTATTGGCTTATAATACCGGAAGTTATGCCTGTAAATATCTTTTAGGGGCGGCGGCAGAACAAAAGAGTGTAGGTTTAACGCTGAGTTTCAATGCACTTGACTGGACATCTACGGCAGCAAAATGTGATGTTCCGAAAGAATCTTTACCTGATGGTCATACGAATATTAATATTAGTGGTCAATCATTTAGTAGTGTACTAAGTCCACAGACTGTATCGGCCTATACAGGTTGGTTACCTATTTATTATCCAAAAGAGATTGTTGATACTAATCAAGTAGATTTGATTAATGTTGATCAAAATAGCAAAGGAAGCTGTGCCACAATTGATCAACGTGGTTTGAACCGTTTGACAGACAGTACTTCATACTATCAGCCAGAAAGCCGTAATAGTTGTGATATTGGTTCTATTGAATTAATGAAGCTCACTGCAGGTGATTTAGAGGATGTTAGTAATATTTCATTAACGACTTTAATTGATACTTATCAACAAAATTATGATTTATTTGATAATTATATTAAAGACCCTAAGACACCTTCTAACTTTATTACTTACTATAAAGTACGTTTGGCGGAGTTTAAGAATCTAATTGATACAACTAAGGCAAATCTTAAATATCGCGCAATTTATCTTGATTTAAAGAACTATGATTTACCATTACCGACAGAAGATGCTAATCATGTGCTGAAGTTCTTCAACACAACAGACTATCGTATTACAACTGAGCCATTAGGTATTGGATCTCTTGATGATAAATATGATGCTCAACAAGTTAAAGATCTATCTGATCAGGACAAGTTATTCTGTGAGTGGAATAGTGCTTTACAGCAAATTGTTTTTTATCGCAAGGACGATGTAGTTACTCAAGCTGGTACCTATGCTTATTGTAAATATACAATTACTACAGCCGATAATAAATTAAGTTCAAGCGGTTTGATTAAAGCTCGTTTTAATAATATTGAACCAGTGTCTGGTGATGGAACAATTACATTTAAATATCTTGCAAATGAAACTATTCCATTGAACTTGCTTAAATATGCTAATGATGATGGTGATGGACCTGTAAATACGCTTTTAAAACCTAAATCACAATTTTGGGTAAATGAAGACGGTGTGGAGTTACCAATTTATTTACCAAGCAAAACTTCAAAAGATGGAATCTTTAAGGTCGTTAAAGCAGATCGAGAAGGACCTTGTCCTAAGGATGATAAAGATAAAACTTGTTATGGTGGAAATATTTATATACAGGCAAATAACGTCTTTAACGTTTTCAATGATTCATTAAGTTATAACGTTTATGATGCAGATGGTAAAATTTCATCTAAAGCTGGCACAATTAACTTGATAAGTACAGCAACTACAACGGATGATTCTCGAAGTGGCGGTGGTGGTGGCTTAGGAATTCTATCTATAGCATCTTTAGTTGGTTTAGCAGCGTATAGACGCTACCGTAAATAAACGATATAAAATAAAAAAGCCTCCAATTGGAGGCTTTTTTATAGAAGGTTATGTAATACATTAAATTCACAGTATACGAATTTTACAGAGTTATATTTAATGTTCTAAATACTTGTTCATATACTCTTCACGAATAGCTGTTCTTTCTTCGCCATTCGCTTTAAGCATACGCTGGCGTAAATCATTACGCTCTTGTGTACTCATTTTTTGCCATGCTTCACGCATTTTTTCTTTTTCAGCATCGGGAAGTTGAGTAAACCAGTCCATACGTTGCTGTAGATTCGTACTTTGATTCGCTGGTAACTCTTTTAAGCTCTGGTAGCGTTTAATAACTGCACGTTGTTCCTCTTCAGAAAGAGCATTCCATGTGTCATCAACTTGTGTATTGGCATCCTTAGAAAAAATCCAAAATCGTTCAAAACCTGCAAAACTCGTTTGCAGGAAACTTAATGAACAAAGGATAAGTGCTAATTTTTTAGCTGCCATGTTGTATTTTATCCTCACCCAAGACCATTAGCATTTCTAAATCTTCCACCATTTGTGGAGATAATTTAGGATTTACAATCACTTGATTTTGTGGCTTATCAACAATATCTGCTGAATTAGGTAAAATTACAAAACCTGTGATCGCAGCTGCAAGTGCAAAACCAGACATTTTCCAGACACTATAAAAAGAGGCCGGTTTTTGTTGAATATGGTCAAGCACATGATTCATGACCACTGTTTTATTTTTATGGTGATGTGCCAAACTATCAAGTTTAGACGTTACCTTTTTAGTGAAATCATCATGATTCATCAGAACCTCCCAAGGGATTTAAATGGGCTAAGTACTCTCTAAGTCCCTGAATTGCTCGGTGATAATGGGTTTTTACACTACCTTCAGTACAGTTCATGATCTGAGCTGTTGTGTGTGTGTCAAAACCTTCCCACGCACGTAACATAAATGCCTGTTGTTGACGAACAGGTAGCTTTGAAATTGCTTCTCGAATTTCTTCGATAGTTACTGCTTGATCAAGAAAATCCGCAGGATTAATGGCTTTTTCATCAACTACATCAATAATTTCGTCGTCATCATTATCCAGACTAACTTTTTTGAAGAATGAAAATGGGTTTGCTCTACGAGATTCTTTGCGGCGCCAGTCCTGAAGTTTGTTGTTTAAAATAGTATAAAACAGGGGATACCATTCTTCAGTACTTTTATCGGCATAAGATTTGTGTAAAGCAATAAATGCTTCTTGAACCAAATCCATTGCAATACCTTGTTGACCTTGGGTAGCACTCTCCATCATCACCAAAGCGCGACCAGTAACATCTTGCATGAAAACTTTCAGGCGTTGCTCAGCCGTGCTTGCATGAGCACTAGATGTTTCCGATCGAGACTTTTTCGGTGCTAAATCCATGGAGATGGAAAATCCTGTCATTGGACATACCCACCTTATCTTCAATATATCTCTTATATAACGTTGAAAAGAGGTGGGAGGTTGACAACAATCGGTTATTTTTTACTAGTGTAATTGATTTTTTTCACAAATATGTGAGATGTAAAATAAATTAACGTTTTACTGGCGTTGACGAACCATCTCAAAAAAACAAATAGATCCTGCTATTGCTACATTTAAAGACTCTTGTCCACCAGGCTGAGGAATAGTTACAGATTCTGCATGATCTAAGGCGTAATCACTTGCACCTTGGCCTTCATTTCCTAAAATCCAGACACATGGTTTTGAAAGATCTTTTGAGTAAAGACTGGTTGAGCGATGAGAACTGGTAACAAAAACTGGTATTTGAAATTTTGGAAGAATATCTGTGAGTTGGAAGTTTTCAAAACAATGTAAGCTAAAATGAGCTCCCATGCCTGCTCTTAAAACTCGTGGCGACCAAAGTGATGCAGATCCTTGTGTGCAAATAATTTGTTTAATATTTGCTGCCGCTGCTGAACGTAGCAATGTGCCTACGTTACCTGGATCTTGTATATTTTCCAGAATTAACGTATCTACTTTATAGTCAATTGTTGATGCAGTTTTAGGTAAATCAATAATAGCTAAACAAGGCAGACTCGTACCTAATGTACTCAAATCTCTATATAAAACTTCACTAATAACAAAGATATGACCTTGATGCAGTTCGATTATTTCTTTTAAATCGTCGTGTTCTAATGCTTGTTCTGTCGTAAATAAAGAGAAAAGCTTCTTCTGTTGCTGTAGCCAAGCTAAACAAAGATGAGTGCCTTCAAGGACTGTTTGCTGGTGTTTTTTTCGGGCGTTACTAAGTTCGATTAATCCACGCAAATGTTTAATTTTTGCATTGTCTTTTGATTCTAAAAAAATAACAGCCATAAGGAAATATCCAACAAAAGGGCACCATCATACTATGATGCCCTAAGTAATTAAAATTATTAATGATAGCTTGTTACGCGTTCAACTTCATTTTTAGAGCCAATAATCACAGGAACTCGTTGATGAAGTTCTGTTGGTTCGATGTCTAAAATGCGAACACGGCCTGTAGTTGATGCGCCACCAGCTTGTTCAATGAGCATACTCATTGGATTCGCCTCATACATTAAACGTAAGCGACCCGCTTTTTTCGGATCTTTTAAGTCATATGGATAAAGGAAAATACCACTGCGGCATAAAATACGGTGAATATCACCCACCATACATGCTACCCAGCGCATGTTGAAATCTTTTTCACGAACAGAGGTTTTACCTGCAAGTAATTCATCAATATATTGTTTTACAGGATCTTCCCAATGACGCTGATTAGAAGCGTTAATTGCAAACTCTTGAGTATCTGCTGCAACTTGAACATTGTCAGTAGTGAGCAAGAATGTTTGAGTTTCTGGGTCTAAAGTAAAGAATGCTACGCCATTTCCAACTGTTAAAGCCATCATGGTTGATGGGCCATAAAGTACATAACCAGCAGCAACTTGCTGTGTACCAGCTTGCATGAAATCTTCTGCTTGTGTTACCGCATTTTTTGCAGGCAGGATAGAGAAAATTGTGCCTACACACATATTAATATCGATGTTACTTGAGCCATCTAATGGGTCAAACAAAACTAGATATTTACCATTTTCTTGGGCTGGTGTGAATTCATCAAGCTCTTCAGAAGCAAGACCACCTACTTGTGGATGAACTTTTAATGCATCGATTAAATAGTCATTAGAAATCACATCAAGTTTTTTCTGTGTTTCACCTTGAACATTTTCATTACCAGCACTTCCTAAAATACCAGCGAGCGCACCTTTTTGTAAGGCTTGATCGATAGTTTTACAGGTTGTGGCGATAGTATCGATGACTTGAGCCAACTCCGGTGTTAGATTCCCTTTTTGTTGTTGTAAAAATTGGGACAATGTGAGGTTGGACATAAAAAAAGCTCCTGTGCTTCAAGCATCAAAATGAGTCAGATAAATACGTGGCATATTCTAGATGAGAATGTCACAAAATAAAAATTATCTTACTTTATTTGTGTTGGATTTATGCTTACAACCCCCATTTTAAATGGTATGTTGATGATATGACAACGGACTGTATATTTTTAGGAGAATCGAAATGACAACAAAGAAGTTTGATGCGACCCCAACAGCAGGTGAACCAATCAATCTAGATGAAATTTCGAAAGAGAATGTTCAGGATGCTTGGAAAGATTATGAGGCAAAACCTGAATATAAAGATTTTAATAAGCATGATTTGATTGAATCGATGCAACATTCTGAAGAAGAAAAGAAATCTTCCTAAGTTTTGTTGTTATAAAAAAACGCTCATAAAAATATGAGCGTTTTTTTATGCGTATTCTTTATTTTAATAAAGGAGGCACTGCTTCGTAATTAATTTCAACGCGGCGATTTTCTTTCCACGCAGATTCATCATGTCCTGCATTAACAGGAGCTTCTTTACCATAACTTACAGCTTCAAGTTGCTGTGGATTTACACCATTGGTAATTAAGTAGCTTTGTACAGCTTTAGCACGACGCTCACCTAAAGCCATATTGTACTCACGTGTACCACGTTCATCTGTATGGCCAGTTAATGCAACTTTTGAATTTGCATTTGCCATAAGGAATTGAGCGTGAGCTTGAAGCGTTTGATAGTCTTCAGTAGATAAATCACTGCTGTCATAATCAAAATGAACAACGCGTTTAGCCAAAGCAGCTTTATTTGCTTCAGTTACACCTTTCGATGAAGCACCAGCCAAATTTTGAGCATTTAATGCCGCATCTTCACTTAAACCAGAAGTGTTAACTGTACTTGGATTTGTGCCAGTTGCAGTAGTTGTTGCTGGTTTGCGGCTTGCACAACCCGTCATTACAAGTGCTACGCTAAGAAAGGGTAAAGCTAAATATTTGATTGATTTCATGATCTTCTCCATCAATGGAATTAAAAGTTATTTTGGTGCCCAAGCTGGTTCACGTACTTCACCTTGTTCACTTGGTAAATTCATACGGAAACGTCCATCAGTAGACATGATAGATAACAAGCCACGGTTGCCTTCACGAGTCGCGTAGACCACCATTTGCCCATTCGGTGAGAAACTTGGTGATTCGTCTAAACTGGTTGGAGTAAGAATATTGGTGATGCCAGTATTAATGTCTTGAATTGCAACTTTATAACTGCTGCCACTTGGACGATGAACAAGAGCAATCTTTTTGCCATCTGCACTCAAAGTTCCGCGCGCATTAAATGAACCTTTAAACGTTAGACGTTTTACTGAACCATCAGCAAAGGTATAACGATAGATTTGGGCTGAACCACCACGGTCAGAAGTGAAAATAAACGATTTTC
Organism: Acinetobacter sp. DMC2; assembly: GCF_056314305.1. NCBI lineage: Bacteria > Pseudomonadati > Pseudomonadota > Gammaproteobacteria > Moraxellales > Moraxellaceae > Acinetobacter > Acinetobacter sp. DMC2. The sequence goes on along the minus strand of NZ_JBQUYP010000001.1, from coordinate 769,060 downwards.
CATCTGGTGTATAACGTGCTTCTGTATCAATTGCCGAGTCGTTTGTCATACGTTTAACTTGGCGAGTTGATAAATCCATTTGATAGATTTCTGGATTGCCATTCATTGATGCTGTAAATAGCATTGATTGGCCATCAGGTGAAAAACTCGGTGCGCCATTTAGGCCTTTAAAGCTAGTGAGTACTTCACGTGTTCCAGTAGATAAATCTTGTAGATAAATTGCTGGACGTTTGGTTTCAAAAGAAACATAAGCAATTTTCTTGGCATCTGGTGTCCATGCCGGAGAAAGAATTGGGTCACGAGATGACAAAACAGTTTTTGGCTGTTCACCGTCAGTATCTGCAATTTGTAGAGTATAACGCTCTGCAGGGGTGGCAGGATTTCTGAGTACGTATGCAATACGGCCACTAAAATCACCTGGAATACCAGTAAGTGCCTGATAAATAGCATCACTCACCATATGGCCAGCTTGACGTATCCGTGAAGCGGGTACATTTAAAAGTTCATTTAAAATGTATTGTTGCTTTTGTACATCATAAAGTTGGTAATGAACTTCAAAACCTGTAGCTGTTTGTTTAATTTGTCCAGTAACTACATATGGAATTCCGGCAGCTTGCCAGTCAGAAGCTTGAATCTGATTGATTGCAGCATTGGCAGGCAAATTTTTAGATGAGCTTGTAAAGCGCCCAGAACGGTTTAAGTCAGTTTCAACAATAGGAGAAAGCCCATTGTCATTGTTAAACGGGACAATAGCAATTTTTGGTGCCTGATCTGGTGCTTTGGCAATTTCCAGATATAACTGGGCAAAAGCAGTTGTAGAAGCAATAGGGCTTAAGGCGGTGATCAATGCTAAAGATAGCAGGTGTTTGCGGCTCGTATTCATAAGTTTAAAGTCATAGCAGGTATTTTTGTGACTGTTGATTTTGTAGCATAGTTACATGCCTTAAACTATTTAAAGCATGTAACTCTTTCAAAATTATTGCGCTCTAAATGTAGAGTTAACACTTCTTGCTTCGCGTCTTGCATCAGGGTCTGATGGCATAGGATATGGTGCAGATGCTTGAATTGCAGCCTTAATACTTGCATCTAAAGCATCATCGCCACTTGAACGTGTGATCACAATAGAATTAACGCTACCTGAGTCTGAAAGGGTAAAACGGACACCAACTGTTTTACCGCTACTGCCAGTCGGAACATCCCAAGAGCGTCGAATTTTTTGCTCAAAATCACGTCTAGCAGAAGAAGCAATTTTTTTAGCTTCGGCTTTCTTCTGAGCTGCTTCTTCTTGTGCTTTTTGAGCAGATACAGCTTTTGCTTCGGCCTCAGCTTCAGCTTTACGTTTAGCATCATCAGCAGCTTTTTGCTGCTTAGCTTTAGCGTCTGCTTCAGCTTTACGTTTAGCGTCGTCAGCTTTTTGCTGCTTAGCTTTAGCATCTGCTTCAGCTTTACGTTTAGCGTCGTCATTGGCTTTTTGCTGCTTAGCTTTAGCATCTGCTTCAGCTTTACGTTTAGCATCATCAGCTTTTTGCTGTTTAGCTTTAGCGTCTGCTTCAGCTTTACGTTTAGCATCGTCATTGGCTTTTTGCTGCTTAGCTTTCGCATCGGCCTCAGCTTTACGTTTAGCGTCTTCAGTTGCTTTTTGCTGCTTAGCTCTAGCATCTGCTTCAGCTTTACGTTTAGCGTCTTCAGTTGCTTTTTGCTGCTTAGCTCTAGCATCTGCTTCAGCTTTACGTTTAGCATCTTCAGCAGCTTTTTGTTGCTTAGCTTTAGCATCAGCTTCGGCTTTTCGCTTAGCTTCTTGTTGTGCTTGAAGTTTAGCGTTTTCAGCCTTTTGAGCTTCACGTTTTAATTTTGCATCGGCCTCAGCTTTACGTTTAGCGTCTTCAGCAGCTTTTTGACTGGCCTTAGCTTCAGCATCAGCTTTTGCACTTTGTTCAGCCTTACGTTTTTGTTCGGCTTCTAATTTTGCTTTAGCCTCAGCTTGGCGTTTAGCTTCAGCCTGCTGTTTTTGAGTTTCCTCTATGCGTTGCTGTTCTGCTGCTTGTTTCGCTTTCGCAGCTTCTTCAGCTTTACGCTTTTGCTCAGCTAACTTGGCTTGCTGGGCCTGTTCGGCCTTTTGCTTTTGAGCAGCAAGTTGTTGAGCTGTTGGAGGAGGAGGTACAACTGGAAGATTTTGAGGTAGCGTTTCATCCACAATAGGGGCTAATACCTCTTTTGCTTCATTGGTAGCTGTAGTCTCTTGTTCAACTTCTTTGGCTAAAGGAGGAGGTAAATCTTCTGGCTTAACTAAAATAGTTGTTAGCTTTTTTGGCTGTTCAGGTGGTTTACTCAAGCCTAAAAAAAGCAAGCCAACAATGGCAATTGCATGAACTCCTAGTGTAAAGCTCAATGCAATCGCATTTTGTTTAAAGTGTGGCTTTTGATTTTTATTCATAGCTTATTTTAAAGGCTCTGTCAGAAGGCCAACTTGAGTTAAACCTGCTTCTTGTAAACTTGCCATTAATGATACGACTTCTCCATAAGGACGAGACTTATCACCATTGACTAAAACTGTGAGTTGTTTATTTTCTTGTTCAGCTTGTTTTTGAGCACCGCTTAAAACTTCTTCAAGTTTTTCACGAGACAATGGTTCACTATCTTTGTAATCTTCGTACTGAAGATAAATATTGCCATCTTTACCAATGGTTACCATGGCAGGCATATCTTTTGATTCGATTGGATGGTTATTTGCTTGAGGTAAATCGACTTTAATACCACTAGTAATCATGGGAGCAGTCACCATGAAAATAACCAAAAGTACGAGCATAACGTCAATATAGGGTACGACGTTCATATCACTTTTTAATGGTTTTTTTATACGCTCAAAGCGCCCTGAACGCTGTATTGCCATTATGCATCTTCCTGTGATGAACCCACAGACTGACGTTGCAATAAGGCAATCATCTCTTCAGCAAATAAAGCACGATCAGAGTAAACACTTTCACTTTTAGAAGTGAAGTGGTTAAAAGCCAACACAGCAGGAATTGCAGCAAATAAACCAATTGCGGTTGCAATAAGTGCTTCGGCAATACCAGGTGCAACAGTTGCCAAAGTGACTTGATCAACAGCAGCTAAACCGATAAATGCATTCATAATCCCCCAAACGGTACCGAATAGACCGATGTAAGGAGCTACAGAGCCAATACTTGCTAAAGTACCTAAGCCGTATTCTAGATGGCTCTGATCACGACTCAAACCTACTCGCAAAATACGTTCAGTCCCTTCAATCGTTTGTGAAACAGGGGCCTGACGTTTTTTAAGTTTAAAAAACTCACTCAACCCTTGATAAAAAATATCTTCAAGACCTGAGCGTTTTGAGTTGAGCTGAGCATTGTTGTAAAGCGTATTGAGTTCAGCACCCGACCAGAACATTTTCTGGAAATGTTCATCTTCTTGATGGGCTTTTTTATAACTCATATGTAACTTGGCAATCAGATACCAACTAAAGATTGATGCTAACAATAAAATTAGCATGACCAACTGAACGACTGGACTTGCCTGTAAAATAAGGTCAGAAATATGCAGGGTTGATTCAATGTTTGTTGCCATAGTTACATATGCCGGTTGTTTTTTTAGTCTTGTTCCAATTCTTTACGAATAAGATCACGTATTTCTTCTGGAAGACGACGAGCTACAAGTTCTTTGCTTAAACATGCCAACTCAACCTCGCCAGAAGCAAGCAAGATTTCACCACGATAAATATTTTGTTGCAACACAAATGACGCAGCTTTACATGAAACTACACGTGCTGTAACAGTAATTAAATCATCCATTAAAATAGGACGCATGTATTTTACGTCAATTTTGTGCACGACAAAGTTGTAGTCTTTTTGATGCCAGTAATGATCAACGCCAGAAGCACGGAGCCATTCAGTACGGGTACGTTCCATATAGCGAATGTGGTTGGCATGGTAAACAATACCGCCTGCGTCCGTATCTTCAATATAAACACGAATGTTGAATTCAAAATGATTCGCCATGAGAGGATTCCGTTTTAGTTCACTATAGAGCTTTGCATTTAAAATATGACTGCTGAATAAAACATTAGTTCCATTCAAAAGCCATACATCTGCTTTTAAATACGGGGCAGTTTAGCAGATTGCATACTAAGTCCTATGGCACAACCTTTCAATTGCGATTGCTGAATTTCTAATCTAAAAACGCTACATCTTATGGCTAGCAAGCTTTTTAAGTTAAGAGGGCTTCCATGAAGTTTGGACTTGTTTTGATATATTCGGATAATCTAATACGAACCTTACATGTAGCTCAGTTCCAGTTTTTAAGGTCTTGTCATCTACAATAAAATAGGGATTATGATTCGGTACAGCCTGATTTAAGTCTTGATTTTCTGGTGTCGCCCCTAAGAAGACAAAGAATGAGGGCATTAACTTGCCATAATAGGCAAAATCTTCACTTGCACTCGCATTATGGTCTAAAACATGAAGTTTTGACTCGCCAGCAACTTTAGCTAATGTTGGCTGAATAAGTTGAGTAAGGGTTTTGTCATTCATGGTGACTGGCGCATAAGGCGCAATTTCAACTTTAGCAGTGACATCATTGGCTTGAGCGTTATGCTCAATCATGACTGGTAAACTTTTTAAGATGTTATTTCTTATTTCTTCGTTATTAGAACGAATGGTACCGATCATATTGACCTGTTCGGGAATCACATTTCCTGCTGTACCACCTTGAATATTGCCAATACTGACCACGCCCATACCTTGGGTTAGATCTGTTCTTCGGCTAATAAGACTTTGTAAATTATTAATCATTTGTGCCGATGCATAAATTGGATCTCTGCCTAACCATGGCGTCGAACCATGAACCTGCTTGCCGTTGACCTGAATACGTAAGTGGTCTGCACTATTTAAAATAGCACCATCTTTATAATAAAGATGACCACTTTTCATACCCGCAATCACATGCATTCCAAAAATAGCTTCTGGTTTGTAGTCTTTAAAAGCACCATCAGCGATCATTTTTCGTGAACCGATTTGATCACCCTGAGTGAAGTTATCTATATCTGCACCACCTTCTTCAGCAGGTTGGAAAACAAAAATAACTGTGCCCGATATTTTATCTTTATTCGCAGCTAAAATTTTTGCTGCGCCTAATAACATTGCAGTGTGTGCATCATGTCCACATGCATGCATCACATAAGTTTCCTTACCTTGATAAATTGCTTTTTGTTTACTGGCAAAGGAAACACCGCTCTTTTCTTCCATAGGTAAAGCATCCATATCCGCTCTAAGCGCAATAATAGGCCCAGGTTTATTACCTTTTAAAATACCTACAACACCTGTTTTCGCATAGCCTGTTTTGACTTGAATGCCATAAGACTTTAATTCTTTTTGAACAAGGGCAGAGGTTTTAAATTCCATATTGCCAAGTTCAGGGTGTTGATGAATGTTTTGTCTTAGCTGAATGACTTGATTTTCATTTTGTTGGGTAGCATCGTTGACCCAATCTGCTAGGCTTAGCTGAGTCATGAAGGCAAGTGGAAAAAATAAAGCGGCTTTCTTATACATGTCCTTATCCTAAAAATATTATTGTTCATAAGATTTAATATCTAGATTTCTTATAATTCAGTTTTTGAAAATATTAAAAAATCAATAAGGTATAAAGAAAGACTTAAAAGGTATCGAGTGGCTAATCTATTGATAAGAAAATAATTATTTGAGTTGGAGGAATAGAATAATTAAAAAAGGAAGAGAAAATTCTCTTCCTTTGATTAGTTTTTAGGCTCAGGTGGTGTCATTCCAAACTGTAAATAAGATTGGTTCGTTGCAATGCGACCTCGCGCAGTACGCATCACATAACCTTGTTGAATTAAATACGGTTCAATTACATCTTCAAGTGTACCGCTATCTTCAGCCATTGCTGCTGCAAGCGCTTCGACTCCAGCAGGGCCGCCATCAAAACGCTCTAACAGCATGCTCAAATAACGGCGGTCTAGGGTATCTAAACCTGCTTTATCAACATTGAGCATATCAAGCGCACGTTGTGCCATTTCATGAGTCACTTCGCCTGTACCTTTCACTTGAGCATAGTCACGAACTCGACGTAATAAACGATTGGCAATACGAGGTGTTCCGCGTGCACGGCGTGCAACTTCTTCTGCACCCTCAACTGTAATGGGTACATTCATCAGGTTTGCAGAGCGTGAAACAATATGAGTTAAATCTTCTACAGAGTAGAACTCAAGACGTTGCACAATACCAAAACGGTCACGTAGAGGAGAGGTGAGCAAGCCCGCACGTGTAGTTGCAGCCACAAGTGTAAAAGGCGGTAAATCGAGTTTAATTGAACGAGCAGCAGGGCCTTCACCAATCATAATATCTAATTGGTAGTCTTCCATTGCTGGATAAAGAATTTCTTCAATCACTGGTGAAAGGCGGTGAATTTCATCAATGAACAAAACGTCGCCTTCTTCGAGGTTGGTCAACATTGCTGCTAAGTCGCCGGCACGTTCCAAAACTGGTCCCGAAGTAGATTTAAGATTTCCACCCATTTCACGCGCAATAATGTTGGCAAGGGTGGTTTTACCTAAGCCCGGTGGACCAAAAATCAGCGTGTGGTCAAGTGCTTCACCACGACCGCGAGCTGCGCCAATGAAAATTTCCATTTGCTCGCGTACTACAGGTTGTCCGATGTAGTCGGCAAGAGAAGTTGGTCGAATAGCCCGATCAAAATGATCTTCAGGCTTTTCTGCTCCACTGATTAGACGGTCTTGCATAAGTGTTTTACTTCATCATTGATTTAAGAGCAGCACGAATAATATCGGCTGATTCTGTGTAATCGGCTTTAACCGCAGCAACAGCTTTTTGTGCTTCAAGTGGCTTATAACCTAAAGATTGCAAAGCGGCTTCTGCTTCTGCCACAGGCGAGTTTGCAGCGAACTGAATTTGAGGCAGGCTAGCTGAAGTAGAAGTACCTTGGGCTAATGTTTTGAAACGGTCACGAAGCTCAATCATTAAACGTTCAGCTGTTTTTTTGCCAACACCCGGAACTTTTACTAACGTGTTAATGTCGTCATGCTCAATGGTGTGAACCAATAGCTCAACGCTTAGTGTCGATAGAATACCCAATGCCATTTTCGGACCAACACCATTTACTTTTAATAAGGTGCGGAAAATTGTTTTTTCTTGAGCATCACTAAAACCGTAGAGTTGCTGTGCATCTTCACGGACAACCAAATGCGTCCATAACGTAACTTTTTGGCCTTTTTGTAATTGGCAAAATGTTGAAAGTGGCGTATCGATTTCATATCCCACACCATTTACATTCAGTAAGACAGTAGGGGCTTCTAGGGCAAACACTTCGCCAATTAAACATCCGATCATAGAGTAATTTCACTTATTCATAACTGTAAATCTGATCGTTTTAACATTTATTGAAAACGATACAGGTTTTATTTCTTTCTATATTAAGCCAGCTTAAAACAAGCCAATTTTATTACCTTGTAGCTCTTGAGCCAAGCTATAAGCCTGATGATCTGAGAACTTACTGATAATATCGAGTACTTGCATAATATTGCTGTAATGATTATTGCTAAAGTTAGCACCATACAGATTAAGGATAGACATTAAACGTTGTTCTTTAAAGCTTAAAGATTTATGTGGTGTGGTCAGCGGCACAAATGCATCTAAAATCGTTTGCAAACTTTGATGCGCAATAATTTCTAAGCCAGACTTTTGTGGATGCTCAAAAATTTTATCACGCGCCAGATTTTTGGCTGTTTCAATACCAATTGCAATATCGGGTGAACAATATTGTAAAAGGTTGCCTTTAAGCTGACCGGTAATAATTTCATAATGATGTTTAGCAAAAGCTGTGGTGACTTCATCAACTAGACGTTTCATAACTCGACCACGTAGGGCCGAAATCTTTTGTTGCCATGTACTATTCGGATGTGACAATTCTTCAGGCTGACCATAGTCGGCAATAAGGTTTAAGAAAATTGGTTCAACTTCTTGGTAACTCAGCATATTTAAGATAATGCCATCTTCTAAGTCAATTAAGGCATAGCAAATGTCATCAGCGGCTTCTAACAAATAGGTCAGTGGATGGCGACAATAATGATATTCACCTAACTGGATAAGCCCGAGCTGTTCAGCAATTTGTTTTAAAATTTCTTTTTCAGATTGATAACAACCAAACTTTGCTCGTTGATGGGATGGGCGATCACCTTGTGAAGCAATAGTTTTCGAGAGCCATGGGTACTTTAAATAAGCCCCTAAAGTTGCATAGGTTAAGCGCATTCCTCCATCATTTGGATGATAATCAATACGGCTTAATAAACGTAAACCTTGAGCATTACCCTCAAACTGGCGAACATCTGCTTCTTCTTCTGGACTTAATTTTTTTAAAAAATCATCATGTGAAGCATCGTCAAACCACTCACGAATCGCGTATTCACCTGCATGTCCGAAAGGTGGGTTGCCAATGTCGTGGGCAAGACAAGCTGCTTGAATAATTGCACCGACATCAGCAGGAGAAATCCAGACGGGTAATTCATTTTTTATTTTTTCTGCAGCAAGCATACCCATTGAGCGACCAATACAGGAAACTTCAAGTGAGTGAGTTAAACGGGTATGAATGCCATCATGCTGTGCGAGTGGGTGGACTTGCGTCTTACGGTTTAGCTGACGAAAACTTTGAGAAAATATAATACGGTCATAATCTTTATGGAATGGGCTACGAGCCAGTTCTGTACTGCTTTTTTTACTACCTAAACGAACTGCAGAAAGCAGCTCTAACCAACGCATTTGTTCCATTTATCATTATTCAAAACTGTAAAACCTGATCATGCCAAAAAAAAGTTAAAAGCACTAGCTTGGTGCGACATAGTTTGTCTTAGTTCAGGTTTTATTATGTTATTGAATAAACATGAAACAATTTATTTTTAACTAGAATGCCTAAAAAAATGATTTTGAACAAAAAACTACTCACTTCTTGCAGAATTAGGTTACAGAATACTGATTCTACATCTAGCTGATTTTAGCAAGAAGCAGTAGAATATGCGCTCTCTCTAAAGTCACATTGCGGTAAGGTTCACAAGACCTGCCCGTGGAGCCAAAATCAACATGTTTATCGTGGCCGGTGCAGCAGCACATTCTTCTTTTAAGAAAGCTCAACTATTAACACGTTTATCGTCAATTAGTTCTGTTCAATCTTTTGACAGCCAATGGGTCTATTTGTTTGATCAAGCGCTCAACGAGCAGCAACATCAATCTGCTTTGCAATTATTGAATGACGGTGAGTCTTTTGAACTTCGTCAATCTGCAAGTGATGAGATTCAGATTTTAGTTACACCACGTGTGGGTACTATTTCACCTTGGTCTTCTAAAGCAACTGATATTTTCAAAAACTGTAATACACCAGTACACCGTTTAGAACGTGGTCTTTTATTCACGTTAAAAGGCGTTACTGAAATTACGAATGAAGTTAAACAAGTACTTCATGACCGTATGACAGAAACAGTTTTTGCTCAAATTGATGATGCAAAAGCATTATTTTCAGAAACAGCTCCAAAACCATTAAATTCAATTGATATCTTGGGTCAAGGCAAAGAAGCTTTGGTTAAAGCTAATAATGAGTTTGGTTTTGCGTTATCTGAACAAGAAATTGATTACTTAACTGAAGCATTCATTAAGCTTGGTCGTAATCCAAATGACATCGAGTTGATGATGTTTGCACAAGCAAACTCTGAGCACTGCCGTCATAAAATCTTTGGATCTGAATGGACAATTGATGGTGAAAAACAACCATTATCATTGTTCCAGATGATTAAAAACACTTATAAAGAATCTCCAACTGATGTGTTATCGGCATATAAAGATAATGCTTCAGTAATCGTGGGTTATGACACGATGCGTTTTTATCCGAAAGCAGATGAAAACGGCCACTTTGTTTATAAATATAAGAGCCAAGCTGCTCATATTTTAATGAAGGTTGAAACTCATAACCATCCAACAGCAATTTCTCCATTTGCTGGTGCTGCAACTGGTTCAGGCGGTGAAATCCGTGATGAAGGTGCAACAGGTCGTGGTGGTAAACCAAAAGCTGGTTTAACAGGTTTCACAGTTTCTAACTTAAACATTCCAGGTTTTGAACAACCTTGGGAAGAAAACTACGGTAAACCTTCACGTATGGCTTCGCCATTACAAATCATGATTGAAGGTCCATTAGGCGGTGCGGCATTTAACAATGAATTCGGTCGTCCTGCGTTGAATGGTTATTTCCGTACTTTCGAACAGAATGTAAATGGTGAAGTGAAAGGCTTCCACAAGCCAATCATGATTGCTGGTGGTTACGGTAATATCCGTCCTGATCACGTAGAAAAAGATGCGATTCAACCAGGTGATTTACTCATTGTATTGGGTGGCCCTGCAATGTTAATCGGTCTTGGTGGCGGTGCAGCATCTTCGGTAGATAGCGGTACAATGGGTGAAAGCCTTGATTTCGCTTCAGTACAACGTGAAAACCCAGAAATGGAACGTCGTTGTCAAGAAGTAATCGATACTTGCTGGCGTTTAGAAGACTTCAACCCAATCGTTTCTGTACACGACGTTGGCGCGGGCGGTCTATCAAATGCTATGCCTGAACTTGTGAACGATCATGAGTTAGGGGCAGTTCTTAACCTTCGTAAGATTCCTTCATTAGAGCCGGGCATGAGCCCAATGGAGATCTGGTCAAATGAAGCACAAGAGCGTTATGTTCTTGCTATTCGTCCAGAATCTTTAGACCAGTTCGAAGCAATCTGTGCACGTGAACGTTGTCCGTTTGCTGTGTTGGGTGAAGCAACTGAAGCACGTCACTTAACAGTTGAAGATCCATTGTTCCAAAATGATGCTGTTGATATGCCAATGCAGGTGATGCTTGGTGGTACGCCACGCATGCAGCGTTCTTATGAAACTATTGAACGTAGTGGCGATGATTTTGACGCTTCAAAAGTTGATTTGAAAGATGCGATTTTCCGTGTATTGAAAAACCCTACAGTTGCGTCTAAATCATTCTTGATCACAATTGGTGACCGTTCAATTACAGGTATGGTTGCACGTGATCAAATGGTTGGTCGTTGGCAGGTTCCTGTTGCGGATGCAGCAGTAACGACAACAAGTTTGCAAGGTTTCACTGGTGAAGCAATGGCAATGGGTGAACGTCCACCAGTTGCATTGTTAAATCCAGCAGCATCTGCTCGTTTGGCAGTTGCTGAAGCAATTACCAATATTGCATGTGCAAACATTGAACAAATTAGCGATATCAAACTTTCTGCAAACTGGATGGCTGCTGCTGGTCAAAAAGGTGAAGACCAAGCATTGTTTGAAGGCGTGAAAGCGATTGGTATGGAAATGTGTCCTGCTTTAGGAATTGCGATTCCTGTAGGGAAAGACTCGCTTTCAATGCGCACGACTTGGAATGACAACGGTGAAGATAAAGCCGTAACATCTCCAATGACGGGTGTAATTACTGCATTTGCTCCAGTAACTGATGTTCGTAAGACCTTAACACCTGAACTTAAAAATTTAGAAGATTCAGTACTTGTGCGTATTGATTTATCTAAAGGTCAGTTCCGTTTAGGTGGTTCGATTCTTGCTCAAGTATATAAAGCAATCGGTTCAATCACTCCAGATGTTGATAGTTTTGATGATTTCAAAGCGTTCTTCGCTTTAATCCAAGACTGGAACAATCGTGGCTTGATTCAAGCTTACCATGACATCGGTGATGGTGGTTTATTAGCTTCTGTAGCTGAAATGATGTTTGCTGCACGTTTAGGTGTTGCGTTAGAAAATCAGACTACTGCGGGCTTATTTGCAGAAGAAATTGGTGCAGTACTTCAAATCAAAGCAACTGATTGGGAAGCTTTGCAGGCAGAAATCGCAGCTTCTAGCTTAAAAGATGCAATTGCTGTAGTTGGTCGTGTAAATAACTCAGATCAATTATCTGTAAATGGTTTAATTTTAGATCGTGCTGAATTACAACAAGCTTGGTCTGAGGTATCTCATCAGATCCAACGTTTACGTGATAACGTAGAAACTGCTGATCAGGAATTTTCATTAATTACTGACAATGCACACCAAGGTTTAATTGCTAAACCAACATTCGATTTGAATGAACCTATTGAAGCGCCGTTTATTAATACACGTCGTCCTAATATGGCAATCTTGCGTGAGCAAGGTGTAAATGGTCATATTGAAATGGCCGCAGCTTTTGACAAAGTTGGCTTTAATACGATTGATGTACACATGAGCGATTTACTTGCTGGTCGTGTAAGTCTAAGTGATTTCGAAGGTTTAGTGACTTGTGGTGGTTTCTCTTACGGCGACGTAATGGGCGCAGGTGGTGGTTGGGCAAAATCAGTATTATTCAATGCTAAATTACGTGATCAGTTTGAACAGTTCTTCCATCGTGAAGAAACATTCAGCTTAGGTATCTGTAATGGTTGCCAAATGTTGTCACAATTAGCACCACTTATTCCGGGTGCTGAGCACTGGCCACGTTTCCACCGCAATATGTCAGAAGTTTTTGAAGCTCGTAGCGTAAACGTTCGTGTTGAAAAATCTGTTTCTGTATTGCTTGATGGTATGGAAGGTTCAATCTTACCGATTGCTGTTGCACATGGTGAAGGTCGTGCTGTTGCAAGTGAAGCTAACATTGCAAGCTTGAATGCAGCTAACCAAGTTGCATTGCGTTATGTGGATAGCCACGGTAACCCGACTCAACATTACCCATTGAACCCGAATGGCTCACCTGAAGCGATTACTGGTGTTACTTCTAAAGATGGTCGTGCAACGATTATGATGCCGCACCCTGAGCGTACTTTCCGTGCAATTCAGCACTCTTGGAGTCCAGAAGAGTGGACTGAAGATGGTGCATGGTTACGTATGTTCCGTAATGCACGTAAGTTTATTGGTTAATATAAAAAGTGAAATAAGCCACCGTAAGGTGGCTTATTTGTATGTAGTACAATGTAAATAGAATAAATAGTAGAGAAGAAAAATGAAATCAAAAATCCATTTCCGTGAATTTGCATTGCTCATGGCATTGCTCATGTCGATTGTTTCTTTTTCGATAGATGCAGTTTTGCCTGCTTTAGGCGAGATTGGACGTATTTTTGAATTAAAAAATAATAACCAATCGCAATGGGTCATCATTGGTATCTTTTCTGGCATGACCATTGGCCAGCTCATTGCGGGGCCTCTATCCGATGCGATTGGGCGTAAACGCATTTTATTCACAGGAATTATTATTTATTTTCTGGGAAGTTTATTGTGCTTTACAACACAAAGTTTTGAGTGGTTTTTAGTTGGGCGATTTATTCAAGGTATTGGTGTTTCAGGGCCTTATGTTGCTACTATTTCAATTGTTAGAGATAAATACAGCGGAGCTCAAATGGCTCGCATCATGTCTTTAATTATGATGGTATTTATGGTGGCTCCAGCAGTTGCACCGAGTTTAGGACAGCTCATTATTCATTTCTTTGGTTGGCGTGAGATCTTTGTTTTATATATGGTTTATGCCACAGTGATTGGAGCATGGGTTGCTTTAAGATTAGAAGAAACCTTAGTGCCTGAAAATCGTTTACCTATGCGGTTGCAAGCATTTCAAGAGGGCTTTAAAGAAGTTGTAAGTAATAAAACCACCATGAGCTATTTGCTATGTGCAGGTTTTTGCTTTGGTGGATTCATTGGTTATTTGGGAACTTCTCAACAAATCTTTATGCAGCAGTTTGGTAAAACAGGACAAGAATTTAGCGCTTATTTTGCCGTGCTTGCTGGTGTGATGGGAATTGCCTCATTTACAAACTCTAAAATTGTTATGAAGTTTGGTATGCGTCCAATCTGTATTTATGGCTTTTTAGGCTTGTGCTTTATTTCTTTGATTTTCTTGGGAATTCAGCTTTTAGGCGTGGTTGTATCATTCTGGATGTTTATGCTTTATGCCTGCATTTTATTTTTATTATTTGGAACTCTATTTGGTAATTTAAACGCGATTGCGATGGAACCAATGGGGCATGTCGCTGGAATGGCGTCGGCTATTATTGGTGCAGCTTCCTCTGTCTTGTCACTTATTCTTGCCTCTATTATTGGGCAATTATATAACGGTACATTAATTCCAATGACCTGTGGTTTTGTCATTTTGTGTGGTTTAGCTTTTGCTATGACAATATATGAAAATAGATATTTAAAGAAATCGGATGCTTAAAATTATAGGGATGAAGATAAGTCATTGAATTTTCAAATTTCTTCAAACTAATAGCTACATATGGAGTGTTGAAGCTCTTGAAGCATTTTAAAAAAACGTATAAAAGTATAAGCAGCTTACTATTTAACCACTTATGCTTTATTTGAGGTTGGTTCAATTTTTGCTTTCTCTGTAACAACGATAAAAAATCGGAGATCAAAATGATGAAAAATGGAAATCACATAAAAACGTTTTATAAAAAAGATATGGGCTGGCGTTTATTTGGCTTAGCGCTTGCAATTCAAATCCTCTTTATTGGAGCAAATTATTTAGTAATGATGAACTGACTTTGATTTTGAGGCTTTTTTAACGGTATGATTTAAAGCAAGTTCGCTAGTTTTTGAGTCATTTTGCCCATGTTAAAGCTGATTTATTACGTACCTGAGTCACATCTTGAGTCGACTAAACAAGCCATTTTCTCTGCTGGTGCAGGTGGTATTGGTAATTATGAACACTGCGCATGGCAAGTGAAAGGAATAGGGCAGTTTAAGCCAGTTAAAGGCGCCGATCCTTACATCGGAGAGCTAGGTGAACTTGAACAAGTTGATGAGTGGCGTGTAGAAACAATTGTAATTGAAGAAAACGCCAAGACCGTAGCGAAAGCATTAAAGGCAAGCCATCCTTATGAAGAGCCTGCCTTTGAGTTTATTCAAATCATAGAAATTGATTTTAATTAAACTGAGCGAAATCTGGTTTACGTTTTTGCATAAATGCTTGTACTGCTTCTAGCATTTCAGGTGAGTGAACGCGCTGCATAAAGATTTCAGCTTCATGATCAATACATTCAATAATTTGCTCTAGATTATGCTTCATTAATGCTTTTGTTTGCTTTAATGATGCAAGAGGCAAAGCTGCTAAATGCTGAGCTGTTGCCTGAGCAGATGCGTAAGAATCTTCAACGACTTCATTCACTAAGCCTGCTTGTACTGCGGTTTCTGCATTAAATTTTTTTGCAGTAAGCAGAAGCTCAGCTGCTTTGTGATAACCCGCTTGTTGAATGAGTAATTGACTTGCACCACCTTCTGGAGAAAGGCCAAGACTTACAAATGGAATTTGGAATAGGGCAGTGTTGTCAGCAAAAACTAAATCTGCGTGTAATAAAATCGTAACGCCAATTCCAATTGCCACACCTTTTACTGCAATAAGAAGTGGTTTTGATAATTTGGCAGCCGCTTTAAGTAGAACGAATGGTGGAACTTCTCCAGCTGGCCCCATGTTCGGATTTTGTACAAAACCCATAAAATCTTTCATGTCATTGCCAGCGGTAAAATCTTGCTCGACACCACGTAGAATAACTACTCGAACATCTTTATTAAGGTCGGCTTCATTCAATGCTTTGGCAATCCATAAATAAAGTTCGCCATAGAGTGCATTTTTTGCATCTGGGCGATTTATGGCTAAGGTGAGTACGCCACCTTCTAAATTTGCGTTTAAATGTTGATGAGGTTGTTGAATACAGCTAAGTGTCATCGTACTATCCTTGCTTTAAACCACGTTGTTAATTTTTAGGTTCTCATTATGGCGCATATTTTTTGTAATGAGCGTTACTGATGAGTTCATAAAAAGTGAAAATCTAATTATGTATAAATTTGACTATCTCGTTTTTATAGGGCGTTTTCAACCATTTCATTTGGCTCATATGCAGACAATTGAAATTGCCTTACAACAAAGCCATTATGTGGTTTTGGCATTAGGCTCTGCTCAAATGGAACGTAATATTAAAAATCCGTTCTTAGCAATAGAGCGTGAGCAAATGATCTTGTCAAATTTTTCTCTAGAAGAACAAAAGCGCATTCTTTTTGTACATGTAGTGGATGTTTATAACGACGAAAAGTGGGTAAAACAAGTCAAAACTTTAGTGAATGGCGTGATTGAACCGAACTCAAAAGTTGGTCTAATTGGGCATTTTAAGGATGAGTCTTCATATTATTTAAGATTATTTCCAGAGTGGATCATGGTTGAGCTGGATAGCTTAAAAGATTCAATTTCGGCAACGCCAATGCGTGAAGCTTATTATCGTGGTGAAATCCAAACGGAATTTTTTCCTGTAGGAACGATTAAATTTTTAGATGAATTTAAAGAGACTGAAGTTTATGCTGAACTACAACGCAAATATCTTATAGATGATAAAACCAATCTAAATTAATTCAGCTTGTGGTTTTAATTCTTTGATCAGAAAATCGATAAAAACACGAATATGAAAAGATTCGTGTTTTTTGAGTGGGTAGAGTAGAGAAAACGGACGTGAAGTTCCTGAAAATTTTGTAAGAATCTCAATCAACTCCCCATTTTGTAGCTCTTTTTCTACTATAAAACGGTAGGTTTGTAATAATCCTGCACTATGTTTTGCTAGGGTGATGGTACCTAGAATATCGTCTAAACAGCGGATTTTACCTGTACTTTGATATCCAATAATTTGATGGTTTGAATTGAATAGCCACGGTACATTTTTCCCTGTACTGGGTAGCACAAATTGAATGCATTGATGATGCTGTAAATCTTCAATGCTTTGCGGTATGCCGAATTTTTTTAAGTATTGTGGCGATGCCACCACAATTAGCTCAGCTTGTTCGAGTTGGCGTGCAATCAAGTTTGAATCAGAAAGTTGTCGTCCGCGAATCGCTAAGTCATATCCTTCTGCAATAAAGTCCACATTTTTGTTGGTTAGTTGAACATCCACTTCGATGGCTGGATATTGCTGCGAGAATTTTGCTAATAATGGCAATATTCGGTAATGCCCATAAGGTGTGGGTACGCTAATTCGAATCAAACCTGAAGGTTGTTGTTTTTGGTTTTTAAGTTGTTGCTCAGCTTCTAATATTTGATTTAATGCTTGTTTGCATTCCTCAAAATACATTTTTCCTTGTGGCGTCAAACGTACTTGTCGAGTCGTTCTCACAAAAAGTGGTGTGGCTAAATGCTTTTCTAATCGGGCGATTGAACGGCTTACAGCTGCTGGACTAACACCTGCATGAAGTGCCGCTTTGGAAAAGCTTTCGTTTTCTGCGACTAAGCAAAATAGCTCTACGCTACTAAACATCATTCTTTTTAGTTGTTGAGCCATTTATTACACCATGTAAAAAATGATTTGAGTTCTGGGCTATTTAAGCACATATAAGTAAACAATAAGATGATTTTCATATCTTGTATGGAGTTATTTTATGAAACTATATTATTCACCCAATGCTTGTTCTTTAGCACCACATATTGTTTTAAGAGAGCTGGGACTTGCATTTGAATTAATCAAAGTCGATTTGGACCAACATTTAACTGAATTTAATGAAGACTTTTATCAATTTAATCAAAAAGGACAAGTCCCTTTATTACAACTTGATGATGGTTCATTGTTAACAGAAGGTGCAGTAATTAGCCAGTTTCTTGTTGATCAATCTTTACGAAAAGATTTATTAGCTGAAATAAATACCGCTGGGCGTTACGAGGTTCTCTCATGGATGAACTTTATTGCTTCTGAAATTCATAAAGCGTATTCACCATTTTTTAATGAATCTTACAGTGAAAAAAGTAAAAACGTATATAGCATAATCCTAAATAAGCACTATGCATGGGTCGATCAACAATTAAATGGGCAAAATTATTTAACGGGAAGTAACTTTACGATTGCTGATATTTATCTTTTTGTTGTCACACGCTGGGCTGATTTTATTGGCCTTGATTTAGCACACTTTAGCCATTTAGCCAGTTTTATGCAGAGAATTTCTGAGCGCCAAACAGTTCAAGATGCAATTGCAGCCGAAGTAGCCTAATTCTTTTATTATTAAATAAAATTATAAAAGGAGGTCTATATGCCTTATATTTTAATTCAAATTACCAAAGAAAATGTCTCAATACAGCAAAAACAGCAATTAATTCAACAAGCAACAGAGCTTGTGGTTCGTGTACTTGATAAAGATCCTGCAACTACATTTGTAGTCATTGATGAAGTTGAAACTGATAACTGGGGTGTTGCAGGTGAAACTGTTTCTGCGATACGAAAAAGACAAAGTTTGAGTACTTAAAATGCAAAATAATCCGATTACTGAGATTCAGAAACAACTAGAGCAATATTTTGATGGTTTGTATTTTTGTGATGTACAACTTCTAAATAATGTTTTTCATCCTGATGCCATATATATCAATGTAACTGAGCAACCCGTACTACGATTTAGTATGGCTGAATATTTTCCGATAGTTGCGAGTCGAATTTCTCCAGCTTCAAAGCGACAAACACGACAGGATAAAATCAATTCAATCAATTTGATTCATGAACGGTTGGCGCTAGTCCATGTTGAATGCGTTATCCACCCTAAATATTTTTATGATGCACTTACATTTGTGTTTGAAGATGATCAATGGAGAATTATATCGAAAGTATTCCATTATCAAATTTTAGCGGACTGAATGATTAAGCATCTGCCCAAAAGATAATTCGGTTGGAAAAAGGATCGGTGATGCTGAGTTCAAGTGTTTCCCAATCTGTTTTTTCAACCTGAGGCTTAGAAAATTTATAATCTTTTTTGCTTAGTTCGCTGTGCAGCTCATAAATATGTTCCCAATAAATACGGATTGCACTATGTGGACTTGCATCACCAAAATGCTCTGATAAATGAATAACGCAATCATCTTTGGAAATTTGTAAATATAACGGAAAGTTATCTTCAAATTGATGTTGCCAATCAAGCTGAAAACCTAAGAACTCAAGATAAAATGATTGAGCTAAATCAACATCAAAAATTCTTAAAATTGGAGTGATTGAACCAGATTGCATCATTTTTCCTTTTAACGCGTACCAAATTGTTGAGTCCAATAACTCTTTTGCTTTACAGACTGATCAGAAGCACACGCAATTGCGTAAGTGGTGAATTTTGGATTCATTAGATTACTACAATGCAAGGGACTTGTTAGCCATTTAGACATAACTTGCCCTAAAGTTTTTTGGCCACTAGCGACATTTTCACCATTGGCTTTACCAAGTGTATTGTAAATTTTCAAACGTGATTTTAAGTCCAGACCGGTTGAGCCAACATGCCCGAGAAAGTTGTGTGCAGCCATATCTTCACTATGAGAAAGTGCACCTTTATATAAATTATTACTCCAGCTCAAAGGTTTGGTTGCTGGGAAATACTGCTGACCACATTGGCGTGATTGCTGTCGGATCTGATTAATTGTGTTTAGTACAGCTTGTTGATAGGCTGGGTTTTGCAAATCTTGGCAGCTTATTTCATTGGGATTTTTTTGAATTTGAGCAATTGATGTGGGCGTGTCAGTGGATATTGCTAATGTATTTGCACTACATGCACCGATAAAAAGAGTAGCAGGCAGCAAAGAGCAAGTTTTGAGTAGTAGACTCATATCATTGCCTTAAAATAATTATTCTAATATTTTTATGATACGCCAAAGTCAAAGTATTGGGTAATGCTTTGCAAAAAAAAAGCGAGTGTAAAATTCGCTTTTTTTTTGTTAATTTTATTAAGCTGTTTGAAGGGCTTTTAAGTCTTCTAGAACTTGTTCCGCATGCCCAGCAGCTTTAACTTTACGGTAGCTTTTAACTAAAGTTTTGTTATGGAAAATGAAAGTAGAGCGTTCAATACCCATTACTTTTTTGCCATACATATTTTTTTCTTTAATCACATCGAAGTGCTTACACAGTACTTCTTCTTTATCACTAATCAGATCAATAGTCAGTGCCTGTTTTTCAGTAAAGTTTTGGTGGGCTTTTACTGAGTCGCGCGAAACACCGTAAATACGAGCACCTAAAGCTTCAAACTGATCTTTTAGACAAGAAAAACCAACTGCTTGTGTTGTACATCCTGGAGTTGAATCTTTAGGGTAGAAGTAAATGATTAACCATTCGTTTTCGACCTCAGTCAAGTTAACTTCACCTTGTGTTGTTGGGAATATCTGATTTGGTAATTGGATATTGTCAGTCATTTCTCATCCTTCAAAAAAGCTAAATTTGATCTAATTCAAGTGGTAAAAAAGCATATTCTTCATGATAAACAATATCGAGCTTTTTTACAGGAATTGGTTTGTTAAAAATTGGGCCATCAATTACCGTCGTATGAAATTCACCGCCTTCACCACATGGATCAATACCACGGTTTTCAAGTTCTTTTATATATTCTAAGGTTAAAGTTTTTCCTAAATCTTGAATTGTCATTCCTAGTTTTAAGTTCACTGTTACAAGCACACTATGGAAACCAAGATTGATGAATTCTTCAACAACTTCACGATGTGGGCGAAGCCAAAGAGGCATTCCTAATTTGAGTCCTACCTGTTGAGTTATTCGATCATGCCAACATCCATGTTCAGGCATATCCAGATCGCCTGTAACAAGTACCTCAGCACCTTGTTGTTTTGCCTGAATGAGTAATTCAATAAATTTAGCTTCATAGTCATTCCAGCTTGATGAAGCCATGAATACTGGTAAGCCGATTGCTTTAGCTTGTGCTTGAATAATATCAAGTGGCATAGCATGTGAACGAGAGCGCTGACCTTGTTCTTCCAGCATGACAATGAGCCCACTCACTGTGCCAGTTTTCATGGCATGGTAGAGTGCAAGGGAGCTGTCTTTACCACCACTGAATGAAACAATAGAGGTCTTATTTATTGCGTTGGTTTTCCATTGTTCTTGCATTGTTTATTTCGGATAAATTGTTCAAGTTCGATAAGATCATTTTAACAGAGCTACAAAAAAGCCTGCATAAATGCAGGCTTAATTTGGAATAACAAAAGCTTATTTTTTAGGAGCTTGTTGTTGAGCAGCTTTCATTGCATCTTCAGTTAATTTTTCAAGTTTAGTTGTTAACTGAGGACCGAAACATGCTTTAAGATCACGGTTTTGTTGTTGTACAAATCCTAGAGAGCTTGGGCTTTTCTTCGCATTAATTGCACTTTGGATTTCCCATTTTTGTGCTTCAGTTACTTTACCTTGTGCTTCAACTTGGCAGCTACAGAATTTGCTAACTTCAGATGAACTTAGTTTACCGCCTTTAGCTGTTTGATCTTTACAAACGTTAACTAATGCACCTTTAACGTTAGTACTTTTATATGCTGCTTGAACTGGGTTTTCGGCAGCATGTGCTGCACCAGCCATAAGCGCAACTGTTGAAAACAAAGATGAAAGAATAAGATTTGATTTTAACAACTTCATAAATTTTACCTACTTATTACGGTATATAGCGTGTTGGGTCGGCAACACCAGCCTCGATAAAGCCTTCTTTACGCAAACGGCAACTGTCACATTTGCCACACGCACGTCCTTGAGCATCTGCTTGGTAGCAAGATACCGTTTGACTATAGTCTACGCCATGTTCAATCCCTAAACGTATAATATT
This sequence comes from Acinetobacter sp. DMC2, assembly GCF_056314305.1. Classification (NCBI taxonomy): domain Bacteria; kingdom Pseudomonadati; phylum Pseudomonadota; class Gammaproteobacteria; order Moraxellales; family Moraxellaceae; genus Acinetobacter; species Acinetobacter sp. DMC2. The sequence goes on along the minus strand of NZ_JBQUYP010000001.1, from coordinate 747,440 downwards.
CGCTTTGGATAAATGTAACAGTGGTGTTTCAAACTTAAGTGGTTTTCCTTCTACGCCAGCTTTAGTTGCTAAGCGCGCCATATTCGCAAAAGCATCAATAAATTCAGGACGACAATCAGGATATCCTGAATAATCAACAGCATTGATACCAATAACAATCGCTTCGGCATTAAATACTTCAGCTGCTGCTAGAGCATAAGAGAGGAAAATAGTGTTACGTGCTGGTACATAAGTTACAGGAATACCTTCTTGTAACTGTTCTGGTACGGCAATGTTGTGGTCTGTAAGTGCAGACCCACCTAAATTCGCCAAATCAATATTAATTACACGATGTTCAACACCTGCACGTTGAGCTAATGCTTTTGCTGCATCGAGTTCAGTCGTTGAGCGTTGGCCATACATAAAACTAATAGCAATACATTCATAGCGTGCTTGTGCCCAAGCTAGGCAAGTGGTTGAGTCTAAGCCGCCTGAAAGCAAAACAATGGCACGAGGGCGCATATTTTTCTCCATATTCGGAATGATTTATTTTATTGAGTGATTAACGACCTGATTCATCGTTCCAAAGCAGTTTATGTAACTGAAGTTGGAAGCGAACAGGGAGTTTATCATCAAGTATCCACTGTGCCAGATCACGTGCTAGACGTGGCAGGCCAACAGCACCTTTTTCAACTGCAAAGGCAGGGGAGAACCAAACGGTACTGACTTTTTTATGCAGTTGATATTTTTCAACTTGCTGCTTTGACCATTCATAATCTTCGCGGTTACAAATGACGAATTTAATTTGGTCATGTGCAGTCAAATGATCAAGATTACTGATGAGATTGCGATGTTCCTCACCAGAAGTTGGAGTTTTTAAATCGAGAACTTTAGAAACACGCGAATCTACTTTTGAGACATCGAGCGCGCCACTAGTTTCCAAAGAAACATCAAAGCCTGCTTCGCATAAGCGTTGTAATAGAATCAAACAGTTTGGCTGTGCTAATGGTTCGCCACCAGTAACACAAATATAAGGTGTTTGATACTGTTTAGCTGTTTCAATGATATGTTCAAGTGAAAAACGTTCTCCGCCTTCAAAAGAATAAGTCGTATCACAGTAACTACAACGTAGTGGACAGCCTGTTAAGCGAATGAATACAGTCGGTAAACCAGAAGCATTCGCTTCACCCTGCAACGAGTAAAAAATCTCGGTAATGCGTAAGCCAGACGCAGGGTCAGAGACAGGAATTGCAGAGGAACGTAAGGAAGCCATTCTAGAAATACCACACTATATAAAAAATAAAATCTCTACGATCAGTTGGATCGTAGAGATGAGGAGCGATTAAAGCTCCGCAAGAGCGTTATAGCAAATTAGTCAGCGCGTAACAAATCGTTCAAGCTCGTTTTTGCACGTGTTTTTGCATCAACTTTTTTCACGATAATTGCAGCGTATAAGCTGTAAGTTCCACATTTAGATGGCAAGCTGCCTGAAACTACAACTGAACCTGCTGGTACACGACCATAATGGATTTCACCAGTTTCGCGGTCATAAATTTTAGTTGATTGACCAATGAAAACGCCCATTGAAATGACTGAGCCTTCTTCAACAATTACGCCTTCAACGATTTCTGAACGCGCACCGATAAAACAGTTGTCTTCAATAATGGTTGGGTTAGCTTGTAATGGTTCTAAAACACCACCAATACCTACACCACCAGACAAGTGAACATTTTTACCGATTTGAGCACATGAACCTACAGTTGCCCATGTATCAACCATTGTGCCTTCATCTACATAAGCACCAATGTTTACATAAGAAGGCATTAACACTACGTTTTTAGCTTGGAAGCTACCACGACGCGCTACAGCAGGAGGAACAACACGAACACCTGCTGCTTTAAATTGCTCTTCAGTCCAACCAGAGAATTTAGTTTCAACTTTATCGTAGAAACGAAGATCACATGACTCGATTGGTTTATTGTCATTTAGTTTAAATGATAATAAAACAGCTTTTTTTAACCATTGGTGAACAACCCATTCACCATTGATCTTTTCAGCAACTCGAAGTGTACCGTTATCTAAACCAGCAATTGCTTCTTCAACAGCTTGGCGGATTTCGCTTGAGCAATCTGCTGCAGTAAAATTTGCGCGGTCTTCAAATGCTTGCTCAATGATCGTAGAAAGCTGAGACATGATCTTCCTTCCATAAAAAATTTTAAAGATTTTACACTAATTTGTGACAAGAATCTTTGAAAAAACGTGTTACGTTTAATTGAGGATACAAATAGGTTAAATGAAATTAAGCTTATTAGATAATCAAGTGTTTTTTACACAAAAATGATTAGAAAATAAAAATTTAACTCAATTTGTATCAAAAAATAACAGAAATCTAGCATTTTTTGTATAAAAAAGAATCTAAGCTCTTTTATTATGATTTTAGTCACAAAATTAAAAACAGAGCCTTTTTGAGGAGAAAACTATGAAAGCATTACGTGTATTAGTAACAACAACAGCTTTATTCGCTGCTGGTGCTGTAATGGCAGATGAAGCCGTTGTTCATGACAGCTACGCATTTGACAAAAACCAATTAATTCCTGTGGGGGCGCGTGCTGAGGTAGGTACAACTGGTTACGGTGGTGCTTTATTGTGGCAAGCAAACCCATATGTAGGTTTGGCACTTGGTTATAATGGTGGTGACATCTCTTGGTCTGACGACGTAAAAGTCAACGGCTCAACTTATGATCTTGATATGGACAACAACAATGTCTATTTAAATGCTGAGATTCGTCCATGGGGTGCAAGTACTAACCGTTGGGCTCAAGGCTTATATGTAGCGGCTGGTGCAGCATATCTTGATAATGATTACGATTTATCTCGTAACGTTGATGCGACTCGTTCATTCCGTGTCAATAATCAAGACTTCCTTGCTAATGAGGGTGGAGTAAAAATTAATGGTAAAATGTCTTATAAAAATGACATTGCTCCATATTTAGGTTTTGGTTTTGCACCTAAAATTAATAAAAACTGGGGTGTATTTGGTGAAGTAGGCGCTTACTACACTGGTAACCCAACAGTTAAACTTGTTTCAACAGGTTCAGCTACTACTACAGGTGATCAGTCACTTGAAGAAGCAGTAAATGCGGAAGCGCGTAAAATCGCGAATGACGATAAATATCAATGGTTACCAGTTGGTAAAGTTGGTGTGAACTTCTACTGGTAAGATCTAAAATAAAAAACGAGCTTCGGCTCGTTTTTTTTGCATCTAATAAAATAAAAGAGCTTTTTAGCTCTTTTATTTATTTTTGAATTTTTATTCATCTGGGTAAGCAATTTTCTTAAGTGCTTTAATATCTGCATCAGGTGAGCATAAGGAAATAAACTCGTAACCATAACCGCGTAGTAGATGGCCTTTACGAACTGCAATCCATGTCGTATTGACACCAAAAATATCAGTTTTGGTTTGTTTTAAGCGATGATCACGTTCTGTGTCATAGGCCACGTCATTGACAATTCCGACTCCCATACCCAATTCGACATACGTTTTAATAACGTCTGCATCAAGAGCAGACATTACGATATCTGCATCAAGATGAGCTTCTTCAAAAGCTTTGTCAATTTTAGAGCGACCTGTAAAACCGCCATGATAAGTAATGAGTGGATAGTCCGCTAAAAGTTCAAGCGTAATCTTGTCTGCCTTTACTAAAGGATGATTTTGCGGTGTGATAATGCTGTGTTGCCATTGATAGTAAGGAATACTAGCCAGGTTTTCTTCAGTTGTTAAAGACTCTGTGGCAATCCCAATATCCGCCTCGCCTTGTAAGAGCATTTCTGAGATTTCAACAGGGCTGGCTTGTTGTAAAATCAAATGAACTTTAGGAAATAACTTCTTAAATTGGTTTACGATTGGAGGCAGTACATAACGTGCCTGAGTATGGGTCGTTGCGATCGTTAATGTGCCTTCATCAACTTTATTAAAGTCTTCTGCAAGGCGTTTAATATTTTCAGCATCAACCAACATGCGTTCAACAATGCCAAGAAGAGATTGTCCTGGCTCTGTTAAACCTAAAAGACGTTTACCTTTTCGTATAAAAAGTTGTACGCCGAGCTCATCTTCTAGATCTTTAATATGTTTACTTACACCTGATTGAGACGTGTAGAGTGCAGCCGATGCTTCGGTTAAGTTAAAGTTTTGGCGTACAGTTTCTCGGATAATTCTTAATTGTTGAAAGTTCATTCACACTTTTCCTTACCAAATATATTTCTTAAGCAACTTGATCTGCAAATAAGTGCAATTGAGATGCACTCACCCAAACAGTTTGATTCGGTTTAAATGCATGTAATTTTGCAGCTTCACTGCTCAGAGCAATTTCAATTAAACGTCCATTACGGTCTTGTAATTCCGCCACAACTTTTCCAGCAATCCAGATTTCACGTACAAAAATGGCTTCAATGCTATTCGCCTGCGGTTGCGAGTGAATATGTAACTCATCTGGACGGGCAAAAGCAATCACTTTTCCTTGAGGTGCTTCAACTAACGTTGGTAATTGAATACGGTCATTGCCAATACGGATAATACCGTCTGTATTTTCACCTTCAAAACGATTTGCCTGACCCAAGAAATCAAATACGAATGGTGTTGATGGTTTTTCATAAACTTCACGAGGTGAGCCGATCTGTTCGACATTACCTTTATTCATTACAATAATCTGATCTGCAACTTCAAGTGCTTCTTCCTGATCATGAGTCACGAAAATTGAAGTAATATGCAATTCATCATGTAAGTTGCGTAACCAGCGGCGTAACTCCTTACGGACTTTAGCATCTAGCGCACCAAACGGCTCATCAAGTAATAAGACTCGAGGTTCTACTGCTAAAGCACGGGCTAAAGCAATACGCTGACGTTGGCCGCCTGAAAGCTGTGCAGGGTAGCGGTCTGCTAAAAATCCAAGTTGAACTAGATCGAGTAAACGCGTAACGCGTTTTTTAATTTCGGCTTCAGATGGGCGTGTTGCACGAGGACGAACACGTAAACCAAAGGCAATATTGTCAAATACTGTCATGTGGCGGAATAAAGCATAGTGCTGAAATACAAAGCCAACCTGACGCTCACGTACATGTACATTAGTCGCATCTTCACCTTCAAGTAACACTTGACCGCCATCGGCTGATTCTAGACCTGCAATAATTCTAAGTAGAGTCGTTTTACCGCATCCAGATGGGCCAAGTAATGCAACCAGTTCACCTTCTGGAAAGTCTAGGGAAATATTTTTAAGCGCATGGAATGCACCAAAGTGTTTTTCAATATTTTTAACTTGAATACTCATGATTTCATTCCTTACGAATCAGTTGAATGTGGTTCTGGTTTGTCTTGATGTAGTTCTAACCACGTTTTCAATACCAGCGTTAATATGGCTAAAAAAGCAAGTAATGAGGACACGGCAAACGCTGCGCTAAAGGTGTACTCGTTATATAAAATTTCGACATGAAGTGGCAGGGTATTGGTTTCACCACGAATGTGACCAGAAACCACCGATACTGCGCCAAACTCACCCATTGCACGGGCATTACAAAGAATTACGCCGTAAATTAGCCCCCATTTAATGTTAGGGAGTGTGACCTTCCAAAAGGTTTGCCATCCGGAAGCGCCGAGTACGATAGCTGCTTCTTCCTCTTCAGTTCCTTGAGCTTCCATGAGTGGAATTAACTCACGTGCTACAAATGGAACGGTAATAAAGATAGTCGCTAAAACAATTGCAGGTACGGCATATAGAATCTTGATGTCATGGTCCATTAACCAGCCGCCTAACCAACCTTGAGCACCGAAAATCAGTACAATCATTAAACCTGCGATAACAGGTGAAACTGAAAAAGGCATATCAATAATGGTAGTTAAAACTGCCTTACCTCTAAACTGGAACTTAGAAACAGCCCATGCAGCGGCAACACCAAATACCACATTAATTGGAACAGCAATTGCTGCGGTGAGTAAGGTTAATTTCACTGCTGATAGCGTGTCTGGATCAATCAAAGCTTGAACATAAACTTCAAGTCCTTGTTTAAATGCTTCTACAAAAACCAGAATGAGTGGCAACATGAGGCAACTGAGGAAAAAAAACAGCGCAATTGTAATTAAGGTATAACGTACCCAAGTTGGTTCACGTGTTGCATCTCGTGATTGCAATTTAAACGCGAGTGCATTGCTGTCAGTATGTAGGTTCATGTGATATTTCTCCCTGTACGACGGTTTGCCCAGACTTGAAGTAAATTAATGGCAAATAAAATAATGAAAGAGAGAACTAACATCACAGCAGCAATAGTGGTTGCACCTGCATAGTCATATTCCTCAAGACGAGAAATAATCATGAGTGGTGCAATTTCTGTTTTAAAAGGTTGATTGCCAGCAATAAAAATAACAGAACCATATTCACCCACGCCGCGAGCAAATGCTAAAGCAAAGCCTGTAAATAGGGCAGGTAGTAAGATCGGTAAAATAATTTTAGTGATGGTTTGCCAACGATTTGCGCCGAGTGCGGAAGCCGCTTCCTCAAGTTCAGTTTCGATATCACTGAGTACTGGTTGAACTGTTCTTACGATAAATGGGATACCGATAAACACCAATGCCAGCGTAATCCCGATAGGTGTATAGGCAACCTGAATACCAAGTGGTTCCAGATATTGGCCTATCCAGCCAGTAGGTGCATAGAGTGAGGTCAGCGCAATACCTGCAACCGCTGTTGGAAGTGCAAAAGGTAAATCGACCAAGGCATCAACCAGACGTTTTCCAGGAAAGTTATAGCGAACAAGGCACCAAGCTAAAAGCAAACCAAACACAACATTAATAAAGGCTGCTATTAATGCTGAGCTAAAGCTGAGTTGAAGCGATTTTAAAATACGCTCAGACGTTAAAATTTCCCATAATCCGTCCCATCCGATTCCAAATGATTTGATAAAGACTGCGGCTAATGGAATAAGCACAATAAAAGACACATAGGCGAGGGTGAAGCCCAAAGATAGGCCAAACCCAGGCAGCACTCGGGATCGCTGCGACATGATATTTCCTCAAAGAGAAAAGCCTGCTGAAACCAGTAAGCGAATAAATAAAGATAAACGGTGCGGTATAAAGATTGGTATTAAGCAAATTTCAAAGAGAAATGTGTTTTTACCGGGTCGATAGATGAGTAACTACACATCGAATCTTCTGGTATCAAATAATTCAGTAAATCTGGAAATGGCCCAAAACCTGAGGCAACATTAATATGACCAACTTCACCAAGATTCACTGGATTTAACTTCCATGATTTTGCAAGTTGTAAGGCATCAAAAAGACCGAGCCAAGGATCGTTCTCACTAATGAGTAGCGTTGCAGGTACATCAATTTTTAATTGATGAAAATACGCTTTGTAGTCGGTCAAGCTATGACGAGCAAATCCTGCTTCCCCAAAGCGTGCTGGATTTGCTGGCGCGACTAAAATAAGTTTCTTCGCTTGGCTTCTTAATTCTGGGTACTCTGCTAAAGCAGCAACACTTGTTAAACATCCAAAACTATGTGCAACAATCTGAACAGGAGTTGGTGCTGCTTGAACTGTTTTAACAAATTGTTCAACCCATTCGCTTAGTACGGGTCTATCCCAGTTTTTTTGCTCAACACGAGAACTAGACACGAGTTGACGCTGCAACCAAGATTGCCAATGTTGATGTTCACTACCACCTACACCCGGAACAATTACAGTGTGAATCATGTCTGTTCTCCTTATTTTTAGTACAAAGAATTACTTCTCTGCACTATTGATTTTCACGATTTGATCGAAAACACCACCATTATCAAAGTGTTGTTTTTGCACTTTTGTCCAACCACCGAATTCTTTGTCGATAGTTACAAGCTTCAATGGCTTAAATACATTGCTGTATTTCTTAAGAACAGCTGCGTTACGCGGACGGTAGAAGTTACGAGCTGCAATTTCTTGACCAGCAGGTGAGTACAAGTAGTTGAGATAACCTTTAGCAATCGTTAAGTTGCCTTTTTTAGCTGCATTCTTCTCTACAATTGCAACTGGAGGCTCAGCTAAGATCGAAAGAGACGGGGTAATAATTTCAAATTTGCCCGGTTGTTCGCGAAGAGCTAAATGAGCTTCGTTTTCCCAAGCGAGTAACACATCACCAATACCACGCTCAGCAAAAGTAGTCGTGGCACCACGTGCACCCGAATCTAGAACTTTAGTGTGTTTATAAATTTGACGAACGTACTCTTGTGCTTTTGCATCATTGCCACCCGGTTGATGTTTTGCCCAAGCCCAAGCTGCAAGATAATTCCAACGAGCACCACCTGAAGTTTTCGGGTTTGGCGTAATAATTTCTACACCTGGTTTGATTAAATCAGCCCAGTCTTTGATTTGTTTTGGATTGCCTTTACGCACTAAAAACACAATCGTTGATGTATATGGCGTTGAGTTTTGTGGTAGTTTTTTCTGCCAGTCGGTTGGAAGTAGTTTTGCTTTTTCAGCAATTTCATCGATATCTGCCGCAAGTGCCAATGTCACTACATCTGCGTTTAAGCCATCAATAACCGCACGCGCCTGTTTACCAGAACCACCGTGTGATTGCTTAAACTCAATATCTTGACCCGTACGTTGTTTCCAGTAAGTACCGAACTGTTTGTTGAAATCTGTATATAACTCACGAGTTGGATCGTAAGAAACGTTTAAAAACTCTTGAGCTGCAAATGATGAAACAGAAAGAAGTGCAGCGATAACCCCGACTTTTAATTGAGAAAAACGCATGAGATAAGTCCTCAAAAAATATGAAATGTTCAAAACATGAACGCAGAATAGCGCTAGTCTTTATTCTAAAAAAATAATAAAAAACGAATTTAATATGAAAAAAATAGAAATAGCAAAAAGAGATAAACTATTCTTAAATCTTGATATATAACAAGTTTCAAAAGTTAATACGAAATCGGTATAATTTTTTAAAATCAATCATTTATTATTTAAATGAAAGGTGTTGTTTTTATTGTGCGGTTTTTAAGAAAGGGTGATCAAACATGTGGTGTTTTAAAAATGGGCAACCTGTTGAGACCATTCCTTTGTTGGATCGAGCATTTCATTATGGCGATGGGTGCTTTACTACAATTCGTGTTTTTCAAAACCAGATTGAGCTTAAAGAAAGACACTGGGAACGTCTAAAACTTGCATGTCAAAGACTGTCTTTAACTGCGAATTTTGAACTCATAGAACAAAGCTTACAGCAATTACAAAAGCAAAATCTTGTGCTCAACGGCACTTTAAAAATTGTGATTAGTCGTGGTGAAGGTGACCGTGGTTATAGTTTACCAAAGCATGAAGCAGATATTTATATCTGGTTTTATCCAAAAGCTTTAGAGCCATTTTTGCCAGACTCTCTCCAGTGCGGTGTCTTAAATCAGGCTCTAGGTCTAACCATGCCGAGCTTAGTCGGACTTAAATCTTTAAACCGTCTTGAACAAGTATTGCTAAAAAAAGAAGCAGATCAACTCGGGTGGGCTGAAGCATTAGTTACTGATGTACAAGGTTATATTGTTGAAGGGATCAGCAGTAATTGTTTTATTCGTTTAAATGATAGATGGATTACTCCTGAACTTCGCTATAATGGCGTCCACGGTGTAATGCGGGCAGAAATTCTGGCGCGTATGCAGCACCATGGTATTGCCTGTGAAGTACGTGTGATTGAGTTAGATGAAGTATCTGAAATACAAAGTCTATTCTTTTGTAATGCTTTAAACCCTATGCGAGTGGTCACTCATTTAGGCGAAAAAACGCTAGATACACAGGCATGCATAGATTTATTTCATATCCTTAACTTAAATCAGATTCATTAATATGCCGAAGCCACCTGTGAATGCGAAAGCAAAAAACGCCAAGAAAAATAACAAAAAACAAGCTCCAAAATTTTCTAAGCGATTGGTTCTAATTGGCCTTTTTATTGTTTTAATCTCTACTTTTGCCATTTTATGGTCAAGTTTGTTTAAGGCTTATCCTGTTGAAGGAAAAAAACAGATGTTATCGATTACATCTGGAGAAACTTATTCTGGTTTTATTGATCGTTTGGCCAAAGAAGGCAAAATTAGCTTTCCCATCGTATTGAAGCTTTATCAGAAGTTTATGATTCATGACAGCATGAAAGCTGGCGTGTATGAAATTGAGCAAGGGATGAGTGTAAGACAAGTATTAGAGATGTTATCTGACGCTGATAATGCTCAGATGAACCGTGTTTTGGTCATTGAAGGTACAACTTTTAAGCAGCTTATTACTGCACTCAAAAATGATAAAAATGTAAAAAATACAATATTGGATTTACCTAACGATCAGCTTATGAAAGCGCTTGGAATTCCTTACGATCATCCAGAAGGCTTGTTCGCGCCGAATACTTATTTCTTTGCCAAAGGCGAGACTGACAAGAAAATTCTTACCGATTTATATCATCGTCAAATAAAAGCTCTCGATGCAGCTTGGGCAAAACGCGCGCCGAATTTACCTTATAAAGACAAATATGAAGCATTAATTATGGCTTCTATTGTTGAGAAAGAAACAAGTTTAGACAGTGAACTTACACAAGTTTCTGGCGTTTTTGTCCGCCGTTTAAAACTCGGTATGCGTTTACAAACAGATCCTACGGTTATTTACGGTATGGGTAATAACTATAAAGGCAATATTACCCGAGAAGACCTGCGTACCCCAACGCCATATAATACCTATACCATTAATGGTTTGCCTCCAACTCCAATTGCTTTACCAAGCCAAAAAGCGATTGAAGCAGCGTTACATCCAGATAATTCAAACAACATCTATTTTGTAGCGACTGGTAATGGTGGACATAAATTTACGGCAAGTTTGCAAGCGCATAATCAAGCGGTGCAGGACTATTTATCCGTGTTGAGATCGAAGAAATAAGGAAAAGAGATGTTTATTAGCTTTGAAGGCACGGAAGGGGTAGGTAAAACTACACTCATTCGAAAAATTCATCAGTATTTTGAACAACAAGGTAAACAAGTTGTTTTAACTCGAGAGCCGGGTGGGACGCCGCTAGCTGAACAAATTCGTTCAATGCTTTTAGCAGTGAATCATGATGAAAACATGAGTCATGATACTGAACTATTGCTTATTTATGCGGCGCGTGCTCAACATTTACAGCAGGTTATTTTGCCCGCTCTAGAAGCAAACAAAATTGTATTAAGTGATCGTTTTACTGATGCAAGTTTTGCTTATCAATGTTCTGGTCGTGGTTTAAGCCAAGATAAATTACAGCTTTTAAATCAGAACTTTGTTTCGCGTATGCCTGAGGTGACTTTCTGGTTAGATGCACCGATTGAACTTGGTATGAACCGTGCGCGTGAACGTGGAGCATTAGACCGTTTTGAACAAGAAAAGTTAAGCTTCTTTACTAAGGTTCGTGAAGGCTATGAAACCTTATGGAAAGCTGAACCAGAACGTATTAAGCGAATAGATGCAACACGAAGTCCTGATCAGGTGTTCGAACAGGCATTGCAATATTTAGGATAAGCATTTGGATGAGCCACTCTTATAAAAATGGGAGTGGTTAAAGATGACGTTAATTCTGATTTAAATCGTCATAGAAAAGATCTGTTATTTTCTTATGCTATCTTACATATGATTTTATAGATTGAAGAATAACAAGGATGAAAAGTTCAAAAGAAGAAATCGTGGCATTTCTTGAAAAGGAATTTCCACCCAGTCTTGAACATTGCACGATTGAATCAGTCACGCCTAAAGCTGCTGTCGTTTATTATCATGTCGATCAAAGACATCAACGGCCCGGTGGTACCATATCTGGTCCAACCATGATGACTTTGGCTGATTTTGCTTTATATATTGCAATATTAGGTGAAATCGGAATTATCGGTTTAGCTGTAACGACCAATTTTAATATTAATTTTCTAAGAAAACCCGCAGGTGATCAAGACCTACGCAGTAAGTGTAAGCTCATGAAAGTCGGAAAGAGCTTGGTGGTGGGAGAGGTCTGGATTTATTCAGTCGGGCTAGAAGATCCCGTTGCACATGTGACCGCGACTTATTCAATTCCACCTAAATCATAAATATCAAAGCAAATAAAAAGCACAGTCTGAACTGTGCTTTTTTTTAGAAGAACAGTTTAAATATCAGTATTAACTAATGGCTGTTCTACTGCAAAATTTGGAGGAGTTAAAACTGTTTTACGAATCTCACTCGAAGTTTCTGGATAATCAAGCGTGTAATGTAGACCACGTGATTCTTTGCGTTGCATAGCACAGCGCACAATCATCTCAGATACTAAAACAAGGTTACGCAGCTCAATTAGGTTTTTGCTAACACGGTAGTCTTGATAATACTCAGTGATTTCACGCTTTAACATTTCAATACGGTGTAAAGCACGTTCTAAACGTTTTGTAGTTCTTACAATACCAACATAGTTCCACATGGTCGAACGTAACTCATCCCAGTTTTGTAAAATCACCACATCTTCATCAGGGTTGGTTACTTGTGAGTCATCCCAAGTTGGTACTTCAGGTAATTTGAAGTTTTCATCAAATTTATTTTCGATATCTTTTGCTGCACTCATGCCGTAAACGAAGCACTCAAGTAATGAGTTACTTGCCATACGGTTTGCACCATGTAAACCGGTATAAGACGTTTCACCAATCGCATATAGACCTTCAATATCCGTCTGGCTATTTGAGTCAACCACGACACCACCACATGTATAGTGCGCTGCTGGTACCACTGGAATCATGTCTTTGGTAATGTCGATACCTAACTCTAGCAATCGCGCATAAAGTGTAGGGAAGTGCTCTTTGATAAACTCTGGTGATTTATGTGTAATGTCCAACCACACATGACGAATACCGAGGCGTTTAATTTCATGGTCAATGGTACGTGCCACAATATCGCGAGGAGCCAGTTCTGCACGATCATCAAAACGTAGCATAAAACGCTCGCCATCTGGCAAGCGTAAGTAAGCACCTTCACCACGCATGGCTTCTGTAATTAAGAAAGAGCGGGCTTGGGGATGGTACAGGCAAGTTGGATGGAACTGATTAAATTCCATATTCGCTACACGGCAACCTGAACGATAAGCCATTGCAATACCATCACCCGTAGCAATATCTGGATTAGATGTATACATATAAGCCTTCATCGCACCACCGCAAGCAAGTGCGGTAAATGGTGCAAGGAAAGTATGAACCTTTTCGGTATTTTCATCTAATGCATATAAACCAATAGCGCGATTTGCTTGATCTGTATGACCTAATTTATGCGATGTAATTAAATCAATCGCAATGTAATTTTCAAAAATAGTAATATTTTTACGTTCTTTGGCACGTTCAACCAAGGTGGTTGAAATGGCTTTACCTGTTGCATCAGCAGAATGGATAATGCGTCGCTGTGAATGGCCACCTTCGCGCGTTAAATGAAGTTGTTCATCTTCATCTAAAGTAAATTGCACACCTTGCTTTAAAAGAAAATCAACAGAAGGACGACCGCCTTCTACGGTATGTTGTACCGCATCCATTTCACATAAATGAGCACCTGCAATCATAGTGTCATTAATGTGCTGTTGAATAGAGTCAGTCTCATCAAGAACAGCAGCAACACCACCTTGAGCATAGAAGGTACTTGCTTCGGTTAAAGCAGCTTTGGCTAAAACTGCAATATTAAAATGATTTGGTAACGATAAAGCCAGACTTAAACCAGCACCGCCGCTGCCCACAATAATCACGTCAAAGTGGTGAATTGTCTGTAAATTAGGCATGTCCATTCGCAACAATCTAAAACGTCCGCTAATGACACCCCTTTTTATCTAAAAAGGCAAGAGCTTAAGCGCTCTAACTCAGAGAAAAATTGCAATTGGCTTAAAAAGTTGCAATGCGTAAAATAATGATTGTAAGGATGCCTTACAAATAAACATATTGTTACGCACAACCCCAAAGCGTTGTGATACAACAGTTTTATTCTTATTCTCGTAGACCAATTGTGGGTGAGCACCGAATGAAAACTCGCTATTTACAACAAGGAATGTATGCAGCGGTATTTACAGTTGCTGCTGTTCAGGCAAATGCTGCTGTTGATTTTTCAAACCTCGTTGAACAAGTTAGTCCAGCAGTGGTGAGTGTAAACGTCGTAAAAAAAATGACTCAGGATGAACTGTTGCAGCAGCAAGTCCCTGAAATTTTGAAACGTTTCTTTGGAAATCAGGTCATCATTCCACAGCAACAGGGTCCACAAGAAAAAACAGCATACGGTAGTGCATTCTTTATTAGTAAAGATGGCTACCTTCTCACCAACCACCATGTGATTGAAAATGCCTCACGCATTAGTATTACTTTAAATGACCGCCGTGAAATTGATGCAACTGTGGTTGGGAGTGATGAGCGTACAGACGTTGCATTGTTAAAGGTGACTGGAAATAGCTATCCAGCTTTACGCGTAGGAAATGTTGACCGTTTGCGAGTGGGAGAGCCAGTTTTAGCAATTGGTTCTCCTTTCGGTTTTGACTACTCTGCATCGGCAGGTATTGTGAGTGCTAAATCACGAAATATGAGTGGTGAAACTTCGGTACCATTTATTCAAACTGACGTTGCGCTAAACCCAGGTAACTCTGGTGGTCCACTATTTAACCAAAATGGTGAAGTAGTCGGGGTAAACTCTCGAATATTTAGTGGTACTGGCGGCTATATGGGCTTGTCTTTCTCTATCCCGATTGACGTAGCGATGGATGTAGCCGAACAGCTTAAAACTAAAGGTAAGGTAACACGCTCTTATCTTGGTGTGATGATGCAAGACATTGACCGCAACCTTGCCGATGCTTACAAGTTACCAAAACCTGAAGGTGCTTTAATTACTCAAATTTCTCCGAACTCACCTGCACAAAAAGCAGGCTTGCGAGCTGGTGACGTGATTTTGAAATATAACGGTAATCCAGTATCGCGCACCAGTGAATTACTCTACGCATTAAACAAAGTACAGCCAAATCAAACTGTTCAGTTTGAAGTATTACGTGATGATAAAACCCGTAATATTTCAGCAACTTTAACGACTGCTCCAGATGAAACGCCTGCCACAGGTGCGCAAAGTACGGTATCTAAAGGTCCAGTTTTAGGAATGAGCATTCGTGATTTAGCTGAGCCAGAAAAAAGTGCTTTAAGTGTAAAAGGTGGTATCTATGTACAAGATGTTCGCCGTGGTGGCTTAGCATCATTGTCAAATATCATTCCGGGTGATGTGATTGTTCAAGTCAACAATAACCAGATTTTAAATAGTCAGGATTTTGCAAAAGTCGTTTCTAACTTGCAAAAAAATACGGTAGCGCGTGTTGCAATTATTCGTCAGGGACAACGCGCAATGCTTGGTTTACGTATCCAGTAAACTTAAAAAAGAAACAATGAGCCACCCTAAACATGGGTGGTTTTTTGTTATTTATCTTGAGCGTATAGTGATATCTACCTACACTTATTTCAGTTTAAAAGTTAATAAATAAGAGTGAACATTTGTGAGTAGTATTTTTGATTTATATATTCAGGTGCAGCCACATCATATTGATGCTTTAGGACATGTGAATAATGTGATGTATGTACAGTGGATGCAAGATGTAGCTGCTGCTCATGTTGAGACCTTAGGAGTCGGGGTAACAAAATATCTTGAACTAAAACATGCAATGGTCGCGGTTGAACATCATGTGCAATATCGTAAAGCTGCATTTGAAGGCGAACAAATTGTATTACGCACATGGTTAGATGGTATCAATGCTCTTTATTCGTTCCGCCAATATGTATTTTTCCGTCCATCAGATCAGGCCGTATTATTTGTTGGAAATACAAAATGGGCATGTATTGAAATTGCTACAGGACGTCCAAAGCGAATGTCACCAACTTTTACCCATGCATACAAGCCGCTTGACTCAAGCATAAACCCTTATGATTTTACTATTTCTTATGCCCAATAACCTGAAACAATAGGCTCACTGTGATTGTCATTTTTAAAACATAAGTACAAAGCTCATGATTATTTTGGATACTTTAAAATATCCATCTGCTATAATCTCACGCAATTTATTTAACTGCTTTGGCTGTGTATTAAAACAAGCTACATAGCACTCTATATTTTCTCAAGGTAACCCATGGCGCAAGCTAAAAAATCCGTCGATATCAAAAATATACGAAATTTCTCGATTATTGCCCACATTGACCATGGTAAGTCTACATTGGCTGACCGTTTTATTCAGATGTGTGGTGGCCTACAAGATCGTGAAATGCAAGCTCAAGTCTTGGACTCAATGGAGCTTGAGCGCGAACGTGGGATTACCATTAAAGCCGCTTCAGTCACGCTATATTATACTCATCCTAATGGTCAGGAATATCAACTTAACTTTATTGATACTCCAGGACACGTAGACTTCTCGTATGAAGTTTCTCGTTCATTAGCTGCATGTGAAGGTGCGTTATTGGTTGTAGATGCTGCACAAGGTGTAGAAGCACAATCAGTTGCAAACTGTTATACCGCGATTGAACAAGGTCTCGAAGTTCTTCCTATTTTAAATAAAATTGATTTGCCTCAGGCTGAACCTGAACGTGTAATTCATGAAATTGAAGAAATTATCGGAATTGAAGCAACTGATGCACCAACCTGTTCAGCAAAAACCGGTTTGGGTGTGGAAGGTGTTTTAGAGCGTTTAGTCGATGTTATTCCAGCACCTGAAGGCGATCGTGATGCTCCATTACAAGCATTAATTATCGACTCATGGTTTGATAACTACCTAGGTGTAGTTTCTCTTGTACGTATTAAACAAGGTCGTATCCGTAAGGGCGACAAAATGTTGGTTAAATCGACAGGTCAAACTCATCCGGTAACTTCAGTGGGTGTGTTTAATCCGAAACATACAGAAACAGATATCCTTGAAGCTGGTGAAGTAGGTTTTGTAATTGCGGGTATTAAAGATATTTTTGGTGCGCCAGTAGGTGACACGATTACGCTTGCATCTACACCTGATGTTGCGATTTTACCGGGTTTCAAAAAGGTTAAACCACAGGTTTATGCTGGTCTTTTCCCAATTGATGCAAGTGATTTTGAGCCATTCCGTGAAGCGCTACAAAAATTACAAATTAACGACTCAGCTTTATTCTTTGAACCAGAAAGTTCTGATGCATTAGGTTTCGGTTTCCGCTGTGGCTTCTTAGGAATGCTACACATGGAGATTGTACAAGAGCGTTTAGAGCGTGAGTACGATCTTGATCTCATCAGTTCTGCGCCTACTGTAATTTATGAAGCATTAACCAAGAAGGGCGAAACGATTTATATCGACAGTCCATCAAAAATGCCAGACGGATCTACGGTAGAAGATTTGCGTGAACCGATTGCAGAATGTCATATCCTTGTTCCGCAAGAGTACTTAGGCAATGTAATGACCCTTTGTATTGAACGCCGTGGTGTTCAAAAAGATATGAAATTCTTGGGTAATCAAGTTTCTATTACCTTTGAAATCCCGATGGCTGAAGTCGTTATGGATTTCTTTGATAAATTAAAATCATGCTCGCGTGGTTTTGCATCGCTAGACTATAACTTTGTACGTTTTGAAAGTTCAGCTTTAGTTAAGGTTGATGTATTAATTAATAGTGACAAGGTTGATGCCTTGGCTATGATTTGTCACCGTAATGACGCGCGTCATCGTGGTATTGCATTGGTTGAGAAAATGAAAGATTTGATTCCTCGCCAAATGTACGACGTTGCTATTCAAGCAGCTATCGGTGCACAAATTATTGCTCGTTCTACTGTAAAAGCGATGCGTAAAAACGTATTAGCAAAATGTTATGGTGGTGACGTTTCACGTAAGAAAAAACTACTTTCTAAACAAAAAGAAGGTAAGAAACGTATGAAACAAGTGGGAAGCGTTGAAATTCCACAAGAAGCGTTCTTGGCTGTATTGAAAGTAGAAAGATAAGAAATGAAGGTCGGGGGAAGTAAGACATTACTTTTCCCTACTTTAAGACAAGCAGCTAGGCTGCGAGTGAGGTCGTGTGGATTTTGATTTTAATTTAATTCTTGTTCCAGTTACGCTGATTCTATTTGCAGTGTGGTTGTTAGATAAACTTGTATTCAAACAGCGTGCAAATAAAGGGCGCGGGAACGAAAATTTTGTTATTACATGGGCTTATGACTTTTGGCCAGTTTTAGCTGTAGTACTTGTACTTCGTTCATTCCTTTACGAACCATTTAATATTCCATCGGACTCTATGGTACCTACTTTAGAAACTGGTGATTTTATTCTGGTCAATAAATTTGATTATGGTGTGCGTTTACCTATCGTCAATAAGAAAATTATTGATGTGGGAGAACCAAAGCGTGGTGATG
Organism: Acinetobacter sp. DMC2; assembly: GCF_056314305.1. Classification (NCBI taxonomy): domain Bacteria; kingdom Pseudomonadati; phylum Pseudomonadota; class Gammaproteobacteria; order Moraxellales; family Moraxellaceae; genus Acinetobacter; species Acinetobacter sp. DMC2. The sequence continues at coordinate 729,087 of NZ_JBQUYP010000001.1, read as the reverse complement.
TGATTGTATTCCGTTATCCACCTCAACCTACCATTAGTTATATTAAACGTGTAATCGGTTTGCCAGGCGATCATCTTGTTTATGATCATGGACAATTGATTATTAACGGACAAAAAGTACCGAAAGTATTAACACAGTTTAGCCGTGAAAAAGATGTATTAGATACACCAACGTCTATTTATCATAAAGAGACGATTGGTACGCACACCTTTACAATGCGTGAACTTGAAGGCGTAAATGTGGCGCGTCAAGCACCGTTTATCAACTATGTTGAAAATGGTAAATATGCAAACCAAGACGGTTTATATTGGGAAGTGACTGTTCCAAAAGGACATTACTTTGCAATGGGGGATAACCGTGATCAAAGTGCAGACAGTCGTTTCTGGGGCTTTGTTCCTGAAGAAAATTTAACAGGACGAGCATTCTATGTCTGGATGCATAAAGAACCGGGTTTACATCTTCCTAACTTTGGCCGAAATGGAAAAATAGATTAAAAACAACCATTAGGAAAAAAAGAAATGCGTAAGGCACAACAAGGTACTTCGTATTTAGCAATTTTATTTGGGGTGGTTATATTTGCGGTTGCAGTAAAAGCTGTACTTGCAGTTTGGCCAGCATATTGGGATGATCGATTGATTAATAATCAAATAGAAGAGCTTTTACAAGAAAGCTCTTCTGACATCACCCCACAGAAGTTTATGACACAAATGGATCAGCGACTGGAAATGAACAATATTCGTGATCTTCATTTTAAAGAGATTGCGCAAGTGTTTAATGAGTCTGGTCTAAAAGTCCAAAAGAAATATGAGGTAAGAAAACCCTTCTTATCAAATATTGATTTAGTTTTAACATTTGAGAAGAGTTTTGATAAAACATCAGTTCAAACTAAGTGATCCTCGCTTATTGAGTCGAATCGGATATCAATTCAAGCAGCTTGAATTGTTACAGTTAGCTTTGACTCATCGTTCGGTGAGTCATAAATACAATTACGAGCGCTTGGAGTTTTTAGGCGATTCATTATTAGGCATGATTATTGCCAATTATCTATATCATGCCTATCCAAATGAAAACGAAGGTCGCCTAACGCGTATGCGAGCGACTTTAGTGCGTCAGGAAGCGTTAGGTAAGATTGCAACCGATTTGCAACTTAGTCGGTGTTTAATATTAAGTACGGGTGAATTGAAATCTGGTGGTCATCATCGTGAGTCAATATTGGCTGACACGGTAGAAGCCATTATTGGTGCAATTTATATTGATAGTGGTGATCTCAACTTACTTACAGATATTGTGCTAAAATGGTATGTACCGTATTTAGACCATATTGAGCCTACGGATCAACTTAAAGACCCTAAATCACGTTTACAAGAGTATCTACAAGCACGTAAAAAACCTCTCCCTGTTTACGAGGTTGTAGATATTCAGGGTGATGCACCTCACCAGCACTTTAAAGTTGAATGTTTGATAGATGGCTTATCAAAGATTCATGGTGAGGGTTCAAGTCGTCGTTTTGCCGAGCAGGCAGCAGCGGCGGAAATTTTAAAGTTATTGGAGCAATAACCTGCATGTCGATGCATTCTGATCAAATCAATCCAGATTCAAATGAGAACCAAGATCCTAATAATCTGATTGATCAATTTTTTAGTTCCAAAGGCGTAACAATTCCTTCGGATTTTAAGAGCGGATTTGTGGCGATTGTGGGACGTCCAAATGTGGGTAAATCTACCCTCATGAACCATTTGTTAGGTCAAAAGCTTTCTATTACTTCGCGTAAACCTCAAACAACACGTCATAAAATTATTGGTATTGATTCGCGTGAAAAAATGCAGGCGGTATATGTAGATACCCCGGGTATGCATAAAAAAGAAGTGCGCGCTATTAATAAAATGATGAACCGTGCAGCTCATTCTGCATTACGCGACGTCAATTTGGTCTTATTTGTTATTGATGCTTATAAGTGGACGCAAAATGACGACTTAGTGCTTGAAAAACTCAAGAATGCTGAAATGCCAGTTATTTTGGTGATTAACAAAGCTGATACTTTTGAAGATAAAAGAGATATTCTGCCTTTGATTCAAGAGCGCGCTAAGCTTATGAATTTTGCCGAGATCGTTCCTGTATCTGCATTACGCGGAGCAAATTTGGAACACTTGAGCGAAACGATTGAGAAGTATCTTCCTTACCAAGCGCCTTTGTATTCATTTGATCAGATTACTGACCGTTCTGAACGCTTTTTAGCTAGCGAAATTATTCGCGAAAAAATCATGCGTCAGTTAGGTGAAGAATTACCTTATGATTTAACAGTACAAATTGAATCTTTCAAAACGGAAGAAGAGACTGTTAATGAAAAAACTGGTCGTTTAAAACCAGCTTGTACTTATATTGATGCAACGATTTTTGTAGATCGTGCAGGCCAAAAAGCGATTGTGATTGGTGAAAAAGGTGCCAAGCTTAAAACAATCGGTATGGATGCTCGTAAAGACATGGAAAAAATGTTTGAGCAAAAGATCATGCTTACTTTGTGGGTTAAAGTTAAAGGTGGCTGGTCTGATGATGAGCGTGCTTTAAAAAGCTTAGGGTATAGTGATATCTAAAGGATAAGGATGCTGGTATGAAAACAATTACATCATTGGTCGCTATAGTTGGATGTACATTGATGTTACAAGGTTGTGTATATAAGCTTGTAACCGTACCAGTAGGTATCGCCTATAAAACTACAAAAGGTGTTGTTAAAGGTACAGCGGCTGTTGTAGGGGCGGTAATTCCTGATGGTGATGATGAGGATGACAAAAAAGAAAAAGAATCTGAGGAATAGTTTCTTTTTATGATGCGCAATGAAGTCCTCCATGGATATATGATTCATCACCGTAAGTACCGTGAAAAAAGTCATATTGTGCATCTTTTTACTCAAGAGTATGGGCGAGTCGATGGTATTTTAAGACAGACTCCGCCCCCTCAATATCAGCCTATCCGCTTGCAAGCCACGGGTAAAAGTGAGCTGAAAAACTTTACAAAGCTTGAAATCTTAAATCAGCCTGTTTTCTTTTTTGGTGATGCTTTTTTTGCTGGATTTTATTTAAATGAAGTTGTTCTTAGACTTTGTCCCTTAGAAGAGACAATGCCACAAACGTTTGAGCAATATCAGTTAACGTTACTTCAATTACAACAATTATCTTCCCACGAAAATCCTGACCTTTTTCTTCGGCAGATTTTGCGCCAGTTCGAGCATGTTTTACTTCCTGAACTTGGATACGCGATTGATTTCTCAGTCGATACCCAACAACAGCCGATTCAGGCTCATCAGTTTTATCAATTTCAAGTGACAGAAGGTTTCGCTCCTGTTGTGCAGGCGAGTCGTTCTTCTTTGTCAGGGAAAGCGATTTTGTCTATGTTGGATTATGAGCAAGGGCAGGATTTTTCTCTCGAACAATTGCAATTATTAGGTAAACTATACCGTCAAATGATTACATCGCTTTTAGGTGATCGTCCCCTAAAAAGTCGACAATTGTGGATTCAAAACACTCAAACTCAATCGTAATTAGGATTTATTTATGGCTGCATTGCTTGGTGTAAACATAGACCATGTTGCTACTTTGAGACAGGCGCGCGGTACTACTTACCCAGATCCTGTAGAAGCTGCTCTTATTTGTGAACAAGCCGGTGCAGAGGGCATTACTTTGCATTTGCGTGAAGACCGTCGCCATATTCAAGATGATGACGTACGCCGCATGCGTCCATTATTAAAAACACGTATGAATCTTGAGTTAGCTGTTACTGATGAAATGGTCGAGTTTGCGAAAGAAATTCAGCCACAGCATGTTTGTTTTGTTCCTGAAAGACGCCAAGAAGTAACCACTGAAGGTGGTTTAGATGTAGTAGGTAACTTTGAAAAAGTTAAAGCTGCAACTCAGACTTTAGCTGCTATTGGCTGCGACGTATCATTATTTATTGATGCGGATTTAGCTCAAATTGATGCAGCAGTTGCATGTGGTGCACCTACGATTGAGTTACATACGGGTGCATATGCAGATGCGGCAACAGAGCAAGATCAACAAGCTGAGCTGGCGCGTATTATCAAAGGTGTTGAATACGCAGCTTCAAAAGGTTTGGTTGTAAATGCTGGTCATGGCCTTAACCTTAAGAATATTGCTCCAATTGCTGCTATCTCACAAATTCACGAGTTAAACATTGGGCACTCAATTATTGCAGATAGTGTTTTTGTGGGGCTGGTTCAAGCTGTTAAAGATATGAAAGCAGCAATTCAGGTGGCAGGTTAATTAGTTATGTCGAGTATCAATTACGATGAATTAATGCAACCTGTTTTGGCTTTTTTAGGCTGTCAAACGCCAAAAGCATGGTTAGATGAGGCAATCAATAATCTAGATATTTTGATGCAAGATCATGCTAATTGTGAAAAAAAAGCAGCTAGTACAGCAATGAACTTAATGTTCCGTTATAGCTTCTTCCCTGATTTGCAAGTAAAGCTTGCGCAGCTGGTACGGGAAGAAATGCTTCATTATGAACAAGTGCTTGAGCTTATGGCTAAGCGTGGTCAGAAATGGGATGGCTTAAGTGCAGGGCGCTATGCTGGTGGGTTGCGTAAAGAGATTCGTACTTATGAGCCAGAGGCTTTAATTGATGTACTTGTGGTAGGTGCTTTTGTTGAGGCGCGCTCATGCGAACGCTTTCATGCTCTTGCTCCACGTGTAGATGATGAGTTAGGACGCTATTATCGCTATTTGCTTAAGTCGGAGTCTCGTCATTTTGAGGACTACTTGGCACTTGCACTTGATGTTGCAAAAACTGCAAAAATGAAAAATCCTAAAGAGGATATTCAGCAGCGCATTGATCATATTCGTGAGGTTGAAAAGAATCTGATTTTAACGCCTGATGATACCTTCCGTTTTCACAGTGGCGTGCCTGCATAATATTAGAAGTTTTAATAAAAAGTTTACCGTGAAAGGTAAACTTTTTATTAAGTAAGCTTTATACCTTCGGTGTTAGGCGTGTTCTGCTTTTATTTTTTAAAGTAATAACGAATATTATGTAAATATAAAGATAGTTTTGTTCATAATTGGTTCAACTAAATTAGTCGAATATTTTAAGGATATAAGAATGTTAGCATTAGTTACAGGTGCCTCTGCGGGCTTTGGTTATAGTATTTCAAAAAAACTGATTGAGTCAGGTTACAAAGTTATTGGCTGTGGAAGACGGGAAGAAAAGCTAAAAGAATTACAACAAGAGCTTGGTGAAAAGTTCTATCCTTTAGTATTTGACATGACAGATACTGTAGAAAATATAAATAAGGCACTAGTTGATTTACCAGCCGAATTTCAAATCAGTCAAATTGATTTATTGGTAAATAATGCTGGTCTAGCATTAGGGTTGGAGTCAGCCGATAAATCAGATTTAGATGATTGGTACACTATGATTGATACCAATGTTAAGGGGCTTATTACTGTTACCCGATTAATTTTGCCAAGCATGGTAAAGAAAAAGTCTGGCTTAATTATTAATATGGGATCAATTGCAGGTACATACCCATATCCGGGTGGTAACGTTTACGGTGCAACGAAAGCATTCGTGGAGCAATTTAGTTTAAACCTTCGAGCTGATCTATCAGGTACGGGCATTCGAGTAACTAACATTGAACCAGGGCTTTGTGGGGGTACAGAGTTTTCTTTGGTACGTTTTAAAGGTGACCAAGAGAAAGTGAACAGTCTTTATGATAAAAAGAATCCAATCTTGCCTGAAGATATTGCAAATACGGTAGCTTGGGTTGCTTCACAACCTCCGCACATTAATATTAATCGTATTGAAATGATGCCGACCAGCCAGTCTTTTAATCCTTTAAAAGTGGTTGAAATGGAATAATGATTTAAGAAAGGAATATCTTTTTCAAACTTAGATTAGATCATTAAGCTAACTAAATGGGTTCAAGCATGAAAATTAAATCCTCTATATTGATAGGGGATTTTTTTATAGCTATTAATAAAATTATGGCAAAAAAAAGCCCGCTTTAATGCTGCGGGCTTTTTAGTATTTGGCTCTCCCACCTGGGCTCGAACCAGGGACCTGCGGATTAACAGTCCGTCGCTCTACCGACTGAGCTATGGGAGAATCTGCATGCGATTATAAGGAGATTTTGAGAAGGGTCAAGTCTAAATTGTCATGTTTACTTCATTTTTGTGTTGTATGCTTTTTATTTGATCAGTTGGGTGCTGTGTTAAGAAATTACTTGCACTTTAAAAATTCAGTTGCTAGATTCAAGAAAGAACAAGCGTTTGGAGAAATCCAAACAGTGTGGATTTAAACCAACTTGCCAGCACTAAAATGGCTAAATCGGAGATAAGTATGAAAACGCTTACGATCGCTTCTATTTTTTCTAATTTTGATTTTTATCAACAAAATTATCTTAATGTCTTAACTCAATCAGAATCTTATTACACACCTGTAGAAGATGCATGGATTGATGCTTATCCTTTCAAAAAACAGAATTTATATTTAGGTGATTTACTGCAACTTTGGTTGAGTTCTAAATGGAACGTGCATAATTCACTTAAAATTTTAAAAAGCTCGAAATTATTAAACTCCTCTAAATCTCTATATATTTTTCAATTGGAAGGGGAGTTATTGTTGGGTAAAAATAAAGTGTTAGCTTGGTCTACTGAGCATCAAGAAATTATAGAACTTCAACTTAAAAATATTTGGTCGCCTTATGTGATTGCGCAAACTTGTGAACGTCCAAATAATCAAAATTACTCAATAAAAAAGGCAGCGGTTTAAGGCTGCCTTTAATTCTTAGGGACGAATAATCATGCAGGTTGCTGTTGCATAGGCATACAGTTTACCTTCCTCATCAATAATCTTTCCTTCGGAAATACCTAAATTTTTACTTAAATTAATAACTTTTCCTGTCGCAATTAAAGGATGGTTCTTTGGAATGGGGCGGCACATTTTCACGTTAAGGTCGATTGTGCCATAGCCTACACCCGCAGGTAACATCGTATGTACTGCACAACCAGTCACCGAATCTAGAACTGTGGCAGCAAAACCACCATGTACGCCACCGAGTGGATTTAGATGGTTATGATCTGCTTGGGCTTTGAAAGTAACAGATCCTTCTGAAATTTCAGAAGGTTGCATAGGTATGGTTTTACTAATACTCGCTGCTGGAATGTGGCCATCTATCATGGCTTGTAAAAATTCAAGGCCAGTCATTTCCATCGGATTTTTCATTTTTTGAGTCCTTTAATTCTTTAGGTTCTAAAATGGAACTTGATATTAGCCTATTATTAAGTCATCGATATGTCAATTCTATAGTTAAAAAATGAACTGATAAGGTGAATCTTCGAAACTTGTCAATCTAATATAATATTCCTTTATTATAAAAATTGAATTAAATGAGTTGCATAATGAATTAGATAGATAAGAGGTTCTTCTTATACACTATAAAAAAATAGCAGGAGCATAGGGATAATGCTTTTAAAAATTGCACTAGCAATGATGGCTTTTGCAGCAAACTCCGTGTTGTGCCGTTTGGCTCTAGCAGGGCATCATATTGACCCAATGAGTTTTAGTCTAGTAAGAGTAGTAAGTGGTGCAGTTGTTTTATTGGGGCTATTTTCATATTCAAAATCACCTCAAGCCAAAGTCCAATGGAGTCTAAAAAACGCATTTTTTCTAGCGATTTATATTTTGGCATTTTCGTGCGCCTATCTTCAAATCGATGCTGGTATCGGTGCTTTACTATTGTTTGGCGTTGTACAGCTGACTATGGTGCTTTACGGTTATTGGCATGGTGAGCAGATTGGTATATACCGTGGTATAGGCTTATGTATTGCTTTAGCTGGAATCATTGTTTTGCTATTACCGGGTGCTCATGCGCCTGATTGGGGATATGCTCTAATTATGGTGATATCTGGTTTGGCATGGGCGGGTTACAGCATCGTGGGTCGTAATATGACGCAGCCTGTCGGCAGTACATTGGCAAACTTTACATTAGCTGTGCCAATCGTTTTTTTGGCAAATGTATTGCTTAATCAAGAGCGGTATATTGATTTGCAGGGGTGGGTATTAGCAATTTTGTCTGGTGGTGTGACTTCAAGTGTAGCTTATGTACTCTGGTATGCAATTTTGAAGCATATTGATCGAATGACGGCCAGTACTGTGCAGTTGAGTGTGCCATGTTTGGCAATTATAGGTGGAAGCTTATTTGTGAATGAAGCTGTAACAGGCCGAGTGATTTTCTCTGGTTTTATGGTTTTGTTTGGAATTTTTCTGGTTATTTATATGGTGCCAAAGAAAAACAAAGCATAGATCAATTAAAAAAGGGTTCCCTAAAGAGAACCCTTTTTATGCAAAATGCAGATTATTTCGCAGCTTTTTCAGCTTCAATAGATGCAATCGCAGCATCTACACCTTCAATTGAGTCAGCAGCTTTTTTGATACGTGCTAACGCATCAACAAGTACTTCGTCAGCTGTAGCATATGAAATGCGCATAAAGCCGCCTAAACCAAATGCATCACCAGGTACTACTGCTACGCCAGTTTCTTCTAGTAACCATTCAGAGAACTCTGTGCAAGATTTTAAGCCTTTTGCACGAATAAGAGGGCGAATGTTTGCATAGGCATAGAAAGCGCCATCAGCAGGTAAGCAAGAGATACCTTTGATGTCATTTAAGCCGTTTACAACTAAGTCATGACGGCGTTTAAACGCTTCAATCATTGGCTCTAAAACATCTTGTGGACCATTCAATGCAGCTTCAGCAGCAACTTGCGAAATAGAAGTTGGGTTAGAAGTTGATTGAGATTGGATTTTTTTCATTGCCCCAATGATTTTTGCTGGACCGGCTGCATAGCCAATACGCCAACCAGTCATTGCATATGCTTTAGATACACCATTTAAAACAATCGTGCGGTCATATAAATCTGGAGCAACTGTTGCGATGTTGTAGAACTCATCTTCCCAACGAATTGGTTCATACATATCGTCAGATGCAACAAATACTTGTGGGTGGCGACGTAAAACTTCAGCTAAAGCTTCTAATTCAGCTTTGCTATAAATCATACCAGTCGGGTTAGAAGGGCTGTTTAATACAACTAAGCGAGTGTTAGGTGTAATAGCAGCTTCTAATTGTTCAGGAGTGATTTTGAAACGTTGATCTTCACCACATTTCACAATGACTGGAGTACCTTCAGCAATAATGACCATATCTGGATAACTTACCCAGAAAGGTGCTGGAATGATAACTTCATCGCCTTTGTTTAATAGAGCAAGTGCCAAGTTAAAGAAGCTTTGCTTACCACCACATGAAACCAAAATCTGATTCGCTTGATAATCAAGATTATTATCACGCTTAAATTTAGCAATAATTGCTTTTTTTAACCCAGGAGTACCATCTACAGCCGTATATTTGGTGAAACCATTATTAATCGCTTCAATTGCAGCATCTTTGATGTGTTGCGGGGTATCAAAGTCTGGTTCGCCAGCACCTAAACCAATCACGTTCTTGCCAGCAGCTTTAAGTTCAGCAGCTTTGTTGGTTACAGCAAGTGTAGGGGACGGTTTGATAGCATTGACACGATCAGAAAGACGTACGTCCACGGCAATATTCCTCTTATGGGATTAAAAAATAAAAAGCATACTATCTTATCGCAAAAATTAAGTAATTTGCGGATGTGGGTATTTTTAGATGTAAAAAAGTTTGATTTAAGAAAGAACTTGTCGCTGTTTTATTCAATTGAAGCTTTTTTGGAAAGAAATGATAAAAATCATTTATAATAAGTCGCAATCGAAATTTCGAGAATGAATCATGACTGAGCAACAGCCAAAACAGAAAAAGGCTTTGGTGAAATTGCCATTCCCAATGCCGAATGAAAGCAATCAAGCCGACGATGCGGTACACAACCAAGTACGTCCTAAACCAGAGCAATACGCAGATAGAACGTGGATGCCTCCACGTGGTACGCGTCGTTCTATGGGAAAACGCTAATTTTGAAAAACAGGCAATATGCCTGTTTTTTTATTGATTGAGTAAAATTTCCTGATAATAACTTTTTTTCTTTTGATACATGTGATGGTCCGCTCGCTTTAACATGTCCTCAATTTGTTCATTTGTTTGAGTAGTTGCATGTCCAATTGCAATCCGAACTGGATGACTTGAATAATATTGATTGTCGATATTAAAAAGCTCCTGAATGGTCTGAAGCATAATGAGAACATTTGCCTCATCTGCCCCCGGCATTAAAATCACAAATTCATCGCCACCTATTCTAGAAGCGGTATAGGGCGTATTTAAAATGGCCTGACTTAAAATATTTCCAACGCGACGCAATAAACCATCCCCAATATCATGACCAAACTGATCATTGGTTTCTTTTAATCCGTTCATATCTAAGAAAATTGAAGAAACAGGGCGAATAATGCTTCGGTTTAAACGGTTAAGTTCTTCTGTAAAAAAAGCGCGGTTATATAGTTTGGTCAGGACATCGTGTTGTCCCAAATATTCAAGATAGTTTTCCGCTTTTTTCCGCGCGGTAATATCTGTAAGTGCAACTTGTACTAGCCCCCAAGTTTCTTCATAACCGGGAAAAACCGTAAATTGAAGCAAGACATTTCTTATTTGGCCATCTAAAGCATAGTTAATGGCTTCACGTTTATGATGAATATTACCTTGCCATAATTCGATGAGTTGCTCCCGAAAGGTTTCAATCATTTCTTCCGCAAAAATCTTATGTGTATTTCTTAAGAGGGTAGACTTATCAGGAGCCTTAAATAAATCAAGAGTTGCCTGATTAACATCTAAAATTAGAATATCTTCTACACACTGGCGGACAAATTCAGGATGAACATCTAGAAAAGTTCTAAAATCTTCAATTCCCAATAGCCTAAGTTGATCAATTCTATTTTTTATACGGCTGAAATCTTCCACCCAAAGAGAGGTAGGTGAATAGATAAACATGGATTCAGCCAAGCGACGATTTTTTTCTTCTTCACGAAGCGCATTTTGATAAGGTGTAATGTCTTCTGTAGTAATTAGTACACGTTCAAAGGTCGATTCAGAACCGGGTAAAATTGAGCCTCTTAACTGAACATCAATACGTTTGCCCGATAAAGTGTAATTTACAGTCGTACTTGAAAAATGGGTTTTACCATTCCATAGTTCTTCTAATTCATTAATATGTGATTCAAACATCTCTTTTTTAAAAATAAGATTTAAACTCGAATACAGTTCTTCGTGAGTTTTTGCTTCAAAAAGTTCTAATGTTTTTTGATTCACACGAACAATTTTAATTTTATGAGCACATTCAATAATTAAATTTTTATTTTGGCTTAAAAATTCATGGAGGTTTTCAATACCTTGATTTCTCCATAGATCAAATTGTTGTTTAACTTCACTGAAATCCTCAATCCACATTGGAATTGGGCTAAGGTCAAAAATTGAAGAATCTAAAGTTTCCATATGTTTCTTTAAGTATTCAGTTTGCCTTAAAGTATAATGAGAAAAATTAAGATTTGGGAATATAAAGAACTTAAATTTATTAGAATAATTAAAAATAAGAAAATTAAATGTAAGTAAAAATAAACTTATGAGCTAAGCAGATATTATCTGCTTAGCTCATAAGTTTATTGGAGAAATTAACGATTAATAGGGTGGTCAATATTCTTTTCACCACGCCATAATTTGATAAAGTCTTGCTCGTCAAAATCATAAAGTTCCATGAGTGCAACGACTGCACTCACAAAAATCATAGCACCCTCAGAGTTGCCGTGTAGATCAAAAATTTTACCGTTGAGCTTACCTAAAATATCACTAAGCTCATGATCACGGCCTCGGCCATATCGATCTCGAGGGTATAGCTCTTCATTTAAAACAATAAGAGCAATTGCTTTTTCCGCAGCTGATAAATCTGTTTTATCTAAGGCTTCTTCAAAAGATTCACTTCCATGATTGAAGTAAAAAATTACTTCATCGTTAATGAAACTTTTTACCATCTTTTGAGTTAATGTTGGAAATTGTGAAACTGCATTATCTTCAACATAGGGTTTAAAAGATTCTGGAAAGATAACGTTGTGATCAATATCTTTAAAGAGTGGTGCAATTTCAGAAACTTTATAACCTGCGATGCCACAACCCAAAGCGGTGACAAAATATTTCATTTTAGGATGGTTTTTTGCATATATCTTAAAATCTTCAACGTAGTGCTCAATTTGTGAAAGAGGCATTTGTTGGATATGTTCATTTAAAGTTGGAATTGCAAAGCTTTGACCAGCCCAGCCGCGCCCCACACCTTCAACTGCTCCGAAGTGTTGACTGGCAACGCGTGCTGCGCCGCTACCATGCTGTCCAGCAAGGTTACTACCAAATACAAAAACTGTATCTTCTGGAAGTTCGGTTACAATACTTTCATCATGATATTGATAGGTCATGGTTATGCTTTTTATTTAATGGATAGCTTCATGTTGCAACTGATTATAGTATTGGTCAAGTGTTAAGATGCTTAATCTTTTACATTGAATTTCCAACTCAATTTGCACTTTAAATTAAGATAAAAATCCCCATTAAAAGGGGAGACGTTAAATTCAATTTTTTCATAAAGAGAGATAACTTTGAACGAAAATCAACCTTTTGATTTGGTCACTCATTATCAGCCAGCAGGTGATCAGCCACAGGCAATTGAAAAGCTGGTCAATGGTATCGAGCATGGTTTTCGTAATCAGTTATTGCTAGGGGTAACTGGCTCAGGTAAGACCTATACCATGGCAAATGTGATCGCTCAAACACAGCGCCCTACAATTGTGATGGCCCATAACAAAACTTTGGCTGCCCAACTTTATGGTGAGTTTAAATCTTTCTTCCCTAATAATGCGGTTGAATATTTTGTAAGTTATTACGATTACTACCAACCAGAAGCTTACGTTCCATCTTCGGATACGTTCATTGAAAAAGATGCGGCCATTAATGATCACATTGACCAGATGCGATTATCTGCAACACGAGCTTTATTAGAACGTCGTGATGCAATTATTGTCGCATCGGTATCTGCAATTTATGGTTTGGGTGACCCAAATGCTTATATGCAAATGTTGCTGCATGTGGTCGAGGGTGACCGAGTAAGCCGTGATGAAATCATTCGCCGTTTGGTTGAAATGCAATATACGCGTAATGAACTTGAATTCTTACGTGGTACATATCGAATTCGCGGCGAAATTATTGATATTTTTCCAGCAGAATCTGATCAACATGCTATTCGCATTGAACTATTTGATGATGAGGTCGACTCAATCCGTTGGTTTGACCCGCTAACTGGTAAAATGGTTCGTAAAGTTTCTCGGGTAACGATCTATCCAAAAAGTCACTATGTAACGCCAAAAGATCATCTAACCCGTGCCATCGATACAATTAAGGATGAATTACAAGATCAACTTAAATTCTTCCGTGAACATGACAAATTGCTCGAAGCACAGCGTATTGAGCAACGGACACGTTACGATCTGGAAATGATGCAACAGTTGGGTTATACCAATGGTATCGAAAATTACTCACGTCATTTGTCTGGACGACCATCTGGTGAAGCTCCGCCGACTTTATTTGACTATATTCCAGAAGATGCTTTGCTGATTATTGATGAATCACACGTTACGGTTCCGCAAATTGGAGCGATGTATAAAGGTGACCGATCGCGTAAAGAAAACTTAGTAAATTATGGCTTCCGTTTACCAAGTGCGCTTGATAACCGTCCAATGAAGTTTGAAGAGTGGGAGCGTATTGTACCGACTACCATTTTTGTAAGTGCAACACCTGCTAAATATGAATTAGAAAAGTCAGACCAGATCGTTGAACAGGTTGTACGTCCAACAGGTCTCATCGATCCTGAAATTGAGATTCGTCCTGTCTTAACCCAAGTGGATGATGTTCTTTCGGAAATTAATATTCGTAAGAATTTGAATGAAAGGGTATTAATTACGACTTTAACGAAGCGTATGGCAGAAGATCTGACTTCATATTTAAAAGAATATGGCGTTAAGGTGGCTTATCTCCACTCAGATATTGATACCGTTGAACGTGTCAAAATTATTCATGAATTACGTACAGGTGTATTCGATGTTTTAGTCGGTATTAACCTGCTACGTGAAGGTCTGGATATGCCAGAAGTTTCTTTGGTTGCTATTTTAGATGCAGATAAAGAGGGCTTTTTACGTTCGGAACGTTCACTCATTCAGACAATTGGTCGTGCTGCACGTAATGTAAAAGGTAAAGCAATTTTATATGCTGACCGAATTACTGACTCTATGCAAAAGGCAATAGATGAAACTGATCGCCGTAGAGCCAAGCAAATTGAATTTAATGAGTTGCATGGTATTACGCCACGTAGTGCGGTTCGTCAGGCTGTCAAAGAAATTGACTCGGGTGAGGTACTTTCAGACGACGAGATTGATGAAAAAGTACTTGAACAAGCACAAGCATTGAGTGCTGATGAAAGACATATTCTTTCAGACCCTAAATTGTTTAGTAAACATATTACTAAGCTTGAAAAAGACATGTTAAAGGCCTCGAAAGATTTACAGTTTGAGCAAGCAGCGCGGATACGTGATGAAATTCTTCGATTAAAAGCGCAGATGTTGCAATAAATGAATACATAACGCTACATAATGTGTTTAAAAAACAAGCTACTGTAGATATTTGAGTTCTTTTGTATTCACAACTAATCGTTGAGGGCAACAATGGCATTTAGAAATAATGTTCCGCAAGCGAGTTGGCGTTTGGCTAAAATTGCGTTGGGCGGTGTCGTTTTGGCTGGTTTAGCTGTCGGAACCTATGTCTATGCTCAGCCGAAACCCTTGCAAACTGTTTATAAAGTTGAACTGGACCGATATTTAGGTGTTTGGTATGAAGTTGCCCGTAAGCCTGCATTTTTCCAAAAAAAATGTGCTTATAACGTATCTGCAACTTACACCTTAAATGAAAATGGAAATGTGGTTGTAGATAACCGCTGCTATGACAATAGAAAACAATTACAGCAATCTATTGGTGAAGCATTCGTGGTTAACCCGCCATATAACACCAAATTAAAGGTGAGTTTCTTACCGGAAGCTGTGCGATGGATTCCAGTTATTCGCGGAGATTACTGGATTTTAAAAATAGATGAAGACTATCAAACTGTTTTAGTAGGAGAACCTTCTCGTAAATATCTTTGGGTATTATCAAGAACTCCTCATCCTGAACAAGAAGTGGTGGATGAATATCTAAATTATGCAAAAACATTGGGTTTTGATATTCGCGATATTATCCGTACAGAACATAAAGAATAAATGTAAATGTCTGATTAAGAAAAAACCATGTTTTTACATGGTTTTTTCTTTTTTATAGTGGATAAATCAAGTATTGTGGTGAGCTGTTTTTACTAAAGTCTAAGAGGGTGGTGATGTTTAAGGGCGTGAGTTTGTCTGTCATGGCATCTGTCACTTTTGGTGTACTTTATTTTTATACTCAATTGTTAGGCGAGCTTGATAGTGAACAAACTTTTGGATGGCGGATTATTGCAACAATCCCATTTCTAACTTTGTTTATGTGGTGGAGTGGCGATTTAGCGTATATCAAAAATATCTACCAGCGTATTTTGGCTAAGCCATCTTTATTATTGTTGTTAATTACAACCTCCGTTTTAACTTCAGTCCAACTTTGGCTGTTTTTATGGGGGCCTATGCATGGGCGAGGCCTGCAAGTATCTTTAGGATATTTTCTGTTGCCGCTTGTTTTAGTATTAGCTGGAAGTGTGCTGTATGGCGAAAAAATTTCTAAATTTCAATGGGTCGCAATTATTCTTGCTGTCATTGGCGTGAGCCATGAAATCTGGCGTTTAGGAAGTATTGCTTGGGAAACTGCATTGGTTGCAGTTGGCTATTCTGCCTACTTTTTATTGCGTAAAAAAATTAAAACAGACAATTTAGGCGGCTTTTGGTGGGACTTAGTTATTATTTTGCCGATTGCGATTTATTTAACCCATACAGGTTTACTCCCTTATAGCAAATTTATAGATCAACCGAGTCTTACTTTGATCATTATTGGGCTTGGAATTTTAAGTGCTATTGGTTTGGGAAGTTATATTCTGGCAAGTCGCTTTTTACCCTTAGTTGTGTTTGGACTTTTAGGATATTTGGAACCAGTTTTGCTTGCTTTAGCTTCTCTAGTTTTAGGGGAGAGTATTGGCCAAGAAGAATGGTTTACTTATATTCCAATCTGGTGTGCAGTCTTTGTACTCGTTTTAGAAGGCGCAGTTCACCTTTATCAGCAACGTCAAAAAGCCAAAAATTTGCAGCTAAACATCGCGAAATATCAGAAAAGATTAAAAAATGATGCTCAAGATTAGAGCATCAGAATCTAAAAAGTAAGAAAAAGCAAAAATTTAGCTGCTTTAAACAATAAGATAATAAAAAATAATTATAGGTATTTTATGAATTTATGATGAATTTTAGGAAAATCTAGTCACTAACGTCAGCTTTTGATTCATTCTTGTCGATAATTCCATTACAATTACGGGGTTTAAAAAATCACGCCTAGATATAATTAATTAGAGGACGTATCTGTGAGCAAAGACACTATCATCGCCCTGCATGCTGAACACCAAGGCCGTTGGAAAAACCGTGAAGAAATCGCGGAACGTATGATTGCCGTAATCGGTCAATTATACCGTGAAAAAAATATTGTCGTATCTGTTTACGGTCGCTCTTTAATTAACCGTTCTGTTATTCAAATTTTGAAAACTCACCGTCGTACACGTGTTGTAGATGTTGAGCTTTCTGTTGTAAATACATTTCCAATTTTAGAAGCTTTAGCAAAAGTTGAAAACATTGGTTCTGCAGAAGTTGATATCGGTAAACTTGCTGTTGAATATAAAGAAAAAGGCGGTGATGTTGACGCTTTTGTTGCTCAAGCAGTTGAGTCAATTAAAGGTAGTGCAACTTCTGAACAACCTAAAGATGTAGTTCTTTATGGTTTTGGTCGTATTGGTCGTATCTTGGCTCGTTTAATCATTAGCCAATCAGGTTTAGGTCGTGGCCTAAGCCTTAAAGCAATCGTTGTGCGTAAATCTTCTGATGGCGATTTAGCAAAACGTGCTTCTTTACTTCGTCGTGACTCTATTCATGGCACTTTCGCTGGTACAATCGCTGTTGATGAAGAAAACGAAGCAATCATTGCTAACGGTAACTTCATTAAAGTGATTTATGCATCAAGCCCAAGTGAAGTTGACTATACTGAATACGGTATTCAAAACGCGCTTTTAATC
This sequence comes from Acinetobacter sp. DMC2, assembly GCF_056314305.1. NCBI lineage: Bacteria > Pseudomonadati > Pseudomonadota > Gammaproteobacteria > Moraxellales > Moraxellaceae > Acinetobacter > Acinetobacter sp. DMC2. The sequence continues at coordinate 711,798 of NZ_JBQUYP010000001.1, read as the reverse complement.
GATAATACTGGTAAATGGCGTGATGCTGAAGGTCTAAGCCAACACTTGAAATGCCCAGGCGTTGCACGTGTTGTATTAACTGCACCAAGTAAAGGCGAAATGAAAAACGTTGTATTTGGCGTAAACAACACAGACATCTTAGATGAAGACAAAATCATCTCTGCTGCAAGTTGTACAACAAATGCAATTACTCCAATTCTTAAAGTATTGGATGACAAATATAAAGTTCTTAACGGTCACGTTGAAACTGTTCACTCATTTACAAATGACCAGAACTTAATTGATAACTACCATAAAGCAGATCGTCGTGGTCGTGCAGCTACATTGAACATGGTTATTACTGAAACTGGTGCTGCTAAAGCTGTTGCTAAAGCATTACCTGCATTGAAAGGTAAGTTAACTGGTAACTCTGTACGTGTTCCTACGCCAAACGTATCTCTTGCTATCTTGAACTTAACGCTTGATAAAGAAGTTGATCGTGAAGAAGTGAACGAATACATTCGTCAAATTTCGATTAACTCTAGCCTTCAAGGTCAAATTGGTTATACCAACTCGACTGAAGTTGTATCGAGTGACTTTATCGGTTCTCGTACTGCTGGTGTATATGACGCTCAAGCAACGATTACTTCTGGTAACCGTTTAACTGCTTATGTTTGGTACGATAACGAAGTTGGTTATAGCTGTCAGGTATTACGTATCGCTGAACAAATGTGCGGCGTAAGCTACAAAAAAATTCCAGCAGAATTGAATGCTTAAGATCATTTAACGATCTATAAAATATTTTCACAAAAAGACCCAGTTTAGACTGGGTTTTTTTACAACCGTACAAAATATATGCTGACTATTTTTTGTAAATAAATGAGAATACAAATTAAGGAAAAAAAGAAAATAGTAAGGGATAGGAATTGTCGCAGTTTAAACGTTTGTTGGTCGTTTTTATATTCATCATTATTGCCAATTTATGTGGTGTACTCATCGCAATATGGGTGTTTAAGCACTTTAATATTTATATTCCACTGAAAAATCAGGCAGTTGCTATTGACTTGCAAGAACCTCTACAAGTTAAGGTTAAAGTACAAGATGCTTTAAACGTGGATGTAAAAGGGCGGGTAAATGCCAGTATTCCAATTGATGAGAAACTGAATATTCCATTAACTCAAACATTAACCCCGCGTGTTTACTTCGATAATATGGTGCCGATTAGCACCACAATTCCTGTCAAAGAAACATTAAAAGTTGAACAGAATTTACCAATCGATACGAAGGTTCAAGTGAGGGTTTTGGGACGTGATATTACCTTACCATTGAAAGGGACAATTCCATTAAAACTTGATGTTCCGATTGATATTAATGTTCCGCTTGAGCAAAAGGTTCATTTAAAATTTGATGCGCCTGTACGGACGGTATTAAAAGAAAATCTTCATATTCCTCTAAAGGCAAGATTGGATACTAATATTCCAATTGAGGGTAATTTGAATGTTCCTGTTAAAACAGCACTAAATGCTTCGGTCGATGTGAAAAACACATTGCCTGTGAAGATTGCAAATGGTGAGTTGAAAATTCCTCTGTCCACTATGCGATTAAATCGGGTAGTGGGTTCAGAAACATCGCAGACAACAACTGATCAATAAGGTGAATAGTAATGTTTCGTTCACTCAAGAGTATGTTGATCAGTTTTTTCTTAATGATGATCCTTGCTGCTGTTATGTTTTGGGTATATCTCAATATTCAAGCTAATTTAGTTGTTTCGGCTCATAATGCAGATATTACTTTACCTGACTCTTTAGAAACAAAGATTCAAGTTGGCAATACTTTACAGGTCCAATCTATTGGTAAACTTGATACAACATTAGATATTGACCGCCAATTGACTTTACCTTTAAAAGGGAAATATCTGGCAGATTTAAGTTTTGCTGTAGAGACACCAATTACAGTGAGTGTTGACTATTCAACAACTTTAAAAATTGATCAGGTTATGCCTCTTGAAACTACGACTGACCTCGTCTATCAAAGTAAATTTTTGCCAAAATTTCCACTTAAGCTAGATATTCCCATCAAGCTGGATGTTCCTTTTAATTTAAAACGTAGTTATACCATTCCAGTTAAAATTGTTTTTGATGGTCCTGTTTATTTTGAATTTGATGAGCCAGTAAATTTATCGGTTAAACATCGATTTAACCCAAGTCTACAAGTGAATGACCCTATGGAAATGGGGAATGTCTCTTCATTTAATGCGATCATGTATAATTCGGTTCCAAAAACAAAAGCAAATCTTGATATGCAAATGACCTTGCCATTACGTAATGTCCATCCTTAAAAATTAAATAGTTATTCTGCATTTTATGTTGGGTAAAGCCCGTATTTGTAAATCTAAAATGCTTTTGATGATTTAAAGATAAAAACAGACCGTTATAAATGGGAATTGTCCCATTTTCTATTCGAGAATTTTATGAAAATATGGCAGAATAGGCGGTTTTAGAGTTTTTAGAGGATTGGCAGATGCGCTTTGTTGATGAAGCAGTCATTACCGTAGAGGCTGGCGACGGTGGCAATGGCGTAGCCAGTTTTCGCCGTGAAAAATTTGTACCATTTGGTGGCCCAGATGGTGGTGATGGCGGACGTGGTGGAAGTATCTATATTCAAGCTGATGATGATACGAGTACGCTAGTCGATTACCGTTACACACGTAAGTTCCGTGCTGAACGCGGAAAGAATGGTGCAGGCGCTAACTGTACCGGACGTGGTGGTGAAGATGTGGTTTTAAAAGTACCCGTTGGTACAACAATTGTTGATACAGATTCAGGCGATATTATTGGCGATTTGGTTGAAGATGGCCAAAGAATTCTGGTTGCAGGTGGTGGTGATGGTGGTTTAGGGAATACCCACTTTAAATCATCAACTAACCGTGCTCCGCGTAAATGTACGACAGGTATCAAAGGTGAATTTCGTGAAATTCGTCTTGAATTAAAAGTATTGGCAGATGTTGGTTTATTGGGTATGCCAAATGCTGGTAAATCAACCTTTATTCGTGCTGTAAGTGCTGCAAAACCAAAAGTAGCAGATTATCCATTTACAACCATGGTTCCAAACTTGGGTGTTGTAGATGCTGACCGTCATCGTTCATTTGTAATGGCCGATATTCCTGGTTTGATTGAAGGTGCAGCGGAAGGTGCAGGTTTGGGAATTCGTTTCCTTAAACATTTAGCACGTACGCGTATCCTTTTACACATTATTGATGTGCAACCAATTGACGGTTCGGATCCTGCGCATAATGCAAAAGCAATTATGAATGAGTTAGCTAAGTTTTCTCCTACTTTAGCTAAACTTCCAATTGTTTTAGTGCTGAATAAACTTGATCAGATTGCTGAAGAAAGTCGTGAAGAGTGGTGTCAGCATATTCTAGATGAACTAGAGTGGACTGGGCCTGTCTTTAAGACATCAGGTCTATTAAGTGAAGGTACAAAAGACGTTGTGTATTACCTCATGGATCAGATTGAACAACAACGTGAACGCGAAGTTGAAGATCCTGAATATGCAGCAGAAGTAAGAGCTTTCCGTGAACAACTAGAAGTTGAAACACGTGAACAAACCATTGCGGCAAAAGAAGCATATCGTGCTATGCGTCGAGCACAACGTCTTGAAGGCATGTTGGGCGATGATGATGATTTTGACGATGATGAAGACGACAATGATGTAGAAAGCATCTACGTTCGTGACTAAAAAACCGAGGAAAACATGATAGAAGTGGTCGATGGGCAACGTCAGCTCAATGAGTGTAAACGAATCGTTGTTAAAATCGGATCATCTTTACTCACAGCCAATGGGCAAGGTTTAGATTTGAATGCTATTTCGCATTGGGCGAAACAGATTGCAGATCTACACGATGCCGGACACGAAATTATTTTAGTGTCTTCTGGAGCTGTGGCTGAAGGGATGGTTCGTATGAAGCTTGCAAGTCGACCCACCGATCTACCCAGTCTGCAAGCCTGTGCTGCGATTGGGCAGATGGGTTTAATTCATACTTGGTCTAGTGTGCTTGAAGAACATGGCATTCGTACTGCTCAGGTTTTACTCACCCATGATGATCTAGCGGACCGCCGTCGTTATTTAAACTCATGTGATGCTTTGCAAAACTTGATTGATTGGCGTGTGATTCCGGTTATTAATGAAAATGACACGGTATCTACCGACGAGATTCGCTTTGGTGATAACGATACTTTAGCCGCGATGGTTGCAGGTCAGGTTCATGCAGAATTGTTGATCATTTTAACTGATCAGCAAGGTATGTTTGATTCAGATCCGCGTCACAACCCCGATGCGAAATTACTCTCTACTGTTCGTGCCATGGATGATGTTTTATTCGAAATGGCTGGCGGTGGTGGTGTGCTCGGCAGAGGTGGTATGGTGACTAAGGTTCGTGCCGCACGTTTAGCTGCTAAGTCGGGTTGTCCAACCCTCATTGCGAGTGGTGAAAGTGACAATGTCTTATCACGTGCCATGGCAGGTGAGATGCTAGGTACGTTGTTTACTACTGATAAAGACCGTATGACTGCTCATCAACAATGGCTCGCTGCTCATTTACAAACGGCAGGCCGTCTTGTAATTGATGATGGTGCTGTTGAAGCGATTAAATTGAAACATCGCAGTTTACTCCCAGTTGGGGTTAAAACTGTTGAAGGACATTTTGATCGTGGCGATGTGGTTGAATGTGTAGATAAACAAGGTAAACGTATTGCAGTAGGTCGAGTGAATTTCAGTTCACGATCTGCTGAAATTATTAAAGGCTTAGCCTCAGATAAGGTTTATCAAGTGTTAGGTGAAGCTCGTTCACTTGAAATGATTCATCGTGATCATATGGCAATTTATTAAGTTATGTTTAAATAAAAAAGCTCGCTTTATGCGAGCTTTTTTTCTGGTGTTAAACGAGGTAGCACGTGGTCTTCACCCACCATATAGGGGTGTGTCGCGAGACTGAGCATATCTAGGTCTTCTGAGCTATTACCATACGCATAAACTTGATGGTAATGCTGGAGCGTATATTGCTGATGTATTCTTAATTTCTTTTGTTCACTACTACAATCTGGGGTGGAGTAGTAACCTGTCATCATGCCGTTTTTAATTTGAGTTTCAGTACAAATTAATTCGATATTTAGTAGTTTGCAAAATGGAGCAAGATAGACATCAATTGAAGCCGAAACCAGCACCACTCGATCACCACGTAACTGATGATGTTGTAATTGTGCGAAAAGTTCAGGTGAAAGCGAAGAGACTAACTCTTGTGCATATTCTTCACCTAATCTTTGCAGTTCAATTGCAGGGGTATTTTTGAACATGCTGCGAAATAACTTGGCACGCATAGCATGGGCAGGATAAAAGTTAAGATAGTAGGCTTGAATCCATGGCAGGATTTTCAAACCTTGTTTAACAATATGGCGCTTAGACAAAGCATAAAAGATGAAACCTGTAAAACTATCTTTACTACACAAGGTTCCATCAAAATCGAACAGGGCGAGACTTTTTATAGTCTTATGCGTTTCGCTCGTTGCATACATGATTCATATCGTCCGTTTACGCGGGTTGCATACCAGTTGGTATTATAGTCACGACTTAATTTTGGCCCAGAAATGACCACTTGTGGCATCATTGCATAGATAGGTTCTTTACCTGTCTTTGCTTTATAAAGTTTCGTCAGAGCAATATAGGTTTGAGTACTTTCAAACTTTTTCTCTTTTTCTAATTTAAGGTCATCACGAATTTGACGTGGGGTAACCAATACATTATTTTTTGCAAATACTGTAATCAGTTCTTTTTCTGACTGGCTTTGAGTCGGGCGTGGATCACCATCTTTTGTGTAAAGAAGCAGATCCCCATCAAGACTGATTTCTGTATCTGTTAGGTCATTTAACATGCTTTGAAAAGCAGCATTACGGCTAGAATACATACCTGAGTTATAGTCTGCAAATCGATAAATGGCTTTATCATAGTCTGCTGGATAAACCATTAAACGATGAATACCATAATATAAACCGCCATATTCAGTATATAAGTCATCACGAAGTGCAGCGGTATTCATGCTTGAGCGTTTATTGGCTTTCGCATAGTTAATATGAACTTGCATAGAACCCAAGGTGGTAATAGGGTTCATTTTCTCGCCAATATCTTGCCCAACCAATTTGGCAGCACCTGTTAATGCACTCACATGGTAATGCTTAGCCATAAAATCGAAAATTTCTCGGTAAAGTAAGTCGAGGTCTTTCTCTGTTTTAACCTTGCGCATTTGACTCATATAGTTGTTATCGGGAGAAGGCTGAGTTCTTAGCACTTCTTCAAAATAACCGGCAATTGTTCCACCAATGGTTTTGCCAAGCTTATCTTCAAACTTTTCATTTAAACGTGTGCTAACTTCTTCAACTGCTTTTTGGCCTAATCCCGGTACTTGAGGGTTGGCAACAAAGTTAGATTCTTGATCTACTACAGCCACAATACTACAGACATTTTTCTTGGTTTTAGGAATATCCAAGTCTTTCATAATGTCGTCAATATCTTTAGCCCATGACTCACGATCATGTACACGCGATGGGATTAGACGTTTAATCTGTTGGCTTTCTAATTCAGGCTCATCATTATTTGACCACCAAGCTTTATCTCCACAAGCAGCTAAACTCATGCACACGGCAACCATACCGAATGATTTTAATAAAAAACGGGAAGACAACGGTTTGTTCATGGCGAGGAAAGCACCTGCATAAAAAGATGAGCCGATTAAGCGGATGAAGTATACTATGTTGATCATCAATTGTATGAATATATATGTATATTGGTCCCTATCAACTGTCAAATAATTTAATTGTTGCTCCTATGGCGGGGGTTACTGACCGTCCATTTAGAACGCTCTGCAAGTATTTTGGCGCAGGCCATGCAGTCAGTGAAATGATGACTGCCGATAAGACTTTGCGGATGAGCAAAAAGAGCCTCTACCGTGCAAATTTTGACGGCGAACTCGCTCCAATTTCTGCTCAAATTGCAGGTTCTGATCCTGAGCAATTAGCAGAAGCTGCACGTTATCAAGTGGCAAATGGCGCACAAATTGTTGATATCAATATGGGATGTCCAGCCAAAAAAGTATGTAATAAACTTGCTGGTTCAGCATTATTACAAGATGAAGACTTAGTGGCTCGAATTCTTGATGCAGTGGTTGCTGCTGTTGATATTCCTGTGACTTTGAAAACCCGTTTGGGCTTTTTAAATGGTCAGGAAAATATTTTAAGAGTAGCAAAAAGGGCAGAAGAAGCGGGGATTGCTGCACTGGCCTTACATGGTCGCACCCGTGAAGACATGTATTTAAATACAGCACGTTATGATTTGATCAAACATGTCAAAGAGTTAATCAATATTCCACTTATTGCGAATGGTGATATTGATAGTCCTGAAAAGGCAAAATATGTACTCGATTATACAGGTGCTGACGCAATCATGATTGGTCGTGCTGCTCAAGGTCGACCATGGATTTTCCGTGAAATTGCTCATTATTTAAAAACTGGAGAGCACTTAGCCGCACCTAATATTGAAGAGGTAAAGCATGTGTTACTTGGACATTTATCAGAACTTTATCAATTTTATGGTGAATATTCTGGATGTCGTATTGCACGTAAACACATTGCTTGGTACACAAAAGGATTACGCTCAAGTAACGAATTCCGCCAAAATATGTATAAAGTTGAAAGTACTGCTGAACAAGCATTAGTGGTCGAAAACTATTTTAATCAGCTATTAGCTGAAGGCAATTTGATGAGTGATGTGCAAGTTGAGCAGGTTAACTTACTAGAAACTCATTAAAGAAAAAGCCAGTAAATGTTTACTGGCTTTTTTTAAATTTACTCATCTTCTAGCATTTCTACCACTAGCTGATTAACTAAATCGGCAGCAGCTAATTCACGTATTTGTGAGACATTACTACCCGCCCAAAAAGCACCGAAGCTATAGTCTTTATTCTTGCTTGCAATTGCATTGAGTTGCTTAGCTAGATCGTATGCATATGGATATTCGGGTTGAGGAGGGCGATTAGGTAAATCAATTTGTGTGTGCCAATGATTGAGCAATCCACGAGCCGGACGTCCAGAAAGACTGGCACTAATTTGCGTCACAGGCTCATTAAATAAAGCTTTACGGTACTCGGCAGATGCATTTGAAGATGGACATTGAACGAAAGCAGTTCCGAGTTGAACAGCTGTAGCCCCTAAGCTCAACATATGTCGTGCTTGTGCGCCGTTCATAATGCCCCCGGCGGCTACCACAGGTCGTTTGCAATGTTTGACAATAAGATGTACTAAATCACTCGTTTTAATTGCTGCATCAAAAGTCTTATTAAAGATTCCACGGTGTCCGCCTGCTTCAATCCCTTGAGCAATAATAATATCAATACCAGCCGCTTCAATGGCTTGTGCTTCAACTAAATTGGTAGCAGAAACCATAGTGACAATTCCGGCATCTTTTAATGCCTGAATTTGATGGGGATGGGGAATACCAAAATGAAAACTGACAGCTTTTGGTTTCGTATCTAATACGACATTTAGAAAATCATCGTTATCAAGAAAACTTGGATAAATACAGTTTAAGTTTTGAGGAGGCTGTTCTCCGAACTTTTCAAACTGTGGCCGTAAATATTCAATCCATTGTGCTGAGGTTTGAGGATTAAGTTGTTCGGGTTGATGGCAGAAAAAATTAACCTGAAATGGTTTTTCTGTAAGTGTTTGAGTTTTTAAAATCTGTTCTCGAGCACTTTGCGCGGTATTTGCTCCCAGCCCTAATGACCCAAGTCCCCCTTGATTAGAAACTTCAGCAGCAAGTTCAGGGGTAGACACACCTGCCATAGGGGCAAGAAAAATAGGATGTTTAATTTCAAGTTGTTGTAACAGGGTCATTTTATTCACCTCATTTCTTTCTCTTCACCATAACGTGAAATCAGAACCAAGAGCAAATAATATTGGGCATTTAGTTTTTAAATATTTATTTCTTAAATATTTAAAAGTTCTGGTTTTTTAAAGTGGAGTAACATGAAACAAAGATCCGATCCAGCTTGAAAAAGCCATCGCTAAAATTCCCCACAAGGTAATGCGTAAACTTCCTTTCAGCTTAGAAGTACCTGCAAAATGACTTGATAGCGCCCCTAAAATCGCTAATGAAAGAATTCCTGTAGCTAGGACTGCACGCATAATCCATTGATTCGGGCTCAATAATATAGCGAGCATAGGGAAAAAAGCCCCAAAAGAAAATGAAGCAGCAGATGAGAACGCTGCCTGAACCGGATTTGCTGCGGTATTTTCGTGAATACCGATCTCATCACGGGCGTGAGCACCTAATGCATCATGGGTTGTTAACTGCAAAGCAACCTCTTGAGCCAATTCTTTAGACAGGCCTCTAGAAATATAAATTTGGGTGAGCTCATCTAATTCTTTTTGAGGGTGCTTCGAGAGTTCTTTTGCTTCAATCGCTAGATCTGCTTTTTCAATATCTTCTTGAGATTTTACAGAGATATATTCTCCAGCAGCCATTGATGTAGCACCAGAAATTAGTCCGGCAATACATGTAATTAATAGGGTGTGTGAATTGGCTCCACTTGCTGCCATACCCATAATTAAGCTAGTGACGGAAATAATCCCATCATTGGCTCCTAATACTGAAGCTCTTAACCAACCTGAACGGTGAATTGCATGATGCTCTGTATGATGTGGAAAAGCCATGTGTTTTGCCTTATAAATGTTTTATAGATGCTATGAAATTTTACAATTTATTGATCAAAAAATATGTCATCATTATAGGGAATTTAGGGATGCTAAAGAATAGATCAATAATAAAAATGGAGACTAAATAATTATTTCTAAAAATGCTTAACCTAATTTAACGATGTAAATTATTCTTTTTAATTATAATATTATTGGTCATTCAAAGAACTTGCCCTCCCTAATAAGTCTAATTTACTGTAGAGGTGAAAATGAAGAATAGCAAAACAATAAATTCTATAACTCATTCAATATTAATTATGGGAGCAGTGATTTCTTGTGTAAGCATGCTAAACATAAGCTCGGCTTTTGCACAAGATCAAATAAATTCTGAATATAAACCGGGTAATCCGATTTATGATAAATGGGACCAATTTTATAAAATTGAGAATACTCAACCGGAAAATGCCGAGAAGTTATTATTAGAACTCGGCGAAATGACACCTCAAGATATTAAAGTATGGAAAAGTTTAACTTATTTGCAGATTAGAATAGGCAAGCAAGAAGCCGCTTTGCAAAGTTTAAGAAAAGCAGAGGTATTAGACCCAGCAGATGATAATTTAAAACTCCAAGAAGCCTATCTGCTTAACTCTCAAAAAAATAATAAAGAAGCTTTGGTGGTTTTTAAAGAACTTACGCAATCTAAAGATGCCGATATTGCCAATAAAGCGACACAGGCCGTAAAGAATTTAAGTGGAGGGGAAGTCAAAACTTATTTCCGTGATGTATATTTTGCACCTTCATATGAGTCACGTTACGACGATGTGATTTTTCCACTTAAAGCTCGCTATGGTAAGAATCTTGATAATGGTCGAGCACAGGTGTATGGCTTTTTAAACCTAAACCGTGATACCCAATCTCAGGGCGGGGTACGACCTGAAATTATTGATGAAAATGCAGTAACTCTAGGTGTGGGCGCTAATTACCAACCTTGGACATCTATACCTGTGCGCATGTATTTAGAAGTGGGGGGAAGTTACGATCTGATTGAGCGAAATAGAGATAAATTTCGTGAAAGTGTTGTCGGTGGGGTGACAGGTTATCAAGAATGGTACTCTCAAAATAATTGTAATCATTCACTTTGCTTTAATGATTACTTCACTGATTTATATGGCAATGCAGCGACTTATTCTAGAGAAGATTATAACGTTATTGGCGATTTACGCTTACGTACGGGTTTGAATGTCTATAAAGGCGAGAACGGAACTGTACAGGCTTATTTGAAATTGCATGGTTTAGCTGACAGTAAAGATGAATATTACAATAACTTATTTGAATATGGCCCCGGCATTTCATGGCAGCCTTTTAATTATCAGCCGATAAAACTACGTATAGAACGACTATATGGCAATTACTTTAAAGATGTGCCAGTAAATACGAAAGATCATTACAACAATACTCGAGTAGAACTCGTTTTTTATAAGGATTTTTAAAATGAAGAAAGTTTTTATATCTATTGTATTTGGAACCCGTCCTGAATTAATCAAACTTGCCCCTGTTATTTTATTGGCAAAACAAGATCCTCGCTTTCAAGTTGAGGTAATTTTTACTGGACAACATGATGAATTGGTCAGAGATGCGATAGATTTCTTTGGGGTTGAAATTGACCACCGTCTTAAAATTATGAATGCTGGACAAAGTTTAAACCAGCTATTAATTCATGGTTTGAGTCAAATCGAGAATGTATACACGGATGGGCAAAAAAGAGATGCAATTGTTATTCAGGGAGATACAACAACTGTTTTAGCGGCTGGTTTGGTCGCATTTTCAATGAAGATTCCTGTGGCTCATGTAGAGGCAGGTTTACGTTCTTATGATTTAGATCATCCTTTTCCAGAAGAGGGAAATCGTCAGTTGGTTTCACGTATTACCAAATGGCATTTTGCCCCAACAGAACAATCAAAAAGAAATCTACTCAATGAACAAATTCCGCCAGAACTCATTACGGTTACAGGTAATACCGTTGTTGATGCGGTGTATTTAGGACGTAGATTAATTTCCGAAAAATCTGATTTGAAGAACCAGCTTGAACCTTATGGAATTCAATTAAAGCAAGATGACAAAGTTGTACTTATTACTGCTCATCGTCGTGAAAACTTTGGCGGGGGAATTCAAAATATTTGCAATGCGGTTGAGCATTTAGCCAAAGACCATCCTGATTTACATTTTATTTGGCCAGTCCATTTAAACCCAGCCGTACATGATGTGGTTCATGATAAGTTTAAAGATCATCCGCAAATCCATCTTGTTAAACCATTAGACTATCCTAGTTTATTGGCAGTCATAGACCGATCTACTTTTATTTTGACGGACTCAGGTGGCTTACAAGAAGAGAGTCCATCATTTAATAAGCCAGTTTTAATCTTACGAGATACTACAGAGCGGCCTGAAGTTGTTGAAGTTGGGGCAGGTGTTTTAGTGGGTACAAACCAACAAAAAATTATTGAAGAAGCTGAAAAGCTACTTACTGACCAACAGCACTATGAAAAAATGGCGCACGTAGAAAACCCATTTGGTGACGGGCAAGCAGCTCAACGTATTCTTGATCAAATTGCTAAATCTTATGAATTGGCATAATTATGAGTTAAGAATTTCTTCTCACTTATGGTTTTATTAACACCACCATAAGTGAGGCGATACCACAAGCTCACAATATTGACGCACCAGCGGCTCATGTAATGAGGACCATCAAAAATATAGACAGTTTTTCCTTCATATGCTTTTAGCTGAGAAATAATTTCCCAAGGATATGCAGCTCTAAATTGCCCATTTTTTTTAACTCTAAAGGCTTCTAGTACTATAATTACTTTATCTTTTCCAAGCTTTTGTTCAAGTTGATCTAAAATATGTTTGGCTTGCTGAGGAGACCGTACACCTACGCCAACGCCGTCTTGGAAGAAAACGCCGTTATGTTCTGGTAACCAGCTTTTAACCCATAAATCATAATGTTCGGGTTCGCGTTCACCACTATAAATACTGACCCAAACTGGTACTGGAAGTTTACTTAAAACCTGACCTAAAGCACTTACTCTTAACCAAGTCGGATCTGCTTCTACCGGAAAATAATAACCTTTAGGTGCAGTTTTTTGCTCTTTTATAATTTGGGCAGATTTTTCCCCTAACTCAGTAACATTTGCCCGAGCTTTAGGTTCATTATATTCGCCGGCTAAACCCAATATTAGATTTTTAGCCCAAGGCTCTTGTTTAATTTTTTCTAAATTAATTGCTTTTTCCCATTGAGGAAAGTTTGATTCTTTCCACCATGATTTAGACTCAACAACAGACCATTGGGGAACAAATGTGTTAACACCCAAATAGTGCCAGTTTCCCTCTGGTGGAGTAGTGTTATTGTCAGGCTGCCAGAAAATTCCTTCAATATGTGGGGCTTGTCCTTGATGTTTGAACAACCCCGCATAAGCTATAACACTACAAATAATTAAAATAATAAAAGCAGCTATTTTAATTGGTATCTGTTTTTTCATTATTTCGTCTTAACCAGTACCACAAGAAGATAATTATTATCATGATTGCAGAGATAATCACAACTAATAAGAAGAAAGAAGATTGTTGAACTAAAGGCGCTTTTTGATTTCCGACAATAAGTTTTTGTAAAACATAAATATTTCCATTTTCTGAAACTAACATTTTTGTCACGTTATTTGGTATTTTATGTTGGATTTTTTCCCAAAGATGCATAAAGCTTTGTGCACCACCTTCTGAGTCGGTAATCACGTCAAAGCGATTATTGTTATAACTCACAATAAAACCATTAACAGCAGCAGGCGCATAAATAATATCTTGATGCATTAATACCTGTTGCTGATAAATATCTTTATTCACACGAACATTTACTGATTGTGGTGCATTTGGTGAATACCGGACTAGGTTAAGTGGCATTGGTCCTTGTGTTAAAAGCATTTTTTTCGCAGTTTGTCCTAATACAATCGCGATATTTAGAGCACCCGATTGATCATCAATTGCAATGGTTGGGGTTGTTGCTAAAGTCATTGAAATTGCCGCTACGCCATTTTTGAGTTTATGTGGCAGTTTGAGGGTAGATTTGGCTGTATCAATCCAGAGTGAGCCATGGGCATTGGGTAAACACTGAGAGTTAGCAATCACCGAGTTTTCAAGCTTTAAATTAAAATTGGTCGTATTAGAAATAGCTTTTGCAAAAATGTTGAATTGTCGGTTTACGGGATCGGAAGCAAGGTCAGCTGTTTTCATGCTGCCTGCAAGTCCGCCATCAATCCAAGCCGTAATATTTGAACCTTGCAATAAACCACTTTGAATGCGAAGTGCAATTTGTCCTTGCAAGATATCGGTTGGTTGCCATACTGCTGGGAAATCAAGGAATAAGTTCTTTTCAGCGTGGTTTAATCTGAAGTCTTCAATGCCTAAATCGGCAAGTGTATTAATTTTTTTAAATTGTGCCCAAGCGGGATTGGAGATCGTTGTGGGAAAAATTGCACTCCCAGTATCAAGCTGCTGTAAATAAGAGGGATTAATTAAGCCATTTACAGCAGCAGAGAGTTCTTGTGGGGTATGATAAGTAATTGAAAGAGTGGCTACTCCATCTGCTGGTTTTGCAATTTGTACTAAAGCACCTCCTTTGAGGGGCGTAGCTGAGTGAATCACTTCAATAATAAAATTTGTTTCATCATTTAAATTAATTTGTCCTGAATCAACCCATTCTATCGGCGTGATTGAAGTCCATGAACTTGCTAATCTAGCGAGCATAGAAGCTTCTATAATTTCTTTGCGATTATATTTTAAGATGCCAACAAATGGCGTAGGTCGTCTTGTTTGTGGATTAAATAATGCATCAGGTAAGTAGTTAAGCTGATAATTATTTCTGATTGAAGTAAAGTCGATTTGAGAATTACTGAAGTAAGTTAAATGATCAATATCTTCTGAACAGAAGGTTTCTTTTGTTTGATTAAGATTGGTAGGCTTAGAATATTGCTGAATAATAAAATCTAAACGGTGGAAGCCACTTTGACTTGGAGGAATATCAAATTTGAATTGACCGTCCCCATTCAGGGTAGTGTTATAAATGAGTTTATCATCATATTTAACTAATAAGGTTGTATCACTTTCAGTGGAATAATCACTTGAAAATTGAATGTTTTGCCACTGGGCACCTTTTCCAATATAGAAAAAATGTGGCTCGACTGTATATTTAGTTGAGGTACTAATATCATCGAGTTTCCATGTATACGCATGAGCAGACATGGCGAGCATAAGACTGGTGCTGGCAAGGAGCACTTGAGCTGTTTTATAAAGATCAAAAGTCTTTTTCATTTATTTTTTCTCCTTGCTACGTTCCGTTTTGTACCATTGAAGGGAATTACCCTGTATTTTATTTTTAAGCATGTCATATGCAGCTTTAAATACAATAAATAGGAAGATTTGTGAGTAACTTACGTAAGATAAAACAGAATAAAAGTAGAGTTCCGGTTTAACTTTTTCGAGGGAAAGGGTAAACCACATTTGTGCAACATATAGGCAAAATGAGAGTCCCCACAACGTCGTAAATGGACCTGGAACTGAAATGCCTGCAATACCTAGTAACCCAAGCGTCAAGGTAATATGACTCCAGAATAAAGCGGGTACGAAAAGTATGTAGCACATAATGTTATTTAGAATTTCAATTCCGATAGGAAATGGGGTTCTTAACGCTACTGGTAAATATTTACGAGTCACATAAAAATTACCTTGAGTCCAACGTGAGCGCTGTTTAACAAACACACTTAAAGATGGTGGGTCTTGTTGCCAACCAATTGCATAGGGAACCCATTTAATTCGTTTTTGACCGATAAAAATCCGGAAGCTCATTTCAGTGTCATCGACCAATGACTTCTCATCAAAACCACCCAAGGTTTCTAAAGCATCACGCCAAATGACATAGTTGGTACCCATTAATGTTGATAGCTCAAAACGTTGCCAACGGCCGCCTTGGAAAATCCATTGGAAAAAGATGAATTCAATGGCAATAAATCGAGTCAAAATACTATCTTGCCAATTACGAGTTCTTACTTTGCCATTTACAGCCACTAATTTTTTATCCGCAAGTAGTGTTTGAGCTAATAAACGTACACAATCGGGTTCAGGTGTACTATCTGCATCATAAACAACAATGAGTTCACCCTTAGCATGAGGTAGGCCATTATTCAATGTTCTAGATTTACCTTTGCCTCCCATCCCTTTAGGAACGTTGACAATTTTTATGCAAGGATAAATCTGCGCTAGATTTTCGGCGATTTCTAGGGTGTTATCTTTAGAACCGTCATTAATCAGCAAAACTTCATATGCTTCGGCTGGATAATCCTGTTGCGCGATTGCATGTAAAGTATCTTCAATCACTACGCCTTCATTATAGGCAGGAATCAAAACACTCAAAACGGGCCATCTATCAGGTACGGGTAAGTTCTGCAATTCTTTTTCTGCTGTTTTTGAGTATTTCCAAGCCTGATAACTTAGCCATGCCCAAAATGCTTGAGGAATCCAGATACCTAAAAAACCAAATAGGAAGAGAATATCAATGGGAGCCATTTGATTTAACCCTCCTAATAATAGATGAGATCAGCAATAACAATAAAATCACCCCGATGACCAAGGAGATCCAAGAAATATAGCTGCCGAAAGTACCAAGAAGGTCAGGATAGGTTGTGGTTAAAATAAGATCGAGTGGAACTACGACTGTGCTTAAACCAATAAAAATATATCCAATAAAACTGGTATTTACATGTTCGGGGGTACTTATGTATTTAATATTATTAAATTTCCATGAAATGCCGAGTTGAGGGTATCGAATATTTGTGGTCGGAAGATCAGCAGGAGGATTAATAATAATTTCATAACCCGAAACGTGGCCATTAAAATTTTTAGCTGAATAAAATAAGTGCTGCTTTTGTTTAATCTCTCTAGAGGGTAGCGGAAGTTGCTTTGGATTAAACTGAACAATATAGCTGCCAGCGGTCTGGGAAATTAAATTTTCATCCCAACCTGTTGAAACAAAAGCAGCCATAGGTCGTAAGCCAATTGCAGTTGAGAATGTAGCTTTGGCTGCAAAATATTGGGGTTGTTCAGATTTAAAAAGAGCAATAGGAATAGCACCTTGACTCACTGCTTCTTTTAATAAGAAATAGTGAGAAAAGCTAAAAACTTCATCTGGTAATATGATGCCTGGCTTTATTCCTTTATGAATCAGCCCTTGAAAACTATCTGAACTGATTTGGTCAATTGTAAAAATAGGCCACCATGTGTCCTGTGATGGGAAAAACATGGAAAGATCATCCATACTCTGAACTTCAGTTTTTGTTTGTTCAGATTTAATCTCGCAATGATAATATTGACGATAGAACTGTTGCAAAGTGCTATCTGGATATTGACTAGAGGCTATAATGATTCCACAAATATTAAGAAGATTAGACATTAAGTAACCTCCTCTTCAGGTGGAATCTGAATAACTTTATATTCGACTTCAAGCCGCAAAGTCATAATTTCTTTTAACTTTTTAATAAATTCAGGTTCTTCTTCTGTTTTTTGTTTACGAATAACAATACTGTATATCGTTTCTAGATCATCATCAGCGAACTGGAAAACAATTTCTTGCGGATGATGCTGGCTCAAAATTTTAATCATTTCATTTTGAGTGGTTTTCCATACATCATCACCTAACATTTCTTTAATTAAGCTTCGGTTGAGAATCCTGATTTCAAAGACTTCATAATCTTGTATGTGGTGGTGATCAAGAAGTTTAAAGAAACTACGCTGAAAATACTTAAGTGCGCTAAGCGGGAAAATATCACGGCGATAATTTCGATCATAACTTTGTATATCACGATATTTTTGGACGTTAATTTCAATATTGTGGCGTACAGCACTCAGAAAAAGAGGAATGAGAGGGATAATAAAAAGTAAAAGGAGTTGACGTTCAATATGTGTTTGCGCGCCTAGATCAAGCAGAAAATATACTGCAACGCCTACGAAAGCGATTAAACCTACAATTAAAGATGCACCGACTTCTAAAAAAGCACCAGAAATTAAAAGAATAAGAATAAAAATCCAGCTTCCTCTAAAGCTTACAGGCAGCCACTCATATGCCACCATCCCCATAAATAGATGAGCTGCGATAATCCATAAGACGAGTGTTCTTCCTGGGTTCTTTTGTTGCATGCGAGCTCTGGCTACCTTTTTTGTAATGTTAATTTTTATACTTTTATAATGAACTGTGATGATTTTTAAATTTAATTTATTGTTGTGTTTGTCCTTTTATAAATCCCTTTAGTATTATTTTTAGAGTAAAGTCACAATATAGTCAAATTTCTCGTATTTTTTTAATAAAAAATAAACAGATAAGACGTAATTCTTATCTAAATGCTCTTGAAAGTTTCAATTGCTTTCATACGAGTTTCTTTCAAATCAACAATTGGCTTTGGATAACTCAACTGAAGCGGAGTTTTACTTGAGTAGGGTTCATGAATCACTTTATTGTCTAGATGGGCTAACTCATCCACCCATTGACGAATATAGTCTCCGTTTGGATCAAATTTCTTAGATTGAGCAATAGGATTAAAAATTCGGAAATAGGGTACAGCATCAGTTCCAGTTGATGCACACCATTGCCAACCACCATTATTTGCTGCTAAATCTCCATCAATTAAGTGTTCCATAAACCATTGTTCACCTATTCGCCAATCGATGAGTAGGTTTTTACATAAAAACATAGCGGTAATCATGCGGACCCGATTATGCATCCACCCTGTTTTTTGTAGCTGACGCATGCCCGCATCAATAATCGGTATACCTGTTTGGCCATTTTGCCATGCGGTTAGGTGCTCTGGATGATGATTCCACTTAATTTTCTGAGTATCTTTTTTAAACGGAATGTGTTTAGAAACATGTGGAAAATCAAATAAAATATGCTGATAAAATTCTCTCCAAAGCAGTTCATCTAACCAAGTCTGCTGACCTTCGTTTGTCAGATGGAAGTTGCCATGTTCAGCCCTGAAAAGAGCTTGCAGGCACTGGCGGATAGATAAAATTCCAAGGTTTAAATAGGGGGAAAGTTGGCTAGTTCCTTTTACATTTGGAAAGTCACGTTCTAATTTATAATTAGATAAATGATTTTCAATAAATAAGTCGAGCTGCTCCAGAGCAAAATCTTCTCCAGTCGGCCATAAATCTTGTTGGTCTTTAGAAATAGATGAGTCCAAAAAAGCTTCGATATCTTCTAAACTTAAACTTTTTATATTTGAATCGGGCTCTGGTTTGGCTTTTTGCTTTTCAGGAATTGGATAGCACTGAGGCAAACCGCTGATATCTAGTTTCGAGTAACATGCTTTTTTGAATGCACCAAAAACTTGATATGGTTGCTGTGACTGATTGCGAATAGAACATAAAGGAAAAATCGTACGGTCATGAAATAAAAAAAGTTCTTTACCTTGTTGATTTAAAGCCTGCTGTACAGTTTTATCTCTTTTTAACTCATTCACGCCTACTTCTATATTGGAGTAAACATTTTCGATATGAAGTTGTTGTGTGAGTTCGCAAATATAATCTGCAATATCTTTCCAGTAGGGAATGACTTGAATGATCAGTGGAATATTAAGCTGTTCTAATTCTTTTTTAAGTTGTTGAAGCTGACGTAAATAGAAATTAATTTTTATAGGTGCATCGTGATGTATTTTCCATTGTTCAGGCGACAAGATAATTAACCCAATCGAAGGTCCTTGCTGGCAAGCATGCCATAAAGCAGCATGGTCTCGAACTCTCAAATCCTGACGAAACCAAATCAGCTGATTTACGTTTGACATGAAAGATACCCTTATAAAGTTGAGTGAGTTAGAGGTTTATTATCAAGATATTATATAAAAATAAATACATAAAAAAAGCAAAGCCGAAGCTTTGCTCTTATCTTCATCTAAAGATGAATTAGTGGTGGTGACCACCTGCACCGTGTACGTGACCGTGATCTAATTCTTCTTCAGAAGCTTCACGGATTTCTACGATTTCAACTTCAAAAGTTAAATCTTGACCAGCAAGTGGGAAGTTAGCATCTACAACAACGTTGTCGCCTTCAACAGCTTTAACAGTTACGATCTGAACGCCGTCATCTGTTTGAGCTTGGAATTGCATACCAGGTTGAATGTTTTCAACACCTTGGAACATTTGAGCTGGAACTTCTTGTACTAGGTCTGGGTTGTATTCGCCATAACCTTCAGCTGCTGGTACATTAACAGTAAATTTGTCACCAACAGTTTTACCTTCTAATGCATTTTCAAGACCAGGAATGATATTGCCTGCACCGTGCAAATAGGCAAGTGGTTCGCCTTGAGATTGATCAAGTGTTTCACCCTCAGCGTTTGTTAATTTGTAGTGGAATGAAACCACGTGGTTATTTGCAATAGCAGTCATGTTTTTGATCCATTCAATCAATTAAAGCGTACATCATAAAGTGAAAAATAAATTTTGTAGACTACAAAATCTTAATCTTTGGCACTTTTTCTAATGCGTTTTTATATAAATAGGGACGAACTTAAAAAATTCAACTTAATACAGCTTAATTTTTGGACGTACACGTCTTGTAAGTAAATCTTTCATTGTGAGTAGTCCAGCTTGAGTGTATCCATGAATCGTTGCTTGATGTAAACGATACAAAGATACGTACATGGTTTTTGCAATATAACCTTGCACACTTACATCGCCAAGTAATTCTCCAACGGCTTTATTACGACTTAAAGACACGAGGGAACCTTTGTCGTTAAACGTGAACATAGGTTGTGAACGATTGTTTAAGCGGGCAGCGATAGCATCGACTAAAAAGCTTGCTTGTTGGCTCGCAACTTGAGCACGCGGAGCAAGGGGAGGATGTCTTGCATCAAGCTGGCAATGAGCACAATCACCAAACGCAAATACATTTGGATCAGAATAGGTTTGCAACGTTGCATAGACCATTAAACGGTTAATGTTATCGCGTTTAAAGTCTGTAAAACTTTCTAGTACCTTAGGTGCTTTTACGCCTGCTGCCCAAACGGTAATATCACTTTTGAGTTGGTTGCCATTACTAAAGTAGATGCAATGCTTATCAATTTTTTCAACGCGGTGTTGAGTTAAAATTTCAACGCCCATTTTTTGGAGCTGTTTTGCACTATGCTCAGCCGTTTTCTCATTTAGGGCAGGAAGAATTCGTCCTGATGCTTCAATCAGTGTAATTTTGACTTGGTTGGGGTGAATCTTCTTTAAGCCATATCGATAAAAGTTTTTGGTTGTTTCAATTAACTCGGCTGCAAGCTCTACACCTGTTGCCCCCGCACCAACGATTCCGATATTTAAAGTTCGCTGATTAGGTTGATTTTGAGCTTCAATATAAAGATGGAGTAAATCTTGCTGGAAAACATCGGCTTGCTTTCTGCTGTCGAGGAAATGACAGTTTTCACGCACACCCATGGTATTAAAGTCATTAGATACTGAACCAAGCGCTAAAATAAGAGTGTCATAACTGAGCTCTTGCGGATGATTCTGTTGATCCTTAGATACTTGAGGGGGCATTAGTTCAATTAATTTTTTATCTTTATTGACTCCAATTAATGTTCCTAGCACAAATTCATAATGATGTTTTTCTGAGTGTGCGAAATAGTTAGTTTGTTCTTCGTGTGGATTTAAAGATCCAGCAGCAATTTCGTGAAGCAGGGGTTTCCAAATATGAGTGAGGTTTTGGTCGACCAATGTAATTTTTGCTTTACGATTTTTCCCAAAAGTTTCACCGAGTTGTGTTGCCAGTTCTAAGCCACCAGCACCACCACCAACAATTACAATATGATGTAAATTTTGGGCCATTTTTTCACCTAATTATTTTTCTATAAAAAAAGATGGCTAAATTATGCCATCTTTTATTTATAAAATTTATTGTGCGTCTGTGCACAATTTGATGTTTTTAGTGCGAATCTACCGGGTAGAGTTTTGCAGCACTATGTTCACTTGAAGAAAAAATAGAGAAGAGGCTAGAAAACCACATTGCGATTTTTTGGAAAATATTGGCTTCTTCAATATGTACGTTATCTTCGATTTGAAGACTACGGATCAGTTGATTATTTTGATAAATCGATACTGTGGCTAAGCTCATTACTTTCATTAACGGCGCAGTTAATTGTTTTTCATTGAGTTCAATGTTTACACGTGTTTGAGTCGTTTCAAGCGGAGCGATAACTTTGGGCTGTAGGTTACTATCAAGTACTTGAACGCGCTGAGTGATATTATCAAAATTATTTAAGTCAATTGGTGCTGGGTCAGCATATAAAGAAGTCGTTACAATCGTAGGTTGCTTTGTCGCTACCTTGAACATTTTTAAAGTCGACTTGACAACAGGCAGCTCGGCAATTAATTTTTGCTCAGGAATAATGACTTCATCACGTGTATAGGTATAAGCAAGATTCATTAATTTATCTGCAATCTCAGCACGTTTTACCGCACTCGGTGTACCTAAAACAATAACCAGTAAACGTCTTTGAGCTAAGTCTGATGAAAATGAAGGACGTGAAGCCGTTAATGCCAAATTATAACCCGCTGCTTTAGTGTAGCCAGTTTTTAGGCCGTCAACAGATGGATCATATTTCAAAGCAAGGTTAGTCGCATGGTGAAAACGTTGATTGTAGCTAAAGCTTGGCATTTTTGAATAATGCAAATATTCAGGCGTTTCTTTAATTACAGCCTGACCTAATAAGCTTAAATCATGTGCCGTAGTGTAATGATCCGGCATCGTAATTCCAGGAGGGTTACTAAAATGGGTATCTTTCATACCCAAAGCCTGAGCTTCCTGATTCATACGTTGTACAAAATGGGGAACATCACCAGAAATTTTTTCAGCTAAGGTCACGGCTGCATCATTCGCAGACATAACAATTAAACCTGCCAATAACTGATCAACAGAAATTTGTTCACCAGCTTTAAGATACATTTGTGATTCATCCCACTGCACGACACCAACCACTGGTGTTGCAGTAATGATTTCTTCTTTTTTCAGCTTTCCGGCTTTAATCTCTTTTAAAGCAATATAGGCAACCATCATTTTGGTTAAAGATGCTGGCGCACGTTGCACATGGCTATTATGCTCGGCAATGATTTGACCCGATTGAGTATCTACAATAGTCCATGCGGCGGCTTCAACACTTTCAGGTGCAATATTGAGTAGCGCAGCATTGGTTAGGGTGGTGCAGAAAAGACTGAATAGGGTAAAAAGAGATAGAAAAAATTTCACGGATGACCTTAACTTTTACTGGCAAATACGGGACACAGATGCACAGCATGCTATGCCTTTTTTTAATGGAAGGCTAGTGGAAATTGTTGCCAAAAAATACATGTACGCAAGACGATACAAAAAAGTGATAATCTAATGCAAAGCCGTTCTTATTTTTAAATTGAAGAATTTATGTTGCATTATCAAATTGAGTTCGATGATTACAAACAACACCTTGTTCACGTGACAATTCGTTTTTTAGCCAATCCGAATCAGGAACTTTGGCTGCCAACGTGGATTCCAGGTAGTTATCTAATTCGAGAGTTCTCAAAACATATTGAAGCCGTTAAAGCTTATGATGAAGCTGGACGTCTGTTGGATATTAAAAAAACGAGTAAAAATCGTTGGCGTTTATTTAATACCGATCATGAGTTAATGACGATTGAATATGATGTATATGCATATGATTTGTCTGTACGTGGTGCATATGTTGATCAGACACGCTTATATATTAATCCAGCATGTGTATGTTTAGCTTTAGAAGGCCAAGAACAGTCTGTTTGTGAAGTCGAAGTTTTCTTACCAGATGAGTTAAAACATTTTCAACTAGCAACAGGTTTGGCTTCAAAAAGTCTAGTCAAAGGTCGCTTTACTTTAAAAGCCGATCATTATGATCAATTGATTGATAGCCCGTTTGAATTGGCTGATCAAACACGTTTTAGTTTTGAAACACATGATATTGAACATGAGTTTGTAATTTCTGGCCCACATAATGCCAATGTTGATCGCTTAAAAGCTGACATTGAAAAGATTTGTGCAGCCGAAATAAATATGTTCGGTTCAGCGCCATTTAAAAACTATACCTTTATGACGATGGCAACAGGGAATAGTTATGGTGGATTAGAACATTGCAATAGCACAAGTCTGATTACACCACGTGATGATTTGCCAAAATCAAATGAACCAACTGAACCTTCTAAAGACTATCAACGCTTTTTAGGCTTATGTAGTCACGAATATTTTCATTCATGGTTAGTAAAGTTCATTCGCCCAGAAAACTTTGCAAATTATAATTTGCACCAAGAAGGCTATACCTCTTTACTTTGGATATTTGAAGGCTTTACTTCATATTATGATGACCTGATTTTATTACGTAGTGGCGTAATTTCTCAGAAGTCTTATCTTGACCTACTTAAAGCACAAATTGATCGCTATTTACAAAACCCAGGCCGTTTTGTTCAAACAGTGGCCGAATCAAGTTTTGATGCTTGGATTAAATTTTATCGTCAGGATGAAAACTCAAATAACGCGGGTACGAGTTACTACAATAAGGGGGCTTTAGTTGCGTTGTGCCTAGATTTAGGTTTACGTTTACGTGGTTCTAGTCTTGATGCTTTAATGCGTCGATTATATGAAAATACTCAAAATGGTATGCAAGTAAACGAAAGAACCATTTTTGATTTATGTAAAGAACTGACGGGTGATAATTGGATTGAACAAATTAATCATCTGATTAACACGACTGATGAATTACCGCTTGATCAATTGTTTCCTGAGTTTGGCTTAAGCTATAGAGTTAAAACTGACAAATCTTTGCCATTAGGTTTAAAACTTGTCGATAAGCCAGAAGGTGTGCTTGTGCAAAGTGCCCGCCGTGATAGTGCAGCAGCGAAAGCAGGTATTTCTGCCAATGATGTGATTATTGCAATTGATGGTTTAAAAGCATCCACTAAGCTTATCGAGAAGTATGCAAAGCAGGGCGGAACTTATACTGTCTTTGCTTTCCGTCGTGATGAGTTAATCTCTTTTGAAGTCGATTGCGCTACATCTGATTTAACCGAAGTTGAACTCATCGTTGAAGATCAAGCTAAAACTGAAAAATGGTTAAAAGCTTAGATTAAAGCTAAATAGTTTATAAAAAACCGATGTTTTGCACATCGGTTTTTACTTTTAAGTACTTCCAAAAGATGAAATCCGTTTTGCCTTTGAGTTTATTTTGAATGAAAAGTATAATAATTGTCAGAACACTGAAAGATATCTCATGTAATTTAATGATGTTTAATGCCTGAAAAGTGATCTGAATGTGCATATTACAATGACTTAGATATCAGAAAATTATCTATATATTTGAATTATGTATTATTTCGCTGCGAAATGTCGTTATCACTGGATATTTCGTTGACTGGAAGGCAATGAGAGCCGATACTCTCAGGGTTTTATTTAAGCATATCGGTTCGTAGGCACTGGGCCAAAAGCTCGGTCCTCAATACTCAATCAAACGGAAGGGGCTATATATGGCTGGTGAAAAGTCAACTATTATTTACACACTGACTGACGAGGCGCCACTATTGGCGACCTATTCGCTACTGCCGATCATTGAGACCTTTACTAAGCCAGCTGGCATCGAGATTATTAAAAGTGACATCTCTGTAGCTGCACGTGTGCTCGCAGAATTCGCTGATTACCTAAGTGAAGAGCAAAAGGTATCCGACAACCTTGCAGAGCTTGGTCGTCTTACACAAGATCCAGATACTAACATTATCAAACTCCCGAACATTAGTGCGTCTGTTGCGCAATTAACTGCATGTATCAAAGAGCTTCAATCAAAAGGCTATGCAATTCCTGATTATCCGGAAAATCCTGCAACCGAAGAAGAAAAATCAATCAAAGCTCGTTATGGTAAGTGCCTTGGTTCAGCAGTAAACCCTGTTCTTCGTGAAGGTAACTCTGACCGCCGTGCTCCAGCAGCAGTTAAAAACTATGCGAAAAAACACCCTCATTCAATGAGCGAGTGGAAACAGTGGTCACAAACTCACGTTTCACATATGGAAGAAGGTGACTTCTACCATGGTGAAAAATCAATGACACTTGATCGCGCACGTAATGTGAAAATGGAACTTATCACGAACAGTGGTAAGAGCATTGTTCTTAAGCCGAAAGTTGCGTTACAAGACGGCGAAATCATTGATTCAATGTTCATGAGCAAGAAAGCACTTTGTGATTTCTATGAAAAAGAACTTGATGATTGTAAAGAAGCAGGAATTTTATTCTCTTTACACGTTAAAGCAACAATGATGAAAGTTTCACACCCGATCGTTTTCGGTCACTGTGTGAAAATCTACTACAAAGAAGCTTTCGAAAAACACGGTAAGTTATTTGACGAATTAGGCATTAACGTTAATAACGGTATGGCTGGGTTATACGAAAAAATCGAAACTCTTCCTACTTCATTACGTGAAGAAATCATTGAAGACTTACATGCTTGTCAAGAACACCGTCCTGCACTTGCAATGGTTGACTCGGCAAAAGGCATCACAAACTTCCACTCACCAAACGACATTATCGTTGATGCTTCTATGCCAGCAATGATTCGTGCCGGTGGTAAAATGTGGGGTGCTGATGGTAAGCAATATGATGCTAAAGCTGTTATGCCAGAATCAACATTTGCCCGTATTTACCAAGAAATGATCAACTTCTGTAAGTGGCATGGTAACTTCGATCCGAAGACTATGGGTACTGTACCGAACGTTGGCTTGATGGCTCAAAAAGCTGAAGAATACGGTTCTCACGACAAGACTTTTGAAATTTCAGAAGCTGGTATTGCAAATATTACCGATCTTGACACTGGTGAAGTGTTATTGACTCAAAATGTTGAAGAAGGCGATATCTGGCGTATGTGTCAGGTTAAAGATGCTCCGATTCGTGACTGGGTAAAACTTGCAGTAACTCGTGCACGTAACTCAGGCATGCCTGCAATCTTCTGGCTTGACCCGTACCGTCCACACGAAAATGAATTGATCAAGAAAGTACAAACGTATTTAAAAGATCATGACACGACTGGTCTTGATATCCAGATTATGTCTCAAGTTCGTGCAATGCGTTACACACTTGAGCGTGTAGTACGTGGTCTAGATACTATTTCTGTGACTGGTAACATCTTACGTGACTATTTAACTGACTTGTTCCCAATTATGGAACTTGGTACTTCTGCGAAAATGTTATCTATCGTTCCGCTTATGGCGGGTGGTGGTATGTACGAGACTGGTGCAGGTGGTTCAGCACCAAAACACGTACAGCAGCTTGTTGAAGAAAACCACTTACGTTGGGATTCGCTTGGTGAGTTCCTTGCTCTAGCTGCTTCTTTAGAAGAAATGGGCATTAAAGAAAATAATGCTCGTGCTAAGTTACTTGCGAAGACTCTTGATGAAGCGACTGACAAGTTACTTGATAATGGTAAGTCTCCATCACGCCGTACAGGTGAGATTGACAACCGTGGTAGCCATTTCTACTTGTCTCTTTACTGGGCAGAAGCACTTGCTGCACAGAACGAAGATGCTGAGTTAAAAGCTAAATTTGCTTCACTTGCAAAAACTTTAGCTGAAGAAGAACCGAAGATTGTTGCTGAACTTGCTCAAGTACAAGGTAAACCAGCTGACATCGGTGGTTACTATGCAATTGATAAAGCAAAAGTAGATGCTGTAATGCGTCCAAGTGCTACATTTAATGCAGCTCTTGCAACTGTTGGTGCTTAATTACTAACTCGTTAGTGAATAGCTCAAAAGCCGGTGTATAAACACCGGCTTTTTATTTTAAAAATAAATGGCATTAAAAAAGCCCACCGAAGTGAGCTTTGAAAATTTAGATCTTAACGACTATTACGTCCACGACCGCGTGGTGCTTTTGTATTTGGACGAGTTGTACCATTAGTCTTACGACGTGGTTTTTCACTTTCATCCATTTGCCAAATACGTTTTGTACCCGACTTTTTCGCAGAACCATCTTTGTTTTTACGAACCATCGGTTTGCCGCCAGTACCACCTGGTTTTTTCACATATGAACGTGAACGATAAGGCTCTTCCGCAGGAACATCTTTAAAGTCAGGATAAAGCAAAGGCTCAATTTCTTTCACATCACCCGGTTTTAAACCGAGTTGAACTAAATCAATTGAACCAATTTTAGTACGAATTAAACGTAAAGTTGGAAAACCTACCGCAGAAGTCATACGACGAACTTGGCGGTTACGACCTTCGCAAATTGAAATTTCGATCCAAGATGTTGGAATATTTGCACGATAACGTACAGGTGGGTTACGTTCCCATAACCACTCAGGTTCACTTACTTTAACGGCAGTCGCTGGAAGCGTCATACCATCATTAAGTTCTACACCTTTACGAAGCTGCTCAAGCGCTTCTTCAGTTACATCGCCATCAACTTGAACTAAATACGTTTTGTATTTTTTATTTGCAGGATTGGTAATGAACTGGTTAAGACCACCATGATCGGTTAAAAAGACTAAACCCTCAGAGTCCATATCAAGACGGCCTGCCAAGCGTAAAGTCGGGTCATCAACAAAGTCAGAGACGGTCATATGCGCTTCGTCTTTACGAAACTGGGAGAGAACGTCATAAGGCTTGTTGAGAATGACAATTTTCATAAAAAATGGCTTCTTCTTTCAAATAACTAGAGAAAACATTGAGCTATATTTAAGTGTGAAATTTGCTTATTTCCCACATAAATCTCAAAAAGAATTAAATTCGATTAAGCTATTATGCGTTAATAAAAGTTGAAAGTATTGTTTATCGATAATTATTTTTAGTTAATTAAGTATTATAAAAGGGAGAATTTACACAATGGGTTATCAGAAGATCGTGGTTCCTGCTGACGGCGACAAAATTAAAGTAAATGCAGACCTGTCGCTGAACGTACCAAATCATCCAATCATTCCTTTCATTGAAGGTGATGGTATTGGTGTAGATATTACGCCAACCATGAAAGCAGTCGTGGATGCTGCTATTTTAAAAGCTTATGGTGGCAAGCGTTCAATCGAATGGATGGAAGTGTATTGTGGTGAAAAAGCCAATAAAATTTATGGCAACTACATGCCAGAAGAAACTTTCGAAGCACTTCGAGAATTCGTTGTATCAATCAAAGGCCCATTAACGACTCCAGTGGGTGGAGGCATTCGTTCACTCAATGTTGCCTTACGCCAAGAATTAGATCTATATGTTTGCGTACGTCCAGTACGTTGGTTTGAAGGTGTTCCTTCACCTGTTCAGCATCCAGAATTAACAGATATGGTGATTTTCCGTGAGAACTCGGAAGATATCTATGCAGGTATTGAATGGAAAGCTGATTCTGAAGAAGCTAAAAAAGTGATTAGGTTTCTTCAAGAAGAAATGGGTGTCACAAAAATCCGTTTTCCTGAAGGATGTGGAATTGGAATTAAACCTGTATCGAAAGAAGGTTCACAGCGTTTAGTCCGTAAAGCCATTCAGTTCGCAATCGATAATGACAAGCCTTCTGTAACCCTTGTTCACAAGGGCAATATCATGAAATATACCGAAGGGGCATTTAAAGAGTGGGGTTATGAATTGGCTCTAGATCGTTTCGGTGGAGAATTAATTGATGGTGGTCCATGGGTTAAAATTAAAAATCCTAGAACTGGTAAAGACATCATTATTAAAGATGTCATTGCAGATGCCTTTTTACAACAGATCCTCATGCGTCCAGCAGATTACTCGGTTATTGCTACCCTAAATTTAAATGGTGATTATATTTCTGATGCTTTAGCCGCAGAGGTAGGCGGCATTGGTATTGCACCAGGTGCAAATATTGGTGGTGCAATTGCAGTTTATGAAGCAACTCATGGTACTGCGCCTAAATATGCAGGTCAGGATAAAGTAAACCCGGGTTCTATTATTCTTTCTGCGGAAATGATGCTACGTGATATGGGATGGACAGAAGCTGCTGATCTGATCATTAAAGGAATTGCTGGAGCGATTGCAGCTAAAACCGTAACTTATGATTTTGAGCGCCTAATGCCGGGTGCAACCTTATTACGTTGTTCTGAATTTGGTGATGCGATTATCAAACACATGGGAGAGTAGTCTTCTATTAAAAAGCCCTCAGTTGAGGGCTTTCTTTATTGCATAAATTCGGGATGTTTCGGAGTTTTAATAAAACCAGTTTTCTTTTGATAACTCTGGTCTAGGGCTTGAATAATAAGAACGAAAGCAACTAGAAATAAAGGAAAGAACAGAGTTTTCACGATTTGGTTTCTCCGAGAGTTGAGGTGAAAGAAGGGCGTACAGGAAATAAAAGGCAAACCGCAAAAAGAAGAACGATTCCACCCAAAAGAAAGAGATGGGCATAAGACCAATGCAAATGATGCAAAGTACTTATGACAACCCCACCTAAAAGCTGAGTGCTAGCAAACCCAATGGTGGCAAGGCTCCAAAGCTTTTGATAACGTTGCTCATAAATCTGTAGCAGACTATAAGAACTAATAAATACGGTTGCGGGAGTGAGTAAGCCTGTCAGAAGCGAAGATAAGGCCAGTAAAGAAGTGGTCTGTGAAAGGAAAGGCAAAACAACGGCTAGGCAGTAAATGCCATATAACCATTTAATGGCCTGTATATATCCCACTATTCGGCTTAAGCAATAAGCGACAAATGCACCAATGCAGCTTCCCACTCCATAGAGAACCCAAAATAAATTCCTTTGCTGTAAGGGAAAATGCAGAGTTCCAGATAAATAATCCATCCAAAACAAAGAATGTGGAATATAGGCAAAGGCACTACACATATAGGCAATAATAATCACCAGACCTAAATGTGATTTTTGTGAGGCTTGTAAAGTAGTAAATTGCAGTTTAATCATCTGGGCAGTATTGCTACTTAATAAGCGATAAAGAGTTAAGCTTCCTAAGAGAGAAATACCTGCAAAAATATCCCAAACATAATGCACGGGCATATTTTTAAGTAGGGGAATAATAATGGTGGCAGATAAAACCCCCACACCAATTCCGCTAAATCCTAAAAAATTAACTTTTAATCTTTGCGTGGTGGGAATGTATTTCATTGCAAAGCTAGGTGCCAAAATCATAAGTAAACCACCGGCAATACCTGAAATCGTACGCCAGACAATGAACCACATCAGAGGCATATCCATGAATGAACAGCAAAGTAGGCTAAGGCTACCAGCTATAGCCGAAAGTACGATGAGGGATGGGATGTACTTTTCTTTAACACTCAATAGTGCTAATAAGGCACCCATCAGATATCCCAATAAATTTGCACTGCCTAAGTAACTGGCAAAATCATGGGTCCAGTGGTACTGCTCGATCATGATGGGCATGAGGGCAGTATAGGAAAATCTAAAAACACCTATTCCCAAACAAGTTGCCAAAAAGACAACTGAGCTCATTCGATAAAATGTAGACATGAGAAGACGCTCAATTTTTTTATTATTAAAAGCGAGTTTATCAATCATTAAAAATGATTTAATATGATATTAATTATCTTGTTTTGAGATAGTGGTATGTTGCTTAAGTCTCTAGAGTTTTTTTTAGCGGTTGCAGAGAGTGGAAGTTTTTCATTGGCTGCACAAAAAATGTATACGGTTCAATCGAATATCACGAGCCATATAAAAAAACTTGAAGAAGAGTTGGGGGTTATTCTATTCAATCGTAATAATCCTGTGACTTTAACGAATGCCGGACAACAGCTACATAGTTATGCTGTTCAAATGATTGCATTGCACGATAAAGCTAAGAAAATCTTTCAAGAAGGTGATATTGACCCGAATGAAACCATTCGCTTGGGTAGCATGGAAACAACCGCAGCAATACGTTTGCCACAGTTGCTCAATCAATCTATGCAGCAATATCCGACTTTACCTATTGAGCTTCAAACTCATCCAACAGGTTATTTATTAAATGCTGTGCATAGGGGGGAATTAGATTGCGCCTTTGTTGCCTCTAAACATGCGATTCCAGAGCTATATAGTTTTCCTGTGTGGCATGAAGAGCTGGTTTTGGTTTGTCCTAAGCAACAACAGAGTTTTCCAGATAAGACAACCCTTGCAAAGACTAGATTTATTGCATTTCGGCAAGGTTGTTCATATCGACATGCCATAGAGCTTTTCTTGAATGATTTTAGTATTCCGCCTTCGCAAATTATGGAAATGGGAAGCCTTGACGGAATCGTGAGTTGTGTAGAGTTGGGTGTTGGTTTTGCTTTATTACCGAAATCATATCTCACAAAAGTTGCAGATAAAGTTTCAGTCAATTCTTTTGCACTAAATACAGAATCTGCTTTTTTTACTACATATTTAGTTGCCCAGTTACCAGAAACATGGGGAACCAATTTAAAGCAATTTATTCATTTTATTGAGCAACAATTTGAATTAAAGGTTGCTTAAGTAGAGGCTGATTTTTATACATAAATATCTCACTTAATTTATAAGTTAAAAGTGATATATATGTATTTAAAAGTCATTTTATATTCTCACGCAAGTTTGTAATCATCTTGATGCTATAAAATTGTTGAAAAGGGTAGTTTATATAGGCCGGCTATGGTCAAATATGCCCCCTTGAAAGATGACACAAGCAATAATTTGGAGTTTGGGAATGAATATACCCTTAATCATCAATATTGTGGTTTTTGTCGGGTTAATATTTTTACTCGCCCAAACACGTAAAACAGACTGGAGCTTATCGAAAAAAGTTCTGGCTGGCTTAGTTCTAGGTGTAGTGTTTGGTTTAGGACTACATTTGATTTATGGCGGTGGCCATCCGATTCTTGCTGAATCTATTAGCTGGTTTAATATCGTTGGAAACGGCTATGTAAAACTTTTACAAATGGTCGTTATGCCTTTGGTATTTGTGTCTATTTTGGGAGCGGTTGCAAAATTACACCAAGCCTCATCTTTAGGCAAAATCAGTTTCTATACGATCGGCACTTTACTCTTTACAACGCTGATTGCTGCACTCGTAGGTGTATTTGTTACTAACCTATTTGGCTTAACAGCAAAAGGTTTAGTGCAAGGTGCTGCTGAAACTGCACGCTTGACTGCCATTAATACAGATTATGTAAGCAAAGTTACCGATTTAAGTGTACCGCAATTTATTCTTTCCTTCATTCCAACTAATCCATTTGCTGAATTGACGGGTGCAAACCCGACTTCGATTATTAGTGTGGTTATTTTTGCGGTCTTTTTAGGGATAGCAGCACTCAACCTAATGAAAGATGACGCAGAGAAAGGCCAGCGTATTTTAACTGCAATTCAGACTTTGCAGTCTTGGGTAATGAAGCTGGTTCGTCTAGTGATGACACTTACACCGTATGGTGTTTTTGCACTTATGACAAAAGTTGTAGCAAGTTCGAATGTCGCAGATATCTTAAACCTTGGTGGTTTCTTGGTGGCATCTTATTTAGGTCTAGCTATCATGTTTGTCGTGCATGCCATTATTTTGACCCTGACAGGTGTTTCTCCAGTTAAGTTCTTCAAAAAAGTTGCTCCTGTTTTGACATTTGCATTTACCAGTCGTTCAAGTGCTGCCAGTATTCCGCTCAGTATCGAAACCCAAACTCGTCGTTTAGGTATTCCTGAATCTATTGCAAGTTTTTCTGCTTCTTTTGGGGCAACGATTGGTCAAAATGGCTGTGCAGGTTTATATCCAGCAATGCTCGCGGTGATGGTTGCGCCAACCATGGGGATTAACACTCTAGATCCAATGTGGATTGCATCGTTGGTTGGTATTGTGACTTTAAGTTCAATTGGGGTTGCTGGAGTAGGTGGCGGTGCGACTTTCGCTGCGCTAATCGTGCTTCCTGCCATGGGTTTACCTGTGACTTTAGTTGCACTTCTTATTTCAATTGAACCGTTAATTGATATGGGGCGTACTGCATTAAACGTAAATGGTTCAATGACTGCGGGCGTAGTTACGAGTCAATTGATGGGTCAGACTGATAAAGAAATATTAAATAGTGAAGATGAAATTGAGTTAACTCAACATCATTAAAAGCTGATATTAAACGGCTCATCTACTCTGGATGAGCCGTTTTTTTATATGTGTGAATTGCCACTGTGATGTTAATTTTTAAAAAACTGTATCTGTTTTTCTTTTAAATAATTTTCGAAAATGAGTCTATTACAAAAGAGAGTACTATCATGAAAATGTATCAAGTCGACGCTTTTACAAAAGAGCTATTTCGTGGAAATCCGGCTGCTGTGATTGTTGAAAAAGAATGGCTAGATGCAGATTTAATGCAGAAGATAGCACTTGAAAATAACTTGTCTGAAACTGCGTTTGTAAAAATCATAGACGCTGAAAATTATGAAATCCGTTGGTTTACTCCAACGGTTGAAGTTGATTTCTGTGGACATGCCACACTTGCTAGCGCTTCTGTAATCTTTAAAGATTTTACCGAGAAAAAGACAATTAATTTTCATGTTCGAAACTTAGGTCTTTTTATCGTTCATCAAGATGATGATGGCAAAATCAGAATGGATTTTCCGATTCGTAAGGCTCATCAAGTCGAAGATTACCCAGCTGTTTTACGTGAGGCATTAACCAAACCTTTTAAAGCGGTTTATCAAAATGTTCAGGCCTACATTGTTGAGTATGAATCAGTACAAGATGTGTTAGATGAGCAGCCTGACATGAGCTTGCTCAAAACCCTAGGTAAACGGACTGCGATTACAACGACAGGAATGGAGGTTGCAATAACCTCAAAAACAGACCAGCAATACGATTGTGTATCGCGCTATTTTGCACCTGTCGCGGGTATTAATGAGGACCCTGTTACAGGTTCAATTCATACCGCAATAGCGCCGTTATGGGCAGAAAAACTGGGCAAAAATAATATTACGGCTTATCAGGCTTCTAGCCGCGGTGGGGTTTTATATTGCAATATCCTGTCTGAAGAGCGTATTGAAATTTCAGGCTACGGAAAACTTTATATGCAAGCTGAAATTTTTCTTTAAAATATAAGGCCGTTTAAATAAACGGCTTTTTTTTCAAAACTTTACTATTAATGTCAGCTTAAATTTCCTACTATAGTCCCACAACTATTGATTTTTTATTATTCAAATTAATTGGTATTTATATGTTTATGCAGTTTAAACAACTGACTCTCTCCCTATGTATTCTTGGTTTAAGTGCTGCGTCTTTTGCACAAACCACATTAGTAAAAACCAAGCAAAATATTGAGGAATATAAATTAGATAATGGCTTTCGGGTTGTACTTGCACCGAATGACAAAGAAAATAAAATCTTTATTAATACCATTTATTTAACAGGTTCATTAAATGACCCACAAGGTAAAAGCGGTTTAGCACATTTGCTTGAGCACTTGGCTTTTAAAGGGACAAAAAACGTTAAAGGGGAAGAATTCCAGCGTCGTCTAGATCAATATACATTGATGACGAACGCCAGCACAGATTATTATTCGACCAAATATACCAATATTGTTCGTCCGGAAAAGACTGCGCTCAATGAAGTGTTATATCTTGAATCGGAACGTATGGATAAATTAGTTCTACAAGAAAAATTTGTTCCTTCTGAAATCGAAATCGTAAAACGCGAACGTGAAGTCCGTATGGATCAGCCTTTTGCTGTCCTGATGGATCAAATGTGGAAGTCAGCTTATGGTAACCAATATTTAGGTCGTTTACCGATTGGTGATTTACCTGAACTTAAATCTATTAAAATGCCTGAATTGAATCAGTTCTATCGTAGCTGGTATGCGCCTAATAATGCAGTCATGGTGATTTCAGGTAAGTTCGATAAGACAGATGTCTTAAAAACTATTGATCAATACTTTAGCCCAATCGCGGCGCGTGATGTTCCTAAGCCTGTACAGATTCCTGTGCTCGACTCTACAAAAATAAAAAATCGTCAGTTTGTGGTGAAAAAGGGGAGCGATCTCGCTAAATTCCATATCTATATGAATGGTAAAAATACCAAAATTCAGCCGACACTCGCTTTAGCGCCTTTGTTATATACCATGCAGCCAAGTGGTCACCTATACCAGAATATGGTTGAAACGGGCATTACCACAAATGTTGATGCAAGTACGTGGTTAGACCAAGATTTTAATGTGGTGTTTCTGGGTGCCATTTATGCACCAAGTAATGACCCTAAAAAAGTTGAAAGCTCTCTGCTCGCTGGTATTGAGAAAGGAAAGCCTTTTACTGAAGTTGAATTAAATCGTGTTAAGAGTTTAATGAAAACCCAAGGCGATTTAATTACTAAAGATGCGGTAGCACTTGGGTCACGTTTAAGTGATTACACCGTCGCTGGCGGACAATGGGATCAATATTTTAAAGATTTAGATTCAGTAGAAAACGTTAAGTTAGACCAAGTGAATCAAACTTTAAAACAGTTCCTTGTGGCTGAGCATCGTATTGACGGTGATATTTTGCCAACACCTGAAGATCAGAAAAAAGCTCAACAACAAAATGCAAAAGAGGCACCTAAAACTCTAGATCAGGTAGAAGCAAAGGCAGAGCCTTTAAAAGATCCAAAGGTGTATCAACAAGAAGTCGCGGAGTTTTTAAAAACTTCTAAGCAATATGTTGAAAGCAATGAGAAAAAGATTATCCGTGGAAAACTGAAAAATGGAATGAAGTACGCTTTATTCCCAGTTGAAACACGTGATGATCGTACTTATGCGACGATTACAATGGACTTCGGAACAGAAAAATCTTTATTTAATAAAGGGACGGTCGTTGATTTAACCTCATACTTATTGCTTCGTGGTTCTGATAAATACAGTTTGCAAGATATTGCTGATAAATCGATTGATGCGGGTGGCGCAGCTTATGCAAGTGCTGACGGCAATGGCATGACCATTAATATTCAATCTAAATCTGAAAAATTTGATGAGTTTTTCGAGTTTGTTCTTGATGTGATGAAAAATCCAAAATTTGAGCAATCTCAATTTGATTTAATTAAATCACAAAGTTTATCGAGCCTTGATCGCCCTTATACCGAACCAGATGTAGTAGCTGGCTTAACACTTTCACGTTTGCTTGAAGAATATCAACCGGGTGATTTGCGTTATCACTTTGAACCTGAACTGGCAAAACAGCAATTGAAAAATGCAACTCAAGAGCAAGTAAAAGAGTTGTACGAGCGTTTCTTTGCAATGAACCATGCTCAAATTGCCATTACGGGTAAATTTGATGCGAAAAAAATGCAGAAATTACTTAATCAGGAATTTGGTCGTTGGAATGGTAAACAGCCTTATCAAAAAATCTTGATTAATCATGTGGATTTTCCAGCACAGCAAGTTCATGTTTTGTCTGAGCAGCGCGAATTTGGTAGCTATCAGAGTGTGCTTTCAATTCCAGTTGGGAAAAACCATCCAGATGCATCTGCATTAATTTTACTTAACTATATTTTAGGTGAGTCTCAAATTTCATCACGTTTGGCTCAAGAGCTTCGTGAGAAAAATGCGCTAGTCTATGGTTTTGGAAGTGGGCTGCAACTTGACCGTGATACGAATGTTGGCGCCTTAAGCATTAGTGCAAATTATACTTCGGGGCGCTCAGCGCAAGTGTCTGCATCAATACATAAAGTGTTGAATGACTTGTTGAAAAATGGCGTGACTGAGCAAGAACTTGAAGCTGCTAAAGCAGATATCATGAAGAAACGAGTTACGGCATTAGAAGATGAACGTAATATTCATGGAATGTTAAATCTACAGCTTGAAACAGATAAAACATTGCAAGACCGAATTCGACATGATCAGAACTTGACTAAACTAACTGTTGCAGACGTAAATGCAGTAATTAAAAAGTATATTAAACCTGAACATTTAGTCGAAGTGATGGCTGATCAATATGGTCAGGCAGCAAAAAAATAAAGTCTTATTGCAAATAAAAAGCCACTCAATTGTGGCTTTTTATTTGGATGTTTAAATCATCTTAATGATCATGTTTATGCGTATGAAAATCTTCATTTTTACGGAAACGTAAATAATTTTCGAACTGTTCACAGTACTCATCAAAGTTATCTTCAAGCATCATTTGAAATTGTTGCACAAGGTAAGACATCACTTGATCTTTAGCAGCGCGCATTTCTTCGCCATCTTTAAAATTATTTGCTGCTACCCACGTGTTAAAACGGGCACTAGCAAACAACATTGCTGCACTTACTTGACCACGCAGTTCGGCTGGATCTGGCTTTTCACCTTTTTGCGGGCGACAAAAATCATTGGCTTGTTTAATGAATTCATCCGCACGCTCAAAGAAAACCGCATTTAACGCTTCTTCTTCAGTAATATCTGTTGCATTAATCTTTTGAGACATGACTTATTCCCGCAAAAATAGAGCTGCTTATTATAGGCAAACGCTTGCGGAAACAAAACCTTTGACTTAGTCTGTAAATAGCCTAAGTATTGGTTGGAGAGTTTAATATGCAAGATGCAATTGCTATTCAAAGTTTAAAAACAGATATTGCTTTATTACGTCAGCATGTTTTCCCACCTCAATATTTAGAGCATGTCGAAGGACTGCCGATTTATTATGGCTTGCAAGAAGAAGTCGAAAATTATTATCACCAATGGCAAGGTCTAATTGAAAGAGCACAAGAACTTTTTCAGCCATTTATGGAAGATGAATTACCAGATGCCATTCATTTGCCAAGTCATTTAAATTTACCGCTATTCTTTTTTCATGTAGACCGAATTCGGATTAATAAAACACGCGCAAAAGAATCGAAAACTTTCCGTGGTGTTGCAAGTCTTATTGAAAAATGCGGGCAGTTCGAAACTGATCAGATTTTTACGATGCAAGAATGGTTGCAAAGCGACGATACCGCGGCTCTAGTTGCTCACCGTGAATTCATTGATTTAAGAACCTATGTATTCCAGCACGGGCAAAGTGAATATACCCGTTCGCGGTTTTATACTAATGGTATTGTGTTAGGGGTTGAGCCGCATTTTAAATTGGTCGATGCTCGTGATAAACCAAGAAAGCAGCGCAGTGATAGCTATAATGACCCATTAGCAGATAATGGTGTATGGAAAGTATTTGGTAAATACAGATAAAAAGTCGCTGCATATTTACAGCGACTTTTTATAAATTACCAGAAAGTTTCAGTCTGACTAAACGTTTGTAAAGCTTTTGCTGAACGCTTTTGTAGCTGCGGTTGTTTGGCTTTTACCCAGCCTAAAGCAAACCAGAAAGATGGGTCATTTTCGACAGCTTTATTGAAAATACCTTCCGCAATAAATAAGTCGTTATAGTGACCTAAAGTGTTTTGTACAGGTTGTAGCTGTTTTAAATATTGCTGTACTTTCTTGTCAGGATAAAGACTTGAAATAAACTCAACACAATAACGTAACTGCTTAGCTTGCTTTCTTATTTTGTGCTGTTCAACAACTTCAAGCTCAGAGAAATGGTCAGCATGGCTAATCACTTTATGATGTAACTTATCTAAACTCTTTTTAATATGTTTTTTTAACCCACCAGTTTTGCTCTCTGAATCTTCTTCTGAATAAGCAAATGCTAATAAATCAAGTAATAGCTTAATCGTGTCCGCAGAGGTAAAGATTGTTGAGAGTTCTTTTGAGGGTTGGACTGAAACAGGTAGTAAAAGCTCAGGCGAACCATGTTGTTGAATGACAGGTAACACCTCGGTACGAATAGCATCTTCATCGCGAGTGTCTCCAAGCTTACGGAAAAGCTCGGCAATTTGTTCTTCCCAAACAGGGTTTAGCTCGCTAGACCAGCCAGAGAAATGTTTTAGAGCACTGCGTAAACGACGTAAACTTACACGTGCCTGATGAATATGCTCAGGTTCGGCAACTCCATCGGCAATTGCAGCCATATTTGGTAAAAATTGTCCTAAACAGTTTTCGACAATCTTTTTTAGGGCCTGTTCAGCAGTAATATCTTTATTTAATGTCAGCGCTTTGGCATGGACAGCGGGTGAAGCTGCTTGTCCCAGTGCTAATAAATTACCACGCTCGGCTTTACTTCTTACATCAAGCCAAAGGGCGTAACGATTAATCCATTGCTGTGCAAATTGAATTAGCGTTTTTACTGCGCCTTGCTTAAGTTCAAATTCGACTTCACAAATTATACTTTGTATATCTGCTGTTTTTACGACGCCGTCATCTAAACAAACTTCTATAGCCGTATTATCTGCTTCAAACACATGATAAGTGCGCTGTACATCCGTCTCAAACTGCAAACTCAGTTTTTCAGCTTGCGTTCCTAAAACCGCGTTAATTAAATCAGTTACGACTTTATTATCTTGATATAACTCAAGGTTTAAGTCAGGTTCTTGGTCACAAGCACCTAAATGAATTTCTTCTTCAACACGGTGTAGGTGGCTTTGACCTGCGGCTTTAAATGTTTGTACCCATTGATCATCTTCTTTACGTAAACGTAGGGCCATGCCATTTTTTGCGAGTAATCGATCAGGGGTATCGTAATACTTGGCCTGTAAGTGAATATATTTCGCTTTATGTTTTTTTAAGTATTGCTGGACAGTTTTTTTCTTCGATTCAGGTAACTGAAACTTTAGTTCGACTTCGACCATAATATATCTCCCTGAATCAGGTATTTAAACTATCTTGAATAAGTATAATCGCTTAGTACTAAAAGTAATGGTTTTGATAGAGAAAGTTACAATCAAATATATGTCGGTAGGCTTTTATTTAGGTGTACAATCAGGTGACGTTTTGATCAAATAAAAATCAGGAAGATGATCGTGAATGCACCAGTAAACTTTAGCCATGAAGCTCAGCCAGAGTTTGAATTGCCGATTAAAAACTATCAGGAATTTTATCGTTTTTATTTAACTGAACACCGTAACATCATGAGCAGACGTTTACATGTGGTGGGCAGCAGTATTGGCATATACTTTTTTTCAAAAGCAATTCGTAAGAAACAGGCCAAATATGTGCTCTATGGTTTGGTAGCGGGTTACGCAAATGCTTGGGTTGGACATTTTGTGTTTGAAAAAAATAAGCCTGCCAGTTTTAAACAACCTTTCTATAGCTTTATTTCTGATTGGCGAATGTTGTCTGATGTTGCACGTGGTCGTTTGAGTTTGACTGATCGCAAGCATGACAAAATACCAAGTTAATTTTACTTTCTATTCTTAATATACCGATTGGTACTGGTAAGCCTATATCAATCGGTACTTATGATGTCCTATAAATCCGTTATACTAGCAAAGTTTTTTAAAGCGAGAGTAGAGTATGCGCGGTTTATACCTCATTACCAATGATGACCCAATCCAATTATTATTAGAAAAATTAGACGCCGCGCTCGCAACTCGTCAGGTCGCAATTTTACAGTACCGCCGTAAGAAAATAGAAAAAGCTGACCAGCTTGCTGAAGTTGAACAAATCAAACTTTTATGTGAAAAATATCAAGTTCCTTTTGTGATTAATGATGACCTAAAACTGGCTGCTCAGTTTGGTTTAGGTGTGCATTTAGGGCAAAGTGACGGTGAAATTACAGACGCAAAATCGCAGTTACCAGAAGGTGTCATTATTGGCCGTACTTGTCTGAATTCGTTAGAGCTTGCACAAAAAGCAATTGCAGATGGCGCGACTTATATTGCATTTGGTGCAGTCTATGCGACCTCTACAAAACCGGAAGCAGGTAATGTGGGTATCGAAGTGATTAAG
Source organism: Acinetobacter sp. DMC2 (assembly GCF_056314305.1). Taxonomy (NCBI): domain Bacteria; kingdom Pseudomonadati; phylum Pseudomonadota; class Gammaproteobacteria; order Moraxellales; family Moraxellaceae; genus Acinetobacter; species Acinetobacter sp. DMC2. Next base: position 670,342 of record NZ_JBQUYP010000001.1, on the reverse strand, counting down.
CAAGCAGCCGCCCAATATGATTTACCAATTTGCGCGATTGGTGGTTTAACTGTTGAAAACTCAAAACCTGTGATTGAGGCTGGGGCTGACCTCTGTGCAGTCATTAGTGATATATTAGGCCGATCAACTGCTGAAATTCCTGCCCGTGTACAGGCCTGGGCACAATTATTTTCTTAAGCTTTCAAAATTATTTTTTAGATATTTAAGACGAGCATTTCCATGAGTTTATCTCCAAAGCAAGAACAGTTATTTAAACAAGCCAGCAAACACATTCCAGGTGGTGTGAACTCTCCGGTACGTGCCTTTAATGGCGTTGGAGGAACACCTGTTTTCATCGAGAAAGCAAAAGGTGCTTATTTATGGGATGTAGATGGCAAGCGTTATGTTGACTATGTTGGTTCTTGGGGACCAATGATTTTGGGCCATGCTCATCCAGAAATTATTAAAGCAGTACAAACAGCCGCAGAAGATGGTTTAAGTTTTGGTGCGCCAACCGTACATGAAACAACCTTGGCAGATATTATTTGTGAAATCATGCCATCAATTGAATTGGTACGTATGACTAACTCTGGTACAGAAGCGACCATGACGGCTATTCGTTTAGCACGTGGTTACACTGGCCGTGACAAGATTGTGAAGTTTGAAGGTTGTTACCATGGTCACTCTGATTCACTTTTAGTAAAAGCAGGTTCAGGCTTACTTACCTTAGGTGAGGGTGAGCCGACTTCGAAAGGTGTGCCTGTTGATTTTGCTAAACACACCTTAACGCTACCTTACAACGATATTGCAGCATTAAAAGAATGCTTTGTTAAATTTGGTCATGAAATTGCTGGTGTTATTATTGAGCCTGTCGCAGGTAACATGAATATGGTGAAACCAATCGACGGTTTCTTACAAGCCATTCGTGATGTGTGTGATGAATATAAATCTGTATTCATTATTGATGAAGTAATGACAGGTTTCCGTGTTGCTTTAGGGGGCGCTCAATCGGTTTATAACGTTAAACCTGATTTAACGACTTTAGGCAAAATTATTGGTGCGGGCTTACCTGTTGGTGCATTTGGTGGTAAGCGTGAAATCATGGAATGTATCGCACCTTTAGGTGGCGTATACCAAGCAGGTACTTTGTCTGGTAACCCACTTGCTATGCGTGCGGGTATTGAAATGTTCAAACATCTTCGCCAACCAGAGTTTTACAGTAATTTATCTGCTCAACTTGAAAAGTTACTTGCAGGCTTACAAGCCGCAGCAAATGAAGCAGGTATTCCATTTAAAACTCAGCAAGCTGGTGCAATGTTTGGTCTTTACTTTACAGACCAAGAAGACATTACAAGCTTTGACTCAATGTTGGCGTGTGATATTGAAGCTTTCAAAAAGTTCTTCCATGGCATGTTAAAACGTGGAGTAAACTTAGCACCTTCAGCATTTGAAGCAGGCTTTATTTCATCTGCTCATTCTGATGAAGATATTGAATATACGATTCAAGCTGCCAAAGAAACTTTCGCTGAAATGAAGTAAGCAAAAAAGCCCGTGTTAAACGGGCTTTTTAATTTGAGCTATTTTTATATTTGTAGAGAACAATGTTTTATCCTTTACCTCGAAAAATTCAATTAGCAGCAAATACTTCAAATTGGTCAATTGAGTCTACGCAAAGTATTTTGCTCATGGTTGGGCTAAATGAACTTGAAAAATCACCTGACTGGGCGCACCAGCCATTAGCCGATCATTTAGAATTGCTAAGTAAAAGAGCACAGGCCCTCGAAATTCCAGTTATTTTTATTGATGCATCTCAGCTTCAACAAACCATGTTGCAGTTGGGCCAGCGACTGTCTTCAAATGCTAAAGCCCAAGTGATAATGGCTGGTGATTTGTCACCGCTGTTTAAACAAGTCATGCAGCTTGTTTTATCTATTACCGATTATGTAGCTATTGTGAATGATGCGATCTTGGCAGCTAATCTAGAGCAGCACATTCAATGGGTTGAAAAGATCAGTTTTGACCATATAAAACATTTAAATACACAGACCTTAATGCGCCTATGGTCTTTAAGTGCGCCGTCTGAATATATTTTGTCGGATAAAGGAATTTTATTGGCAATTGCTGAACAGGTGGGGCGACACCCCATGGAGATTCACCCGGAAATAGATTTACGAAACTACGGATTAGATCAGTCTGCTGTGGATTATCTGGTCGAACTTTGGCGTGCAAATGGTGCGAGCTTGAGCGCTGAAGAGTTAATGCAAGCACCGACATTGCAGCATATTATGCAGTTATTGAAGCCTTGACTAACTATAGACTCCAAGTGATCCATAATATTTGCAAATTATGCTGTTAATTTACCCGAACGGCATTGTAATTCGGACGTAAGCTTTTTATTATTGCCCGCTTGTTTTTCATCTTGCCTTGGGAATACAACTTTGAGTGATTTTCTAAGTGAACATCTGATCTATCGTGATGATGATTTTATGGTGATTCATAAACCTTCGGACATCTTGAGTGTTCCTGGTAAAGGTGATTTACATGATAGTGTTTTGACAAGGTTGGTTGCAATTGAACCTAAAACTTTGCTCATTCATCGTCTAGACCGAGATACTTCAGGTATTTTAGTATTTGGTTTATCAAAGCGCGGTCAAAGTGCAATTGCACGTCAATTTCAGGATCGTCAGACTTCAAAAATATATGAAGCACTTGTCGCAGGTCATTTAGAGGGTGAGGGGACTGTAGATATTCCTGTCATCTATGATCCAAGCCGACCACCTTTACATATTGTCGACGCTTCTCACAACAAACCTGCTTTAACACATTGGCAGGCAATAGAACATTTTCAGATTCAGGGACAGCCTGTAACTCGTGTGAAATTAACACCAATTACGGGCCGATCCCATCAACTCCGTGTACACATGCAATATCTTGGGCATCCAATTGTAGGTGACACGCTGTATGCAACACCGGAGCAGCAACTTGTTCCGCGTTTATGTTTGCATGCCAAACAGTTAAGTTTTAATCATCCTGTCACAGCAGAAACATTAACTTTTGACTGTCCTGTACCGTTTTAATGTAAAAATTTTAATGCGTGATTTTTTGTAGCAAAGTCATTTAATTGGTTTTTGCTTCAAAATTTTGCTTTAAAGACTACATAAAAAGATGCAAAAATAAGCTAATTTGCATCGTACAATATGTAGTGCGAACTTGAGAGAAAGGTGGAAAAATTGCAGCAGTATGCTATTGGTCAACGTTGGCTATCAGACACAGAAACTGAACTCGGTTTAGGTGTGCTTATTGATGTAGATGAAAGATCTGTCAGCATTTTATTCCCCAAAAGTGATGAGACACGTGTCTATGCACGTAACAATGCTCCACTATCTCGTATCATCTTTAACACAAATGATGAAGTTCAAGATCAAGAAGGCAAGAAGTGGATTGTTGAGTCTGTTGAAGACCGACATGGTGTTTTGCGTTACAACGTTGTTCGTACCTTAGAAAATGGTGAACAAGATCGTAAAGCGCTAAATGAAACACGTATCGGTGCGCAAATTCAGTTGTCGAAGCCTTTAGATCGTTTGCTTGCAAGTCAGGTCGACTATAAAGAGTGGTATGACCTGCGTATTGAAGCGATGCTTATGCAAGCACAAATGCAGAATAGTCCTCTACGTGGGATGGTTGGGGCGCGTGTTGGTTTAATTCCACATCAGCTTTATATCGCACACGAAGTTGGTAAACGTTTTGCACCTCGTGTTTTACTTGCCGATGAAGTGGGTTTGGGTAAAACAATTGAAGCTGGTTTAATTATCCACCAACAGCTTAAAACCGGTCGCTCAGAACGAATTCTTATTTTAGTCCCTGATTCTCTACAGTATCAGTGGATGATTGAAATGCGCCGTCGTTTTAACTTGCAATTCTCTCTATTTGATTTAACACGTACCGCATCTATTAAAGAACATGATCCAGAACTTAACCCGTTCTTGACTGAGCAATGCATTATTGCCAGCGTTGATTTAATGGTTGACCATGATGATTTGCGTGAGCAAGCCATAGAAGCTGGCTTCGATTTGCTTGTGGTCGATGAAGCACATCATTTGATGTGGAGTGAAGAAGAAGGCGGTAATGATCGCTACGATTTAATTGAAGAGCTTGCTGAAAATACGGCTGGGGTGTTATTGCTTACCGCAACACCTGAACAGCTTGGTGTGGAAAGTCATTTCGCACGTTTACGTTTACTTGATCCGCAGCGTTTTAGCAGTTTAGAGCGCTTCTTAGATGAAGAAACTCAATACCAGCAGACTGCAAAAATTGCTGAAGTACTCATGTCTGATCAGCCTTTAGCTCCAGAGCATTTGTCTGCTTTAGAGGGCTTGTTAGGTCACAGTATTGAAGACCAGCCTGACCAGCGCTTTAGAGCAATTCACGAATTATTAGACCGTCACGGTACAGGTCGTATTCTATTCCGTAATACACGTGAAGCAATTCAAGGCTTCCCAGGGCGTGATTGTCAGCCAGCACCATTACCAGCACCAGAAGATTGGTCAAAAGATGGGAAACTGCGTGAGCAAATGTGGCCGGAAGAAGCACAACTTGATGGTTCATGGATGCAAAATGACCCACGTGTGCTATGGGTAATGGAAATTCTGCGCAAAGATCTCAAGCATAAAAAAGTGCTTTTAATTGCGCGTAGTGGACCAGTTGTTGAAGCTTTAGAAAATGTATTGCGTTTGCATGCAGGCATTCGTACTGCAATGTTCCATGAAGGCATGAGCTTACTTGAACGTGACCAGGCAGCGGCTTATTTTGCTGAAGAAAGCTATGGTGCACAGATTCTCCTGTGTTCGGAAATTGGTTCGGAAGGCCGTAATTTCCAATTTGCCAGTGATCTAATTTTATTTGATCTACCAGCTAACCCAGATGTTTTAGAGCAACGTATCGGACGTCTAGACCGTATTGGTCAAGAAAACCGTATTCAGATTCATGTGCCATATCTTGTGGGAACAGCTCAAGAACGTATGTTCCGTTGGTACAATGAAGCACTTAATATTTTCAGCAATATTTCGCCAACAGCGCAAACGCTGCAAGAGAATTTTATTGTTGAATTAAAAGACTGTTTACTGGCAGACCAAGGTCAAACATTTGAAGATTTGCTTGAAGAAGTGAATGTTCAACGTCAAGCTTTGGAAGCTGAACTTCAAGCGGGCCGAGATCGTTTACTTGAATATAACTCATGTCGTCCTATCGTGGCGCAAGAGATTGTTCAGGCTTTAGAAGATTATGATGACAATACAACGCTACCAATGTTTGTGAAGCGTTTCATGTCTTCAACTAATATTGACTTTGATGAGCAAAGTAACGGTACTGTAATTATTCGTCCAACAGACCAAATGCAAGTGCAAGGTTTGGCGCTAGACGAAGAAGGCATGACCGCTACTTTCTATCGCGATCAGGCTCAGCTTCGTGAAGATGCCCAATATTTAACTTTAGAGCATCCATTCATTGAAAGTGTGATGGAAATGATTCGTACGCAATCATTTGGTAGTACGAATGTTGCTGTACTCAAATCTAATGCGTTAAAGCAGGGTTCAGTATTAATTGAAGTATGGTTTAAAGTCGATGTAGTTGCGCCTAAGGCGTTGAACTTACCATCGAGCTTGCCTAAGCAATTAATTCGTGTGCTATTAAGCGAAACTGGTCAGGATTTGTCTGAAAAAATTGATCCAGCAATTTTGAAACCATATTTACATCACTTAGATGGCAATAGCTGTCGTCAAGTGGTTAAAGCTCGCCGTGATATCATTGAAGAACGTTATAAACAAGCGTTGGATATCGCGAAAGTTGATTTACCTCAGCTTCAACAGCAAGCAAAAGAACACTATGGCAATAAATGGCAATATGAAATTGACCGTTTAACTTATCTAAAACAGTTCAACCCAAGTATTCGTCAAGATGAAATTGACCGTTTACAAAAGCTGCAAAAAGAAGGCTTGAGCTTGCTAGAAGGTTTAACTGTTACACCAGAAGCAATTCAAGTATTAGTTGTGGTTAAGCCATAATTAATTCAACATAAAAAAAGCGCCTAGAGGGCGCTTTTTTTGTACATCAATTTTGAATTAGATGAGACCAGCATCTTTGAGTTCTAATTTTAAATATGCATAGAAAATTGGAGCTGCGATTAAACCGCCTAAGCCAAAAATTGACTCAAATACCAGCATTGCTAATAAAATTTCCCATGCATTTGCATTGATTTTATGCCCAATAATTTTAGCATTAATAAAATATTCAAGTTTATGAACCAGAACGAGATAAAGTAATGCTGCACCTGCGAGTCCAAGTGAAACAGTAAGAGCAGCAATGAACGTCAATGTATTGGAAATAAGATTACCTAAAATTGGAATCAGTCCAAACATGAAGGTCAAAATAGTAAGCGTTTTGGCAAAAGGAAGATGCACTCCCCAAAGCGGTAATAAAACAAAAGCAAATAAAATAAAGAGCAGCGTATTAATTGCTGAAATTTTTATCTGTGCAAAAACAACATTTTTAAATGAAATTGATAGTTTCTGAATACGTTGGATCAGAAGAGATTTAAAAACAGGTTGGGGAGTGCGGCGATGAAAACCATGTATAGCCACCAAAATACCGATAATGAGGCCCATAACCATCGTCACGAAATTATGTAAGATATCTGAACTGGTATTTTTCAATATAGTCACGTTATCTTTCATAAACGCGAAAATTTCATCTTTTAATTCTGTCACGCTATCTGGAATATAACCCGGAAGATATTTGCTAATTTCAGCCTGTAAGTGCAGTAGCGTCTGATCGACTTTACTGTTGATATTATGGATGCCTACACCTTTTAAATCATGAACTACAAAGCTAATTAAACTTGTAAAGAAAAAGGCAATGAGTGAGATCGTAATAATACTTAATAAAATACTAATGAAAATACGGGCTCTTTGACCATCAATGTAACGTTCAACAACCGAACTCAAGCTAATAATAATTTCATAAATAAGGAAGCCTGCAAAAAAACTGGCTAATAGATGTAATGGGATAACCGAAAGCAAAAAGATGCCCATAAGAATGTAGCTTGCAATCAGACTTTGACGATTATTCAAATTTTGCATGTTGATCCCTGAGATCGTTGGGAATATAGAAGAAAGAGCAAATGGAATAATTATTTATACTCTCGCAAGCTATTCGCTTCAATCGGTGAATTATATTTTTGTTGGAAAATAGAAGAGTTAGATGTAAAAATGGCCTGTTTATTAACAAGCCATTCATTAGACAATTTTAACGAATTTCTGCTTCATCCAAATGCCGAGCACCTTCTAAAATCATTCGAATCATAATCATGGTTTGCTCAGCCACTTCTGCACGCTGATTAATTGGAAGATCAATCACTTTGGCACCCATGTGAAACACAAGCTGAGTAATTGCTTTTGCAACGAGTTCAGGGTGGTACAGATGGTTATTATTTAAGTGCTCTAGACGAATTAAATCTTCTTGTAGTTCTTGCTGAAAGAAGTTTAATTGACGATCAACAGCAGCTTTATAAGAAGTAGAACCTGTAAAACCTTCGCGTAGTAATAAACTTAAATTACCTTCATCGGCATCGAGCTGCTGAAGAAAAATATCGACAGAACTGCGAATAATACTTTCTTGCAAGGAAGCACGTAGGCGAGCCTGTCGGATAATTTTACGTAAGACGATACCTGCACGGTCAATTAAAGAAATTGCTAATTCATCAATATCTTTAAAGTGTCGATAGAAACTATTTGGCGCAATGCCAGCTTCTCGTGCTACTTCACGTAAACTTAATGAAGCAATACTCTTTTGTGGGCCAATCAGATTGAGTGCAGCCTGAAAAAGTTCTTCTTTAGTAATTGTCGCTTTTCTTCCCACAGAACGCGTAGCTGTTTTAATTTCAATGACATCTTGTTGTTGAGGTGTGTCATTCAGGTTCTGAGAAAGTGAAGATTGGGTCATGCTGTTCAATATATTTATAAACTCTCAGGATTATAGCCTTAGAAGCTGAACTTGTGAAATTGTAATTAAAAGTACGTGTGTATATACAAATATATATACATGTGTATAATAATTAAAAAAAGAGCGACAGAGCCTCAGTTATGCAAGCAATCGAAAAGAGAAATTCTCTATTCAATTCATTGACACAAGCCATCTTTGATAAAGAAATGGCTAATTTCTGGCTACAAAAAGTTAATCCTTTATGGTCTGTAAAACATGGCCTTGTTCAAATTGTAAAAAAAGAATTTGTCGCTCACGACATGGTGAGCTTGACGCTAAAATGTAACCGCTTAGTGAAAATGGGCGTTGCAGGCCAGCATCATCCTGTCATTGTTGAAATTGCTGGTCGTCGCTATGAACGTACTTATAGTTTGACGCAAATTGACGAACAACATTTACGTTTAACGATTAAAAAAGTGGCTGATGGTATTGTCAGTAACTGGTTTATGACTGAAAGCCAAATTGGTGATGTTTTTGAGCTTGGTCAGCCTTATGGCGACATGCAACAAAATATCAAAACACCAAAATTAATTATGCTAGCTGCAGGTAGTGGTATTACCCCAATGTTGAGCTTAATCACTGCAATTAAACAAAGCCAGCAGTTAGATAAAGTTCAAGTACAGCTTTTATATTGGGTAAAGCAACGCTCAGATGCAGCTTTTGTTGAATACTTTGAAAAAGTTGCACAGCAATTTCCAAATTTTAGTTATCAGGTTTTCTATACACAAGAAACACCAAATGATGAACGTTTAAATGCAGAGCATTTAGCATTAGTAGACGATTTGGAAAATAGCACCATATATGCATGTGGACCTTCTGGCTTCGTTTCAACAGTGGAACAGCTTTTTGAAAAAGCACCGACTGTATTAACAGAAGCTTTTAGCTTAACGCGTGATAGTACGGCTGAAGTTGGTTATGTAAATGTCACATTAACCCAGTCTAATAAGGTTATTGCAATTCCAAAAGGCGAATCAATTTTGGTGAGTCTTGAACATGAAGGACTTAAGCCAACACATGGCTGCCGTATGGGAATTTGTAATAAGTGCGTTTGTAGTAAAGCTCAAGGTTCTACACGTAACTTACTCAACGGTAGTGAAAATACCGAACCAAGCCAATTACTCAAAATTTGTGTGAACTCAGCACAATCTGATCTAGTTATTGATCTTTAAGAGAGAACTTTTATGAATATGCCAGTGAAAGTCGAATATTTTAAAAATCCTAAAAATCGCGATTTGACTCCAGCAGAACTTGACGCATTTGCAAAAGAGCTTGATCAGATCAAACAAGAAGTATTGGATGATTTGGGTGAAAAAGACGCTAAATATATCCGCCGTGTCTATGCAGCAGTTCGCTACAGTAGTTTTTTAGGCCGAGCATGTTTGTTTGCAGGTTGGTTCCCACCAGCATGGATTTTAGGAACAGGTCTATTAGGCTTTTCTAAAATTATGGAAAACATGGAACTTGGTCATAACGTTATGCATGGCCAATACGACTGGATGAACGATCCTAAATTTAATGGTCAAACTTACGAATGGGATACTGTCGGTACTTCTGATAACTGGCGTCAAACGCATAACTATAAACATCACACATATACCAACATTAAAGGTATCGATGATGATATTGGTTATGGTTTACTTCGTTTATTCCCAGAGCAACGTTGGAAGCCTGGTTTCTTGCTTCAACCCGTTTATAGCATTCCATTTTGCTTATTGTTCCAATGGGGCGTAGCGATTCAAAACCTTGAAATTGGTCGCGTTCTTTACAAGCGTAAGAGCATGGCTAAATTCTTGGAAGAATTGAAACCAGTAAATAAAAAGATTGGTACCCAGCTTTTCAAAGATTACGTTTTTTTCCCATTAATTGCAGGGCCAGCAGCTTTACCTGTTTTGACAGGAAACTTGGTTGCGAATGGTCTTCGTAATATCTGGACATTTACGATTATTTTCTGTGGTCACTTTACTAAAGATGCAGAAGTATTTCCAAAGTCTGTTTTACAGGAAGAAAGCCGTGGTCACTGGTATATGCGTCAGATTCGTGGTTCTTCAAACTTAAAAGGTTCAGAAGCATTACATATCTTAAGCGGACATTTGAGCCATCAAATCGAGCATCATTTATATCCTGATGTACCTGCGCGCCGTTATCGCCAAATGGCTCCAAAAGTTGAAGCTGTATGTAAAAAATATGGTCTAAATTATAACAACGCGAGTCTGGCTAAACAGTTTGGACAGGTTGTGGGGCGTATCTTTAAATATGCTTTACCGTTTAAAAAATAAGATATTACTTTAACTCCGAAACGCACTACTGATTTTCAGGAGTGCGTTTTTTATTGTTAGCACTAGCATGAATAAGTAAGAGGAGCATTATTGAATATCCCCCATTGTTCAAACTGCTTTAAAGATAATGAAATTTCTTTTTCTATATCATTTTCATCTAATTGATTTGCATTAAAAACAGCATGAGGTGTGTGCCAGTTTAATCCGCATCGACGTGCAGTAGCTTTTAAAGGTGCCATGAGCTCATCTAGGGTGAAGCCATTTTGTCCTTGTTTTTGATATGCCGAATTCAAATTGCCAACCGTAACATGTAGGTAAAGTGATTTACCTTTAATATTCTGACCTTCCTGTTCATAAAAAAGATAAAACATCCGCGTTAAAACCGCATCCATCCAAGTTTTGAAAATTGGAGGAACTGAATACCAATAGATAGGGAACTGGAAAATGATGTGTGAAGCAGAGATTAGACGTTGGGCTTCAATTGCGCCGTCTTTCATTATATCTAGAGATCCATTATATAACTCTTGAATATCAACAATATCGATTTGGTTTCGAAGCTTTAATGCTTCAACCAAAGCACGATTAACCTTGGACTGATTTAAATCGGGATGAAAGACCAGTAAAAGTGGCTTATTCATAGTATGTCTCCTTAATTTCTAGGATGAGTAATCAGATGCATAAACAATATTCACATCATAAAAAAAGCAGACCTATAATAAAATTGACTAAATTAATTGAGCAGATGAAAGAATTTTGATGAACAAACAGACTTCTTGGGATGATCAGAAATTCTTTTTAGTGGTTTTAGAAGAGGGGAGTTTCTCGGCAGCCGCTCGTAAATTAGGCGTTACCCAACCCACTGTTCGAACACGTATAGAACAGCTTGAAAATCAGTTGGGAACTGTTTTGTTTAGTCGTTCTGTTCATGGCTTGAAACCGACAGAACATGCTCTAGCTCTTGAACTTCCAGTTCGGGCTATGCAACGTGCTTCTGACCATTTTATGCGTACAGCAAGTGCTCCTCTAAATCTAATTGCAGGCAGTGTACGAGTGAGTGTATCGGAGTTCTTGGGCACGCTTGTTCTGCCTCAAATGCTCACAAAATTCCGTTCACTTTACCCAGAAGTTAATATCGAAATATCTTTAAACAATGCTTCTGCCAACTTACTAGAGCAAGAGGTTGATCTGGCAATCAGGATGTATCCTCCTGTTCAGGAAGCGCTTGTAGCCAAAAAGGTTGGTGAGGTGCCATTGGGTCTATATGCACATCGAGATTATATACAGCGTAAAGGTTTTCCCATCTCTCTAGCAGATTTAAGTCAGCATGATCTGATAGGACCCGAGCGTAATCTTCTTGAAAGAGAAATGATGAGGATTTTTCTACCTGAAATAAGAAATGAACAATTCAAAATACGCACCGATAGTCATCCTGCACAGTTCTCAGCAGTTAAAGCTGCTTTAGGAGTAGGTTTTATTCAGTGTCCTATAGCAAATCAATGTCCAGAGCTTGTACAGCTACTTCCAGATTTAGAGGTTCATCGATATGATCTATGGCTGGTGATACATGAAGACTTTAGACAAATTCCAAAAATCAGAGCGCTTTTTGATTATTTGGCTCAAGCTTTTGCAGAATATTTAGATGAGGAAATTTAGTTAATAAAAAGCCCAAGCAATCAGGTGCTTGGGCTGGAAAAGGTAATTTATTTAAACTGAATTGAACCGTTTGCATTCACAGTAATTTTAGACTCACCAGCTGCCATGTCTTGAGCTGGTGCAGCTTCGGCCATAGCAAACTTAGCCATGCTCGCTCTCATTACAGGCTGAGGGAAATAGTTGTTGGTATTTAAGTTTAAGTTAACGAGCGTGTATTGGCTTTTATTCCACGCTTGAGTCAACATTTGAGCACGTTGTTGAAAGTTTTTAGATGCTTCAACCATCAAGTCATTTTCAACTTTTTTACGTTGCTCATCTGAAACCGTAAAATTAATCGATTGAGTTTGGAAGCTTTGTTGCAATTCATTGACTAACTGGCTTGCTGCTTTAAAGTCTTTACTTTCAAGACGAATTTCAGCACGGCCACGCCATTCTTTTAGCTTATTACTGTCGTTATCGTAAATTGGGTAAGTGCTTTGAGCACCAGTTTCCACTTTGACTTGCGGATATTTACGAGAAACGGCAAGTGCCTGATTCATTAATTGATTAATCTGATTTGAAAGTTCGGCTGGTTGCTTGTTACTTTTTTCAATATATAAAGTTGCGTGCATTTCATCATTAGAAACTTGACGAGAAGCTTCAGCTTGTACATTCACAATATTATAGTTCAAAGCATTATCGTCCTGAGCAAAAACTAAAGGGCTAAGGAGAGAACCTAAAAGAAGGGTTGAGACAGCTAAAGTACGCATAATTTTTTCCTTTAAAAATTAATATAAATTTAATTTTTTTCATTAAGAAATGTTAAACATAAGTTATGCATAACTTTTGCAGATTTTGTGGCGTATTTGTAATATTTAGATCAGTTTTTTTAAATTTTGGTAAATATAAAATCTTTTAAAAATAAAAACTTAAAAATAAAGTGTGTCAATGTAACTTAAAAAATCAAAGTAATATAAAAAAAGAATATTTTCTTTAGGTTGTCACATAGTATGATGATAATTCATCTTAACTATTGGGATGATACATTTTTTCAATAAGATTAGATGAGTAAAGTACATAAAAGACGTTTTTTTTCTTGTAAAATTAGGTATCATCGCGCTCCTAGTTACAAGATATAAAATAAGTGTCTTTACTAGTTCTATAAAGCACCGAGTCAAAGGACCAATCGTCACCAGACTTATTTCTTTCTACCCCTATCAGAGATGGTAATCCGATATGAGCGTTACTTCCGTTAACCCTGCCACTAATGCTACTAACGAATATTATTTGACTCGCCAAAGTCAAATGGAATCAAATGTTCGTAGCTATCCACGTAAATTACCGTTAGCGATAGCGAAAGCACAAGGGTGCTGGGTTACTGATGTTGAAGGTACAGAGTACCTTGATTGTTTAGCTGGGGCAGGTACATTGGCTTTAGGTCATAATCATCCTGCGGTGATTCAAAGTATTCAAGATACATTGGCAAGTGGTTTGCCATTGCATACTTTAGACTTAACCACACCTTTAAAAGATGCATTCACTGAAGCATTGTTAGCATATTTACCTGGTGGTAAAGAAGAATATTGCTTGCAGTTCTGTGGTCCTGCTGGTGCAGACGCAACTGAAGCAGCAATTAAACTTGCTAAGACTTACACTGGCCGTAGTTCAGTAATCAGTTTCTCTGGCGGTTACCATGGTATGACTCATGGTGCACTTGCTATGACTGGTAACTTAAGTGCAAAAAATGCAGTTAACGGTTTAATGCCAGGCGTACAATTCATGCCATATCCGCATGAATACCGCTGCCCACTTGGTTTAGGTGGTGAAGCTGGTGTTGACGCTTTAACTTACTTCTTTGAAAACTTTATCGAAGATGTTGAAAGCGGTGTAACAAAACCGGCTGCTGTTATTCTTGAAGCGATTCAAGGTGAAGGCGGCGTAGTTACAGCTCCAGTAAAATGGTTGCAAAAAATCCGTGAAGTGACTGAAAAGCACAACATCGTTTTAATTTTAGACGAAGTTCAAGCTGGCTTTGCACGTTCAGGCAAAATGTTTGCATTTGAACATGCAGGTATTGAACCTGATGTTGTTGTAATGTCTAAAGCAGTAGGTGGTGGTTTACCACTTGCAGTATTAGGTATTAAACGTAAATTTGATGCTTGGCAGCCTGCTGGTCACACGGGTACTTTCCGTGGTAACCAACTTGCTATGGGTACAGGCCTTGTCGTATTAAAAACGATTACTGAACAAAATCTTGCTCAAAATGCGCAAGAACGTGGTGATTACTTACAAGCTGAATTTAAAAAATTAGCTCAAGAATTCCCATGTATCGGTAACGTACGTGGTCGCGGTTTAATGATCGGTGTTGAGATTGTTGACGAGCGTAAACCAGCTGATCGTATCGGTTCGCATCCTGCTGACTCACAATTAGCTGCTGCAATTCAAACTGCTTGTTTCAACAATAAATTATTGCTTGAAAAAGGTGGTCGTAACGGTACAGTAATTCGTTTACTTTGCCCGCTTATCATCACTCAAGACGAGTGTGTTGAAGTAGTTGCTCGCTTTAAGAAAGCAATTGCAGAAGCATTGGTTGCAGTACGAGGCGCATAAGTATGGTGGATTTTGCAGAACATCGTAAAGCGTTACTCTGCAATGATGCACAATCCATTGCTGACTATGAGTCAGCAATGGGCGAAGCGGTAAAAGCCGTTTCAGCATGGTTGCAAAATGAAAAGATGTACACAGGCGGTAGCATTAAAGAATTGCGTTCAGCAATTTCTTTCCAACCTTCAAAAGAAGGTATGGGTGTACAAGAATCACTTCAACGTATGATTGAGCTTTTCTTAAATAAAAGCTTAAAAGTACATCATCCACATTCATTAGCGCATTTACACTGCCCAACCATGGTGATGAGCCAAATTGCGGAAGTGTTAATCAATGCAACTAACCAGTCTATGGACTCATGGGATCAAAGCCCAGCCGGTTCATTAATGGAAGTTCAGCTTATTGATTGGTTGCGTCAAAAAGTTGGTTATGGTTCTGGTCAGGCAGGTGTTTTCACTTCTGGCGGTACTCAATCTAACTTAATGGGTGTGTTACTTGCTCGTGACTGGTGCATTTCGAAAAACTGGAAAGACGAAAACGGTAATCCGTGGTCTGTACAGCGTGATGGTATTCCAGCTGAAGCAATGAAAAACGTCAAAGTTATTTGTTCTGAAAATGCGCATTTCTCTGTGCAAAAGAACATGGCAATGATGGGCATGGGCTTCCAGTCAGTTGTGACTGTTCCTGTGAATGAAAATGCACAAATGGATGTAGATGCTCTCGAAAAAACGATGGCGCATTTGCAATCAGAAGGCAAAGTGGTTGCTTGTGTTGTTGCGACAGCAGGTACAACTGATGCTGGTGCAATTGATCCATTGAAGAAAATTCGTGAAATCACAACGAAATATGGTTCATGGATGCATATCGATGCGGCATGGGGCGGTGCATTAATTCTTTCAAATGACTATCGTGCAATGCTTGATGGTATTGAGTTGTCTGACTCGATTACCCTCGACTTCCATAAGCATTATTTCCAAAGCATTAGCTGTGGCGCGTTCTTGTTAAAAGACGAAGCAAACTACCGTTTCATGCACTACGAAGCTGAATACTTGAACTCTGCTTATGACGAAGAACATGGTGTACCAAACCTTGTTTCTAAGTCATTACAAACGACTCGTCGTTTTGATGCATTGAAATTGTGGATGACAATTGAATCACTAGGTGAAGACCTTTACGGTTCAATGATTGACCATGGTGTAAAACTTACTCGTGAAGTTGCAGATTACATCAAGACAACTGACGGTTTAGAGCTTTTAGTTGAGCCTCAGTTTGCTTCGGTATTGTTCCGTGTTGTGCCACAAGGCTACCCAATTGAGTTTATCGATAGCTTGAATCAAAACGTAGCGGACGAGTTGTTTGCACGTGGTGAAGCAAATATCGGTGTAACAAAAGTGGGTAATGTGCAGTCATTGAAAATGACCACATTAAGCCCTGTTGTGACATTTGAAAATGTTAAAAACCTTTTAGGTCAAGTATTGGCTGAAGCTGACCGCATTAAAGATGCGATTGCTTCTGGTAATTATGTACCACCAATCGACTAATTGAGTTGATAACAAAAAAGCCCGGCTTCTTGCTGGGCTTTTTTATTACAGATTCTTTTATTCAAAATGTGTATGAGTAAATAAAAATATGCACAAACCATGCATATTTTTCAAAAACAAAAATAATTATGCATGATCTATCTTATGCAAATTTCTTATTGTATTGGTATGTCCCCAATATTTTTGGTCACATTGATATATCAATATCGTACTTACTTGAAATCATCCCGTTTTAACTGAAAAAAGTAAGTGGCTGTAATTACAATTAAGACAAGGAAGAAGAAATGCAACAAGTTAATGTGCTTAATGAATTTAAACTGATTATTAACGGTCAATCTTGTTCAGGTGAACAGGGTGAACTAGAAGTTATTAACCCTGCTACAGGTCTAACTGCAGCACGCTGTGCAAAAGCATCGGTTGAGCAAGTAAATCAAGCGGTTAGCGCTGCTAAACAAGCATCTAAAGCTTGGCAACAAGTTTCACACGAAGAGCGTAAGTCAATCTTAAATAAAGTTGCAGATGGTATTGAAAAACACGCTGAAATGCTTGCAGAGTTGGTTGTACTTGAGCAAGGTAAGCCACTGGCACTCGCGCAAATGGAAGTGCAGGGTGCAATTGGTTGGACTCGCTATGCCGCTGCTATGGATTTACCTGTTGAAGTGATTGAAGACAGTGAAACCAAGCGTATTGAGCGTCATCGCCAACCATTGGGTGTAGTGGCTTCAATTACTCCTTGGAACTGGCCACTGATGATTGCGGTTTGGCATATCATGCCTGCATTACGTGCGGGTAACGTAGTCATTAGCAAACCTTCTGAATACACGCCACTCTCAACTTTGCGTTTATGTGAAATTATTCAACAAGAAGTTCCAGCAGGCGTGATCTCAATTGTGGTCGGTGCTGGTGAGATTGGTGAAGCATTATCTTCTCATCCAGATGTACAAAAAGTTGTGTTTACGGGGTCAACTCGAACAGGTCAGCACATTATGGCTGGTGCAGCTCAACAGTTAAAACACCTAACTTTGGAGCTTGGTGGTAATGACGCTGGTATTGTATTACCAGATGCAAATATAGATGAAATTGCAGCTAAGATTTTTAATATGGCGTTCTTAAATGCAGGCCAAACATGTGCCGCCTTAAAGCGCCTATACGTGCATGAAAGCCAATATCAAGCTTTATCTCAAAAGTTAGCTGACATTGCCAACGCTCAAGTTTTGGGTGGTGGAATGGAGTCTTCTACAACATTTGGTCCAGTGCAAAACCAAATGCAATATAACAAAGTGAAAGCCCTTATTGCTGAAGCCATTGAACAAGGTGCAAAAGCACTTTCTGGTCAACAGCAGTTACCAGAGCAAGGTTACTTTATTGCACCCACTATTTTGACTGAAGTTTCTGACTCTTGCCGTGTGGTGCAAGAAGAACAGTTTGGTCCTGTGTTACCTGTTTTAAAATATACAGATATTAACGATGCAATTGCCCGTGCCAATGACAGCGAGTTTGGTTTAGGTGGTTCAATCTGGTCTTCTGATCTAAAAGCTGCTCAAACTTATGCTACACAGCTTCAATGCGGTACTGTTTGGATTAATACCCATGCAGAAGTCCTGCCTCATGCGCCTTTTGGGGGCTGGAAAATGTCAGGCTTAGGTGCTGAGTTTGGCTTAGAAGGTTTACTTGAAAATACGATCGGGCAAACAGTTCATATCAGTAAAGTCTAAATATTGATTTTAAGGCGGATCATAGATCCGCCTTTTTATTTTAAATTATCTTATTAAATACTAACCTGCTTAAGTCGTGTGATGGTAACCGTGACTTTTAGGTTTGATTAAAAAATGATTCTGTTCTTTAATTTTTTTTAGAACAATGTAAGACTTTATATGACCTATAAAATTATAAGAAAGTAATCTTTCAGTCACAAATTGAGAGAGCTGTTCTAAGTTTTCAGCAACGACTTTTAAAATAAAATCCGCATCGCCACTAATTGAAAATGCATCTTGAATGTTATCTTCCGCTTCAATGAGTTCCTGAAATGCTTGCTGAGATTTTGCCTCGTGTGTTCTTAAATTAATGTGGATCATCGCTGTAACTTCCAGCCCTAGCGCTTGTTGCTGGATGCGGGCGGTGTAACCCAAAATTATGCCTTTTTGCTCAAGTAGCTGTCTTCTTCTAGAACATTGAGAAGCAGATAAACCGATTAAATCTCCAACTTCCTGATTGGTGAGCCGTCCATTCTTTTGTAGTGCCTGAATGATTTGCCAGTCGAACTTATCCATTGCATAAAATCCTTTTATGATACACAAATCATGTATTTTTATTAAAATGCGTTTTCATTATGCACGAAATCTAAAAGGTAGATGAAATATTATTTTTCTATGGAATAAAAATTGGTCTCAAAGGATATAGAGCAATGTTCATAGAAATCGGTGACTTTTTAAATCTTCGTTTAAAACAAATGGGTATCCAACATCTTTTTGGTGTACCTGGTGATTTTAACCTCTCATATCTCGAACAAGTTGAAGCAGATCCAGAACTCGAATTTATCGGAAATTGTAATGAATTAAATGCTGCCTATGCAGCAGATGGTTATGCACGAATTAACGGTTTTTCTGCCTTAGCAACCACTTATGGTGTAGGTGATTTAAGCGCGATTAATGGCATTGCGGGTGCATATGCAGAAAATGTACCTCTTATTCATATCTCTGGTATTCCGCCTTTACATGCAGTTCAAAAGGGTACTTTAATTCACCATACGCTTGTCGATGGTAACTACGACAATATTATGAACTGTATGAAAGAGTTCACAGTTGCTCAAACACGTTTAACTCCTGCAAATGCAGCTTTTGAAATTGATCGTGTATTACGTCAGTGTTTCCTTGAACGCCGTCCTGTGCACATCCAGTTAGCGGGAGATATTACTCACGTTAAAATTGAAGTTACTGACCGCCCACTTGATTTAAGTTATCCATCTGTTGAACCAGACTTATTGCAAAGTGTGGTAAGCAAACTTTGTGACATTTTGAACAATGCAAAAAGTCCAGCACTTCTTATTGATAATGAAGCTTCAGTTTTTGGTGTAACTTCGCTTTTAAATGATTTATCTCAAAAATGCTCAATTCCATTTGCGGGCATGAATACTGCAAAAAATATTATGGATGAAGGCTCGCCTCGTTATATCGGAACGTATGTAGGTGGGGCAAGCCAACCGCATGTGAAAAATATTATTGAGCAATCTGACTGCCTAATTGGTATTGGCGCACGTTTTACAGATGTTGGTTCAGCTGTATTTACTCATCAAATTGAGACCAAGAATTACATCGAAATTAAATCTTATGGTCTGAACATTTTCGGTCAGGATTTTCCGGGTATTGAAATTGGACAGTTACTTGTTGAGCTAAATAAAAAAGTTGCACCACGTAAATCGTCAATGCCTCTTCTTGAAAAACAGCCACAGAAAGTAATTGAAGCTCCAGCCCAACAAAAGCTAAGCCAAGATGTGCTTTGGAACTACATTTCAGGTTTCTTAAAAGAAGACGATGTGATTATTGGTGAAGTAGGAACTTCAAACTCAGCTTTGTCTGGTTTAAAACTTCCTGCTACAGCTAAATATATTGCTCAGCCGCTTTGGGGTTCAATCGGTTATACCTTGCCAGCTTTACTTGGTAGCTTGTTGGCAGCTCCTGAACGCCGTCAAATTTTGTTTATTGGCGATGGTTCTTTCCAGCTTACAGTACAAGAGCTTTCTACAATTATCCGTCACGGTTTAAAACCAATCATTTTCTTGCTGAACAATGGCGGCTATACCATTGAGCGCTTAATTATGGGTGAAAACGCAGCCTATAACGACGTACAAAACTGGAAATACACCGAAATTCCTGCGGTATTTAACGGTAAAAAAGGTCATACCACTTATGTGGTTGAAACCGCTGGGCAACTGAAGAGTGTTTTAGATAATGTTCATTTAAATGATCAGTTAACTTTTATTGAATTAAAACTACCAGCAATGGATGCGCCAGTAAGTTTGAAAAAATTTGCTTCAGTTATCGCGCGTTTTGATTACGGCGATCGTGGCTACGAAATTTTAAAGGAGCGTTCCCAGCCTATTAAATGTAAGGATGCAAGCTCGTTTTAAATAGAAGATAGGACAAGTCTTCTTAAAATTAAATGGACTCATATTAAAGCAAACGTATTTCCGAAGGTCGGTTTCTGGCCTTCGGATATGGTGCTGAATAAAGGTGTACAGGAAGTGACACCAACATTGGAGATAATGTTATGGATGCAAACAATAAGCACGAGTTAAAACAAGGCTTATCCAATCGGCATATTCAACTCATCGCGCTAGGAGGTGCGATCGGAACAGGATTATTCTTAGGTCTTTCTCAAACGATTAAACTGGCAGGTCCTTCAATTTTATTAGGATATGCGATTGCTGGAATTATCGCTTTCTTAATTATGCGTCATTTAGGTGAAATGGTTGTAGAGGAGCCAGTAAGTGGTTCTTTTAGTTATTTTGCGAACAAGTATTGGGGCAAAATGGCTGGTTTTATGTCTGGCTGGAATTACTGGGTGTTGTATGTGCTGGTAAGCATGGCTGAACTCAGTGCAATTGGAACCTTCATTCAGTTTTGGTGGCCTGAAATTCCGACATGGCTGACTGCTTTATTTTTCTTTATTTTAATTAACGGCATTAACTTGGTGAATGTCCGCTTTTTTGGGGAATCCGAATTCTTATTTTCCTGCATTAAGATTGTTGCAATTTTAAGCATGATTGGTTTTGGTACTTATCTCTTATTTACAGGTTCTGCTGGTCCGCAAGCAGGTATTGCAAATTTATGGCAACACGGTGGTTTCTTCCCGCACGGGATTCACGGTTTTGTCATGGCTTTAGCCGTTATTATGTTTGCATTTGGGGGGCTAGAACTTATTGGTATTGCTGCTGCTGAAACGAAAAAACCTGAAACCACTATTCCTAAAGCAGTAAATCAGATTGTTTATCGTATTTTAATTTTTTATATCGGTGCTATTGGGATCTTGCTGTGCCTTTACCCTTGGAATATGGTGGCAGAAGGTGGTAGCCCATTTGTTATGATTTTCCAGTCATTAAACAGTAATGGCGTTGCGAATGTTTTAAACTTTGTGGTCTTAATTGCTGCTATTTCGGTTTATAACAGTTGTATCTATTGTAATAGCCGTATGCTGCATGGCTTAGCAGAGCAGGGTAATGCTCCGGCAATTTTGAAAAAAGTAAATAGCCGTGGTATTCCAGTTCCAGCAGCAGTTGTTTCTGCATCAATCACAGCAATATGTGTGGTCGTAAATTACCTAATTCCTGGACAAGCCTTTCAACTCTTTATGATGTTGGTTGTGGCTGCACTTGTCATTAACTGGCTTATGATTTCAGTCACACATTTGAAATTTACCAAAGCAATGAAATTGCAAAAACGTCAAACCAAATTTCAAAGCATTATGAGTCCATGGAGTAATTATTTAACCATTAGCTTTGTATGCTTTATTCTTATTATTATGGCAATGACGCCAGATATGAGATTGGCCGTTATTTTAGGCCCAATTTGGCTTACTGTTTTAGCACTGATGTATTTCTTAAAATATCGTAAAAAAATGGTCGCAATGCCAGAAGTGCAATCGAATTAATCCACTAAATTTACAATGATATTGCGGTTACCTTACACACGGTAGGTAACCCTTTATCTTTTGTCATATTATTTTCATGTTACAAATAAATTATTATCTACCGTAATTTTTGATCAGAATTTTAGTAATAAAATTATTTTTAATAGTAAAAGTAAAAATACAGTTAAATTATCGATTTTTAAAATAATTATAATATCTTTTGTTTTTATATTTTATGAAGACTTAAAATCTATATTTTTAATCAGTGTCATAATAGAGACTAATATACAGAGTAAAATATCCGCTCAAGTTGAATTAAATATTTGATAACAGATAAAAAATAATAATGTGACAATTAACAATATCGAAATCATTAAAGCGTCATCATACTGTAACTTAATTGTCATATTTTCTATTCACAATGCAGCTATCGAAGAGCGTACAAGCACTCAACAAAAAGTGACGTACAACCTATTGCATTAATGAGAGAGAACAGAATGCGCTTAAATCCACGTCAAATCGCAATTGCGTTAGCAGTAACTGGGGCAGCTGTAACAACGACTGCAAATGCAGCTCGTGATACGATTCAAATTGCTGGTTCTTCAACTGTACTACCATTTGCCAGCGTTGTAGCTGAAGAGTTCGGTAATACATTTCCTCAATTTAAAACTCCTGTAGTTGGTTCTGGCGGTTCTTCTGCTGGTTTGAAACAATTCTGTCAAGGTGTAGGCGATAACACAATCGACGTTGCTAACGCTTCTCGTAAAATTAAAAGCACTGAAATTGAAGCTTGTAACAAAGCTGGTGTAAAACAAATTCAAGAAATTAAAATTGGTTACGACGGTATCGTATTTGCGTCTAACTCACACAAAGCGGCTTATAAATTAAAACCTTACCATGTGTTTGCTGCTTTAGCTGCACAGTTACCTTCAAAAGGTAAGTTGGTTCCAAACCCATATACAAACTGGAACCAGATTGACAAATCACTTCCAAATGAACCAATTACACTTGTAATTCCTGCGTCTAACCACGGTACTCGTGAAGTTTTCCAAGAGAAAATGGTTGATGCTGGTTGTGAATCGTATGAATACTTCAAGAACTTAGATAAAGATGCTCAGAAGAAAGCATGTTCTACTTTCCGTAAAGATGGCCGTGTAATTGAAATTGCTGGTGACTATACAGAAACTCTGGCTCGCTTAAAGACTTCTCCAAGTGCAGTAGGCGTGTTTGGTTTAAGTTTCTATGATATGAACCGTGACAAGTTACGTGTAGCAACAGTAAATAACGTTGTTCCATCTGAGAAAACTGTATTGAACGGTACATATCCTGTGTCTCGTCCATTGTTCTTCTACGTGAAAGGCGAACATTTAAAATCAGTTAAAGGCTTACCGCAATATGTAGAATATTTCGTAAGCAAAAAAGCAACAGGTAAAGGTTCTAAAGCTGAACGTGATGGCTTAATCGCAATGTCTGATGCTGAACGTGCAAAAGTTTTGGCTGACTTTAAAGCAGGTAAAACTGTTAAATAAGTTAGTTTGAATGAAGGCTGGTGATCTTGAGAGTTCATCAGCCTTTTTGTCTAACTTGTTTTTCCAAATTATGACAATTGAGAAAACAGTGGAGAGTACATGAATCTGCTACTTATCGGTGTGTTGTTAGCCCTTGTGGCAATCGCATATCAACTTGGGCTGAGAAAGAGCCGTAGCCTAGCAGGTAAGGGAAGCAACTCGGCGACATTACATTCTCGTCCTGGTTATTATGGTGCACTGGTTGGTCTTTGGTGCGGTATCCCTGCTTTTTTAATTTTGATCATTTGGAGCTTGGTTGAACCAAGTATTTTAAATCACATTATCTTTAATAATATTCCTGCATCTGTAAGTGCATCACTTGATGAAGCTGGCAGAAGTGTCTTGATTGACCGTGTTCAAGCGATTGCTTCAGGTTTTGGAGTAAGTGATAAGCCAGCAGCTTATGAATTAGCTGCTGCAGAACAGTTTGCAAAATTTCAAACCATTGGCTCTTTTGCCAAATTTGCTGTTGTCGTTTGTGCAGCTTTATTAGGTTTAGTGTGGGCAAAGAAAAAGATTAATCAACAATATCGTGCGCGTAATCAAGTTGAACGTGCGATTAATGTTGCTTTGATTTTATGTTCTGGAGTTGCGATTTTAACAACCATCGGTATTGTGATGTCGATGTTTGGTGAAGCAATGCACTTCTTCCGTTTTGTAAGCCCGCTTGATTTCTTCTTCGGGACAGAGTGGAATCCAGGCTTTAGTACTTCGGGTAATGCTGAAGGTAGTTATGGTTTATTGCCATTACTCTGGGGCACACTCATGGTCAGCGGCATTGCTTTATTAGTAGCCGTACCCATTGGATTAATGATTGCCATTTATTTAGCTGAATATGCCTCTCCTTGGTTGCGCTCGTGGGCAAAACCAACAATTGAAGTTTTAGCGGGTATTCCAACAATTGTTTATGGTGTTTTTGCTATGATGATTATTGGACCATTTTTCAAGACAGCTGGTGCTTACGTTGGTCTTGAAATTAACGCGACCAGTGCTTTAACTGCTGGTTTCGTGATGGGGATTATGATTATTCCGTTTGTTTCTTCTTTATCAGACGACATTATTACCCAAGTACCTCGTGCAATGCGTGACGGTTCTTTAGGACTGGGAGCAACGAAGTCTGAAACAATTCGTCAAGTCGTTTTACCTGCTGCTTTACCGGGTATTACTGGTGCCTTTTTATTAGCTGTCTCTCGTGCCGTAGGGGAAACCATGATTGTGGTTTTGGCAGCAGGGAATAGCCCACTTTTACATGCAAATCCATTTGAAGCTGTTTCGACAGTGACCGTTACGATCGTAAAACAGTTAACTGGTGATACTGACTTTGCCAGCCCACAAGCTTTGGTTGCATTCGCGTTAGGTCTAACACTCTTTGTGATTACCTTATGTTTAAACATTGTTGCACTGTACATTGTGCGTAAATACCGTGAGCAATACGAATGAGTACATCAAATACATCGTCTCCTATGGATCAGAACGTATTTGATCCAAAAGCTGCTGCTGAATCACGTGAACGACGTAAACAGGTCATCCAAAAATCTTTGGCTAAACGTCATCGTAAAGAAAAAGCTTTTCGTTATGCTGGATTATCGGCAGTCGTCATTGGTCTTGCATTTGTTGCGCTGTTGTTTAGCAGTATTTTGGCAAAAGGTTTACCTGCTTTTTGGCAAACGAGCATGAATGTTCCAATTTACTTTGATCCGAAAGTCATTGATGCAGGTCCAGTACCTGTACGTACTCAAGGTGAAACACCTGCTCATTACCAAGAGCGTTATGTCGATTGGCAAACTAAAATGGGTATGGTGGATTGGGACGGCATCATTGTAAATGGAATGATTGCCAAAGACCCGGCACTTGCTAGTGAGCGTGATTACTTAAGTAGTCTTTATGCAAGTTCAGAGGCTTATCGTTTACGTGACATGGTTTTTGCAGACCCATCACTTATTGGTAAAAAAGAAAATATTAATTTCTTGGGTGATGCCAATGTGGATGTCTGGTTAAAAGGTAATATTGACCGATCATTGCCAGATGATCAGCAGCAACTTGAACCAGAAGTACGTAAACTTGCAGATGAACTAAAAGCAAAAGGTGTTCTTGAAAATACATTCAATTTGAACTTGTTTAAGAATCCAGACTCTCGTAGTTCACCTGCAATTAGTGGTCTTGCTGGCGCATTTATGGGTTCATTATTCATGATGCTGATTGTGATCATTATTGCGATTCCAATTGGTGTTGCTAGCGCAATCTATCTTGAAGAATTTGCTCCAAAGAATATTGTCACAGACATTATTGAAGTTAACATCAATAACCTTGCTGCTGTTCCTTCAATTGTGTTTGGTTTACTCGGTGCGGCAATTTTTATTGGCTGGATGCATTTGCCTTTATCTGCTCCATTAGTCGGTGGTTTAGTTTTGAGTTTGATGACATTACCTACAGTCATTATTACGACACGTGCCTCATTAAAAGCAGTACCACCTTCTATTCGACAAGCTGCGCTTGGTTTGGGAGCTTCTAAGTTCCAGACTATTTTCCACCATGTTTTACCATTAGCTTTACCAGGCATTATGACCGGCTCAATTATTGGTGTTGCTCATGCGCTTGGTGAAACGGCACCTTTACTTTTAATTGGAATGAGTGCATTCGTTGCAAGTATTCCAACAACACCATTTGATCAATCAACTGCATTACCTGTTCAGGTTTACTTATGGCAAGGTAATGAGTTGCGTAACTTCTTCGAAGGCCGTACTGCCGCTGCGATTATCGTACTACTTGCACTAATGATTGGTTTAAACAGTCTTGCAATTTGGTTACGTAAAAAGTTCGAAGTGCGTTGGTAATAGAGGATAAATAATGAATACTATTGATATTACGAATTCCTTAGAAAAGGATAAGTTAGTGAACACTGAACAATCTCAATTTACAGATAAATCGCAGAATCATGGCACTTCGTATGTTTCGCATTTTGAACCACAAACTTCAAAAAAGCAGAACTCAACCGAAATCAAAATTAGTGCACAAGATGCCCATGTTTATTATGGTGATTTTGAAGCGATTAAAGGTATTGACCTCGATATTTACAAGAACGAAGTTATTGCTTTTATTGGACCATCAGGTTGTGGTAAATCGACTTTCCTTCGTACGATAAATCGTATGAATGACACCATTGATGGTTGCCGTGTGACAGGTAAAATTACACTCGATAACCACAATATTTATGATCCAAACCTTGATGTCGTATTGTTACGTGCTCAGGTTGGTATGGTATTCCAAAAGCCAAACCCGTTCCCTAAAACTATTTTTGATAACGTAGCTTACGGCCCTAAACTTCATGGTCTCGCGCGCGATAAATATGATCTTGAAGAAATTGTTGAAAATAGCTTGCGTAAAGCGGGTTTATGGGAAGAAGTGAAAGATCGTTTGAATCAACCAGGTACTGGTTTATCAGGTGGTCAGCAACAACGTTTATGTATTGCTCGTACAATTGCAGTAAGTCCTGAAGTGATTTTGATGGATGAGCCATGTTCTGCACTTGACCCAATCGCAACAGCAAAAATCGAAGAATTAATTTCTGATCTATCAGAGCAATATACAATTGTAATTGTGACTCACTCAATGCAACAAGCGGCTCGTGTTTCAGATCGTACTGCTTATTTCCATTTAGGTGATTTGATTGAAGTTAACTCAACTGAAAAAGTCTTTACTCAACCTGACCATCAGTTAACAGAAGCTTATATTACTGGACGATTCGGTTAATTAGTCATCCATATAAAAAAAGAGCCATGTGCTCTTTTTTTATTTTATAAATGAAAATGACTCTATTTTGCAAAAACGCTATTGAATTTTAATCAAAAGGACCACATCTTAAGGCTATAAAAGATAACTTATGAGCTTAGAATTTTATGTTATTCCATTTGCCTAAACTCCCTGCAGAAATACGTGTTAGTCATTTAAATGCACGTGTAAATGAACAGAGAAAAAAAATTGCACAAACAACTGCAAGCCGTTTAGAACTTTTACAATTGGCTCAACAACTTGCTAAAGAAGCTAAAATTCGCCGTAAAAATAATCAAAAAATCTTTGTTTTAGATTTTAAGGGTGATATCCAAGCCTCAGCAGTTGAAAACTTGCGAGAAGAAATTACCCTCATTTTAGCAACTGCTAAAGCAGGCCGTGACCGTGTTGTGGTTCGCCTTGAAAGCCCAGGCGGCATGGTACATGGTTATGGTCTAGCAGCAGCTCAATTGGTACGTCTACGCGATGCGGGCTTCCATTTGACGATTTGCGTAGACAAAGTAGCAGCAAGTGGCGGCTATATGATGGCATGTATTGCAAATGAAATTATTGCAGCGCCGTTTGCTATTGTTGGTTCAATTGGTGTGGTTGCTCAAGTTCCAAACTTTAACCGTCTTTTAAAACAACACAATGTGGATTTCGAGCTTTACACAGCAGGGCAATATAAGCGTACTGTCACGATGTTTGGTGAAAATACCCCTGAAGGTAAAGCGAAGTTCGAAGAAGAGCTTCAACAAACTCATGTGCTATTTAAACACTTTGTAGAAAAGTACCGTCCACAACTTAATGTTGATAAAGTCGCTACAGGTGAGCATTGGTATGGTGAAGATGCGCTAGATTTAAATCTTGTTGATAAATTACAAACATCTGATGAGTATCTATTAGCATTATTACCACAGCATGATGTTTATGTGATTAATACGCGTAAGAAAGCAACATTAGGTGAAAAGTTAGGTTTGCAAGCGGCTCAAATGGCTGATAGCTTGATTCCGGCTGTAATGAATAAAGTTGCAGACACGTTGGCCAAAGCCAATTCAACCTTAGTGCAAATGCGTGATACTAGATTTTAATTAAGCTAAATTTTGAAAAAGAGAGTACCTACATAGGTGCTCTTTTTTTTTATGTGAGTGATGAAAGAAATTTGATTAATATTTGTTTAAGTTTCAATTGTCAGAGTTATAGTTAATCTTTCACTTCTGAGTTTTTGTAATGTCAAAAACATGGTCACACATTGATATTCTCATACGTATTTTACATATCATTATTATGCTTGGTTTTATTGGTGCTTACTTCACAGGAGATAATGAAGATCTACACCAAGTCCATATGATGTTTGGGTACATACTTCTTATTAGTATTACCGTGAGAGTGATCTGGCATTTTTTGAGTCCACATATTTCAAGTACAACACCATTCGGTATTAAAAAACGAAGTAACATAGCGATAAATGCGATCAAAAAATCTTTAAGTCATGCAAACTTTAAGAGTATTTTTTCTAAAAATTCAATTCATTCAGTTAGCATTGCACTTTTTCAAACTTCAATTGTACTTATTTTTCTTGTGATTCCCATTGTGGTGGGGCTAGGGTATGCAACTGAACATGTTAATTTTTCTTTGAAAGACCTACACGAATTTTTTGCAAACTTGTTTTTAGCTTTGGTTTTGTTGCATGTTTCAACTCTTATTCTAAATAGTATTTTTGCAAAACGTTTTCAGGGCTGGAGTATGCTAAAAATGACCTTGTCAGATGCGAAAATAACTAAATTTGCTGCTTTATGTCTTTTGATTCTGATAGGTACTTTTAGCTTCTTTTACTTACGAATGTAAATGATGGAATTAATAACTATGAGAGATTTAGTAAATAATCGAACAGGGTGAAATTTAAGGTTGATATGAGTTTTATGAGGAATAGATATTTTAATTAAAAGTCAAAAATAATTATTGATAAACATGCTTTTTGAATTGTGATAAAGACATGCTTTTGATATTTTAAACAGCAATAAAATAGCTTTTAGATGAATCATTTAAAAAGTTAGACATTTAAAAATATAACTGAAATTCAGGATAGGAAATAATGACAAGAATAATTGTGGCATCCAAAGAGGGTTTGGACGTTCTACAAGATGGTCAGCTCAATAAAGTGGTTTTAAACCAACCAGCAATCATTCAAATTGGTGTAAGTCAAAAAGATATAGCATCAATGGAAAAGCAAGGTGGAAGTCTTATCATCCATTTAAAAAATGGTGAAACCCTTGTTTTAGAAAATTTCTTTAATGAAGCAACAAATACAACAGACCATTCACTTGTTTTTCCGACTGAACACGGAAAATTTGTTGAAGCCCAATTCGACGCACAAGGTAAGGTGATCGACTATACAGGTTTAAACCATGTCACAGATTTAGCCTATACAAGCACTAGTCAACCAGCTTCAACAATGGCGGTTGATGATTCCCCAACGTTTTCGATGGGCAATGTATTAAAAGCTGGCTTAGCAGTTTTAGCTGCTGAAGGTTTATATTTGTGGGCTTTTGATAAAGATGACAAAGATGGTTCATCATCTGTGCCAGATTTAATTGCACCTAATCAGCCAACAGCTACTTTGGCTGATGATACTGTTACGGTCACTGGTAAAGCAGAGGCTAATGCTAAGATTTATATTCAGGATGCGAAGGGACAGATCCTTGCTTCTGGTACTGTCGATAGCAATGGTAATTTTACCGTTAAACTTGATAAGCCATTAGTAAATGGCGAGAAAGTGGCTGTTATTGCTCAAGATGCTGCTGGTAATAATTCTAAAGCAACCGTTGTTACTGGCACTAAAGACACAATTGCTCCAGATGCTCCTCAGGCTCAATTAAATGACGATGGTTCGATCTTAGATGGTAAAACTGAAGCAAATGCTACTGTAAATGTCTATGATGCTAGCGGAAAATTGTTAGGAACCGTAAAAGCAAATTCAGAAGGAATTTTTTCTTTAAAGCTAACTCCGCCTTTGACTAGTGAAGCGGGTGGTAAAGTCATTGCTCAGGATGCTGCTGGGAATAAATCTGAGGCAACTCCTATTTTTGCTGGGAAAGATACTATTCCGCCAGAAACTCCTTTAGTTGAAGTAAATAAAGAAGGAACAGTGGTTGAAGGAAAAACAGAGGCTAATGCAAAAGTTCAGATAAAAGATGCAGATGGTAAAGTCATTGGAACTGGTATGGCAAATGCGCAAGGTGAGTTTCAAATTACGCTTTCTTCTGCCTTAAAAGAATCACAAAAGGCGACAGTCATTGTTGAAGATGCAGCGGGTAATACCTCTAAGCCTTTAGAAGTCACCTCTGGCTATGACACTATAGCGCCAGATAAACCTACAGCTCAAGTGAATGCAGAAGGAACATCTGTTACTGGTACAGCCGAAGCCAATGCAAAAATAGAAATCAAAAACTCAGCAGATAAGGTTATTGGTACTGGAACAGCAGATTCGAATGGAAAATTTACAATCGCGATTTCTCCTGCTTTAACCGATAGCTTAAAAGGTTCAGTAATAGCAACCGATAGTTCTGGAAATAAATCGGATGCGCTGGAAATTGTTGGGAGTGATAAAGATACGATTCCACCTGCTAAGCCTGTGTTAAAAGGTTTAGATGATGATGTAGGGCCTCTAAAAGGAGCAATTATAGCAGGTTCTGAAACTGATGATGCTAAACCAAAATTTACTGTTCAAGTTGAAGCTAACGCAACCTTAACTATTTATGATAATGGAGTCGCAATTTCCATTCTTAAAGTTGGCCAAGTAGGTGCTAATAATCTATGGTCATTTATGCTTGATAAAGATTTAGCCGTTGGTAAACATACGATTACTTTCGTGCAAACAGATGTAGCTGGGCTGACGAGTGAAGTGAGTTCACCATTTACTTTTTATGTCGTCGCACTAAAAGTGGCGAGTACGAGTGAAGTTGTCAGTAGTGATGTAAATGAAGTTGTCCCTTCTGTGGCCGATAGTGTTGGGTTAAATACATTAAAGTTAGCGCAAACTACAACCAATGAAACGACTAGTCAGCAGCAAAAATCTGTGTCATTAGATGATTTATTAAAAAGTTCTTCAACGGATGCTTCTGACCCAATCGCAAAAATTTTATCTGCAACAGATTCTAAACCTGTAGTGAATGAGCAGAGCGAAGTAAATAATACAGCGAGTGATGTCACAACGAATCTAGAACAGCTTCTATCAAATACGACTTCTTCAGCTTTATCAAATCTGTTAGATCAAACTTATTCAGTCGTCTAAAGAACTCTTAAAAAAAGCGCTCATTGAGCGCTTTTTTTTATTTATGAATTATTTATTTTAGGTGTTTTTATAAGAGCTACAAATCCATAGAGAATTGCACCGATCGTTGCTAATAACATATCTTTATGGGCATCCCACATGTCACCTTGTTGCCCATTATAATTTTCGGCTTGCTCTGGCGATAAACCAATCGCAATTGCCCATTCAATGAGTTCATAAAAAACGCTAGATGCCATGACGAATTGGACCACAAGTAAAAACAGAGTAAAAGGCCGTGCTGTAGGTAACCAAACCTGAAAAACTCGATAAATAAGAGGGTAGAGCAAAACACCATAGGCAAGATGAACTAAACGATCATACATGTTACGGGACCATCCCATGTATTGATCTAGATTGAAATGGAATATATGTTGAATCCAATCATTGTAAGGAACATATGAATACAGATAGTGTGCACCAATAATGTGGATCAACAAGAACACTAAATAAAAAGTAAAACTTAAAAAATCGAGGCCAATCTTTTTAAAAATAATAAAAAGCAAAATCAACATAAAAACAGTGCCTGCTTGATGAAGTAAATAGGCTTCAAATTCAAGGGGCTGGATGCCAGACAATATGATGGCAATAAAAATAAGGCCAAGAGCAATATAGTGTTTAAGTTTGAATTGTTTTTCGATCATTTTAGAAATAGTACTTTATTGTGCTTTATATTAGTGTAATAAAAAAGCGAAGCCGAAGCTCCGCTTTTTATGAACTTTTTAATTAGATTTTGCTAATTAAATCGTTAATTTGTTTAGCTTGTTCAGCTGCATTACCTGTGTAAGTTGCAGGAGTAAGTTCAGCTAAACGTGCGCGCTCTTCGCTTGGTACTTGAGAAAGTTCATCACCATTTACGAAGTTAACCATCATGTCGCGAGTCATTGCTTGACCACGAGTTAATGCTTTTAACTTTTCATATGGCTTTTCAACGTTATAACGACGCATAACAGTTTGAATTGGCTCTGCTAAAACTTCTTGAGCTTGATCAAGATCTTCAAGTAAGCGGTTTGCATTGAGTTCAAGTTTACCTACACCTTTTAAACACGCATCAAAAGCAATTAAACTTTGCGCAAAACCAACACCCATATTACGAAGTACAGTAGAGTCAGTTAAGTCACGCTGCCAGCGAGAAATTGGTAATTTTTCGCCTAAGTGCGCTAATACAGCATTCGCAATACCTAAGTTACCTTCAGAGTTTTCAAAGTCAATTGGGTTAACTTTGTGTGGCATAGTTGAAGAACCAACTTCACCATCTTTCAATCTTTGTTTGAAGTAACCTAAAGAAATGTAACCCCATACGTCACGGTTAAAGTCGATTAAAATCGTATTAAAACGACGTAACGCATCAAACAACTCTGCCATGTAGTCATGTGGTTCGATTTGTGTCGTGTACGGGTTGAATGCTAAACCTAAAGATTCAACAAATGCTTGAGCATGTGCAGCCCAGTCAACATCTGGGTAAGCAGAAAGGTGAGCATTGTAGTTACCTACAGCACCATTGATTTTACCTAGTAGCTCAACATTTTCAAATTGTTTAATTTGGCGAGCTAAACGGTATGCAACGTTCGCCATTTCTTTACCCAAAGTTGTTGGGCTTGCAGTTTGACCGTGTGTACGAGACAACATTGGTTGTTCAGCGTGAGCTGTTGCTAAAGTAGAGATCGCATTTAAAATTTGCTTCATGCTTGATACTAAAACTTCGCGGCCGTTTTTAAGCATAAGTGCATGAGACAAGTTATTGATGTCTTCTGAAGTACATGCAAAGTGAATGAATTCACCTGCATTTTGTAATTCAGCGATACCTGCGATTTTCTCTTTTAAGAAATATTCAACAGCTTTTACATCATGGTTAGTTGTACGCTCAATTTCTTTAATGCGGTTAGCATCTTCTTCAGAAAAGTTGCTAACAATTGCATCTAAAGCTGCATTTGTTTCATTTGAAAAAGGAGCAACTTCAACAATTTCTGGACGGTTAGAAAGTGCTTGTAACCAACGCACTTCTACAGTGACACGAGCATGAATTAAACCAAACTCAGAAAGAAAAGGGCGTAGCGCATCACATTTGCTGGCATAACGTCCATCTAATGGTGATAGTGCGGTTAAAGCGTTCATAACGATTCCTTAATGTTGGAATAAACATAAAACAAAAAATAATCTCTTTACAGCCTTAGATGACTTGGTACTGTAAACGAGCAAGTGCCTGAATATCCTGTAGCAATTTACGTTTGCTAAAAATCATGTTCCACGAACTACCACCGAGTTGTCGCCATAAATGGGCCATTTGTAAGCCAGTAAATAGACAAGCACGGATGCGGTTAGTATGGTTGGTATCTTTAAATGCTTCTGCATTACCACGAACGAGAATGCGAGGGTTAATCTGCCCAGCAGTATCAACATAAGTTTGAGCCAAATTGGCTAAAATACTTGGGTGCAAGTAGTTGTTATCAAAAAAAGAAAGCTGTTTTAAAATCTTTTGCTGAGCTTTTTCAATGATTGCGACGTATTCAGGATTGCTATAGACCTTCTTTTCTAATTGCAAAAGGGACATCGCATATGACATTGGAAGCTTGGCAGTGCCCATTTTTGGAAGGCGAGATTTGGGCATATTTGTAAAAGGTTGAGTAATACAATTTTCGAGGGTTTTAAGCCCCAAAGAAATATCTGCCAACTGATTAAAAAAATCTAATGTTTGAACACCATTGTTGACTGTAGGGCGAATATTTAAACTCGCCTTGATTAACAGCTCAAAATAGAAGTTACCACTTTCACCAATACTCTGCTGACCAGTTAAAGCTGTCATGTGCGTGAGCTGGGTAGCCTGAAATACCCCAGCCAAGGCAAGGGCACGGTTTTGGCGAACATTCAAGGCTTGTGATTGTTGAAATGGTAACTCCACCATGTCATTCATTCCCTTAAATAAAATTTGGTGTAGGGGCATTTGTATGGTGAATGACACCCCCGCCTAAGCAAACTTCATCTGAATAAAATACAACGCTTTGACCCGGTGTAACAGCACGCTGAGGTTCATCAAACTCAACTCGTACACCGTGTTCACTATTTTCATCAATAAAAACTGTACATGTCTGATCAGGTTGGCGATAGCGTGTTTTAGCTGTACAGCGTAAACCTTCAACAGGAATATTCTGTTCACCCGCCACCCAGTCAATTGACTCACTCCAAAGCTGTGTGCTTTGCATGAGAGGGTGTTCATGTCCCTGACCAATAACGAGGCGATTATTGGCAATATCTTTATGTAGTACGAACCATGCACCTTCCGCTGCACCCTTCAAACCACCTAGACCAATTCCGCCACGTTGACCGAGCGTATAGTACATCAGACCATGATGTTCACCAACTTCTTTACCTGTATCAAGTACAATTTTTCCAGGTTGAGCGGGCAAATATTGTTTAAGGAAGTCATTAAATCGACGTTCGCCAATAAAACAGATTCCTGTAGAGTCTTTTTTCTTGGCTGTAGCAAGATCAAGTTCTTCAGCAATTCTGCGGACTTCTGGTTTTTCAATCTCACCTACTGGAAATAGGGTTTTGTTAATTTCTTTACCATGAACAGCATGCAAGAAATAAGTTTGGTCTTTGTTATTGTCTACACCACGTAATAATGGTGCGTAGGCTTCGCCTTTCGAGTTATATGCAGTTTCACCACGGCGAGCATAATGACCAGTCGCGATAAAGTCTGCACCTAAAGTCATGGCATGATCTAAAAATGCGCGGAATTTAATTTCTTTATTACATAAAATATCTGGGTTTGGGGTGCGTCCAGCTGCATATTCAGCTAAGAAAAGTTCAAACACGCGATCCCAATATTCCATAGCAAAGTTTGCTGTATGGAGTTTAATACCGATTTTATCCGCTACTGCTTGAGCATCGGCTAAATCTTCCATTGCCGTACAGTATTCCGTGCCGTCGTCTTCCTCCCAGTTCTTCATGAAAAGACCTTCAACTTGATATCCTTGTTGAAGTAAAAGTGCTGCAGAAACAGAAGAGTCTACACCACCAGACATACCGACGATGACACGTTGTTGCATAGGACTAGGCATCCAAATGAGAAGTTAATGAGGGAGAGAAAGGGTGCTCATAAATAAGCGATAAAGGATAACGGTGGCCTTTTATGGCATCTTCAACTGCTTTGAGCACGAGCGGACTACGAGCACGAGCAGATTCTTTGAGCTCATCTGGTGTCATCCACACAGCAGCTACAATATCTGTATCGAGTTGAGGATTATTTTCAACTTGAGTCACATGTGCTAGAAAACAGAAGCGGTAATAGGTACGATCCGGAAACATGGGCGGGGTATACGTATAAATACCAAGCAAGGCATCAATTTCAACATGATGACCTGTTTCTTCAAGTGTTTCTCGAATAGCGGCTTCTGTTAATGACTCACCGCATTCCACATGACCAGCAGGTTGGTTAAATACTGTGTGTACAAACCCTTCGCTATGTTCTTCAACAAAAAGATAGCGTCCGTCTTTTTCTACGACTGTAGCAACAGTGACATGAGGAGTCCATGCGGCCATAAAAAAGCACCATGATTTAAAAGACGTATGATACGAAATTTAGGGGTTTTTGGCTATGATAAGATTTTTATAAATCTTTTTACTCATCAAGATTTCTTCTTTTCCATGAATTATCAATACAATCTCTTTCAGCAGTCTGGCCATAATCAAGATCAAAAACTTCATTTAAACTTGAATCTCTTAGTATCATTTGTTCTAAGGCAACAAGACGAATATCCTCTGGTTCCTGGTTGCCTGTTAGAAATTGCCAATCTCCATCATTATCATGAATAACTCTTAAAATAGGTTGATTGAAATCCAGCCATTGTCGAGTGGTGAAAACACCTAAATTTCTAGCCTCTCTAAATTTAAAATTAGCATTTCGATCTAGTAAAGGCTGATCATAAATGAACTTTTCCTCATATCCATCTTCCCAAGGAAATTTGTCATTGCGATCAGTCCAGACTAATTGTAAAGCTGAGAATTTATTATGTTGGTAATAATTTAGCGCCCCACCAAAATAATCTTCAATATTCCTTAAGTCTACAGGTAAAAACTGAGCACGACTTTCTTTAAAAAATTTGTCATTGTAATCTTGATAGGAGATGATTTTTTCTCCATTTTTAATTAGGTTTGCTACATCATTAATAATGAGATGAGCTAGATCCGTAGATAATCCAAAACAGATAATTTCAGGATGCTGATAACTCTCATATAAACCCACACTGTAACTAAAAGAGGGTAAATAGTCCGTTGCGCTAATTCCCATAACTTGTAATCCATATTCTTCAATATTGATTTTGATTTGGTTTATTAGTTCATGTTCACTAGGGCAGTTATCTAAGCTCACTATTTATTTCTCAAAGGTTTATTATTCTTGTAAATGCAATATACAGGTCAATTAAATTAAAAATAGCAAAGTTAGACTTCACTATTTTTATGATTATTTTGTACTTTTACATAATGTCTTGCCGAATAAGGAAGAAACGCTAATTCTTTTTCGGTTAGTGGTCGCACTTGCTGTACAGGGCTTCCTACATATAGGTAACCACTTTTTAAAACCTTACGCGGTGGAACCAAACTTCCAGCACCAATCATCACATCGTCTTCAATAATCACGTCATCTAAAATAACAGTATTGATTCCGATTAAAACTCGGTTGCCAATTGTACAGCCATGTAAAGTCACATGATGTCCAACCGTCACATCTTCACCAATAATAAGAGGTGAGCCATTAGGTTTTGCATCATTTTTATGGCTAACGTGTAACATACAATGGTCTTGTACATTACTGTTTTTACCAATTTGAATACTATTTACGTCACCACGAATGACGGCAAAAGGCCAGACAGAAACATTTTCGGCTAAGCTGACTTCACCGACTACAACGGCCATGTCATCGACATAACATGTTGTATCAATTTGAGGACGGTGTTCAAGATAAGGACGTATGTTCTTTGCCATGAGTAGTATCAAAATAAAATTTAGATGAATTATAAAATAAAAAAGCACTCAGGCTAAATAGCATGAGTGCTTAATTCAACTATTCAAAAATTAGAATAAGTTGCTGAAGAATTGTTTAACATGGTCGATTAAGCGTGCAAAGAATCCTGCTTCTTCAACTGGTTTTAATGCTACTAATGGCTTTTCAGCAATTACTTTGCCGTCAAGGCTAGCAACAAGTTTGCCCACAACTTGGCCTTTTTGAAGCGGTGCATTTAAGTTAGGTTGAACAACTAACTGTGTTTTAATGCCGTTAGCTTTGCCTTTAGGCATAGTCACGCTAAAGTTTTCAGCTAGACCAATTTGAACTTCATCTTCTTTACCAAACCACACTTTTGCTTTTGCAAGAACTTGATTGGCTGGTTGAATATTTGCAGTTTCAAAGTTTGCAAAGCCCCAAGACAATAATGTACGCGTTTGGTTGGCACGTTCATTAACGCTATCCGTTCCGAAAATAACGGAAATGAGACGCATTGGACCACGTTTGCTTGACGTTGTTAAGCAGTAACCCGCTTCATCTGTATGGCCTGTTTTTAAACCATCTACGCTTGGGTCTGTGTAAAGCAAGGCATTACGGTTACCTTGTTTAATGCCATTAAACGTAAATTCTTTTTCAGAGTAGATTGGGTAATATCTTGAGCTGTCTTTAATAATATGTTGCGCTAAAACAGCCATATCTTTAGCACTTGAATAATGACCTTCTGCCGGTAAACCAGTTGAGTTCATAAACTGGGTATTTGTCATGCCGATACGTTTTGCTTCCTGATTCATCATGTGCGCAAACGTGCCTTCATTTCCGGCAATATGTTCAGCCATTGCTTTTGATGCATCATTACCTGACTGAATAATGATACCGCGAAGCATTTCTAGAACAGTCGCTGTACCATTTAAAGGAACATACATACATGATTCAGAGCTGCTTCCTTTACACCATGCAGACTCGTTCATACGAACCTGCTCATTTTCAGTCAGTTCACCTTTTAATAATTTTTGTTCAATGATGTAGCTTGTCATCATTTTTGTCATTGAAGCAGGTGCAAGCTTTTCGTTTTCATTTTTAGAAGCGAGAATTTGTCCTGTCTCATAATCCATTAATACATAAGACTTATTATTTAATTCTGGCGGAGCTGATAAGACAGTTGCTGCATAAGAAAAACTTGGTAAGAGGAGGAGTGCAGCAATAGCGCTTTTTCGAGTCATTCTAGGTAATTCCAATATCTTGTATGAAGCAGAAGAACCTAGCATTTTAGGATAAAGCAAAGCCGACTTCTATGGGGGAAGTCGGCTTTTTCAAACAGTATTGTAACTCAAGAGTTTTTTACTAATTTAGTTTTGCGATTGATAAGCTTTCACGTCTTGACAAATTAATGTATTTTGCTCGTTACCAGCAGCTTTTGCATCATTACGCGCTTCTTTTAAGACTTTCTTGAAACTTTTGTCTTTAGCACGTTTCTCTAAAGCTGCAACTGGGTCGGCTTCATTTGGTAAATAGTCTTTTACTAAACGTTCATAACCTTGAGCAAAATCAGCATCTTTTTTGCCAATAAGGCTTGGGCAAATTTCAGAAAGTACTTGAATTGCAGCTAATTCTTCAGGAGTTATAGTTTGCTGTGGAGTTACTTCAACAACATTTTCATTTTCGGTTTTCTTTTCAGCTGTTTTCTTCTTATCAGCAGCAAAACCAACTGTTGCCATGCTCATAAGTAAAACCAAAGAGAGCGATTGAACTAAGCTTTTCTTCATAAACATCGATAACCTAAAATAAAATTTTTAAATATGTCGATAGCTTAACCAATTTACAGGTTAAAAAAATGGAAAAAATGTATTGTTATGTTGGTTTTCTGCTTAATACCAAGCAGAAAACCTCAGTAAATAAAAATCTACTCTAAACGAGCAAAAACCTATTCTTTATAGTTGACGATCTCTTCACAGAGTTCATGTTGCTCATGATGGTCCATTTGTTTTGAAGCTTGACGTGCTTCATTTAACAGGGTTTTAAACTCTGCATCATTTTGTAGAGCAGAGAGGGTAATTGATTTATTTGAATACCCTTGAAGATACGTTGTGATAATTTTTTGAGTATTTGACTCAAGTTTTTTATTTGTCCCTACGAAAGCTGGACAAATTTCCTGTAAGACTTGCGTTGCCGCAATATCATCTTTAATTAAGCTATCAGCTTCTTGTGTTGAGATATCCTCATCTGCAAAAACCGCTTGCGTACACAATGTGATACTGATCCCCAATACCTGAAAAAAAGGAGCAAAAGTTTTCATTTTTTCACAATTTTATAATGCTATGGAGGCATAAATATATATAATTCAACAAATAATTCAATTGTGAAAACCTTTAGGTTTATTTGTAGAGAAAGATTTTAGTGAATATTTTGATAGCGAATGATGACGGTGTTTTTGCGCCAGGTATACAGGCTTTAGCTGAAGCATTAAAACCGCTTGGACGTGTGGTTGTGGTTGCACCAGAAAGTGAAAGAAGTGGTTTTTCAAGTGCATTAACACTAGATCGACCATTGCGCCCAATTCAAATTGCCGAAGATGTATGGGCAGTGAATGGTACGCCAGCAGATTGTGTTTATTTATCTATGAATGGTTTGTTTGATTTCGAATTTGACTTGGTCGTAAGTGGAATCAATAGTGGCGCGAACTTGGGTGATGATGTTTTATATTCTGGAACAGTTGGTGCTGCATTTGAAGGCCGTTTAATGAAGCAACCTGCAATTGCTGTTTCTTTAGCTGGTCCTGATGTACGCGCTTATAATGTTAAAGAAGATTATGCTCAGGCTGCACAGTGGGTACATGATTTTATTGCAAGCGGTTTACCAGCTTTGCCTCCGCGACACATCTTTAATATCAATATTCCTGATGTGCCGAAGTTAAAAGGAGCACAAATTACGTATCAGGGACGTCGTGCTCAATCTAAACCTATTACCAGCCATGTCGACCCAAGAGGACGCCAAGTTTACTGGATTGGATTAGCAGGCGAGGCGGTTACAGATCCGGAGCGTGTTTCAAGCCAGATTCAATCGGATTTCTTTGCGGTAGCAAACGGTTATGTCAGTGTTACACCTATTCAAATGGATGCTACAAATTACGCCGTTTTAGAAGATCTTCAGATCAGTTTGAGTCAATAATTGAGCTCTAATGTTATAACTTTGTGAATAAAGAAAAAGAGGAACGTGTTTCCTCTTACTTTTTTGGTACTCTTAGCCGAAATGATTTGTAGCATTTAGTGAGGGAGATCAATGCATTTAATTGGGCAACAAAATAGAGTGCATATCCAAAAAGACAAAATAATGAAAATTATGTTGTTGGCTGCGGTTGTAGGTTTTACCGTAGCTATGGCAGGTTGTGCTTCTAAACCACAAATTAATAATAGTTCTCGCTATGCAATGGCTCCTAACTATTACACAGTTCGTTCAGGTGATACTTTAAGTGGTATCGCAATGCGTTATGGTCTGGACTACATCAGTATTGCCGAAATGAATGATATTCCTGCGCCATATCGTATTTATGTCAATCAATCGTTACGTTTGAAGAAAGGTTCATCACCAAGAACGGTATCTACACAAGTCATGGCGCAGCCTGAGCAAATCAAGCGTCAAACGATTGCTTTGCCAACTACACAGCCTGTGACTCCAGTAACACAGCCGTCTACTGTACCGTCAACAAATACGACAGTGGCATCAGTTGCACCAAATTCGAGCTTACGT
This sequence comes from Acinetobacter sp. DMC2, assembly GCF_056314305.1. Classification (NCBI taxonomy): domain Bacteria; kingdom Pseudomonadati; phylum Pseudomonadota; class Gammaproteobacteria; order Moraxellales; family Moraxellaceae; genus Acinetobacter; species Acinetobacter sp. DMC2. Next base: position 629,237 of record NZ_JBQUYP010000001.1, on the reverse strand, counting down.
TGGATAAAACCGACAAATGGACCAGTGATTCAAGGGTTTAATTTGGCAAATAATGTCAAGGGAATCCGTTATGGTGGAAATCAGGGTGACCCTATTTATGCCGCAGCCGATGGTCAAGTTGTCTATGCAGCTGATGGCTTAAAAGAATACGGAAATCTGGTTTTAATTAAGCATATTGACGGATATATCAGTGCGTATGCCCACAATAGCAAGATGTTTGTGAAAAGTGGTGATAATATAACTGCTGGACAAAAAATTGCCGAAATGGGATCTACTGGCGCATCTCAAGTCATGCTCGAGTTCCAGATTCGTTTGGATGGAAAACCGATTAATCCTGTAAATCTTTTACCAAAATAGCTAATGCAAAAAACTTAGGTTTCCTCGTATAATGTAATTGGTTGCTTTCATTACAACAATAAGCATTTTTTATAAATTTAAAATTAGATTCGAGGAAACCTATGTTAGATCAGCTTCGTGCGATGGGTGTTTTCGCTTGTGTGGTTGAAAAAAGTTCATTTAGTGGTGCGGCACGTGAATTAGGAATTACAACAAGTGCGGTGAGTCAGCAGATACGCTCGCTTGAGCATGAAATGGATGTAACTCTATTACATCGCTCCACTCGTAAACTTAGTTTGACAGAAGCCGGACAGGCTTTTTTTTCAAGCTGTCAAGAGATGTTGGCCGCTGCTGAAAGGGGAAAAATCCGAATTAATGAATTGAGGGACGACTTAATCGGGGATTTGCGTATTGCGACAACTCCTGATTTGGCAGTTCAACACCTCATTCCTGCATTATCTCACTGGATGTCGGCTCATCGCGGTTTATCTGTGCATTTCGAAGTTGGGCATCGTTATATCGATTTAATTGAAGAGCGAATTGATATTGCAGTCCGCATGAGTTCTACTCCTGTAGAAGAAAGTAGCTCTATCATTCCGTTGGCTTTTGTAGATCAGATTTTGATTGCTTCTCCTAGTTATCTCAATCAGTCTAGTCCAATTGTGCATCCTAATGATTTAAGAGATCATGAATTGTTGTCGATTAATGTCATGAATGACTCACGCCATTTCAATTTTCAACATGTAAAAACAGGTGAAACGCTCAATATTGAAATGCAAAGCCGTTTGCAGAGCAATAATTTACAAGTTGCAAAAGCGTTATGTCAGCAAGGACATGGTATTGCACGAATTTTATATTTGGATGCTCAGAAAGAATTAAAAAATGGTTCTTTGATTGAACTCATGCCAGATTGGAAATTACCAACCTTTACATTGTATGCAGAGGTTGCCAAGCATGATCAACAACCAATGAAAATTCAACGTTGTGTTGAAGCACTTAAACAATATTTTAGCCAGTTAGCAGGAGGACGAGCGATTCAGATCGTTCGTTAATTTTGCTAGTCTAAAAGTAAAAGGGCCTGTATTTACAGGCCCTTTTTTATTACTTCTGTTTTAATGTAGCAACTTCTTCTGCATTTTCTTGTGGCAGATCGTCAGCTGTAAGTTCTTCATGCTTCTTAATTTTTTTCTTATTTTTCTTTTTCTTTTTTGGCTCTTCTTCAATTTCAGCACCATCTTCAATGGCTTGCCAATATTCAAGTTGTTCCATTACTGCTGCATAAATTGAATTTTTGCTGTATTTACCCTTCTTATCGAGCGTACCGACTGGACGAGCCATCAAAATTTCAAGTGCTTGATCAATCGTATCAATTGCATGGATATGGAATTGACCGCTGCGAACAGCATCAATAACATCTTGACGTAACATCAAATGCTGCATGTTTTGACGAGGAATAATGACACCTTGCTTACCTGTCAGACCTTGTAGCTTACATGCATCATAGAATCCTTCAATTTTTGCATTTACGCCGCCAATAGGTTGAACTTGTCCTAATTGGTTCATCGAGCCGGTAATTGCCCATGATTGATCAATTGGTATCTGGCTAATCGCAGAAATCAACGCTGAAAGCTCAGCAACAGTTGCACTATCGCCATCAACTTGACCATAGCTCTGTTCGAATGCGAGCGCAGCGGAGAAGTGTAAAATCTGTTCACGACCAAAGTGAGCTTTCAAGAAGCTAGACATCAACAACACACCTTTCGCATGAAGTGAGCCACCAAGTTCTACACTACGTTCAATATCAAGAATATCACCGCCACCTTGATAAACAGATGCCGTTAAACGTGAAGGTAAACCAAACTCAACATCTGCATAGTGAATGACAGAGAGGGCATTAATCTGACCTAAACGGTATCCCGACGTTTCGATTAATTGTGTACCACGTGAAAGATCTTGCCAGTAAAGTTCTCTTAAATAGCCTAAGCGATATTGGCGATGTTGTAGAGCGAGGTTAATGTGCTGATCGGTTACCAACTTCTCATTCGCTTTAAATGCATGATGATGTGCTTCGCGAATAAGATCGCCTAGAGTTGAAGCATGTAAAGACAGTGAACTTTGGTCTTCAGCCTGACGGCTTGAATCAGTAAGTAACGCTGCTAAAGCACTACGATCAAACGGAAGCAATTTATCCGCTTGTACATAGTCAGCAATGAGCTGCATGTAGGCTTGTTCATTTTCGTCATTACGTTGTAATGTATCAGTAAAATCTGCACGAATTTTAAATACACTACCAAGCTCTGGTTCTACTTCCAAAATTTCATAATAAATTTCAGGTTCTGCCATAAGAACCACTTTAATATCAAGCGGAACTGCGGCAGGTTCTATAGAGATAGAGCCTGTTAACGTTAGCATATGTTCAAGAGAAGATAACTTGAGTTGGCCTGATTTTAAGGCACGCTTTAAACCTTGCCATGCATAAGGCTGTTCAAGTAATTGCTCGGCCTCAAGCATTAAAAAACCACCATTCGCTTGATGTAGAGCACCTGGACGAATGAGAGTGAAATCTGTAGTAATTGTGCCGTTATGGGTGAGCTGTTCAACGTGGCCGAGTAAATTATAGTGCGTTGGAAAGTCTTCAAAAATAACAGGAGCGCCGCTATTTGGTTTATTTGCAACAATCACATTGGCTTGATAACGTGCTGGAACACGATTGAACATTGATGGAGTAAAATCATCTTCATCTTGTTCTAAGATCAGTTCAACATTATCAATAATATCTTGGGCATATTGTTTTAAATAATCTTCAAGTCCTTTAACTTGACCATATTTATTTAAAATAAGCTCCATTCTTGGCATAACGACTTGCGTTGCAATATCCCGATTTAACACAGACACTTTGTCACGTGCATCATCTTCTAAATCACCTAAATGTAGACCAAGGCGATCTAGCTTTTTATCCATATAGCGAATATTGGCCGCAATTTCAGCGCGTTGCTTATTATTTAATGCATCAATATCTGTTTGGGTAAGTTCTTGAACCTGATCATCTTTGACGTGTACAGGAACAAAACCGTGTTTCTCATTACGAGAAATGAGTTTTAAATCGAGCTCTTCGCCTTCTTTGGTTAGTTCAACAAGCGCTTGTTGTTGTACATCACCTGTTTCCTGACGGATACGTTCAATACGATTGTGATAAGTCTCTGCACTAAAACGGCGTTCAAGTTGTTTTAAAATAATTTGCCAAGTTTGGTCATGTGCTTGTTGAAACTTAGTTCCTTGACCTGCTGGAAAGCGTAGGGCAATAGGTTGACGTGCTTGTTTGAAATTATAGACATACACCCAGTCATCAGGCGTTGGCATTGTTTTAGCGTGTTGCTGTAACAAACGTTTAATCATGGTACGTTTGCCTAAACCAGCAGTTCCTACTGCAAAAATATTATAGCCTGAGTAGGGTAAAGAAATTCCCGCCTCTACAGATGCTTTAGCACGATCTTGACCTAAAAAATTATTAAGAGGTTTGATGCGTTTAGTTGAAGCTGGAATTTTTTCAAAATCTGGAATATGTGTAAGTTGTTCAGGTTTTAAAACGGTTTTATCTAAGGTCATTTTTATATCAGGTTGCTCAAAAGCTGAAGGAAATGCATTTACTGTGACATTTGTGGTGGTTGTTTTAGCGAGTGATAAAGTTGAAATAGTCACTTGATCAAGTTTTTGTGTCACTGTTGATATCCAGCAAAAGAAAACGAAGGTTGAAGCCTTAAGGTATACAGGTTTAGCATAAAATATCAAGCAAACTTGCGGTTTTTATCGCCAAAACAAAAATGTTTGCATAAAGAATCTTGAAAGCAATTGTAAGAAGGGTTTGAATAGGCACATTTATAATTTATGGAAAATAAAAAACGAATGACCACACAAGCTTCGGGTTGGGTCTCGGCTTTTAAAGCGTTTTTAGATCGCCGTGCATTAATTATGCTGTTTCTGGGTTTTTCTGCCGGAATTCCAATTTTATTAATTTTTTCTAGTCTCTCTTTATGGCTTGGAGAGGCGGGCATTGATAAAAGTGCAGTCACTTTTTTTAGTTGGGCGGCTCTAGGTTACTCTTTTAAGTTCGTTTGGGCTCCTCTTATTGATGAGTTACCTGTACCACTCTTAACTAAAATGTTAGGACGAAGACGAGCTTGGTTATTAATTGCACAGTGTTTGATCGTTCTTGCTATTTGTATTATGGCTTTCTCTGACCCAGCTTTAGGTCAGAGTTATCTGGTTCAAATGGCAGTGGGTGCAGTGTTGCTTGGTTTTTCAGCAGCAACACAAGATATTGTAATTGATGCCTATCGTATTGAACTAGCAGAAACAGAAATGCAAACCGTATTGGCATCTACCTACAATGCTGGTTATCGAATCGGAATGATTGTGGCTGGAGCGGGGGCATTATTTCTAGCTGCGCATTTGGGAACTGCTAAAGGTAATTACATTTACGAAGCTTGGAAAATGACTTACTTAACCATGGCAGCGGTTATGTTAGTCGGTATTGTAACGACTTTGCTCGTTCGTGAACCTCAGGTAAATCGTGTCTATAAAAACTATAAGAGTAGTGATTATTATCGCTTGGTGTTCGTGTTTTTTGTTGCCGTTATTTCATTTGTAGTCACCTATATTTATTCTGGGCAGATTACAGATGCAATCTCACAAGCTGGAAATATAAAAGATAACGCGGCACTGTTTGGCTTAGAAGCTTTAAGATTTTTAACGGCTACAGCTTGCGCCATTTTTGTGGGTTATTTACTGGTTAAATTTGGTGTAGTTAATCAGCAAATGGCGAAAGAAACGTGGATTGCACCCATTTTAGATTTCTTTAAACGTTATGGTGTCAAACTTGCCTTAGTTTTATTACTTCTCATTGGTTTTTTCCGTATTTCAGACATTATTGCTGGTGTCATTTCCAATGTGTTTTATCAAGATCTTAACTTTAGCAAAGAAGAAATTGCCGAAGCAGTAAAAATCTATGGTGTGTTATTCAGTTTAGTTGGTGGATTCTTAGGAGGACTTTTAGCACAGCGCATAAACATTATGAAGCTGATGTTTGTGGGTGCAGTTTTAGCAAGTTCTACTAATCTCATTTTTATTGGGCTCGTAAAATCTGGTCAGCCATTAGATATGGTTGATGTAAAAGTTGGTGGTCAAAGCTATCAAGTTAAACCAGATGAAGTAGGCTTATGGAAATTAGAAGTTCCAAGTTCTGCTTTTAGCGGAACAAAACAAATTGAAGTAAAAGCTGCTTATGCTGCACAAAATACTGTGCCGCCTGTGGTGCGTACTCAGCCGTTACTGACCACCGAATTGGCAAAATCACCTCTACAAATTTTACCTGTTATGGGAAATGATCAGGTTTCATTAAAAGATGGAGAGGGAAGTGTTGTCGTTCGAGGCCAATACTTTGGACAAGCTTTAACTCCTGCACAAAAAATTATAATTAGTCTTGATGGGCAAAATTTTGATGCAAAAATGACTGACCAAAAAGGTGTTTTTAGTACGACAATTGATGCGAAAAAATTAGTGGCATCAACGAGTAAAGAGCTTAAGGTCGCTGTAGTAGAGGGCGAACAGAAGATACTTACTGCATCTCATCCATATGCAGTGAGTGCGAATCTAAAAGCGACAAGTGAATTAGATGTGAATATTGAGCCGCTCCCTTACATCGATCCTCTTTCTGGCCAATCAGTTGAAATCAGCGGTAAGGTAATTAAACCATATAGTTCTTTATGGCTCTATTTTGCCATTATTGTCGACAACTTAGCGTCTGGCTTGGCTGGTGCAGCATTTATTGCATTCCTTTCAAGTTTAACGAGTGTGTCATTTACAGCTGTTCAATATGCGATCTTTAGTTCACTCATGACGCTCACACCAAAACTTTTGGGTGGATATTCAGGTACCATAGTGAGTAATATTGGCTATCCAAAGTTCTTTTTGATGACCACTCTTATTGGTATTCCAATCTTGATTTTAGTGGTTTGGGTTGGAAAGCTTTTAAAAGATCATCAAACTCATGAATCAGAAAAGGCAGGTGAATAAACATGCGAATGCTTCATACAATGTTGCGAGTAGGCAATTTAGAACAATCTTTAAAGTTCTATACCGAAGTATTAGGAATGAAGTTACTTCGTAAGCGTGATTATGAAGAAGGGCGCTTTACACTGGCATTTGTTGGTTACGGTGATGAAGAAACCAATACAGTGCTTGAGCTTACCCATAACTGGGATACATCAAGTTATGAGTTAGGCAATGCCTATGGTCATATTGCGATTGGTGTTGACGATGCTTATAAAGCGTGTGAAGAAATTAAAGCACGTGGTGGTAAAGTTGTGCGTGAAGCAGGCCCAATGAAAGGTGGTGTGACCGTTATCGCATTTGTTGAAGATCCAGATGGTTATAAAATCGAGTTGATTCAACAAGATGCTAATGCGACAAATAACTAAAAATTGACTATGATACTTTAAGATTTAGGTCTTAAAAGTCTAGCTTTATTTTTTTAGCCCAGTATGATGAACGTTTGACCAGATGGTCAATTTATCAACTGGGTTTTTTATTATCTAAAATAATCATAGGATGTGGCTATGTTGAAGTTATTGGCACTTGATCGATTTACAATTTTGTTAGTTGGAATGGTACTGCTAGCAACATTTTTTCCAGTCAGTGGTCAAGCAGCGCAATATTTCAATACACTGACTACAGTCGCGATTGCAATTTTATTCTTTTTGCATGGTGCGAAACTGTCTCGCGAGGCTGTAATTGAAGGCGTTTTGCACTGGAAGATGCATTTACTTGTCTTCGCATTTACTTTTTTTATTTTCCCCGTGCTGGGTTTGTTAGCTAAACCGATTCTGTTACCTCTACTCGGCCAGCAGCTGTACTGGGGTTTTCTGTTTATGTGCTTTTTACCCTCTACAGTTCAATCTTCTATTGCATTTACATCAGTTGCAAAAGGGAATGTGGCTGGAGCGGTTTGTAGCGCATCTTTTTCCAATTTGATTGGTATGTTTATTACACCAGTGTTGGTGAGCTTTTTTATTTTAGGCCAAAGCCAACATGGGTTCGATCCAACCGCTTCAATTATACAAATTACATTGTTGCTATTAGTGCCGTTTATTTTAGGGCAAATATTACGTCCTTATATTTTTCCTTATATGGCAAAAGTCCCAAGTATTGTTAAAGCATTCGATCAAGGCTCGATTTTGATGGTAGTGTATGGCGCATTCAGTGGGGCAGTGGTTGCTGGTCTTTGGCATCAGGTGAACTGGAAAACCTTACTTATTTTAGTCGTTGCTTGTTCAGTTCTTTTAACGGTCATTATGTTATTAGCACTGTATTTACCTCGTGCTTTTGGATTTAACCGCGCAGATCAAGTTACGGTTTTCTTTTGTAGCTCAAAAAAGACATTAGCAAGTGGTGTGCCGATGGCGCAAATCTTATTTATTGGCCAGCCTTTAGGCATGATTGTGTTACCTATTATGATTTTTCACCAAATCCAGTTAATGGTTTGTGGGGTCATTGCAAATTACTGGGCTAAATCTAAAGATTAATTCGCAAATAAAAATTATTTGGCGTATAATCTTGTCCACTTGTTGTGCTTAGCTCTAACCCTAGGGGTTTCGGTGAGCCAAAAGAATGGTCTGTTGTGGTGTTGATCTGCTCATTTTGAGCTTTCCTCGATTTATATTGAGAGTGATCAATTGCGATAACAGCTTAAGCCTTTCTAAATTAGGAGTAATCGACGATGCGCGCCGATATTCACCCAAAATATGCAACATTAGTAGCAACTTGTTCTTGCGGTAACGTAATCGAAACTCGTTCTGCTTTAGGTAAAGACACTATCTACCTTGACGTATGTTCAGCTTGCCACCCTTTCTACACTGGTAAGCAAAAGAATGTAGACACTGGTGGTCGTATCGACAAATTCAAACAACGTTTCTCTGGTATGTCTCGCTCTATCAAGCGTTAATACTGCAAAACGAAACAAAAAACGGGCTTTATGCCCGTTTTTTGTTTATGAACGGCAAGACCACTATTGGTCTTGTACGTCTGTTAATCGATCAAGTCTTTTCTGGAAATAACGGCCTTGTAAGAAACGTGCTTCCACATTCCACGCGTTAGCAAATAAGTTCATATCATTAAGATCAGCAAGTAAAATCCCTACAGGTTTTACAGTCAAATAATTTAGAATCTTTTCTTGTAATTGCACTAAACCAGCATCTGAGTTTAATAGCTCTGTCTTCTTCGTTTGCAATTTTAAATATTGAACATCAAGTTGTTGCAATATCGATTCACTATACATAGAAGATGTGAAATCCCGAATTGAAATTTCTGCGCCGTGTTGTCGTAAGCGGGCTATGAGTTGCTGCGCAATTGCAAGGTGTGGCTGAATCGCTTGCTCTGAAAATTGTAAAATCAACGGGCTTTCTTGCTTACTACCAATAATGGTGAGTAATTTCGAAATGAGTTCAGGGGCTGATTTATCTTTGAGTAAGATATCAATATTTAAGTTAATAATCAGCTTGGCTTTCGGATACTGCGTAATGAAATTATGTAGCTGCTTACAAGCCTCGACTAAAATCCAACGGTCTAATTGAATTGAAAGTTCACTATCATCTCTTAATGCAGCTAAATCATTTAAATCATGCCACTGTTCATCTGCAATAAAACCACTCGTCACTTCGTAGTTATGGGTGTCTTGATCATGCTTATCATAAATCTGCTGATATTTTAAATGAATTTCACCCCGTGCCAGCTGTTGCTTTAACTGCTGCAATAACGGTGAGGGCATTGCAACATCAACATCTTGAAGGCTTAAATCAAGTGACAGAGAAGAGTTGGTAGGTTCAGAAGAGATAATATCGATTGTTGGCGTTATCTCAATTTCTGGCTTTGCCTTAGGTAACGCTTGCTGATTTGTTTGATCAAGAAGCTTTGCAAAGCTAGCTTCATTTAATGGCTCTGTAATTTGCGCATAACTCAGCTTGAATTGTACTGAGTAATTAAGTTCATTAACCGTTAATAAATGCTCTTTTTGCAAACTTTGCAGACTAGCCAATTGGGAGTTAAGGACTGTACTGTTTTCGGCTTGCAAAACGCCAAGATATGCCCCAAGTTCAAGATTGAAAATCGGCATTTGAGCCTGTTCTTTCAGGAAACTTTGTAGCTGATTAAAATATTGTCCGGGTGTTTGCCAGTCTAGTTGAAACACTCGTTCTGGGCACTGATTTAGTCTGAATAAAACCAATGCATTCGCTTGAGCAGGATGTGTTGATAGTTGTCGATTAATGTGTTGCCAAGGCGCAGTTGAGCCGTAACTTTTTTCAGAAAATGCTGTATTTGCAGGTGATTGTAAATCCAGTTGATAGTCAATAGTTAACTGTACAGCGTCTTCTTCCTGACTCGGAATAAATTCAAGTTTTAAAGCATTATTACCTGAAATTGCTGCATGTTGACTCTGGATTTCAAAACGAGCCTGATCAAATTGACCTAATGAAATCTTCTTAAATCTTTGTTTAAAAATATTTAAATCATTGGGTTGTAAAACATCTAAGATGGGGAGACCGATAATCTCTTCTTCTTGCTTAAAGCCAAAAAGGTTGAGGTATTCTGTATTTGCCTTAACGTGCATGCCTTCTTGAAAGAGGGCAACTGCTTTATGACTGTTATTAACCAATGTTTGTGTATGAGAATGAATAGTTTCCAATTCATTGGTCAGACGTTGCTCAGTTTGCAATAAGTGGCTATACGACAAGGTCCGAATAAGCGTGATATAAAAATAATCTAATGGCTCTAATGGAACTACGTCATAAATACCTTTATGAATATAGGTTTGATATTGCTGAGGTTGATAATCTTCAGGTTGCAATAATAAAACAGGTAAATGTGGCTGCTCAGATGCTTGAATAAGGGAGAGTGTTTGTTCGATTTTTAGGTCATAAGCACGACCAAAAATAATAGCATCCCACGGCGTATTTAACTGTTTTTCGAAACTTTTTAGATCATCAAGTAATAACGCATGAACTTGATAATTATTCCCCAATAATAAATTTAAAATCTGGTTATAACGTAGCTGGTTGTCATCAATAATGAGTAAACGTGTTTCAGTACGTTTTAACTTTTTAGATAATAAAGAGTTTCTCACTTTAGTGCTTCCCATAAATCTTGACTGCTAGAGTTGCTATTCTTTTTCATCATGAACTGATCAAGCAGACTTTGTTGCTGCTCATTCAGAAGTTCGAAATGAAATTGAATAAAACTTTGAGTAATGAGTTGTGCTTTGAGTAGATACACTTTGATTTCTTCTGTCCCCAATCGTAAATGAATTGTTTGTTGCTCTCTAAAAATTTGTGACCCCGGTAAAATCAACGTATTTTGTATTTCTTCTAGATTTTGTGTTTGTAGTAATAGTGCAGGATGATAGTTACGTGTATGACGCTCAGCTTGAATATGCACTGCACAAGGGAACATCGCCTGTGACAGAATCTCTAGACCTAACTCTAAAGATTTTTCTGTCGACTGTTTAATCCAGCGGATTACACCACCACGCCATTGTCCATGCAAAGTTTCTTTAACTAAAATATATTCACCGGTTCTTAGATTTTTCGGTGCTTCCCCAGACCATTTAATACGATATCCATTGACACTAATATCGAGAACAGTGGTTTGATAAATGGTTTTGCTTTCACGACTTAAGCGTTGGTAGGATGTCGTTTGTTGTTCTTTTTTCTCTAAATTTGATAAAACTTTAGACTCACTTTGTAAGTTGTAATTATTGTTGAGTTGTAGCGTTTCTTCAAAGTTTTTTGCTTTCGCTAGATAGAAATGAGCTGTACTTAAACCGAAACAAATTTGTAGTTCTGCATTGTATTCATAACGTTCGTGACGACGTTGAGCTGTTGTACCTAAAATTGTTTGAACATGAAACTTTAAAGCTGGGCTTAAATAAAACTTTTCATTTTTAGAAATATATTGCGCATTTTTATGCATGGTTGCAGTCACATGCTCAAGTAAAGCCTGTGTGCCTATAAAAATGCTTGGACTGAAATTAGAGCTGCGTTTGGTGTTATAGACTGGCGGATGGTCTTTACTTGGGTCGACGACATATTTGGTTAAGGCAGTATCTTTCGGCAAAATATGAATCATTCTTGCCCAGTCAAAACTACATTGAAATAAGGCTTGAATTTCTGATTGGCGAATTTGATTTGTATTTAAAATATCGAGCAAAATTAGCTGAGCATAAGCTTGGGTAATATTTGCTAGAGGGTGGTGGATACCCTGAATATGATTAATATTGATGAGATGATATTTGTGTTGAACAGCGGTTTCGTAGAGCTGATGTGCAACTAGCCACTGTCCTTTAAGAGGCTCACTATAGAGCATATGCTGCTGATATAAGAGACTCGTTAATTGTTTTAGAGCATGAAAAGTCGATAAGGTACGTGCCGTTTGCAAATTCTTTTTTTGCTTATAGGCAAATAGAGAAAACTTTTGATGCTGTAATTGCCCATGGCTATTTTGTGCAATATTTAAATAAATACTGGCGAAATAGCAACGCAGCAACATCGCCAACTCAATAATATGTTCGTTACGGTCTGTACTAATCACACCTTGGTTAAAAAAGTTTTTTTCTAGACTTGCAAGAACGTTATTAATGGTGGGATGAAGCGTTTGTATAAGATCAAAACGTAAGGTTTCACTACACTTTAATTCATTGAGCTCTAAAATAGCGGTGAATAATGCTTTTGACGTATCGCCGAGTTGCATAATAGAAAGGGTAGTGACCCATTCATTAAGATCTTTAATATTGGCTTCACAAAAGCTTAACCGTTCACGAGTGAGTTCGGTTTGATTGTGAAAAATGTCCGATAGTGCATTATTCATCATCACTTATTATATAACTCAAAATGTTGTTGCCCCAAAAAGCGGTGTTTTATTCTTTTCGCCCGCAATTTCCCTGACGAGTTTAGGAACCAAATACCCCGGTAGGTTCGCTAACACATCACGATATATATCATCTATCTCAGATGGTATTAAATCAAAATGTTGTGCACCTTTTACTTTATCTAAAACATGTAAGTAATAAGGCATAACGCGAGCTTCAAATAAACGATAACTTAAATCAATTAATGTCTGTGCAGAATCATTAACGCCTTTAAGCAATACTGCCTGATTAAGTACAGTAATGTGCTCGGCAGATAACTGCAACAATTTTGAACAGGTAAAGTCATCGAGTTCAGAAGCGTGGTTTGAGTGTACCACCAGAATAATACGCAGCCTACTGTTTTTTAATAAAGAAATTAGCTCTTCGTCGATCCGGTTTGGAATCACAATTGGAACTCGTGAATGAATTCTCAGAATCTTAATTTGTTTGAGAGATGATAAACGTTCTAACCAAAGTGCTAATTTACGGTTAGAAAGCGTAAGGGGGTCTCCACCACTTAAAATGATTTCATTAATGTGCGGATTCGCTTCAATATAATTTTTAATATTTAGCCAATCATCATTTTTCGGTAAATTTTCTTGGTAGGGAAAATGACGACGGAAACAATAACGACAATGTACCGCACAAGCACCTGTCAAAGTCAGTAAAAAACGTGATTTATATTTATGTAATACACCGGGTAATTGATTTGCTGCTTCTTCGCCCAAAGGGTCCGTTACAAATTCAGGATGTTCTTCAAGTTCTAAATGATGAGGTAAAACCTGTAGCAAAAGCGGGTCAAAAGGGTTTTTAGCGTTCATTTTTCCGACGAACGCGCGAGGAACACGCAATTTAAACTGTTCAGAAGCCAGAATCGCACCTGATAATAGCTGATCAGAGGATAACTCGAGTAGGCTTAGCAACTCCGACGGATCAGTAATAAGGTCACTCAGTTGTGATTGCCAGTTTTGCTCTTGGTATAAATAGTTTATCATTTGACACGATTAAGATAATGCAACAACGCATTATATCGCATAGTTGACTTGTTAAGTTTGGAGTGTGCCTTTCATGGCCTATTATTCTACAAATGATTTTAAAGCAGGCCTTAAGGTTATGCTTGATGGTAACCCATGTTCAATCATGGAAAACGAATATGTAAAACCAGGTAAAGGTCAAGCGTTCAACCGTGTAAAATTACGTAACCTTAAAACTGGTAAAGTATTAGAAAAAACTTTCAAATCAGGTGACTCTTTAGAAGCTGCTGATATTGTTGAAGTTGAAATGGAATACCTATACAACGATGGTGAAATGTGGAATTTCATGGATCCTGTATCTTTTGAGCAAATCGCTGCAGACAAAACTGCAATGGGTGATGCTGCAAAATGGTTAAAAGACGATTCAAATGAAAAATGTACAATTATGTTGTTCAACGGCGTACCTTTAACAGTAAACCCACCGAACTTCGTTGTATTAAAAATTGTTGAAACTGATCCGGGTGTACGTGGTGATACATCTGGCGGTGGCGGTAAACCAGCTAAGCTTGAAACAGGTGCGGTTGTTCGTGTTCCGTTATTTGTTCAGCAAGAAGAAAGCGTTCGTGTAGATACTCGTACTGGCGATTATTTAGAGCGTGCATAATAGTTAAAAAATACACTATTATCGAAGGGATGATGTAAATCATCCCTTTTTTTATGCGAAAGTATAAGAGGAAAAAAGAAAAAGGAGGAGTAGAGTCACAAGGATTAAGAGAAACAGTACATAACAATATAAAAATGCTGTAGTTATTTATTGAGAGGTTAAGAATGGACACAATGCAAGCGAAATCTACGCTTCCCTCCAAGCTGGTCTGGAGCCTAGTGGCAATAATAGGTGCAATTTCTTTTGGGATGCTGGCACTCAGTCGTGGTGAACATGTTAATGCGGTTTGGCTTGTACTGGCTGCAGCATGTGTATATAGCATCGCATATCGATTTTATAGTCTATTTATTGCAACTAAAGTATTTGAATTAAACCCAAGACGTTTAACCCCAGCCCACCGTTTAGCCGATGGTCTGGATTATGTTCCCACCAATAAATATGTACTTTTTGGTCACCACTTCGCTGCGATTGCAGGAGCGGGGCCATTAGTCGGGCCAATTTTGGCTGCACAAATGGGTTTTTTACCAGGGACAATCTGGCTACTGGTCGGTGTGGTTGTCGCGGGTGCAGTACAAGACTTTTTAGTTTTATTTATTTCAACGCGTCGAGACGGTCGTTCGCTTGGTGAAATGGCAAAACAAGAATTAGGTTCTTTTGCTGGTATCGTTGTAATGCTTGGTGCGCTTGGGGTAATGATTATTATCCTTGCTGTATTGGCTTTAGTTGTGGTTAAAGCACTTGCCCATAGTCCATGGGGTGTTTTCACGATTGCAGCAACCATTCCAATTGCATTGTTCATGGGCGTTTATATGCGCTTTATCCGTCCGGGACGTATTGCTGAAGTTTCGATTATTGGCTTCGTCTTAATGATGCTTGCAATTGTTTACGGTGGAAATGTTGCAGCAGATCCTTACTGGGGTGAGTTTTTCACTTTAACAGGAACACAGCTTACATGGTGCTTAATCATTTATGGTTTTATCGCCTCAGTCTTACCTGTCTGGTTATTGTTAGCGCCACGTGATTATCTATCAACATTCCTTAAAATTGGTGTCATTCTCGGTTTAGCAGTCGGTATCATCATTGCATTACCTGAACTGAAAATGCCAGCAGTGACTCATTTTATTGACGGTACTGGCCCAGTTTTCTCGGGTAGCTTATTCCCATTCCTATTTATTACCATTGCCTGTGGTGCGATTTCTGGTTTCCATGCGCTTGTATCAAGTGGTACAACACCAAAACTCGTCGATAACGAAGCAGATATTCGTGTGATTGGTTATGGCGGTATGCTCATGGAATCATTCGTCGGTATTATGGCGATGATCTGTGCAACTGTCTTAGACCCAGGTGTGTACTTTGCAATTAATGCACCTGCGGCTGTACTGGGTACAACTGTAGAAACTGCGGCAGAAGCTGTACGTAATTTAGGCTTTGTCGTTACTCCTGAAATGCTAACTTTGTTGGCTCAAGAAGTGGGTGAAAGCTCAATTCTTTCACGTACAGGTGGTGCGCCTACCTTTGCGATTGGTATGGCACACATCATTTCGGAAATTTTCAATAGCCGTTCAATGATGGCGTTCTGGTACCACTTTGCGATTTTATTTGAAGCGTTATTCATTTTAACTGCTGTAGATGCGGGTACTCGTGCTTGCCGTTTCATGGTGCAAGATACGGTTGGTATAGTTATTCCTGCGGTTAAAGCATCAGGTTCATTCTTTGGTAACTTGGTCGGTACGGCAGTTGCAGTCGGTGGATGGGGCTTCTTCGTCTATCAAGGTGTGATTGATCCACTCGGTGGTGTTAACTCCTTATGGCCTTTATTTGGTGTTGGTAACCAAATGTTGGCTTCAATGGCACTCATTTTGGGTACAGTCATTCTGTTTAAAATGAAAAAAGAAAAATATGTTTGGGTGACCATCATTCCAACAATTTTCTTATTCATCACTTGTATGACTGCGGGCTGGCAAAAGATTTTCCACGAAAATCCTAAGATTGGTTTCTTGGCGCAAGCGCATAAGTTCTCTGACGCGATTGCTCGCGGTGAAATATTAAAACCAGCTAAAAGTATTGCTGAGATGCAAAACATTGTGATGTCTAATCAGATTAATGCTGCGCTTTGTGGCTTCTTTATGATTGTTTCGATTGTCATGATTATTGCTTCGATTGGTATTGTGCGCCGTGCTTTAGCAAGCCCTAAACCAACTGTAAATGAAGCGCCTGCTGTATATGCTGATCGGGAAGTGGTCACCCCACGAGGAGAGTAATGATGAATTTTAAATTTGCAAAAAATGGAACGGTCATTATTGCGAAAATCATCAAAATGACAGTGCTCTCGCAAAAAGAGCTGTTGCTTTCGCCAAAGAACTGGTCTCGTATTGCGACGCTGTGGCAGCGTTTACAGCAAAGCTTTCGACTGATGGTTGGTGTTCCAGACTACCAAACTTATTTGGAGCACATGAAAGCTCATCATCCTGATTTAACACCAATGGATGCAAAGACTTTCTATCGTCATTGTGTCGATGTGCGCTATCCATCGGCAGGCGGTACTTTGAAGAAATGTCCTTGTTAAGTTGAGCTTAATATTCAGCTAAACAAAACGGTATGTGGTTAAACCATGTACCGTTTTTCTTTTTTTGGAAATGAAAAAAGGTTGCTTAAAGTCTGCTCATTTGTATTTTTTTCAATTGAAAATCACTTGTTTTGCTTTTGAAAAATGAATATTATGCTTTCCATTCTAGGTGTATAGCTCAGTTGGTTAGAGCGCTACGTTGACATCGTAGAGGTCTCCAGTTCGAGTCTGGATATACCTACCAAGATTTATTGCTTAAATACCAATTATTTAAGTGCCTAAATCGAGGAATGAAACCTAAGTTTTTAATGCTTAATTGGTCAGCTTGGGGGCGTAAAATTCCCAAAATTCGCATCAAAAACACCTTATCATTTCCGTTTTAGCACCAAAATGACCCCAAGTTTCGACTTGGGTTTTGTGTTTGGTGCTGCTACGACACCAAGGTGACTTTATGCAAAAACCAGTGAAGCGCGGCAATGCTTGGCGTATCCAAGTTCGTTATAAAAATCTTAGAGATAGTGCAACCCGTGATACTATCCGTGAATGTGAACAATGGGCTGCTACGCGATTGCTAGAAATGAAATCGCAATATAAAGAGCTTGTTGAAGAAAATAAAAAACCTCCATTCCCTTTTAAGTCTTTATTTGAAAAATACTATCAAGATGTGGGCTGCAAAACGCGCAGTTCGTCATATATCAAGCAGCAGCTAAGGGCCTTTGATAAGTATTTTGGTGAATTGGCTTATGCATCCATACACGATATTACCCCGCAACAAATAACCCAATGGCGTAATGAACGTTTAAGGGAAGTTGCACCGGGTACCGTGCATCGTCAAATGTGCCTTTATAGTTCTATTTTTACTTATGCACGTACTGAACTATTTTTAATTAAAGAAAACCCTTTTCGTGATGTGGCAAAACCTCAAAAACCGAAGCCGCGGAACGTTTCTATTAGTGAAGATACCATTCAACAAATCATTGATGGCTTGGGGTATGTGCGCGGTACCGAACCGAAAACAGCCGCTCAATATGTTGGATGGTCATTTTTATTGGCTTTAGAAACAGCAATGAGACGTGGTGAAATTATTAGAATTATGCGTGATCATATTTATGATGATTATATTCATTTGCCGATCACTAAAAATGGCGATTCAAGAGATGTCCCTTTAACCTATGAAGCTAAAGAACTAATTGACCTTATACCCAAGGACCGTGAAAAATTGATACCGCACAACGACAATTCTTTCCGGTTGGTTTGGCAACGTAATTTGAAAAAACTCGGTTTAACTGGAAAGGTCCATTTTCATGATTCGCGTCATGAAGCTATTACACGACTCGTTAATAAAAGAAAACTACCAGTTGAGATTTTAGCCAAGGTGACGGGGCATAAGACAATTGGGATTTTAATTAATACTTATTATAATCCGTCTGCGTCTGATATCGCTAAGATGATGAACGCATCATAATTTAAAGGGGCTTTATAGCCCCTTTTTTAATTCTTACGTTGTGCTCCACGTTTGGACACTACATTTAAATTATCCAAAATCGGTATGACTTCTTTCGGGTCATACAAGTGTTTCGTATCAGTGCCGCGGTTAAAAGCTTTTAGATGATTTACGATAGTTTTACGTGATAAGCCGTATCTTTCTTCAAGCCATGAAGCCGACACACGGTTTGGTATTTCCTCCGCTTTGATTTCCAAAACCTTACCAATATTAGGCACATTATCGTGCACGAAAATTTGCGGTGGTTTGTCCGATTCAACTACAACAATATATTTTCCCATTACGCTACTTCTCCAATGCTAATTAAAATTTCTTCTGGTAAATCGTCGCTGTCTTTTTCAATTAAACTTCGCATCGCTTTTTCATAGCCTCCATTAATAAATCTTGTACTTCGCGTTTTGACTCACGGCGCTCCATGACGATTTCGTCCATCGTGCCTTTTGCAATGATGTGATAGATATAAACAGGGCGGTCATAGCCTGCTTGCGCTTGGCGTGTTGGCCCGATACGTTCAATGATCTGTTGGTATTGTTCTAAATCCCACCAGTGAGAAAAGAACACAAGGATGTTTCCGCCATCTTGTAAATTTAGCCCGTGGCCTGCGCTTGCAGGATGAGCGAATAGCACAGGGATTTTTCCCGCGTTCCAATCGTGAATCGTTTGCGGGTCTTTATCTAAATGACGACCTTTTGGAAACGCTTTTAATAAACGTTCAAGGTCGCTTTTAAAATGATACGCTACTAATACGGGCATGCCTGCCGCTTCTTCAATTACAGATTCAAGCGCCTGAATTTTTAAATCATGGATCGGGTGCCAAGTGCCGTTTTCATCGGTATAAATAGAGCCGCTTGCAATCTGCAAACACTTCATTGTTTTTGATGCTGCATTAAATGCTTCAACTTCTATTGTTTCGGCTAATTCAATGAACATTTCCTTTTCCATTTCTTCATACGTCTTCAGGGCTTTGCCTGTAAGCTCTACTTCGATAGGGCGAAAGATCGGCTCTTTAATATCAAAGTAATCTTTGGCTTCGATGCTTAAGCAAACGTCTTTAATACGTACTTGAATTTCGCCTTGACTATGATCAAACGGTACAAGATTTACAGCATTACGATCGTCACCGACTATGATTTTTTGAAACCAACGATCAGTAAAAGCGCTGAAACTAGTGCCTAATCTTTGACCGCGGTCGATAAACCAAAGTTGGCCCCATAGGTCTTTAAGCCCGTTGGGCGCAGGGGTTCCTGTTAATTCAATGAATCTTTTGACTCGAGTATGCGCAACTTTACCTAAGGCACGAGCGCGAACCGAACCTTGTCTTAAACGAAATCCTTTTAGCTTGGTGCTTTCATCTGCGACCACTTTAGAGAAAGGCCAATCGCTACCAAGAAATGAAAGTAACCATGGTAGATTTTCATAATTAATGGTGTACACGTTGGCTTTCTGTTTTAAAGCGCGTACACGGTCTTCAGGCGAACCAACAATAGCAACGACTTTAAAATTCTGTAGGTGCTGCCATTTCTTAGCCTCATCGGGCCAAGTGGTAGCAGCAACGCGCAAAGGTGCAACTACAAGCGCAGGCCCCGGCTCGAACATCTCAAGAATTTCTAAAGCGGTGAGGGTAGAGGATGTTTTACCCGTACCCATTCCCGCAAACACCGCACAACGATCATTATCAAGAATGTGATTGATAATTGAATGTTGGTAATCGTGCGGCTTGTATTCAATTGGTTGGGTCATTTTTCAGCCCTCTATCTGTATTTCTTTTAGGTGTTCTATGCTTGAGAGAATTACAGTATCACCAATGAAAACGTCATCGGGGTACGACCAAAAGGTGTACCCGTCTTCTATAAACCCCTTGATTTCATCAAGCCCCCAACTTGTTAAACCAGAAGCATACAGCTGTTGGGGCACAATGTTAGATAGAGGGATAAGATAGTTTTTAGCATTTTTTATGCTTAGATCAGCTAGAGTGGTGTCGTAATCATCTTCAAAAACCCAAGCGTCAAAAGTTCCGTCAGCATAAGACTCAATCGTTTTAACTTGCGATTCAAGGCATTCACCAAAAATTCTTTTGTAGCCCATGCTTTCAAGCACACGACAAACATCTTTTAAGGGTTGATCCGCTGTAATGGCTATTTTCATTCTTTTAAATCTGATCATTTTTCAGCCCCTGATTCGCTTGCTTCAGTTAAAATTTTATATTCCCGAATTATTTCCCACTTTTTAGATAACAAATTACTCTTATAAGCACGTTCAGCAATTTCAACCCAAACAGGATCATTCTCAGGGCGTGGTTTCTGAATTCGCTCTACTGCTAACTTTTCCGCAATTTTTTCACTAAGTTCAACTGGTACAAGTTTATAACCCTCTGGCACCGCTTGACCTTTTGCAGCTAACCACGCTTTCTCACTCGTATAAAAATCTGAAATGTATTCAGGACTAAGAGCTTTGAAAAATTTATATGCGATTGGGTCATCATTCTTATACCAATCTTCATGAGCTTGCTTTTCTTGATCTTCATTAATCATTTGAGTAACTCCTCAATTCGCTCTAAGCTGTCTATGACTTCAACGCGTTGACCCATCTTGCGCATGCGTTCATGCTCGCGGGCTTGTGCTGCTGTTGGCTTTTGGTTTGGTGCTTTTAGCTCTGCCCAAAATGTATTGTCTGGAAGCATCACGATACGGTCGGGGGCTGAGTTGCGACCAATCCATTTAACTTTGCGTACTTCACCGCCTAGTGCTTCAACACATTGCACTAGGTGTTTTTCAATTACCGATTCGCGCATGTTCTACAAACACCTTTCTAAGTTCAAAATAAAGGCGCTCCATTTCGGCACGGTCTGGTAAAAACCATGAGTAACCGGTTTGGCTATGGCGATCCACAAATATCTCTAAATTGTTTTCGAGAATGAAAATCGCCTTATCCATTTCTTGCCAACTTGGCTCGTTATCTTGCTCAACCATTTCTTAATCCTTCTTATAGCGATATGACTCAAAGCCCGCTGCCGCTAAAGGCAAATCAAGTGCCCATTCGGGATTTGTAGCAAGCAGGCTTGATAAATGTTCGTGGTTGTATTCCGGTACGTCATCGGCTTCTGTAATCACTTCATCGTGTACAGTTAAATCGATTTCGTAGCCTGAAATCTCGATTAATGGCATGTTGTGGCCTAGCACATCACGGGCAACCGCTTGCGTAATGTTCTCGGCAAACTTGCCCCCGTAGGTGGAAAGGCGTTCCCATTTGCGTGTGTATTGGTTATTGCCCATATAAGAAATTCTGTTGTCGTCCGCTTTTGCACCCGGATAACAAAGGAAACGACCGCTCGGCAATTTGATGTAAAGCCAAGAACCTTTTTTAATGAATGTTACTTTGCGACATGGAAAAGCTTTGTCAGGGTTGTTAATGGCATTAATCGCTGCCACGCGAAGCTCATTCCACCATGCGCTAATATTTGGATGTGCATAACGCCAAGAGCGTTTGAACGAGTCGCACACTAACCATGTATTTTTCTTTAAACCGAACGTAGTGCGTTTTTCTTTCTTGTGCCATTCCCAAGCGCGGATTGCTTCATTCATTATGCTTGGGTCAATGCTGTCAAAAGCCTGTGCGGCCATGTCGTCAAGGTCCAGTCCATAAGCCGCGGCGAACGTTAAAAACGCGCCTACACCGCCTTCGAAACCTAATGCTAATTCTTGAACCTTACCGACTTGGCGTTGCTCTTTGTCTACGTCTTCAGGAGATACGCCAAATGATTTTGCATAAGATAAGTTATAAAGGTCGTGGCCTTTACCTGCATCAAAGTCATAGAAGGCTTTAATTTTCCAAGATTCGCCCGCAAGCCATGCCAATGCACGGCCTTCAATGTTTGATAGATCGGCTACAACTAATTTTTTGCCTTCAGGCGCACAAATACAACCACGGATTGCCGAACTGATTAGTTCCATGACATTTTCATAGAACATATCCGCACAGCCGATTTTCAAAGTCTCAATACCTTCATCAATCACGGCTTGTTTAAGTGCAGGACGTGGCAAGTTTTGAGGTTGGAATAATCGGCCCGCCCATCGTCCTGTGCGTGAAGCTCCGTTAAATTGAAGCGTTCCGCGTAATCGACCATCTGAGCTTGTGCCTTTGGCAAGGGCGTTGTATTTGGCTGTACTGGTAGTTGAAGCCTGTAAACGCACCGCAATCAGTTCGCGTACTGCAAGCGGTAAAGCGTCATCATTTATACGACGCTCTAAAGTTGACTTTTGCATATCTGGCAGTGAAACACCGTGCGCTTCGAGAATGTGCTTTAACATTGCATCACGTTGGGTAGCTGCTTGTACTTGCCCATCTGTTAAAGCAACCGTGCGTTTAGCTAAGCCTAATTGCGCTTTGTTTACGGCTTCAATTGCAGCTGCAACTAGATCAAGGTCAATGCAAACACCGCGGTCATTAATTTTTTGGTCAAGATGCCAAAGGGCTAATTCAGCCCCGCGGTAATTCCACTTAGGAATTTTATTGCGCAATTCGCGCATAGCTAAAATATCGTTCTTCGCATATTCAAGGAAACGCGCCCACTCAAGCGGATGCGTTTCACCAGTAGCACGGCGCAACTTTTGATTTGCGGGGCGGGGCTTACAGAAAAGCTGAATAAGTTGTTTACCTGCTTTGTCTTTTGCCTTGTCCTTATCAATCTTGAAAATTTCACAAAGCGCATCGAGTGAGCCGGGTAACGAATGGCTCAAAGCTTGAACCATTGTGTCTTCCCAACGTTCGATTGGTATTTGAATATCAAGGCCCATTTTTGGCAATGCATGACGCAAAACAGTACGGTCAAAATGCGAGTTATGCGCAATTAGCTTTATGCTTTGATCATTCAGTAATTTGCAAAGATCATTTGATAAAGGATTAGATGCTACATCTTCAACATGAACGGGGCCGTCATTGAGTGCCCAAGCAAATACGGTAATTTCAACTTGTTCTGCATAAGCGTGTGTGCCGTTTTTAATTGGCACAGGGCAATAGGTTTCAAGGTCAAGCCAAAGGATGTCAGACATTAAAAATCGCCCCCACTTAATACTGACTTCAAACCACCGTCAGCGGCTTCTAAATCTTGTTGAGGGTGGCCGCTTGAACTGTGCGGGTCTCCAAGCATCAAAATCATGCCATCGCTAGCGCTGTAATACTGGGCATCTGGAAAATTTTTACGAATATCCTTCATAAGCTTTTCCAAGCCTTTTGTTAGTTTTTTAAACTGTTTTTCAAAGTTTGGATTTGCTTGATTCAAAAGGTCGTTGGCATCAAATTCACCTTCGGCAATGGTGTTTAATACATCTTCTTCAGTCATATACATTTTTAATTCTCCTTTGCTTTGGTAAAGTGAACGCAGAGGGTCAGCAATACATTCACTTTCCAAAGCAACCCGCTAAAGGCGGGGTGCTTTTAGGGTTATGCTTCGAAAACGCCTTGATAGAATTCACCTTCAAGTTCAGCCAATTTATTTTTGAGAATTTCAATAAATTGGTCGGCACGTTTTTGGTCGTGATTGTCTTTACCTACAATTCGCAAAATGAAAATAGGGTCTGAATCTTTCACGGAAATACGTACAGAAATAAGCACTGATTCAACGGGCAAGCCTTTGAAGCTTTCAGTGTTAAGAACAATGGTTGTAGGCAAGTCAGCATCAACACCTGTGGCTTCCATACTTTCTGCTGCGCTTTTTTGATAGCCCATTTCAGCTACATGGCTGTTTACTTCAGTGCCTTTAGTAAGTTTCACTTTGCGAAGTGCGCGAATGCCTTTTTCAAAGGCAATAGAAGTATCTACAAGCGCGCCATCTACGAGTGTTTTACCTTTGAAAGTGATGAACTCGGCCCAATCGTCTAAAAGATCGATTAAAGTTTCTTGATCAAAACGACGACCATTTGCATGTTCAAACGCTATAAATTCAGGTTTTTTAATCAAAACTAAAGTTGCAGTGTCATCTGCGTGACCAGGGTCGGCTTCATCACCAATGTTAAAAAACGCTTCAGTTTTTAAAGTGCCTGTGGTGTTAACGAAGTTTTTTAAGCCTTCAACGCCACGGGCTTTTGCATAGTCAACAAAAGATTCAATGTTGTTCGTTTGGAAAGTTCCGCGGAAACGGTCGCGCAAAGAATTGTATTTTTCAGTGCTATAAATTTTAAAACCTTCAGGCACAATTGCGATTGAAGCGGTTTTATCAACTTGCACGGGTAAGTTGCCTTGAGCCGCAATTGCTAGCGCTGCGATTTTGTCTACGTTTAATTGTTCCATGTGTTATTTACCTTATAAAGTTTGGTAGGAAGGGTTTAGCCGTTTAGATAATCTTCTGTTTTGACTCGTTCAGGCATCAAAGACAGCTTGCCGCCTTGAAGAACATGCATGACGGTTTTGCCGCTTGCATTTTCGTTTTTGTCGCCCGTTTCGGTTGGGGCTTTGAAACTGATTTTGTGAGCAATTTCGACTTGGGTGCTGTCAGAAATTTGGTTAACAGATAGTTCCAAAGTAACTTTGCCTGCTTTGCCGTGTGTGATTACTGAACCCGCAACAGTTGAAAGGAATAGACCTAATTGCTTTTCAGCTACACCGCCTTTTAGGTCGCCAAGGAATTGAGGTACATCGGTTAAATTATTCATTCTTGTTTTCCTCATTAAGGATTTAAAAATTCGAGTCACACTCTCGCAGTGACCGCGGTAAACGCCTTTCGAGTCATGGGCAAAATCGTTTACAGCCGTGGTTGTTTCCAGTATCGACACTCACGGCTTGTCGATTAGCGTCGGTCTCCTAACGCACTGGCCACTCAACTTTTAAGATTCTGCAAATAGCGCGTCTTCTTCTACGGATTCGGCGCTTAAATCTTCAAAATCATCTTCAGACGCTACGCCACCGCCTGCGAATGCTTCACCGTCTTTCAGGAATTGCACACCGCGAAGTGATGCATTGATGCGTTTACCATAGTTGTTGTCTTGGCACCAAAGCTCAATTGCAGCATTTACATAGCAACCTGCATAAGGGCGACCGTCTGCTTGAACTAATGGTGTTTTGCCGTCACGGTCAAAAATGGTAGGGCGGGTTTTGTTACGTGCAGAGATAAAGAAATTACCTGCATAACCTTCGTAATCCGCTTTAGTGTCACCGTCATGCAAAGCCATACGGTCTTTGGTTTCGATTTCTTTTTTAACTTGAGGCCATTTCGCGCCCCATTTTTCAGCGCCCATTTTTTCCATTGCTTTGTTGATTTCAGCAATTTGCGGATGATCACCTGAAAGGATGAATGATGCAGAGAAAGCAGGCTCGCCTTCGCCATTAACGGTTTTAGCTTCAAATAAAGCAGGGAAAGCAAGGCGTACATTGTTTAAACGAATTTTCATGGGTATTACTCCGATACTGTTAAATCTTCAAATTGTGGTTTCATGTCCAAGGCAGGACGTTTGTCGCTTTCAGGTGCGACAGTAGGTTTACCGTCCGCCTGAGTAATAAGTGCTTGTACTTTTGCCCATTGGCGCGGGCCGATAACTTCTTCTTTTTGAAGTGCTTCAGCTTTGGTCGGGCTAATTAATTTCAGGTCATACATTTGTTCGGTTTTAAGGCGCATGCTCTTAAGCATTTTTTCTGCTTCTTCTGCATCAACCCAAGCTCGTGAACCTTTACGGCCTTGAACCATCTTGAAGCCGGGTATCGCTTCACCTGCATGCATCTTTTGGTGAACAGTTGAATCAACTGCCTTAATCCATCCTTCAAGAAGGGGGATAACCGCATACATTTTGCTGAGCTGTTCGTTCTCAAAACTTGGAACAAGTGCTGTTGCGTTGGTGATTTCTTCTTGCAAATCGAGTTGGGTTAAATCCTCAAACTCGCCTGCAATTGTTTCGACCAAGTGTTTTTGTAGAGCAGGGCAAGTTGCCTTTGCTTTACACCAATGGCACTGTTTTTCGCCCGGATTAAATGAACCTTCTAGGTCAGCAATTGCGCCCCCGTCACCATCTTCTAATCCGACTTCTAAAGAGTGGATATGAGAAACTGAAGCTTTTGCATCACTAGCAAATTCGTAAAGCTCTTCGACTGTTAATACCGCTTCAGATTGATAGCCTAAGCGTGGTTGATGGATGACCATTCGTACTTGTTTAAAGTCGCCGAACATTCCGAACGTTGCTAATGCGCCCAAACTGTAAAGAGATAATTGCTCGTTGCTTTCTGCATCGACCTTTAAGCCTTTGCCGTATTTCAAGTCGTGTACTTGAATTTCTGTTTCGGTTAGAACAACCGCATCGCTTGTGCCGAACGAACCTTCAGCGCCTACGAAATCAGAAAAATCAACACGCTGTTCTACAAGTAACTGATTGCCTTCTGCTTGTGCACGTACCGCATCTAAATAAACTTGGACGTTTTCAACCATTTCTGCATCTACAGTAAAGAAGCTAGAAATTGTGCTTTCAATTTCAGCAATCCAGTGCGCATTTCCTTTGAAGATGACGATCGTGTCACCTTCAAAATCCGCTGCGTTCTTTTCCTGTTCTAAACATTCAGAAGCGAGGAAATGTGCCGCTGTTCCTAAATCTGCATGTTCTGAGCTGCTATCAGGTAGGTCTTTCTCAAGAATTACGCTACCTGCGCAACGCATCCAACGGTGTGCAGAGGAAGGACTTAATTTTGCATGTGCTGTCATGACTAAATCCTTATTGAGCTGCCGTAAAACCTGCTGCAACTGCCAAAGCAATAATGAATAGCAAGGCAAGTACGAATCCGATTAACTCGCCAACTGTAAAGATGGCTTTAATGCGTTTGTTTAAAAATGGAGTTTGAGTGCTCATGCGCATTTCCTTATGCAAGTGCTTTTTCACACGCGTCGATAACAGCCGCGTAATCTTCTTCTTTGATTGTTGGAACAGAAGGCGCGCCCACTTTTTCTAAAATATTGAGAAGTTTTGAACGGTCTTTTTTAGCGACTGCCATACAAGCATCGGTCACTTCTTTTTTGGTGATTGTGGTTGTAGCGGTTTCCACATTTTCAGTTTGTGTAATTTCTTCAACCTGAGCTGTTTCAACTACTTTTACTTCTTCAACTGGTTCTGCTTTTACAGTTTCAGTTTTAACTGGCTTAGAAGTTTTACCTTCTGCGTTTTTAATTTCAGGTTTTGAAGCGTCTGATGCTTTTTCACCGAAGACATAAACTTCAATGTTTGAAGCCTCTGAAACGATGTTTTTAGAGTCAGTTAAGCCTGCTTTGATAAGCTGTTCGCAGATTGCACTGCGCCATTGTTGGATATCTGTTGTCATTTGCGTTCACCCTAAAAGTTACGTTGTACGTAAGTTATGGAGTTAAGTTAAACGCAATTAATACTTACGTCAAGCGTAATTTTATGTTTGAGACGTAAAAAAGCCCGCATTTAATGCAGGCTTTTGATTTATAAAAATTTAAAGTTTCAAACGTCCATTTCCATGCGTTTTACAACACCACAAAAGGTCGTGCCTGGTGGGACTTCAATTACAGGGTATTTATCGTTTAGAGGTTTTAAATAGGTTCCTGACTCATCATCTATTAGTTGTTTAAAGGTAGCTTTATTGCTGTCAGGCATTAATGCGATGACATGGCTTTTATTGTGTGCTTGTTCTTCTGGCTCAACGATGATGATACATCCTTCTGGAAATTTAGCTTCCATACTGTCACCTACAACGCGTAAGGCATATGTGTATTTGCGAGCGCGATACGTTGTTTCTACCCATTCAACATTATCAAGGGCGTGGGGTTCGTTAAACACTTCTTGGCATTTCCCTGCTTGGACCCATGAAATTAAAGGAACTTTTCTTAATTCAGGGGCGGGTTCAAAGTTATCAACTTCTGTTCCTGTGGCAATGGCAAAGAAGTCTGCAACTGTTACACCTAATGCTTCAGCTAATGTAGGTAACTTATCAACTTCAATTCCTTGTTGACCGTTTTCATATCGGGAAATATTCGCGGGTGCAACGCTCAATTTTTCTGCAAGTGTATCTTGAGTCATTTTCTTAGCCTTTCTCAACTTACGCATTGCTTGCCCGATTTCAGTTTTCATGTCTATCCCACATAGGTCTAAAAAGTTGGCTATTTATACCCTATTTTAATGATTATTACGTTAAACGTAATGAAGCGAGGCGTAATTTTGCTTGTTTAAAACTTACGTTTAACGTATATTTTGAAAAGTTACATATAAAAAGGTTAATGAAAATGGCCTCTCCATTAGCAAGAAAACGCAAGGAATTAAAGCTGACTGTTGAACAAGTCGCTTTAGGTGTTGGTTGCTCTCCGCCTAACTACTGGCGCATTGAATCAGGGGAACAGCAACCAAGGAAAAATCTATTGCAAGCGATTATTCGGTATTTCGACGGCGCGCTTTCTGAAATGGAAATCTTATTCCCTGAGCAGTTCGCAAGTGAAGAAGATTTCGAAGACCTCACGCAAGAGGAGAAGACAGAATGATTGAAGGTCAAAAATTTGATAGCGAAAAGCCGCGCTTCTCGCTTATTCCAAAGGGTTCGCTTGCACCTGTAATCAATGTTCTTGAATACGGTGCGCGCAAATATTCAGAAGACAATTGGCGCAAAGTGCCTAATGCACAAACCCGTTATTTCGATGCAGCTCACCGACATTTAAATGCTTGGTGGAATGGGCAAACACTAGACCCTGAAACGGGCGAATCACATTTAGCGCATGCGGTTAGCTGTTTGCTCTTTCTCATTGCATTGGAAAAAGGCCAAGTTCGCGCCATGTGCAGTACTTGTGGTTTTCATCCTTGCCAATGTGCAAATGTCTCTTACGGTGCGGGAGATTTAGGATGAATGCTAAAGATTTTGGCTATATGGAATAACGTGTGTATTGGGAGTTTTGATAATGTCGATTGAACAGATACTTGATCATCTATTTGGTGATATTGATGAAATACAAGATAGAACAAAACGGATTCAATTACGCAACCAAAAAGACAAACTAAAAAAGTCTTTTAAAAGTTTTGATTTTAGCAATGTTACTTTTAGTTCAATGAGTTCGACAATTATTACAGGTTTAACTCATGACGGCTTGAGTTTTAATTGGTACATAAATTCAGGATATAACGAGCGTTCAAGATTTTGTGGAAGTTTGACAATAAATGGTCAATGTGTGTTTACAAGTGGCTCTATAGCTAAAGTTGTTACACATATTGCTAAAGCAATTCCACGCGATATTCCGAATGCTAAAGATTTTAAAGCAGGCGACTTAATAACTTATAACGAGTCAGATTTTATTTATAAAATCGATACGCTTACTTCAGATGGGTTACGCGCAACAACTGTGCATCCTGTCAAGCGTTGCATAATTGCGCTTTTCGAACATGACAAAATTAATCACGCCTCTCCTGAAGAAATAGCGGCAGGGCATCGTATTGAAGAAGATGTGGTGCCAGTTTATGCCAACCCTCAGTTTGCCTACACCATGTTATCTGGTGCACAAGTTGGTTCTGTGCTTCAGATCGCGCGACAAATAGATGACATGGGCGACGATAGCAATTTGCAACACCACCTTTCACCGTTTTGTGAGGTGCGTGACGTATGAGCTATTTCAAGGAATTTGGAAAAACCTTGCTAGCCAATCATTACATGATTGTGCCGATTAAGCAGGGTTTAAAACGTCCTGTTATGGATGGGTGGCAAAACGTTCGGCTTACTGCAAGTGACATACCGCGCTTTGCAAATCAAGGTGTGGGTATTTTAACAGGTCAAGGGCCTTTCCCACTTAGCGCAGTTGATATTGACGTAACAGACGCAGATTTAGCGCACCAGTTTGCAGAATGGTGTCGTGACAATTTGGGTGTGAGTTGTGAGCGTGTCGGGAATGCACCAAAAATATTACTGGTGTATAGAGCAGAAGATTCTGATTGGGGTAAATCGACTTCGGCTTGGTTTGCAGATCCTGCCGAAGTTGATAAACCTTTTAAAGAAATACATAAGCATCGTATCGAAGTGCTTGGTCGCGGTCAACAATTCGTCGCTTATCACGTGCACCCAGACACGGGCAAACCGTACGAATGGGTTGATTTTTTTGGTGGCATTTCTGAATTTGCTGCTAATGCCTTGCCGACCATTACCAAAGAACAGGTAGAAGAAGCAATTCAAGCCTTTGAACGTATGGCTGAAGAACACGGCTTTGTTCGGGTTAAAAACAGCAAATCACGTATTGGTGCTTTGACATCTAGCGAACTGGCAGATGAAGAAGATTTATTAATGACGACTACGGCAACAATCGGTTGGTCGTTGGATGATGCAAAAAAATATTTAGAACATATAGACAATGAAGATTATGACACTTGGTTGCGTGTGGGGATGTCTTTACATCATGAGTTTGACGGCAATGATGATGCTCTCGAACTATGGAATGAATGGAGTTCTACCGCATCGAATTACGTTAGCTTTGAAGAGCTCGAATATCGTTGGGGTACGTTTAACGGCACCGGATCAAGTATCGTCACCGCGCACTGGTTACTTAAGACAGGTCGCGAATCTAAACAGGCAAAAATTAGATTAGAGAAACGTCAGATTCTTGCTGACATCAAAAATCAGATTAATGATTGCCGTGACCAACAAGAGCTTTTGCAAGTTGTCGCCAAAGAAGCAGGCAAGGTTGCGGGTAGTGATTTGGCATTACGTACTGAACTATCAGGCTTATTACGTCAACGCTTCAAGCAATTAACCAAAATCAGTATTTCAGCACGTGAAGTAAATATCGCTATGGGGGGTCGCAAAGTGCAAATTGCACTAGACGATGCCCAAAAGCGCCCGATGACTGAATTCGGTAATGCTTCAAGAATGTTAGACGCTTACGGCAACGAAATCATGTTCGTGGCTGAAACAAATACCTGGTACAGATGGAACGGCGTTTATTGGGAATTGTGCGTAAACATGGTCATCGAACAGTTTGCAAAACAAACTGTTTTGGCTATGGGTGACGAAGCTAAAAAGATTGATGACGACTCGCAACGTGCCGAGTTCTATCAGTTTTGCGCCATGTCTCAAAAAGCGTTTATGGTCAAAAACATGGTGACGCTTGCGCAATCCGACCCACGTGTACTTGTGCCGATCAAAGAATTGGACAGTGATATTTACTTGTTGGGCTGTGCAAACGGCGCAGTGGATTTGCGTACGGGCGATTTAGTCAAGCCTAACCAAGAATTGCTAATCACGTATAGCACTGGTGTCGATTACAACCCTAAAGCCAAATGCCCTTTATTTGAAAAGACGGTTCTTGATGCCTTCTTTGGCGATCAAGAAATGGCGGATTTTTTCCGTCGTTTAATGGGCTACGCGATTTTAGGAAGTCCTATTGAAAACCTAATGATTATACCGTTTGGCGATGGCTCTAATGGTAAATCCACTATTTTTACAACCATTTCTAAAGCCCTTGGCGATTATTCAACAACCACGTCGCCTGAAACCTTCTTAGGGGATACAAAATCATCGGCAGGTGGGGCACGTGAAGACGTTTTGCGTTTACGTGGTTCTCGCTTTGTCTATGTTGGTGAGCCTGACGAAAACAAAGAGCTTAAAGAAAATCTTGTAAAAACCATTACAGGTGGCGAAAAAATTAGTGCACGGGGTCTTTACTCAAGGCACACCGTGGAGTTTGTACCCACTTGGACAGTGGTTATGCCTACAAACCATAAACCGATCATTAAAGGCAGCGATCACGGTATTTGGCGTCGTCTAATGATGATTCCTTTCGAACGTAACTACGATACTGACAAAAGCGTAGTTAAAGACCCTTTCCTTACAACCAAGCTCACGGACGAATTGTCAGGGGTATTGGCTTGGCTTGTGCGTGGTGCAATCGAATATCAGCAAGAGGGTTTAAACCCTCACGCTAAGTCGAAACAAGCACGTGAAGAATACCGCGATGAAATGGACCTTTTAAAGGACTGGATCAGTGAATGCTGTGAAGTTGGCGACCCCGAATCCGTTTCTGAGCTTTCATCAAACCTTTGGACTAGTTGGCACGAGTATGCCGCTAAAAAGGGCGAACTTCGCTACATACCTACAGCAAGAAGCTTAGGGCGGCGTTTAAGTTCGAAATTTAAAACAGCAAAAGGCGCAAACGGTGCAAGAAAAATGCTTGGTATTCGTGTGCGCGTTTCTGCGGATTCTGACTTATTTGAGGACGAAAGCAGTAAGCAGTAGGGGGTGAGCACGTAGTTTTTTGCGTATTTGCATTTTATTGCGTGTTCGTTGTTGTAGGCGTTTCGGTTTTAGTGGCGTTAAGGCGTTTGAATGGCATTTTTCTATAACTTTCTATTTATATATATAGGACTTTATAGAAAAAACATAAATAAACGCCTTAACGCCACCTCCAAAGACAAAAACGCAGAAATTAACGACTTGGCAGGAGGGGCGCGCATGCCTGTATTGGCTTTTCTCCCTGAATTTGTAGTGAAAGACAAAGTAAAACGCGACTCTACGCCAAAAGTGACAGAGGAAGATGTGAAGAACATTCGCGAATTACATAAATCAGGTCTGTCTTTCCGACAACTTGGGCACAAATACGATATTTCCCATGAAATGTGCAGACGAATCTGCAATGGCTATTGCTATAAGGAGGTCTTCTAATGGCTTTACGCGGAAAACAACAAAGATTTGTAGATGAATATCTGATTGATCGTAACGCAACGCAAGCTGCAATTCGCGCAGGATATTCTGCAAAAACTGCATATTCAATTGGCGAACAGAACTTGAAGAAACTTGAAGTTAAAAAAGCCATTGAAGAGGGCGAAGCTGAACTTGCAGAACGCAACAAGATCACCCAAGACAAAGTATTAAATCGCTTATGGGAAATGGCACAAGCAGACCCTAACGAATTACAGCGTTTTGTGCGTGTAAATTGCAGATTTTGTTGGGGAATTGATCACAACTACCAATGGACTACAGGCGAATTTAAAAGAGCAATTGCCCATGCACACGAAACCAATGCCCCAGAACCTAAGTGTGAAGGCGGCTTAGACTTTGATCGTCTCAAAGAGCCAAACCCAGATTGCCCTGAATGCCGCGGCGAAGGTGTTGGCTATACACATGTTGCAGATACCACAAAGGTAAGCCCACAAGCCCGTTTGATCTATGCAGGCGTTAAAGAGACGCAACACGGCATAGAAATCAAGATGCACGACCAACTAGGCGCATTGATTAAAGCAGGTCAACACATTGGCATGTTCAAAGAACGTGTAGAACACAGCAATGACCCAGAAAACCCACTAACAGACCCGAAAGCATCAAGCAAAAAGCTATCTGCACTTGCCAAGTTGATGAAGGCTAAAAAGAAGGTGAAAGGCGATGAATAATTCATTAATCAAAAAGATTGCACTAGAAAACGGCTTTAATTTGAAAAAGCAACTAAACGGTGACTGTGATTTACACCCGTATGTTTATGCATTTGCCAATAAGTTATTGGAGGAAAAGCAAAAAGAAATTGATTTACTGCACAGCAACTACAAGCATCTACTTGGCAAGTATCAACCTACTAAGCAGCTTCAATACAGTACATCTGAGCATAATTCACGCCTTCATAGAACATTGCTTTTTGTCAAAGATCATTTCGATATGAATGGTTTGAACAAAGCAATGCCACGTGTTTATGAAGAAATCACAGAGTGCTTAGATAATCAACCGCGCAAAGTACATAACACATCATGCACCTATCAATTTGAGCTTGCATTTCTTCACCTGCAAGACACGCCTGAGCTACGCAAAATGTATTGGTCTGCATTAGGCCAATTGCAATTTGATTCTAACGATCAGGTTATTCCACCTGAGCTTGAAGAGTGCCCATGTTGCAATGCAAAGATTCAAATAGTAGGAGTCGAAACAGTCGGCTATGAGACTTATGAAATAGGCATTGATGAGAGCGGCAATAGATATATCAGGCATCGATATGGCGAATGGGAGTTTGAAGAATGAAAATAGCTGCCGTAATTTTCTCGCTTATATTCATGGCCTTTTTTTCAGGAGCACTGACCTTGCTAATGCTCAAGATGAAATGCATTAGCAAGAAAAAATCATTTTCATATTTCACATGGTTATTTTTCATTGTTGCCGTTGGTCTTTATTTCAAATTATTTGGTAATCAACATTTCAAGGACCTTTCAGACGTTTGGTTTATTTTCGCAATGGGTTACAGCATTGTGTATGGCCCTGAAGATTGGGGGATGTATGACCAAAACAGCCGATGATGAAATTCTCGCATTGCTTGCTGAAATGAGCGAATCGGAAATCGAGCAATATCTATTGGAACTTGATGAAGATGAACGTGCAGAAATCATCAAGCTTCTTGCAGATGCGCCTGTATGGTTCCCGCTTGAAGGTCCGCAAATGGCTGCTTACTTATCACAAGCTGACATTATCGGCTTCGGCGGTGCAGCGGGCGGGGGCAAGACAGATTTAGTAATCGGGTCATGTTTGACGACCCATAAGCGTAGTCTTGTCGTACGTAAGGAGAAAGCGCAGACAGATGGCATTGTGCAACGCGGTGAAGAAATCTTAGGGCATAAGAACGGCTATAACTCGCAAAAGTCACAATGGAATTTAGGCGGCGGACGATTAATTGAATTCGGCGGCTTAGACAACATGGGGGATGAGAAGCGTTGGCAGGGACGTGCACATGATTTAAAGGCCCTTGATGAAGCTACTGAGATTCGAGAATCACAAGCTCGTTTTGTTATGGGATGGAATCGTTCGTCTGACCCTACGATTAAA
The DNA here is from genome assembly GCF_056314305.1 of Acinetobacter sp. DMC2. Lineage (NCBI taxonomy): Bacteria > Pseudomonadati > Pseudomonadota > Gammaproteobacteria > Moraxellales > Moraxellaceae > Acinetobacter > Acinetobacter sp. DMC2. The sequence goes on along the minus strand of NZ_JBQUYP010000001.1, from coordinate 594,488 downwards.
TCCAAAGTGCTTATGACCTTTAACCCTCCAACTACTGCGGAAGGCAGATGGGTAATTGATTTTTTTGCGCCTTGGATTAAGAAAGGGTATCCCAACCCTGCAAAGCCCGGTGAATTACGTTGGTTCGCTATGATCGATGGTAAAGAACAAGAGGTTGAAAGCAATAAGCCATTTGTATTGATCGATGAGCAAATCGTTTATGACTTTGACCCTAACGACTATAAACCCGAGCACGTTATCAAACCTAAATCACGCACGTTCATTCCGGCACGTGTGACAGATAACAAGTACTACATGGAAACAGGCTACATGAGTACTTTACAAGCATTGCCTGAACCTTTGAGGTCACAAATGTTATACGGCGATTTCGGTGCAGGTATTGAGGATGACCCATGGCAAGTTATCCCGACAGAATGGGTAGAAGCAGCACAATCACGTTGGAAAGAATTAGCAGAAATGCGCATGTTGCATCGTGGCGATTTCAAAATGGATTCTTACGGCTTAGACGTTGCACGTGGGGGCGGGGATAACACAATTGGTTATGGACGCTATAAGTTTTGGTATGACCGTGCAAATGTGCTTGAGGGCAAAGACTCACCAGACGGACCAACTAGCGCATCCTTTGCTGTGTCACATGTAAGAGACCATGCGCCCATTCATGTCGATGTCATTGGAGTTGGTGCAAGTACTTACGATTTCTTAAAGCAATCAGGTATGCATGTAATTCCTGTTGATGTTCGTAATGCTGCAACGTCTTTCGACCGATCGGGTCAGCTTTCTTTCTTCAACCTACGTTCACAACTCTGGTGGCAATTCCGCGAAGCCCTTGACCCCGCATACGGTAGTACAGTTGCTTTGCCTCCTGAACCGCAGCTTTTAGCAGACTTAACCGCACCACGTTGGGCCTTACAAGGTACAAAAATCAAAGTGGAATCACGCGAAGAGATTGTTAAACGTATTGGTCGCAGCCCCGACTATGGTTCTGCAATTATCAATGCGCAAATTGACACACCTAAACGCCACATCATGCAGTCAATCAATGCGTCAGCTGCAAGACGTGATTACGACCCGTTTGCGTAGTGTCAACAGGAAACAGGGCCTTGTGCATTTCACAAAAGCATAATGATACGAATGACAACCTCACTCGGAGTTCTCACATGTGCAGTAGCAATTTTACGGATGTTTTATTTGGCGGTAATAGCGTGCTTGATAAGACCGCAAAGCTTTTTGGTATGGACGCAAAGAAAGCGGATATTCAAGCACCACCTAAAACCACAGTGCGCCAAGACTCAAAAACCCCTGACGCATCGGCAACAATCGACCGTGTGCAAAATGCACAAAACTCTATGTCTGGCGGCATTGCGAACACGTTATACACCGATGCAACGGGTGTTGATGATGAGCAATTACGCTTAGGCAAGAAAACATTATTAGGCGGTTAAGAAGATGAAAGTTTTCTTTGAGGGCTACGGCTTAGGTTAAAGGGTATTTAACAATGGTTGAAGATGATATCAGAGCGCTGAAAAAACGGTTTGATGCCGTTTGGCAACTCCGTGTCAGCGATATGGACGATTATTGTGCGGAGTTAGCTTTGCACGTTTTGCCTGTTGCTATTAAAACGATTAAGAACCAACAAAAGCATGATCGTGCTGCTTGGTCAAAGATCGTTGATAACACAGGTAAAGATTCGCTGAAAACACTTGCAGCGGGCATGGTATCGGGAACATGTTCACCAAGCCGCAAGTGGTTTACTTTGCAAGCCGCTGACGAAGTATTGCAGAAAGATATTGAAGTAAAACAATGGCTTAAAGCTGTTGAAGATGCGTGTTACGTTGCCTTTTCACGTAGCAATGTATATCGCTCTGTACATCATATCTACATGCAAGAAGGTGCCTTCGGTATTGGTACAGCATTAGCGCCTGATCATGGGCCAAATGCTAAAGCTGAAACGATGGACCTTATCCCGATGACCTTCGGGGAATTTGCGATTACTACCGATCAGTTTAATAAACCGAACGGCGTTTTCCGTAAGTTCAAATTAACCACGGCTAACATGGTTAAGCAATTTGGCCTTGAAAATGTTTCAGACACAATCAAAAGCGCATTTAACAATAAGAACTACGAACAGGAATTCGATGTTCATCATGCGATTTATGAGCGTGTAGATGCCAAGGGCCACGGTCCTAAGAACATGCCTTATGCATCGATCTACTACGAACCAAGTGCAACTGACAAATTGCTACGTGAAAGCGGCATGATGAGCTTTCAGGTTATTTGTGGACGTTGGACCGTTTCTAGTAGTGACGTCTACGGCGAAGGGCCTGCAAGCGATTGCATAGGCGATTTAAAAGCATTGCAGAAAGGGCACCAACAAATTGCAGTTGGCGTTGATTATCAAGTTCGACCGCCTTTGTTATTGCCTGACTATCTAAAAGGCCATGAGCGCGAAACCTTGCCGAATGGCATTGCTTTTTACCAAGCATCGCCAACAAGTCAAGTTGCACAAGTTCAAGCAATGTTGAATGTGCAATTCGATTTAAATGGTGTTATGGCGCAAATTGCACAATGCCAAGAGCGTGTCAAACGTGCATTTCATACGGATTTGTTCATGATGCTCGATGCTTTTGACAAAGGCCAAATGACAGCAACCGAAGTGTATGAACGTAAATCTGAAAAGATGCTTATGCTTGGTCCTGTTGTTGAGCGGCAGATCGATGAATTATTACGACCGCTTGTAGAACTTTGTGTTGAACGTGTATTGCGTGATAACGCCTATTTACGACAAATCGCACCTGAAGCAATCCAAAACGCAGATGTCGAAATTAACTTCGTATCTATCCTTGCGCTTGCACAAAAATCTTCTGACTCCGCTGTTCTTGAACGTGCTTTAGCAATGGTTGGTCAGATTGCGCAAGTGGATCCTCAAGTATTAGACAAATTTGACACTGACAAATTCCTTGATGAATACGCAACGAATAACGGCGTGTCTCCTAACATTTTCCGTCCGAAACGCGTAGTGGATGAAATCCGTAATCAACGCGCACAGCAACAGCAAATGGCACAAGAGCAAGCACTTGCAGCGCAACAAGCACAAACCCAAAACACTAATGCCAATACGGTGAAAACTGTAAGCGATACAGATGCAGAAACCATTTCTGACATGTTCTTGCAAGGCGGTGCGGCATGAGCGAATTAGAGCAAAAGCGGCTTGATAGCAAGAGCGTACGTGACCAGGAACTAAACGACCTGAAATCTATTCTTGCAACTGATTATGGTAAGCGCTTTTTAATGCGCTTAATTGATCGCGCAAACCTATATCAGCCCACCTATGGCGGTGGGGCACAAATCAGTGATTTTGCTTTCATGGAAGGTCGCCGAGAGTTCGGCCTATACATCCTTGGTGAAATCACACAAGCAAATTCAGATGCATGGTTAGACATGCAAAAACAACAATTTTCAAAACTTAAAGAGAAGGTGAGCCATGAGCGAAGCAGCAATGACTACGACAACGACTGATACAGCAACTACGGCTACAACTACAGATACGCCTGCTGTAACTACAACTGAAAATAATGCAGGTACACCGCCAGCAACTACGGTTGAAACAACACCTACAACAACCACGACTGAAAATCAAGAAACTAAGCCCGAAGTGCTTTTAGGCGGGGAACAACCTCCTGCGGAACAACCGATTCAGTACACCGATTTCACAATGCCTGAAGGCTTTGAAATGAACGGCGATGATGCAAAGGTGCTTCAAGAGTTAGGGCAACAGTTCAAAATGCCTCAAGAAGCAGTGCAAAAGCTTGTGGATTTAGGCGTTCAAATGCAGCAACGCCAAGTACAAGAGCAACAAAAAACGATTCTTTCTTGGCTAGATGCCGCTAAGGCAGATAAGGAGTACGGCGGCGAAAACCTAGAAAAGAACCTGTTGACAGCGCAACGCGCCTTCAGCTTACCGAAAGGCGCCGAAATCTCTAAGATTCTTTATATGAGCGGACTTGGTAACCATCCCGCTGTAATTGGCTTTATGACCGAAGTCGGCAAATTGTTAGAACCTGACAATATGACGCATGGCCGTGGGGCAAATAACGCGAGTGTGACGCCAGCGACCGTATGGTATGACAAATCATAAGGAATACTTAGATGCCTACGATTGTACAAACAAACCCAACCTTAGCCGACGTTGCGCATAACATTGGTACGAACTCTAAGGTTGGTGCGATTATCGAAGTACTCAATAAACGTCAAGATTTACTTGACGATGCTGTAGTGCTTGAAGCGAATAGCGGTACCAACAATAAAACCAGTGTTCGTTCTGGTTTACCAAAGGGCACTTGGCGTAAATTGAACTACGGTGTGCAACCTGAAAAAACATCACGTGTTCAAGTCTCTGACAGTACAGGTCAGTTAACTTCATATTCTGAAGTTGATAAAACCTTGTACGACCTTCAAGGCGAAAACAAAAAGCAATGGCGCTCTGAAGAAGATGCAGGCTTTTTAGAAGGTATGTCTCAAGAGGTAATGGAAAACATTATCTACGGCGATGTTGCAGGTGATGTATCAACTTTCAACGGTTTGGCAACACGATACAACCATCTTATTGACCCTGAAACAGGCGTTGCCCCTGCAAACGCTGTAAATATTTTAGATGCAGGCGGTACTGGTACTGACAATACGTCAATTTACATTGTGCAATGGGGTCGTGAAAAAACCCACTTGTTCTATCCGAAGGGTACACAAGCGGGCCTTGATATCCAAGACAAAGGGCAAGAAACCGTACTTGATGCACAAGGCGGTCGCTTTGAAGCAATGCGCACATACTTCCAATGGGATGTTGGTTTGTCGGTACGCGACTGGCGTTCGGTAATTCGCATTGCGAATATTGACGTTTCTGAACTTTCAAAAGACGGTACTACAGGCGCAAACCTTATCGATCTTTTAGACGACGCATTGTCTTTGTTGCCTTTAGCAGGTTCGGCACGTACCGCGATTTATATGAACCGTACAGTTAACCAAGCCCTAAAAGGCCAAGTTAACCATTTCAAAAATGTGCGCTTAACTCTTGAAGATTTCCGTAAAGATGGTAGCCGCAAAATTCAAGCATGGGATGGTGAGCCTATTCGCATCTGTGATGTGATCCTCAACACCGAAGCCCGTGTAGTTTAAGGAGAATTTGACCATGGCATTAGTTGATAAATTACTACAGTTCTCCGATAAGCAAGCTATTGCGGCGGGTGCTAGTACGTTCACTTTGGACACAGTCCATAAATCTGTAGGTACTGCGGGTTTGCCTATTTGCCTACAAGGACATGTGGTTGCCCCTGCAAACGCTACTGTTACCGTAACGCTTGAAGAAAGTGCAGATGGTACGACATTCACCGCTGCGGCTGCTTCCAAAGCTTTTAAAGCAGCTGAGTTAAACAAAGGCACTTTCTTCTACGTGAACAGTGCAACCAAACGTTTTATTCGTTTGTCGTATGCCGTTGCCAATGCACCGACCGGAACGATTTCCGCTTGGCTTGGTAATCAAGCAGATATCCGTACAAATTACGACGCTGTAACAGGCGCGACTGTTCCAGTTTAAGGAGTTGCTTAAATGTCAGAAGTATTAGTAGTTGCAACCAAAAAAGGTTTTTATCACGGGATTCGTGATGTTGGTACACAGTTTTATGTACCTGCGGATATGGTGAATCCGAAAGTAAAAACTTGGTTTAAGTCTGTTGAAGAAAAGCCTAAGCCATCGGGTCGAGGCGCGACAGGCTCAACACAAGCTGAGTAAAGCCTATGAGATCAATTGTTGATCTTTGCAATTTAGCCCTGTCGCATCTCGCGCAGGGCTATGTTGTAAATGAACTTACTGAACCCACAAAACATGCAAGATTGTGTAATACATATTATCCAATTTGTAGACGTGAACTATTGGCAAACGAGCATCAGTGGTCTTTTGCCGTTAAACGTGTGCGCTTGAACGTTGATGCAAGCTATGAGTTTGGCACAGCGTTTGTTTTACCAAGCGATAGCGTACGTTTATTCCAACTTGAATCGGGTTCTCGTTTCTTTGTAGAAGGCAATCTTTTATTTACAGATGATGCTTCGCCAATCTTGCGCTACGTCCATGACGTAAAAGATTTAGCTTTAATGCCCGATTCTTTTAAGGTCGCATTGTCTTATCTTTTGGCAGCACGAATTGCAGGACCATTGACACAGAACGAGCAGAAACAACTGACCATGATGCAGCTTCATGAGGTTGAAAAGAACAAAGCTATTTTCATCGACCTTCAACAGCATCGTATTGAAAACCGCCCAGAGCATACGGGCTCAATGTTTGAGGCAAGATAATGCAGTATTCGTTTAATGGTGGCGTAATATCGCCCGATATGTTTGGTCGTATTGATCAAGCTAAATATCAAACTGGCGTAGCTAAATGCAAAAACATGTATGTCGAGCTATTTGGCGGCGTGGTCTATCGTGCAGGTTTTCGTTACGTACATCATTATCCGAAATCTATGGGCAAGATGCGCTTAATTCGTTTTGTCTTCAGTGAAGAACAAACCGTTGTTTTGGCAATTCGTGCAGGTGCCGTAAATTTCTTTGCTGACGGCGGTATGCTACTGGACGATAACGATCAACCATTAGAAGTTGCAGTACCTTACGCCGAAGAGCATTTAATGCAACTTCGATATGCTCAATCCGCGGATGTCATAACAATTACGCATCCTGCATACCCGCCTAGAAAAATTATTCGTAAAGGTGCAACCGATTGGGTAACGGAACTTGTTACTGTAGGGTACGGACTTACTCCACCGCAAAATCTAACAGGCACAGTAAACAAACCCAATGAAACGGGATATGTTGAACGTGATTATGTTTACCAAGTCACAGCGGTAAATGATGAGAATGAATCGCAGGCTTCAGCAAGATCACCAATTCTAAAAAACGATCTGACATTATCAGGAAATACCAACGTTTTGACATGGGATGCGGTAGAAGGCGCTACCCGCTATAACGTTTTTAAATTACGTTCGGGTTTAGCTTCATACATTGGTGAAACAACCGAACTAAGTTTTACGGATGATTACATCGAAACGAATGGAGCTATTACACCGCCTTTAATCCGTAACCCTTTTGAATTTTACCCGACTGCTGTTGCATATCATGGTCAGCGAAAAGTTTATGGCGGTGGGTATAAGGCCCCTCAATGGGTGCGTATGTCACGTACAGCAACGGATGATAATTTTGGTTATCACATCCCTATGCAGGATACCGACTCTATCCAAATTCGTTTTGCTGCAAGAGATGGGAACGGCGTAAAACATCTTGTTCCAATGAGCGATTTACTTATTCTGACGAGTGGGGCGCTTTGGAAAATGTCAGCGGACGGGGCTGTAACTGCTGCCAGTGTGAATATGAATAAGCAGTACAGCACAGGTGCAAATGACGTGACGCCTGTTGAAGTTGATGGTGCTGCGATTTTTTCATCTGATCAAACAGGACATGTACACGAAGTGTCATTAGCAAGTGGGTACAACGCATCTTTTTATCAAACCATTGATTTATCAATTATGTGCCCACAACTTTTTGACGGGCATAAAATTGTTGATTGTGCTTTGTTGCGTAATCCTTTGAATATTATATATTTTGTTCGCGATGATGGGGTGTTGTTGTCTTTAACATACGAACCACAACAACAAGTATGGGCATGGGCAGAGCATCATACGAATGGTAAGTTTCTTTCAGTTGCAGAAATACCTGAAGAAAACCAATCCGCATTGTATGCATTTATTGAGCGAGACGGTTTCTATACTGTTGAAAGGATGCTTACAAGACAGCCTTTAGACATTCAGGACAAGTGCTATTTAGATAGCAGCATTCAATATAAAGGCGCTCCTACCACAACACTAACAGGTTTAGATTGGTTAGAAGGGCAAACCGTTTCTATTTTCGCTGACGGTGGTGTAAAACCGCCTGTTAAAGTTGTGAATGGAACAATTAAATTGCCGCGCGAATTATCAAATGTTTGGGTCGGCTTGAACTATGAAGCAGAGTTGCAAACACTGCCTGTTTTTTCAGAACAAAAGAATCCTGTTAAACCTAAAGTGGTTACTAAAATTCACCTACGTGTTTTAGAAACGCAAAATATTATGGCGGGTGTAAATCAGGATATTGCAGAAAGAACCCCCGTAGATGAGTTTAAGCCGCGAAGCAATGAGCCTTACGGTTCGCCTCTTAATCTCTATTCAGGCCTTGTCGAAATGCCAGTTGACAGCACTTACGAAAGAGACGTTCAAATCACAGTAAAACATGATAAACCTTTACCTATGAAGCTATTAGCCCTAGAGGTAGAAATGACATGAGAAGAAATAATATTGAGATTCGCAAGCCGACTGAACGCGACATTCGTATTCTCGTTGAAAATCTACGCCCTGCGGATCAAGAAGAACTAAAAGCCTATTTCAGTGACAACTATCATTGGATTGTCAAAACCTGCGTAAAAGGTTCACGCGATTCATGGGCAGTCGTTGTGAATGGCAAATTACTATTCATTTGTGGTGTAGGCATTACAAGCCTTATCGGTAAAGTTGGTTGCCCTTGGCTTTTGGGTACTAATTTTATTAGTAAATACCCATTTGAATTCGTCAGACAAACGCGCAATATTCTTGTGGAAATGCTTGAGAATCATGAATTATTGCTTAACCATGTTTATGTTAAAAACGATGTTGCAATTCGTTTTTTAAAGCACCTTGGTTTCAAGTTAGATGCGCCTGTAATACATGGGGTAAACGGTGAGTTGTTCCATCCGTTTAGTATGGTGGCTGCATGATGGGCGGTGGAGGTGGTGGCGGCCAAATGGGCGGCGGCAATCTATACCAAGCGATTGCGACCGCTGCCGTTAAAGGCGGTACAACCTATTTAAAATTAAAAGCGCTTAAGCAGTCTTTAGAACAACAAGCTGATATTGCAGGCCAAAACGCAACGCTTGCAGATATCCAAGCGCGTGATGCTATTGACGATGGGCGTAATACCGTTACCGATTTTCAGCGTAATTTATCAGGTTTTAAATCAAGCCAAATTAATGCGCTTGCTGAAAATGGTATTGATGTTACCCAAGGTTCTGCAATCGATTTGCTTGCAAGCACTGAGATGGTTGCCCAAGGTGATATAGACACGATCAAATACAATGCAGCCATGCGTTCGTGGGGTCATCGAGTTCAAGAGACAAATTATATTAATCAGAAAAACTCTCTTACAGCTCAAGCCAAATCGGTACGCCCGCGCTTAAATGCTGAACTTGCAGCGATGGACCAATTCGCCTCGTCTTTAATGGGTGGCGGAGGCGGAAGCCCAATGCAAGGGGGAGACTCTTTGACAATGTCACAACCTTCAAACAGCTCGTACAACGCAAACAGCAATTTTTCAATGTCGCTTTATGGCAAAGAGCAAGGCGCATCGTGGCAAAACTACAATTGGAATTGGATGGGAGCAGCTTAAATGCGTATACCTCAGTTTACTTCTCAAGTCGCTGAAGGCGATATGCCTAATGTCCAAATCAGCGGCGGAGTCACTCCTGGTCAAGCGGTCAACATGGTTGGCAATCAAGTAGACGGTTTTGCTAATCTTGCAAACACGGCTGCTAATAAATATAAAGAATATCAGGATGAAAACGACCGTGTGCGCGTGATTGATGCACAAAACAAACTTTCTGAATTACGTTTGCACTTGGAAAACAATGACACTGACGGCTACATTAAGAAAAAAGGCGCAGAGGTTGTCGGTTTTGACGATGGTGAAGGCGGTAATTTTGTTGATTATTACTCACGGGCTTATCAAGACGGCGCAGGGGAAATCGCAAGCAAGTTAAGCAATGGTCGTCAACGTGCCATGTTTCAGCAAATTGCCGCACGTGATTCACTTCAATTCAAAGGCACATTGCAAAATTACTTTGTGCGTGAAAATGACGTTTATCAACAAAGCGTTTATTCATCGTCTGCTGAACGTTTTATTCGAGAGATCAATGAAAATCCTGCTGACTTTACCAAAATTGATGAAAGCCGTGAAAATTTAAAAGCTTCATTAGGCAAACTTATGTCACTCAATGGTAAGTCTGCCACTGAAGCAGAAAATATGTACTTGAAATCAATTTCAGGCGCACACCTAAACAACATCAATGCTTTCATTGAAAATGGCGAATTAAAATCAGCGGTAACTTATAAGAGTAAATACGGTGAAGAAATCTCACTTGCTGATAGATTTAGAGTTGACCAACGCATTCATCAAAAATTAGAAGAACAACAGGTCGAGCTTTTAGTAAATAGAGCTACAACCGGAACACAAGAATATAGTAACCCTGCGCTAAATACTCCTCCTCAGGCATCTGCGGCAATTGCAAAAGAATTGAAAGCGTTAACGCCTGAGCAAATGAAAAACATTAAATACAATGATCAGCGATTAGATGTTTACACAGTACATGCAGCAAAAGAAAAAGGCATGGATTGGGCTGCACCATTACTGTTAGGGCTACGACTAGCAGGTGAAAGGTCTGATAACAGTGCCGTCTCAGATAAAGGGGCGCGTTCAGTTATGCAATTCATCCCATCTACTTGGCATGGGGCAGATACGCAAAAAAACGGTTATAAATGGGATCGTCAATCTGGCAGAGAACGAGATATTGATAACCCTGCGGATACGATCGACGCGGCACTAGATTTTGTTTCAGACATTAGTAAGAAATTTAAAACTAAAGACCCGATGGTTATAGCAGCCTATTACCATGGTGGTGATGACGATGCTCGTAGAGTTTTAGCAGGGGGGCAGCCAAAGGGGCCTATAGGTCGGGGTTACCTCGCACGAATGGATAAATGGCTTTCTCAAGAATTTGGAGATTATGCTAAGAAGCCTGCAAAAACTCGCGAACAGGCTCAAGAAGAAATTTGGAATAGCGATGTTCCTCTTGACGTTAAAAATAAGGCATTATCTTTTACGGATAGATATTACAGTGGTTTGGATAAAGCCAAAGAGGAAAAACAAGACCAAGTTTATGATTACTACTTTAAGGGCATTAATGCGGGGCAGTTCTCTTACGACCAAATTCCCGCTGTAGATATTAATGCCCTCGAACCAAATCAAATTAGAAGCCTTGAATCAGTTAGCAATGCCAAATTCAAAAAAGACATTAAAACCGATTCGACCGTTTACAGCATGATTATGCTAAACAAAGAAGAATTATTTAAAGGCAAGCCTCAATCCGTATTGCATCAATATGCTGATAAATTATCGCCTTCAGACTATCGTGCAGTCACAAAAATGTTCATCGATGTTAACGCTCCCTCGAAAGACGGAAAAAAAGATGATTCACTTGAAGTTAGTCCGAAAACCGTTTCAGATTATTTAAATCCTTATTTACCTATGCTTGGCATAACTAATAAAACCAATAAGAACCAGATTGATCATTATGCTGCTGTTCAGGCTGATGTGACTCAAACGTTGCGTGAAGCTGAAGCTAGAAAAGGAAGTAAACTGACCAAGGACGAGTTTAGCCGAGCCGTTCTTAAAACAATTGGACTAAATACCAAAATCACAATGTCACGTTCTTTGTTTGGTGTTTCAGTTGGTGATTCTGAAAGCACACTAAATCGCATATACTCTGTGAAAAGCAAAGATGATATTGCTCCTAATACTCAAAAAAAGATTGATGATCTGTTTAAAAAACAAGGTCGGGATTTGTCAAAAGTAACTTTGGCAGAATATCTCAATGCTTACTACTCAATGGCTAGAAGGGGGTTTTAATGCGCGATTTTGAAAAAAGACAATATATAAATTCGTATTTAGGTTTTATAGGTGCTGCTAGCATTTGTGGTTTCATTTTCTATGCTTTAGTAAACTTAGAAAGCTATTACAAATACGAGACTATCGTAGACGGATTCGGGATCATATTTTTTATCAGCGGTCTACTAACTTTATTTTTGGTTTTAAAATTTGGTAATGTGCTTAGAGAAGCATATAAAGACAGATTTGATAATGACCAATATATCGGTTTAAAAACAGAAAATTACTTCGGGTTGCTCATCCTTTCATTAATATCAGTTGTTTTATTTAATCCTTTTATTTCCATCCCTCAAATTTTTGATAGTAGTAAAAGCGCCGATGGTAGCAATCAGGGCTATCTGTTTATGGCAGGTTTTTTAGTTTTGAATGCATACTTCTACTACTCATCTCGCCAACAGATCAAAGAAATTTAAATACCTATGACAAATTTAAAAAACGAACTTGTAGAATCACAAGTTGAATCTGTTGAAGGCGAGTATTTAAACGCCCGTGATTATGCATTCTTGCGTATGGAACAGATGCGTGAAGAAATTAACGCAATGAAGCGACAATCTGAACAGCGTATGAGAAGAAACAAACAAGTGGAAAGACAAGCTCAGATTTCAGTATTAAGGGCCATGTTTACTAAAATGATATAAAGTTAAGCTGTCAACAGCAAACGGCAGTCTAATCAATAACAGCATTTAAGATTACAAATAACCGTAGTCTTAAGTGCTTTTATTATGTCTGATCAAAATACAAATCTGACAATTGGTCAATTATTCGAATTAAACCAAGGCAAGAACCCAACGCAAATTGCAGATACAGAAGCCCATGCGCGTAAAGCTGCTAAGTCACTTGGTTTAGATTATGACAAGATGACAGAAACACCTGAGCAAGTTGTTTCTGTTGCGGATGAGATCAATACACAGAAACGTGTGAATGACGTTGTCGCAAGCGATCCTGTACTTGGTAAATATGCACTTAATCCAAATCAAGCTGCTGTTTCTTTAGATGACTTTGAAAATTTAAAGGGTATTAGTGACAATGTCTCTTTGCTTGGCTCAAGTCTCACAAAACCATATCAAAGCGTTTCCTATCAAGACATTCAAAACGTTTTGTCTAAAGGTACATCGCCACAACAAAAACAGAAACTAAAAGAAATGGGTTTGTATGAAGACCCTCAAAAACAGATCAAGCCTAATGTTAGTACCAATTTAATTGATTCCTTCAGCAACACCTTGGTACCACAAACATCGGACCAAGTATTCAAAGAACATTACGACCGTATTAAAAAGACTGCGGGGGTAATGTCCGCTGAACGATTCAAAAAGTATTATGAAAATCAAGTTTATTGGATGGAGCATACGGCAAGTGCTGAGCCTGTAAGCCCTCAAGAGCAAGGCAATCGCTATGTTAATGCTGCGTTCCGTGCGGTGGCTGCAATTGGTCAGACCGAGGGCGCAGTAATTAATGCAACCACTGGAAACGATAGCCTACTTAATTTAGCAACTCGCGTAAAAAATAGAGCTGCACCATCACAAGAAATGTCACAAGCACTTTATCAAGCGCAACTTGCTGCACAAACAAACGATGCAGGTGTATTAGGTGCGGCCCAAGAGTTGATTAGTAATGCCGATGCGGGGTTGGTTGGGGAATTTCTAATTGAACAAGCACCCCCCGCATTAGCCGGGTTTTTAGCAGGGTCAGGCGCAGGGGGTGTTTTAACCAATTCACTTGTCCGCAATACCGCCAAATATGCCCCAATGGTCATGAACTTAGAAAAGACCGCTAGATTAGTTCGAGGTGTTACAGCCGCAGGAAATGCCGCACAAGGCGCATTAGGTGCCGGCACTGCCGATGCCCTTGTGTCCTACGGTCAAAACATGGCTGAAGCCCGTGAAAAGTTTTTAACACGGGAAGAGCAAATTGATTATGCAGCTGCAAAAACTTGGGGTTCTGCAAAATATTCTGCCTTAGGCGGTGCATTAATGCCCGTAACTTTTGGCGGTCCTTTGCGTACGGTTGGCGGTCAAGCTGTCATTCAATCCGCTGCGGGCATGTATTCTGTGCAAGGTGCTGCCGATGCTGTTGGGGAAAAAGCAGACCCCGTTGAAATGGCATTAGAAGGTTTGTTAGAGGTTGCAACCGCTGCGCCTGAAGTGGCAATTACTTCTGCGGCCAAAGTTAAAAACCAACGTACAGCACAATTTGCATTAGACCAGTTGCGCCAAGATCAGCAAGAAGATGCCGTGCGTTCAAGCACCTTTGCATCTGTATTAAACAATCTGATTGACCGTAACAAAGAGAGTAAAACAGCACAGCGTGATGATTCTGCAAGCCAAGCATTTATTAAGCAAGCGGTCGAAGAGCATGGTGCAGTTGATGAGGTCTATATAGACGGTCAGACCTTCAACCAGTTATTACGTGACCGTAATATTGAGCCGACAGACCTATTTGAACGTGCACCAAGTTTACAGGACCAGTTGGGCACAGCCGAAACTTTTAATGGCACTGTGCAAATACCAGTAAATGAGTTTGTATCTGCAATGTCTGTTGTTGAGCGACCGTCAGATTTCGTTGAAAACGTCCGTTCTGATCCGAACATGCCAACATACCGCGAAGCCCAAGAGAACCTTGCAAAAACTACAGAGCAAATGCAGCAAGAAGCTGATGTATTTATGTCTGAGCAAGCGCGCTTTGAAAATGCCGAAGATGCTAAAGAATTAGTAGCTACAGAAGTGCAAAAGCAGTTGGCTAGCATTGGTACGTTTACAGCTAAATATAATCGTGCTGCGGGCGAATTAACTTCTGCTTTCTATTCAACGTTAGGCGATAAGCTCGGTATCAGTGCAAAAGAAGCTTTCGACCGTTACCCAATCCGTATTGCTGATGAGCCGACCGCAGATAAAGGAACTTCATTTAATCAAAGTGCTACACCTGAACAAACAATTTCAATTGATGATTTTGTTAAAGGCATTAAAAAACAATATGGAATTGAATTAGGTTTAAAAGGCAGTCCATCAAGTAACGTTCTTTCATTGCATAAAATCGTTGTACCTGAAGCTGTCCGTAATCAGGGCACTGGTACCAAGGCTATGCAAGATATTCTGAATTATGCTGACTCTCAAAATAAGACGATTGCACTTACTCCAAGTCCTGACTTTGGCGGCAATAAAAATAGACTAACTAACTTTTATAAAAAACTTGGCTTTGTTGAAAACAAGGGCCGTAATAAAGACTTTGAAATTTCTGAAAGTATGTACCGTTCACCAAATGGTCGTAAATACAAGCAAGCAAACGGCGGTACTCGCGGTTCAATTACATTCAGCATTGGTCAAGATGGTTCAACAATCGTTCTAAGCAAGAATGCAGACTTTTCAACATTTGTGCATGAGCTCGGGCATCATTTCTTAGAAATGAATATGCAAATTGCATTAAGTCCTGATGCGCCCGCACAAGTCCGTAAAGACATGGAAACGGTAATGAAATGGGCATCACCAGAAACAACCGATCTGGGCGAATGGGATTTTTTCACCGATGCAGAAAAAACAGAAGTTCATGAAAAATTTGCTGAAACCTTTGAACAGTATGTCTTTACGGGTAAAGCACCAAGCGCGTCATTAAAGCAAGTTTTTAACCGCTTCAGACAATTTATGATTGCTGTGTACCGGAACATTGAAAAGTTTATTGGCATCAATGACCGCGCAGAATTGAATGCTGATATCACAGGCGTAATGGACCGTATGCTTGCATCGTCAAGTGCCATTGCTGAAGCGCAAGCCGCTTCAAATCTTGAAATGCTAATCCATCAAGATGACGCAATGCGTCTTGGTATTTCGCCAAAAGATTATGACGAAATGCGCCAAGATCATGAAATTGCTACAGAATTATCTATAAATACTTTAGAACAAAAATCCCTGCGCAATATGGTTTGGTACCAAAAGCAGAAATCTAAGTATATGAAAACATTGCAAAAAGAAGCAGATAAAAAACGGGCTGCGGTTCGTGAAGATATGGCAAAGGAAATTGCCCAACAACCTGTTTATCAAGCTATGTCCTTTTTACGCCAACCACTTGACCAAGTTGCTAAACGTGATTCAACCAAGGTTGAGCCAAGTCAAGATAACCTTTTTGAAGCTATTGCCAAGTTCGGCGGGCTTGATGCCAATGAGGTCGAAAGCACTTGGGGTATTGATGAAGCTGCCAAAACAAAATCAGGTGTCGGCAATAAGCCTGTTGTGCGTTCTTCAAAGTCAAAAGTAAAAGGCCTGTCGATTGAATCGATGGCTGAGAAGCTTAGCGAAGAAGGATATTTAACTTTAGATGAGCATGGCAAATTTGATACTCGTGAACTTGAAGATAAGTTTGCAGACCAGTTGCGCGGCATTAATCAGTACTCAAATCAAGTTGATCCTGAGCTTTTAGATTATTCGCAAGATATGGATTTGCTTCAACGCTATGCTGAAGGGCGCACGACTAAGGGTAAGTTGTCTCTTGATTGGATTGAAGCCAAATATGGAAGAGACAGCGATATTTACCAAAGAATTTCTAAAGGAGCTTATGGCTTTGCGCAACGTGGAGGGGAAAACCCCGATATGGTTGCTGAGATGTTCGGTTATGAAAGCGGTGACGCTTTAATTCGTGACTTACTAAATTCACCAAGTCCTAAACAAAAAATTGATGAGCTCACCGATGCGCGCATGGCTGTGCAATATTCTGAATTCTACGATCAGCAAAGCATTGTTGAAGCAGTCGAAGCCGCATTACACAACGATGTTCGCGCTCGTATGTTATCCGCTGAAATGGCAGCATTAAACGGCTTACTTGGTCGTAAGTCTGCTTTGAATGAAGCAGCAAAAACGGTTGCTCAAGACATCGTGCAACGCCAAAAAATTAAAGACATTCGACCGCATGTTCGTGCACAAGATGATGCGCGTTTAGGGCGTATGGCTAATGATGCATTTCGTAGAGGTGAGACAGTAGAAGCAGCACGACACAAGCGCAATCAGTTGGTACAGTTCTATGCAACAAAATACAGCTATGACGCTAAAGACCAAATTCAAAAACACTTAGACTTAGTGAAAAAGATTTTTGGTAATAATGAGAAATTATCTAAAAACCGTGATTTTGATTTTGTGACTGCGGCCCGCGGCATTTTAGGTAAATACGACTTAGGTCGTGAATCTACAAATTACGAGCATCAATTAGAATTGATTCGTAAGTATGACCCGACCACGTATGCTGAAATCCAAAACATCGGTGCATTGCCTGAAAACCAAAGCTACCGAGAATTAACGCTTGAACAATTCAATGCGGTAATGTCTGCGGTCGAAACACTGTGGCATCGTTCAAAAGAAAACAAAATTTGGCATACAACCAATGAGGCCTTTGAGCGTGAACAGGTCCGTGAAGAACTCATACAGCAATCGGGCGGTAAGAAAAGCATTGAGAAAATTCAGCAAAATTTATTGGGTAAAGATAAAACTGCTGAACTCAAAGCTAAATTCATGGAATTGGGCGCATCTGCAAAACGTGTTGATCAGGTGGTGACGTGGCTAGACGGCGGGCCAACGGGTAAATTCCGTGATTATTTAATTAACCCTATGCAAGATGCTTTAGCTAGATACCGTATTGAAAAGGCCAAGATGCTTGAAGACGTTGTAAAAACGTTTGAAGGTTTCGGTAAACTCGATAATTCAAAAATTGCTGCACCTGAATTGAATAACTTTACCTTTGTTGGTAAGCAATCGTTGCTTCATGCGATTTTGCATACAGGCAACATGAGCAACAAAGAACGCTTAGTTTTGGGTTATGGATGGGGTGAACGTTTAGAAGACGGCTCTGTTGATTTCAGCGCGTGGGATAAATTCTTTAGCCGGATGATTACTGAAGGCGTGATTACCAAAAAAGATATGGATACTGTGCAGAAGCTATGGAATCTATTTGACCGCTACAAAGAGCAAGCGCAAATCACTCATAAGAAAATTAACGGTCGTTATTTTGATGAGTTACCACGTACACCAGTGAGTACGCCTTTCGGCGAATATGAAGGCGGCTATGTGCCTGCTGCTTACGATCGTATTCGATCAAATGAACAAGACCGTATTCAAGATAAAAACTTAGCAGAAAACAACCTACAGGCTTTAGACATCGCAACAACTGGCGCGAACTTCACAAAATCGCGTGCAGAACGTTACCACGATCAGCTTGAACTAGATATGTCACGCTTGCCGAGTCATTTAGATAAAGAGCTGCGTTACATCCATCTTGAATTACAGATTCGTCAAATTGGTCGTTTAATGCTGAATAAGGATTTCCGAAATGAAATTGAGCGTGTATTGCCATTCGGTGTGAAGCAAATTTTTAACCCTTGGCTTAAAGCTATTGCAAGTCAGCGTGTAGATGAAAGCTCGGGCGTAAGCTTGCTAGACAATATTTTCCGTGTGTTGCGTCGAAATACAGGGATTGCAATTATGGCGGGTAATTTGAAAAATGCTATTGAACAGTTCACGGGATTTACGCAAGTTGCTGTTGCAGTACCGCCTAAGCAATTACTTAAAGCACAGGCACATTACTTTACTTCTGTGGCAACGCGCGAAGACATGGCAAACAACATTATGGAAATGTCGGACTTCATGAAAACCCGTTTTGACCGTGCAGCCGATGAATATCGTTATGCAGTGGACGAGATCGTTTTTCAAAAAGGTACAATCCAAACAGTGAAAGATTTCACTATGAAACATGCCTATGTTTTACAGACAACGATTCAACGCCCAATGGAAATGATTTCTTGGCAAGCAGCCTTTAACCATTACACAGAGCAGGGCATGGGGCAATACGATGCTGTACATGCAGCCGATGCGGTAATTCGTCAATACATGACTGATATGTCACCAGAAGGGATTTCGAATCTTGAACGTGGTACGCCTGCGAAACGAATGTTTTTAATGTTTTACAACTGGTTCAATATGATTTGGAATACAACAAGCTCTGAAGCTAAGTTAGCGCTTGAAGCAAGCAACGGGTCATGGGTTCAAGCTTCGCCACGTTTGGCTTATGTGGCCTTAATGATGATTTCCATTCCGTCTATTTTATCTGAATTGCTAAGCATTATTTTTGCAGGTGGCCTGCAAGATGATGATAAAGACGATAATAAATGGGATGACTTATCTGCAAAACTTGCGCTTTCACAGATTAAGATGCTTGCAGCATTTGTACCGTATGCAGGTAACGTATTGAACGCGGCAATTAGCAATACTGACGATAATGTTATTAATGACCGATACACAGCGTCACCAGTATTTAGCATGGGTGAAAGTGGGCTTTCATTAATTCAACATGCAAAACGTTCATTGAGTGAAGACAAGGAAGTAAACCAAGGCAAGGCCGCTAAGGACATGTTGAACACAGCTACGCTTGCAACAGGCATACCATTTGCTGTTTTAGGTAAGCCTTTTGGTTATTGGCTTGCAATTGCACAGGGTAAGAAGGAAGCACCAGACAGCATTTATGATGCAACCCGTGGAACAATTACAGGGAAACATGCGCCTGAAGATTAGGAGAAAGTCAACTATCATTTTTCATTATAAAACAATTGTTTGATTTGTTATTTCAATTTACTCTGTAATTTGAATAGTTCGATATCTAATCAAATTACGGAGTTTTTAACATGAGTTATTTAGTCATTAAAGAATTAGGCTACAAGATTTTTCTAGCTAAGAAAGGTAATAGCGATTCAAAAAATGCTTATGTTGTTTTTACAAGCGATAAAGAGATGTTTGTAGGCGTAGAATCTTATACCTATGATGAGTCAAGCAATAAATTGCTATGGGAAGGGGTTCAAGATTTAGGCTTAGTTATAGTCGGTTTTGCTGATACTGAAGAGGAAGCTTTAGATTTAGCATTTTAAATTTTACAAAATGTCAACTGACAAACGTAATTATTTTGTTAATATTGTGTTTGTCAGTTGTTTAGACACGCGCGGTAAATTATTCCGCTTTTAAAATAACCATAAATATAAGAGGTAAAAATGAGTAAAATTAATTTAATTTCAAAACTATACGATGAATTTAAAGAAAGTGATGCTTTTGAAAAATTAGATAAATTAGATAATAGTCGCCAAGTAGAAATATTTTTAAGTGAAAAGATTCATAGCGAAATTCTACCCAAAGGGTATTCTCAATTTGGCGATAAGTTTTATTATGAAGGTTACTATTTGAGGTTGGACCTAAATTCGGCACCACCAATCAATGAAAAAGAACAGATAGTAAATTGGGTTTTTAACTCTATAAGCAATAAGCACCTGTTGACAGTACAAGACTAGCAATCAACTATTTATTTGTAAGCTTACCTAAAATTGGCTGTAGAGATTACAGCCTTTTTTATTGGTGGGCAAAATATGACAGTTCCAGTTTCCGACCGTTTAAGCCAACTTTACGTTGGAAACGGCACAAATACGCGTTTCGACTTTACCTTTCGAGTTTTTCAGCAAGAAGACGCAACAGGTATTGCTATTCGCAAAAAGGGTACTACTGAATTTGAAACAGTTGACCCTACTACATATACAGTAACCCTTAACCAAGATGGTATGGGCGGCTATGTCACATTCAATGCTGCGCCTTCTTCCACTACGTATTTTTACATAGCGGGCGCTACGCCTCTTGATCAACTACTTGATATTACCAACTATGATAATTTCTATCCTGATGCGATTGAGCGTGCATTAGATAAGCTCACTGCTTTACTTCAAGAATGGGGCACTCAATTAGATCAAGAAAAACAAGCTCGTATTTTGGCGGATATTCAGTACGATTCTTTAGCAATGGAACGCGAGGAAAACTTAGAGAATCGACTAACTAGTTATATTAATGCTGTTGTGGGGATTACTAATCCCGCTATTTTTGAAGGTATTTCAGACCGTATGATTATCACCAAGGATGGTCGAACACAGCGTGAATTTAACGAGTCAATTCCATTCTGGACGGATGATTATGTAAATTTTAAGCAAGAAACTTATTTACGAGAAGAGCAAATACTTGATCATACTAATCAGGAAATTGGATCAACTAATGCAACATTAACAACCCTCATCAATGATGAAAAAGAGCGCGCGCAAGAGGCAGAGGCGGCTATTGATGCAAAAGTAAATGCAAACGGCGTTGGTAACCGAGCCTATAAGACTTATGCTGAGATGGATGCGGATAAAGCAAATATTCCTGTTAAGTCTAAAGTCACTGTAACCAACGACAGTACTGCAGCAAATAATGGCGATTGGCAGTGGGATGGTTCAACGTTTACAAAGTCATCTTACGATCCAGTACAACAGTCAAAAGATTTTGCCAACGCTAATAAAGCATTTAAACCACAGGCGATTGTTGAGCCTACGGATTTTAATACATTAGGCGATTACGGATTTTACTACTTCTTCTCAGGGGCGACTTGGGATAGTAGTCCAAACAAACCCCCATTCAATAGCCAATGGGCTTACATGCTTGTTATGCCTGTTTCTAGCAGTGTGGTAGCTCAATACGTTTGGGCGTTTAATTCTCAAAAAATTACCTATCGTTTCCGCAACGCATCAAATGTTTGGTCTCCTTGGACAACCTTTAGCGATGACGTGTCTTTGACGGCGATCGTTAAAGCGGCAGTTAATATTGATCGGGATGCAACTTTTGACTCAAGGAGTGTTAATGCAACCACACCAGTTTTTGAAACTCTTTCAAAGAATATATTTGATAAAAGTGTTCAGCTATTAGCAAACTACCGATTAAATGCCAGTGGTTTAATTGAAGCGAATACTAATAGCGTTTTATCACAGTTAATCAATGTAAAAGGACTAACTTCAATTGCTGTGAGTGGTTTGCAGGCTAGCGCAGCTGCATACCGCGCATATCGTTTTCTTGATGCGAATAAAGTAAAAATCAGTAATTCGTCAATTGCGCCTAATTTAACTGGCGCAGTAATTACCGTTCCAAATAATGCAGTATGGATACAGCTTACTTTAAAAGATAGTAGTGATTCATGGGTACTCGATACAAGCACAATTCAAATTGAGAGCGGTACGGCTTCATCTGCATTAACGGCTTATGTTAAAGGCAAGCTAAAAGAGCTTTATGGCGCTAGTATTTTAGTTGATTCAGTTCAAGTTAAAGATATTTTAAATCCGGTCTTTTCAAGCAAATCTAAAAATATTTTTGATAAAGACTCTTTAGTTAAAGACTATCGCATAACGGCAGCAGGTGTAGTTGAATACAACTTAAATAGTGTTATGACACGATTAATTAGTGTCAAAGAACTGACATCAATTGCGGTCAGTGGCTTGCAAGCAAGTACAGCAGCGTATCGAGCTTATAGATTTTTAGATGTAAACAAAGCGAAGATTAGTAATTCATCCATTGCCCCTGGTTTAACGGAGAAGATTATAGCCGTACCGGCGGGCGCTGTTTGGGTTCAACTCTGTATTAAAGACAGTAGTGATTCATGGGTACTCGATACAAGCACAATTCAAATTGAAGCGGGAAATGCTGTTACGGCGTATACTCCATATGTTCGGGGTAATTTGCTAAGTTTGTATGATGCTGATGTTAGTGGGGGAGGTTCTGGCTCTTCATCAAAAGCATTTGGTGCAAGATATTTGATTTTTGGTGATTCTATTACTCAGACATCAAATGTCGATGGGGGTGTATATGACCAAATTAGCTATTTTACACAATGGCCTACATATGCGTATGAAAAGCTAAAAATGTCTCAGTTTAGGAATTATGCAAAATCTGGTGCATCATTCCGAAATCGTAACCTCTCTAATCTTTATCAATACCTTGGCTATCAAGTTGAAACGGCTATTGCAAATAATGAAGTAACCGATGTTGTAATTGTTTCATGCGGCACAAATGATGGAATTACTAATCTAGGCAGTTACGAAACAGCGATGTCTAAGGCAACTAAAGCTGATCTTGATAAGACGTTGCTTTTTGAAGCTTCAAGATATGCATTTTGGAGTATTCGTGAAAAATGGCCTGATGCTATTTGTTTTTATTGTGTACCTCTTCAACGTGCAAGCGCGGATACAACTGAGTTAAGCCCTATGCTTGATGGTTTAACTAAGATGGCAAAGCGCTATGGTTTTACAATTATTGATCAACATAGTGAATCTGGAATAATTCGTGATTTTGAGATTGCAGGAGCTGAAGGAAAATTTTTAGCGGATGGGCTGCATCCGAATACTGCTGGAAAAATACTTCAAGCTATTTACATTTGCAGCAAAATCATTGCACGGATGATGTTTTAAGAAATTTTTCATAAGCCCCGTACTTAACGGGGCTTTTTACTGTCAACAGATTTCGATACTAAAACAACACCAATCAATAAAATAATGAAAACATTAGCTTGGTGGCAAAAATGAACGACCCTTTAACTATTAAATCATTGCCGTGGGTAATTAAAATCTGGGCGGCAGTCATGGGCGGCATTTTTGCTCTCATGTTAAGCGGTGATATCGACATTGAAGGCAAGATAAAAATCAACCTTAGTGTCATTTTAAAACTATCAATCAGCATCACTATCAGCTTATACGGCGGTTCTGCTTTTATTGAATACCAAGATTTAGGCAACCTTCACCCAATGACCCACGGTTTTATCATGCTAATTTTTGCCGTGTTCGGGATGCTCCTAATTGGTATCTGGTATCAAGCGATTAGGTTGTGGAAAGGTAAAACCATGAGTGAACTAATCTTTGAAATAAAAGAAGCGTTCAAAGCACTATTCAAATAGGGGATTGCACATGTCAGTAGATTATAAAGAACAAGTGGCACAAGCTTATTCATGGCTACGGGCAATGTCTGGCGGTAAACTTAAGAAAGATCAAATTACCGCAGGTGATTCAATTATCGCAATGAATGGCCTTGAAACGTTTGCTCAAGTCATCGGCTATAACCTAGATAACGCTGTTACTGGTTTTCGCGATATTTCCGAAAATGGGTACAAACTCATAAAATCGTTTGAAGGTTTTATGCCAAAAGCTTATCAAGATACAGGCGGGGTATGGACGATTGGATATGGAACAATAAAATATCCAAATGGTACACGTGTTAAGAAAGGAGATATGTGTACGATGGCTGAAGCTGAAGAATGGTTGAAAAATGATTGTGGATGGGTAGATGCTTGTCTTGATCGTTATTTGAAATTTCAGCCAACACAAAACCAATTCGATGCTTTAGCATCTTTGGTCTATAACATTGGTGAAACTGCATTTTCTAAAAGTACTTTGTTAAAAAAATTAAATGAACAAGATTATGCGGGCGCTGCCAATCAATTTGATAAATGGGTATATGACAACGGCAAAGCGATTAAAGGTCTAGTAAATCGTCGTGCAGCTGAAAAGAAGTTGTTTCTAACATGAAAGTCTTTCACTGCAAGCGGACCAAGTTTGCACTTCTTTTAAGTGTGCTGTGCCTTCTATTTTCAGGGTGCACAGCACATTCTATTAATAACAACATTCAAGTATCATTGTGCTTAAAAGCACTATGAGTTTAGAAGATGAAACAAGAGTTAATTAAGGTTCACGACTTAGCAAACTCTAAAATGATTGATTTACTGGCAGAGTTTGACAAAAACGGCGAAGTTACAAAGATGTTTGATTACAACGGTAATGAGTTAAAAGTTAACTTTCTGCGTGATGAAGTTTATTTTAAAAAGATATGGTGGCATTTTGATAAGAAGCAGCCTGTTTAAAATGCCCTTTTCCGAAAATCGTAGAGTTCAACCAACAAAAAACGTAACAAAATATAGCAGCCCCAATAAAACACCGATAAGAAATAAGTATTTGAAAACAAATAAGAAATATCACGTTGACATCGTAGAGGTCTCCAGTTCGAGTCTGGATATACCTACCAAGATTTATAAAGGGTTTACATCGTTTCATAACGTGTAAGCCCTTTTTTTATGCCTGTTTGTCGCATTTAATAATTGGCAGAGTTGAAAATTTTGGAAAAAAATTTATCTAGGGGTTTTAGGACAATAAAATGAATATCGATACTTTAAAGAATCAAATAGAATTTGAATTTAAAAATGTTACTTTGGGGGATGCTTATACTCTGCCTGAGGAAGATTATGCCGATACAAGCTACTGGTACTTTGATAAAAGGCGCACCGATTTAAACTTAACTGAGGAAGAATGGGTAAAGCAGGAACTTTTCCTTCTTGAGACTGGTAATTGGTTTAGAGAGGACTTTAAAGAGGCTGTAGATGCAATTAAAGAAAAGAGGAAAATGAATAATAGGTACAGTAATCCTTTTGAAATACCTGTTTCATATTTAGACAACTATTATACGGGTTTTAGTTTTTTAGAACCTCAGGGATTTCTGTTTTATACCCCAGCTATTATGAGTTCTGTGTTAAAAGACACCGAAGTTCTATCTTCACCTAGTTTTTCATATTGGTTTTATCGTTTAAGAAGGTCAAATACTTTTGAAGAAATTTCTAAGTTATTAAATTGTTTTACCAAAGCACAGATAGAAGTGCTAAAAGACTTTTTGTTATTTATTTCCACTCTATCTCTAGATATGAAAGAAGAAAAAGAAGGAGTAGATAAGTGTTTAAATAACATAAGTTTATTAGGGTTTTGAGTGTAACGATAAAGGGTTTACATCGTTTTAATAGCAGTAAGCCCTTTTTTAATACCTAATTTTTGCATTAGACCCATTAAAATTAAAATCAAAAGTGAAGATTGAAGCGGGTAGTGGATTAGATACAAATCTGCCCCCCGATTGAGATCAAGTTGTAAAAATGATCACGACAAAAAGCAGGTCATTAAGCTATTCATAAAATGGCTTTGGCAAATTAGCTTCCTCTGTTATGAAAAATATCTGGTTCTAAAAACCCCACCTTTATAACCCCCCATTAAACAATCACTTATTCATTATTTATCCTTACTTTTAATGATCTATTTTAAAACAAAACTCATTGTGTGGGCTTGACTGCAAAAGGGTAGAGCACAGTTCTTTGCGTGCCTCTTGATTCATTCTATATAAGGTAAGCGAAGAGGTAGGCCAAAAAATGCATGGACTGAGCATAACTTGCTTATAAACAACTTAGAATTAAGAGAATTCCTCATATTTTATAAATAAAATAAATATATATATTAGAAAACTTGATTAATTTTATTTTTCGTATACAATGAACATAACTAGAAAAAGTCATGTTTGGTAAATCTTCTCTAAGTACCGCAGTATTAGTCATAATTCTTCGTTTTTTTTAGATTTTAAGCTCCATTCTTTATTATTTCGATGTTACTCATAACCAATAAACTGGTTTCAATTTAAAAAAAATAGGATTTATTATGTCTAATTCAAATATCATGAAAGGTACTGTTAAGTGGTTTAACGAAGCTAAAGGTTTTGGTTTTATCCAACCAGAATCAGGACCAGACGTTTTTGCTCATTTTAGCGAAATCACTAGCTCAGGTTTCAAAACTCTTGCTGAAGGTCAACGCGTTGAATTCAGTGTTACACAAGGCCAAAAAGGCCCAAATGCTGTAAATATTGTTGCTCTATAAATAATTATAAGCACTAATAAATAAAAGCACTAATGGGTGCTTTTATTTTGGTTTTAAAATAATTTTAAAGTTTTTTAAGATTATAAGTAAATTTTAATTTAGGAAATAAATTGTTAAAAATAAATGACTTAATTGCAAAATCTAAAAATGGTACAGAAATTCTAGTGTCTTTAATTCCTCTAAATAGAATACAAAATACACGTGATGGTTTTAAAACTGTTGAAGTTGGTAAAAGAGTTCTTCTTTCCTCTGGAATTGAAGTTGATTTAAATTTAGATGGTCGCACCTTTTATGCGTCTATAAATCAACTATTTAAATTAGATTATAGAGTTAGTTAAAACTCAGCTTGCTATTGGATATTTAGGCGGGTCCATTATTTCTGCCATAATTTTATAAGGATATCGTCATGCTTAAACAAAATATCAGTGTTAAAGACCAGTTTGGAATTAAATACGTTATTCAGGCAACAGTAGATAGTAATTTCGCTAATACTCAATGTTTTTCTAATTTAAAATACATTACAGTTGAAGGCGAAGATATACGACCAAGTTTTGAAATGTTTTTTCAAAGCACCTTAAGTGGTAAAATTTTTAAAATTGATAAAATAAATTAACTTATCAAGGTAGTACATTTAACGCGGTAGGATAGATTCTTTTCAAAAATAGAAAATCCTCATCGCGCTAGGGCACGTTGCAAACACTTAATTAAACAATAACTTTAATAATAAAGCGTAGGTGGTGAAAGCCACACTAGCGTATTTCTACTTCACAAAATCCACAAATCCCCCTTTATAAACCCCCACTTAACAATAACCAACTCATTATTTATCCTTACTTTTTAATGATCTAATTTAAAACAAATGTCATTTTGTGTGCTTGACTGCACTAAATGTGAAGCTTATCCTTTGCCTGCTGGCCACATTGCCAGCCGGCTTTGACAGGCTGTTCTTCAAGTACATTGAAAAAACTCGTTTTTTTAATGTAGACCCGTTCGTCTCCCTTTTGTTGCGGTAGGACGGAAGGGGGACGCCTTCGTGCGTGCTGGGTTCTTGAAGCCAGTCTGTCAACCCTCTTTCGTTCTGCCACCATAATTCTATAAATGTCTGGCAGAACTCCCAATAAAAAGGAGTTGGCTTTGCACATTCTTAATTTCTTGGCAGCCTTTGCCAAAAGCTATAACGACACAACTTAAATTTTTAAAGCAGTTTGAATATCTAAAGATTTTCAGGCTTTAAATCATTTCGTCTAAAAACTTAGTTCAACAATAAAACTTGAGATGTGCCACGCACAGTCTTTACGGCTTTGCTATGCCTTTTTTCTCCCAAAAAAGTATCTCATTAAGAAACAACAATAATTTTATAACGGTAAAACGATGCCAAATTTAGTTCTCCCAGCACGTGCTATAGAAGTTGTTAATACATCCATTTATTTGTTTCACCATCACGGGTTTCATACCGTGGGAATCGACCGAATTGTGAAAGAGTCACAAATTCCAAAAGCGACTTTTTATAACTACTTTCACTCTAAAGAGCGGTTTATCGAAATCTGTTTAACCGTGCAAAAAGAGCGCTTAAAAGAAAAAGTGGTTTCAATTGCTGATGAGACCAACCGCACCAATGTAATTGCTCAATTAAAGAAACTTTATTTCTTACATACCGATTTAGAAGGGCCGTACTATTTATTGTTTAAAGCTATTTTTGAAATCAAACTGACCTATCCAAAAGCCTATCAAGTCGCAGTGAGATATCGAACATGGCTCATCAATGAGATTTATAGCCAGCTTAGAACACTCAAAAACGATGCGACCTTTCAGGACGCTAAACTCTTTTTATATATGATTGAAGGCGCAATCATTCAGCTTTTAAGCTCGGATACGGCAATCGAGCAAGAAAAGGTATTGGATTGTTTTTTGGAAGGGTTGATTTGTGGTTAATAAAAAATACATAGTTGTAGGTGATTCAAAAATTAAATTATAGAACTCTCAGTGATAGGCTGAAAATGCTGCTTTAACGAGTCTAAAAAAAGCTGAACTTTTTTTGGAATTTTTGATCCATACGGCGTGGTTGCATAAAAATAAACTGGTGATGAAAAGATGTCCTGCGAACAATTAATAATAATGCCGGCATCTTCATATTTTTTTGCTAAAAAATCGGGAAGAAATAAAATACTTTGATTCTTTTGGCAAAAATCTAAAAGAATTTCTATATTATTGCAAATGAGTTGAGGAATTGAATCAATAAAATTATTTTTTAAATCTGATCTTGAATATAGCGATATATTATATTTTCTTAAATCTTCTATGCTTTTAGGTCTTCCATATTTATTTAAAAATGTTGTTGTTGCATAAAAGTTTCTTTTATAAGTATCTAGTAAGAATATATTTTGTTCTTTAATTTCTTCTTCAATTTTTAAAATAATATCAAATTTATGTTCATTGATATCAACTGAGTTTTCTGAAAATAAAAGATCAATTTCAATATTAGGATATTGATTTAAAAAATTAGAAATAATCTCTGAAAAGCATGTTTGTACAAAAGCATGAGGAGCACTAATTTTTAATATGCCTTCAGGGTACTTTTGATCGTAGATGAAGTCATTGGCGGCTAAATCTAATTCTTTAACAATGACCTTACAACGTTGATAAAACTTCTCTCCAGAGCGGGTAAGGTCCATCTTTCTTGTATTACGTGTAAACAATGATGTACTAAATAGACTTTCTAAATAAAGAATTCTTTTAGAAACTTGATCTCTAGTAACACCTAATTTTCTAGAGGCATGACTAAAATTTCCAGTTTCTACAACACTAATGAAAGTATTAATACAGTCTAGTTTATCCATTAAATTTTGAAAGGCTAAATTGGCGTTTCGCTAAACTATATTATGATGTTCTACTTATCAATCATTGTATCTTTTAAGGATACAGTTTGTATTTAAATAAATATCTAGTAGTTTACAGTTATTTTTGATTTTATATAGTCTGCTAATTAATTTGTTTGGTGGGTTATATAAATAATCATTTTAAATATCTAAATTAAAATAATATTTCTTGAAAATATTAATATTTTTATAACTTTATAGGGTTGTTAAAAATCGAAATACCAATGAGGTAAATAGATGAGTGACTTAATTAATAATAATCCTGTGTGGGTAAAAAAAATCTTATCAATTCATGGATTGCTGCCACTTCTTCGAGTTGCATTAGTTTCAGCCTATTTAGTCGGTGGAATGAATAAATTCATCGGATTTCATGCGGCGATTGAAGAGCAGGCGAGTTTCGGTTTACAGCCTGCTTGGCTCTGGGCATCTACAGCGATTGTGATTGAAATTGTGGGTTCGCTCTTGGTTATTTTTAATCGTTTTGTCTGGTTAGGAGCAGGGGCTTTAGGCTGTCTAACCGCCATAGCGATGCTGGTTGCAAACGACTTTTGGAATCACACAGGTCCGGCATTTTTTAGCACGTTTAATAGTTTCTTTGAACATCTTGGCCTCATTGCAGCTCTAGTGATGGTCACCATTCTTTCTAATCAACAAACAAAGTCACAATAAGTTGTAGTACTCAATTCTTACGGAGTCTTTTATGCGTAAATCATTATCAGCCTTGCTTTTAAGCACAATGCTAGTGGGCACAAATGTTGCCATTGTTCCTCAAGTTTTTGCCAAAACAACAACCAGTGTAAAAAGTGAAGCGCCCGGTGTAGCTCCTCAATACGATACAACGCATGTATATGTTAACCCCGAAGACTTCGATAAACTTACCGACAGCTTAGTCGAAACTTTTGGCGGAACTAAATCTAAACAGGGCGTTTTTCAGGTGACGCCAACACCAAGCCAGACCATTTCCCAGCTTGTATTGACTCCAGTAGGAACACTGTCTGTATTTGGTTTTAAAACTCCAATTCCACATCCTTTTGGTCTGGAAAGAACAGGTTATTTAGTCAAAGATATGGATGCAGCCGTCCAGTCTGCCAAAGCGAATGGCGCAGATGTGATTGTTGATGCATTTCCTGATCCAATCGGGCGGGATGCAGTCATCCAGTGGCCGGGTGGCGTAAATATGCAGCTTTATTGGCACACGACTAAACCGAGCTATAACAAACTAGAAACCGTTCCAGAAAATCGTATTTATGTTTCAAAACAAAGTGCCGATTCTTTCGTTAAAAAGTTCGTCAACTTCTCGCATGGCAAAGTGGTTTCAGATAACCCTAAAGCGGCTGGTGTAGAGATTGGACGTCCAAATGAAACGTATAGACGTATTCGCGTTGAATCTGATTTCGGCAAAATGACAGTGTTGGTTACCGATGGTCATCTTCCATATCCATATGGGCACGATATGACGGGTTATGAAGTCAAAAATTTATCTGAGACTTTAGATAAAGCCACAAAAGCGGGTGCAACAGTTTTGGTGAATACTTATAAATCGGATGGTCGTGAGGCGGCGATGGTACAGTTTCCGGGTGGTTATATTGCCGAAATTCATGCTGCTACAAAGTAATTTATTCGCTTAATGATAGATAGAAACTGACACTCATATGGCCTAAGGGCGGTGTGAGTGTAAAAGACGAAGTCTCTGCAATGACCTGTTTATTACCTTGGATAACCATATGGCTCAGCCTATTTCTAATGATAGAAAATATCGCATTAGGACCTCAGAAAATTATCTTAAAATTATAAAAATGAGCGTCTTATTTACGGGTAGTTTATTTCTTTATGAATTTGCTCATGCGGAAAATGAAGCTTCAAATACAAATGCATGTCCAGCTCGTCCAAAAATCTCAACCAATCGGTGGCAAGAAAATTGGGATGTTTTAAAAAACTCGTGTGTCCCAAAGAAAATAGGTGATGATTTCAAATATATACCTTTTGGTGATAATAATTATTTGTCATTGGGTGCGAATATTCGCGAGCGTTTTGAAGTCAATAATAATGCGAGATTTGGCAGCGGAAATAATCAAGCCGATCGCTATTTAATTCAAAGATTACAAGTTCATGCAGATGCACGTATTGGCGATCATTTACAATTATTTACTCAGCTCAGTGACGCGCGAGCGTTTGATAAAAAGAATATTAGCAGTACCGATCAAAATAGACTTGATGTAGAGCAAGCTTTTATTGCTTGGGTGAGTCCTTTCAACAATGGAAATTTTAAATTTAGAGTAGGCCGTCAAGAGATGGCGTTTGACTTACAGCGCTTTATTTCAAATCGTGAAGGCCCAAACGTTAGGCAAGCCTTTGATGGCATTTGGTCGGGTTATGAATATGGCGATTGGAGAGTTTTAGGTTATCTCACCAGACCTGTTCAAATTGAAAAAGATTCAACTTTTAATGACCACTCGAAACGTAATTTAAGCTTTAGCGGTTTTCGCGTAGATAAACAAAATGTATGGGGAGGTGAGTTGTCCGGTTATTACTCACGTTATGAAAGGGATAATGCATCTTTTACCAGTGTTAAGGGCAATGAAATTCGAGACTTATATGACGTTCGCCATATGGGTAAAAAGAATAATATCGATTGGGATGTTGAAGGCATGCTGCAACATGGAAGGATTGGCGGACAATCTATTCAAGCATGGGGACTCAGTAGCATTACAGGCTACACGTTTGCTGAGCAAGCTTGGTCACCGCGTTTAGGCGTCCAGTTTGATATTGCCACAGGTGATAAAAACGCCAACGACAATGAACTCAATACCTTTAACCAGCTCTTTGCAAACGGCTCATACTTTACTTTGGCGGGTTACAGTGGCTATAGCAATATTATTCACATAAAACCATCTCTGACACTTAAGCCTTCAGATAAACTCACTCTATTAAGTGCATTAGGTTTTCAATGGCGTGAAACAACTAACGATGCAGTTTATTTCCAAGGTAATAACAGCATGGCGAACACCGCAGGACAAGGTTCAAGCTGGACGGGGGCATACATTCAACTAAGAGCAGATCAAAAAATAAATTCTAATTTGTCTATTGCTGCCGAAGGGGTTTACTTTGAAGTTGGAGATACGATTAAGAAAGCAGGAGGCAAAGACTCAAATTATCTAGGTCTTGAACTTAAATATGGCTGGTAAAACTAAAAGAGTAAAAATATGAGCACAGATTTAAAGAAAACTAAAATTGGACGTTACCAAAATCTAGACATTGAACTCGTGACTTGGGATTGCACCACGGCCGAGGTTGATCTTTCTTGTGCTTGTATCTTTGAACATGAAATGAATAACCGTCCTTTTTCGGGCGGTTTGGCACATTTAGATGATGCTCTAAATGGAAGACTAAATGAAATACGGATAAATAACTGGTTCAGCGCGAATTTGAATGATGCTCTTTTAATAAATCAAACTCCTTCAACCATACAAGCTTCTAAAGTTTTATTGATAGGAATGGGTGCGCCAGAAGATTTTACTGTAGAGAAAATAGGGACTGCGATAAAAACTGCTGTGAAAACAGCTCATCAATTGGAACTCAAAAGTGTGGCATTTGCGCCTAGTATTTTAGATACGGGTCTTAATCCTCCCGCTGGTTTAAATGAACTCATGCTAAGAAGCTTAAAAGAAGAATTAGACCGACATAATCAGCTTTATTTGCAAAATTTAGTCAAAAAATCTGAAATTGAAAGGTGGGTATTTGATGCAGGTTTTCAAAATTATGACGTTAAGGTTGAACAATATAGAACGTCTTTTGCCAAAATTTTTACTGAAGATTAATTCTTGTTTTTAAAATGAATTCGGTAAAGCGGTACAAAAGAAACACGTTTTAACTTAACTGCATCAACCTGAATGATGCAGTTAAGTGATAAATTTTAAGAAATTTCTAAAATTTTTTGGGCGATATATAAGTCTTGTATAGATAACCCTGAACTATCATAAATTGTGATTTGTTCCTGAGACTGTCTTCCTTCAGTGTTTGCTAAAAGTACATCACCGATATTGGTTAAAGTTACAGACTCAGGCGCGTGTTGAAATTCACCGATGACTTTAGACTGAGTATTAAGATCACAGAACAAACCACTCTGTGAAAATAATTCTGGAGGAAGTTCTTGTTTGCCTTTTTTATCGGAACCCATAGATGAAATATGAGTGCCGACTTTGACCCATTCTGCTTTAAAAAGAGGGGTGTGTGAGGAAGTCGCTGTCACAATAACATCAGCTTGTTCACAGGCTTCTTTTGCACCAGCAATTTTAATCTCAATCCCTAACTTTTTGAGGTCTTCTGCCATTTTTTCAGCTTTATTTTGATCGCGTCCTACTATCAAAATCTGATCGAAGTTTCTAATTCTCGCTAATGCCTCGCATTCATATTTGGCCTGATTTCCTGTACCAAATATGACCAATACTTTTGAATCTTTTCTTGCCAATATTTGGGTAGCAACAGCATTAGAAGCCGCTGTACGAAATGCATTCACCTTGCCTGCTTCGATGGCTGCTGCCATTTTTCCATTGGCTTGATTAAATAATAAAATGAGTGCGTTATGGCGGGGTAATCCATTTTTAGGATTATCTTCCCAGAAAGAACCGACTTTAAGACCAGCTAAGTGCTGATTAGCAGACGATTTAATACTAAACGTATTTTTTGTATCAGACGCTTGACCATGAACCACAGAAAAACTTTTAGTATCCAATTGAGTAGCAGCAATTAAAGCTTGGTAAATGGCGTCATAAGCCAGTTCATGATTGATGAGCGCAGAAGATTCAGACTCGGAAATAAATCTCATAACCATCTCTAAAAATTAATATTTAAATTAAGACGTGAACAAGTCGAGAGACGAGTAGCATGTAATGTCTATCTATGAAGCACTAACTGACATCATAGATAGACAGTGACTTTTATTAAGCAGATAAAAACACTACATATTTAGAAATATCGACATTCCCGCCACTAATAATGATGCCTATACGTTTGCCTTTTAACTCATGCTTTAAATTACACGCAGCAGCAAATCCGAGACATCCCGTTGGCTCAACCACCATTTTCATTCTTTCAGCAAAGAACTTCATACAGCTAATCAGGTCTTCATCTTCTACTGTCAAAATGTCATCTACATTCTTTTGAATAATAGGGAATGTTAATTTGCCTAAATATTGAGTTTGAGCACCATCAGCAATGGTTTGTGGCGTATCAATATGAACAATTTCCCCTTTTCTAAAAGACATCTGTCCATCATTTCCTAGAGCAGGTTCAACACCATATATTTTACAGTTTGGAGAGAGCTTGCGAGCAGATAGGGCAGAACCTGCCAATAAACCGCCGCCACCTAAACATACAAACAGGTAATCTAATTCACCTACTTCTTCAAATAACTCTTTTGCAGCCGTTCCTTGACCAGCAATTACATGAGGATGGTCATAAGATGGAATGAGTGTCAGGCCATTTTTTTCGGCGATCTCTTTTCCAATTTTTTCCCGATCTTCCGTATAACGGTCAAATTCAACAATATCGGCGCCGTACTCTCGCGTTGCTGCCATTTTGGCTGCTGGGGCATCTTGGGGCATAACGATTATGGCTGGAATACCAAGAGTTTTTGCTGACAGTGCGATCGCTTGTGCGTGGTTTCCCGAAGAGAAAGCAACCACCCCCGCTTTTTTTTGAGCATCACTAAATTGCAAAAGTGCATTCATTGCACCACGAAATTTAAAAGCGCCAACACGCTGAAAATTCTCACATTTAAAGAATACTTCTGCTTCAAATTCATTGTTCACAGTACGTGAAGTTAAAACAGGAGTCTTATTTGCAAAACCTTTTATACGTTCAGCAGCGGCTGCTACATCTTCATAAGTGGGAAGGGTTAAATTTTTCATAATTAAACCTAATGCTATTCAATGTTTTCGGATGCAAGATTTGCTATTGCTCAAGCAACGCACAATGTATTGACCTTGTTTAGATAAAATATATATATTTAGATAAAATGTCTAATTTTATTTTCTAATGTGATAACAATGAGATATAAGATTTTGATTTACATTAAGTTTAAAATTAGATAAAAAGTCTAAATTACTATTGCATGCTTCACGCTAGGGTTTGAAATAGTAAGTAAGTCATTAGGAGGAAATACATTGGGCAATCGTAATAAACATTTACTCACTCAGCTAGATACAATTGCAAAGGGATTAAGTGAAACGCTATCTCCTTTTTGCGAAGTTGTGGTCCATGACTTAACAAATCCTGAACATGCCATACTTTCAATACACAATAATTTATCTGGTCGAAAAGTTGGAGATCCAGCAACTGAATTAGGATTGGCTAGAATCATGTCTCCAGAATTTCCAAATCTTATTTCAAACTATGCAAATCAGTTTGCAGATGGCCGTCCCGCAAAAAGCACGTCTATTGGAATTAAAGATGAAGAGGGCCAGTATGTGGCTGCTTTATGCATGAATATTGATTTAACCCTGTTTAGAGGGATGCAAAGTGCTTTAGAGCATTTCACTAAAATTGAAACTGATAACATTGTTGAAAATTTGGAGCCGAGTGGCACTGAAGCAATCCGGAAATATATCGACCAATTTGCCTCAAAACATGCCACTACACCGCGTATGCTAAAACTCAATGAGAGAAAACAATTAATACATGAGTTAAAGAATAATGGTTTGTTAGATATTAAAAAGGCTGTCGAGACAGTTGCACAACATTTAGGTATATCAAGAGCAAGTGCTTATTTGTATGTAAAGGAAACTTAAAGGTTTGAGCTTATTTATCAAAAAACAACTTGTTTCTTCAGTATGACTCATTTAAATAATGAAATAGGAACACAACACACATCTCTGTTGCTTTATGAGGAGGTCGTTATTTGAAGTTATTTATTATTATATTTATTGCAATTTTTTCTAGTATTGGACTGATCTGTTTAATTGCTCTACTCAAAAATCTAAAAAACAATTCGTCATCTGGCGAGCATGATCATTCATCTTCTTCAACACATCATTTTCACGATAATAGTTCTAGTCATCATAGCTCTAGTTATTCAAATGATTGTTCATCATCTTCAGATTCAGGTAGCTGTGATAGCGGCGGTGGTGGAGATTAAAAAAGCCCTTTTATGCAAAGGGCTTTTAATGATTTAAGGTAAATCGAACCAGATAAATTGACTATCTTCAGTTGCCTGAATTGTCGCTTTACCTTCAAACACGAAAGCATCGCCTGCTTTAACTTCTTGATCGCCAATGTGAACTACACCTGAAATCACGTGTACATAGTTCACTTTTTTAACTGGCTCAACACTTAAGTCACGTCCTTTTTCCAATACAGCTGATTTTATCTCTGCATTCTGACGAATATGCATCGGTGCATTTGCATCAGGCCCTGCAATTAAATGCCATTTATTTGGATCATTACGTGGGTCAAGGCTAATTTGCTGGTAATTTGGCTCAGCTTCTTTTACGTCTGGAATAATCCAGATCTGTAATAAATGTACAGGCGTATCAGTGTTGTTGATTTCACT
Source organism: Acinetobacter sp. DMC2 (assembly GCF_056314305.1). NCBI lineage: Bacteria > Pseudomonadati > Pseudomonadota > Gammaproteobacteria > Moraxellales > Moraxellaceae > Acinetobacter > Acinetobacter sp. DMC2. The sequence goes on along the minus strand of NZ_JBQUYP010000001.1, from coordinate 557,704 downwards.
GTGAGCAACACCTGTACCAGCGCTCATGAGCTGCCATTCACCTGCTTTAATCTGACCTTCATTTCCCATGGTGTCACGGTGTGAAATAGCACCATCTAGCACACAAGTTAAGATTTCCATGTTGTCATGCGAGTGCGTACCAAAACCATTGTGCGCATCAATTCTGTCGTCATTAATCACACGTAATGCACTAACACCCATATATTTAGGATCGTACCAGCTACCAAATGAAAAGCTATGATAAGACTCTAACCAACCCGCTTTTACATGACCTCGATCTTCACCACGATGTAGATAAGTATTCATGATTTAATCTCCCAAATTTTTTATTTATCTCTTGAGAAATATATTAATGTTCTATGGAGACTAGAAAAATAGGCTAACTGCAACATGTCGTTGCATAATTGATATGGTTGTAAAGTTTTTATTGATCAATTTTTTAAGAATAAAAAACCTGCCATGAAGGCAGGTCTTTTAAAGAATATATGGATTACTCAAGGAATTTAACAGTTACGCCAGAACGTACTTTATTTCCTAAATCGTTTGCATCCCAGTTTGTTAAACGGATACAACCGTGTGATGCTGTTTTAGAAATTAAAGATGGATTTGGTGTTCCGTGAATACCGAAAGATTTTTTACTTAAACCAATCCAGATATTACCCACTGGAGCATTCGGGCCAGGTGGTAAAGAAAGAGGTTTTAAGTTTTTACCTTGTACGAAGTTCGAAGGTGAATAGCTGTACCAAGGGTTACGGGCCACACCAACTACCTTGTAAGTACCGGCCGGAGAAGGCGTATCAGTACTGCCAATTGTTGCAGGAAATGAGGCAATCATTTGGTTCCGGCTATTGAAGAGATACAATTGTTTTGCACCTTTATGGGCAATAATCAAATGAATATCTTCTGGTAAATCATTGCGTACGTTTGGAACAATGATTTTTTCACCCGCTTTTTTGAATGTCGCAGTTGGGTTAATTTTCTTTAAGAAAGCTTCATCAATATGAAACTTCTCGCCCAACATTTCGGTTACACGCGTGTAGTACAAACCTTTCATTTTAGCTTGTAATGCGTAGTCAGAAGGAATCGACTCAGCATATGGGCCTTTTAGGTCAGCATCAGAAATTGTGTATTCAATAAATGCTGGCTTAGTTTGTTTAGCAACCAATGCATCCCAAGTTTCTTTGGTCAGGTCACCAGTAGGTGATAAACCATTCATTTGTTGGAATGAAGAAATTGCTTTTAATGTATTTTTACCGCTCATGCCGTCAATTGCACCTGGCGAAGCATGTGCATTATTGAGCATTACATGTGCACGCGCATAAACTGGAAGTTGGCCTTTACCAATATTTTCAGACCATTCTGCCGAGTTTAAGCTATCTAAAGTCCATGATGCAGCGGTTGTCGCAGGAGCCGTAGACGCAGCGCTGCTTTTAGCAACAGCTGGAGTAGACGCCGCGATGCCTGATTCAGCATTTGGATCTTCAGTTTTCTGTAAATTTTGTAATGTTGTTGACGCTCGATTTAAGTCATTTTGTTCTTGAGCGGTAATTTGTGTCGAAGCTTGAGCTTTTACAGTTGAAGCTGCATCTACTGCTAAAGGATCAATCGGATCTTCTACAGGAGCTGATACCTTTTTAGGGTTCAGGGGTTGCTCAGTTGTTGAAGCAGCAAAAGCAACATTAGCAATAATACAACTTAAACTCATAGCGAGTAATGAGCGAACAAACATGTAATTCAACCTTAAGAATTTTCATATAAGCAATAGGGGATTGATCTAATCTCAAAGTGCATAAAATTACCAATAACTCATTTCTATGAGCCCAAGATTGATAATTTAGTGATTAAAAGAATATCCAATGACCCCAATGTAACATGTTGCAAGTATTGCAGAAAACCCCAAGGCTTGCAGTAGACTTTTGTGTAAATATGCATTTTTTAGTAGATTGACGAGTTTTTTGTGTGAAATTGAAATTATAAAAATGTCTCTGTTTTTGATATGATGCTGCCACATAAAGAAGATAGAGATTGGTAATGACGACTTTGAAAAATGATCGTTTCCTCCGTGCTTTGTTACGCGAACCTGTAGATACCACACCAGTATGGATGATGCGTCAAGCAGGGCGTTATTTGCCTGAATATCGCGAAACACGTTCACAAGCAGGTGATTTCCTATCTTTATGTAAAAATACAGATTTTGCCTGTGAAGTGACTTTACAACCTTTGCGTCGTTACGATTTAGATGCAGCAATTTTATTTTCAGATATTTTAACTATTCCAGATGCACTCGGTTTAGGGCTTTATTTTGAAACTGGCGAAGGCCCTAAGTTTCAAAAGACCGTACGTACTGAACAAGATGTCGCAAATTTACCAAAATTAAATGCAAAATCAGATCTTGATTATGTGATGAATGCGGTAAGTACAATTCGTTCTGCTTTAGGTGGTCAAGTTCCACTGATTGGTTTCTCTGGTAGCCCTTGGACACTTGCAACTTATATGGTTGAAGGTGGTTCAAGTAAAGAATTCCGTTTTACCAAGCAGATGATGTACGCTCAACCAGAAGTTTTGCATGCTTTGCTTGATCATTTAGCAGACTCAGTCATTGACTATTTAAATGCTCAAATTGATGCAGGTGCTCAGGCAATTCAGATCTTTGATAGCTGGGGCGGGGCATTAGCACACCGTGAATATGTCGAATTCTCTTTAAACTACATGAATAAAATCATTGCAGGTTTACAACGTGAGAAAGATGGTCGACGTATTCCTATCATTGTGTTCACGAAAGGTGGTGGTCAATGGTTAGAGCCAATGATTACTACAGGTGCAGACGCATTAGGATTAGATTGGACGACACCATTAAATACGGCTCGAACTACTGTGGCTGGACGTGTCGCTCTGCAAGGCAATCTTGATCCGGCTGTTTTATACGGTTCGGCTGCTTCAATTGAGAAAGCAGTGAAATTGATGATAGACGATGCCTACGCAAATGGCGAAAAGACCGGTTACATTGCTAACTTGGGCCATGGGATTACTCAATGGGTAGACCCTGCACAACCAAAAATCTTTGTAGATACAGTGCATGAGTATAGTGCTAAATATCTAGGATAGTTTTTGTGCAATATCTAACTTTACCGTTTCAATTTATCGGCAAGGCTGTTTCGGCAGCCTTGTTTGGTATTTTGCTTTTAATTGCTTTTGCTTTAACAGCACCGATGGGAAGCCATGAATACATGGGGTTCTATCGTTATGATTATTTACTGACTTATGCACTGTTAATTCAGATTTGCTTACTCTATTTAAAATTGGAGTCATGGGCAGAAGCCAAAGTCATTGCTTTATTTCATGTCATGGCGATGTTCATGGAAATATTCCTAACGCATCCTGCGATTGCATCGTGGCAATATCCACAGCCCGCCGTATTTAAAATTTTAACTGTGCCTTTATTTGCAGGTTTTATGTATTCGGCTGTAGGTAGTTTTTTTGCACGCTCAATACGACTGTTTCAAGTTTCTTTTGAAAAGCTTCCTAGTTTTGCAACTATGCTGTTACTGGCATTTTTCTCATATATAAATTTTATGAGTAAATTTTTTGTTCCAGACATTCGCTATATTTTATTCGCGATTAGTATTTTTATTTTTTGGAAAACAAAACTTTATTTTCAGTTAAATGAACATAAATTTAAAATCCCGATGTTACCTGTTTTGTTTACACTCGCGTTTCTAATCTGGATTGCTGAAAATATAAGTACATTTTATAAAATCTGGCTTTATCCAAGTCAGGTCGATGCTTGGCATATGGTTGGTTGGGGCAAGCTAGGGTCGTGGTATTTATTATTAATTTTAAGTCTCGTGCTCGTGCTTAAAATATTAGGCAACAGGGATAATCAAGGTAACTGGAATTTAAGATAATTTTTCTTTTGCACTTTTTATCATATTGTTTATTTTTTAATTGCTAAATCACAACCTTCTCGTTATCTTTAATATCGTGTAATAAGAATTACACATAACAATACAACACATAAGAAACAATCAATAATGATTTTGGAGATTTACATCTATGTTAAAAAAATTAGCTTTAGCTGCTTTATTAGTAGCTGGTTCAAGTGTTGCAATGGCTGACAACGATGTTGGTTGTGGTGTGGGTACACAAGTATGGGCTGGCAAAAAAGGAGTAGCGCCTAAAATTCTTGCAGCAACAACAAACGGTATTTTTACTAACCAATTATTAGGGATCACTTTTGGTACTCTAGGCTGCCGTCAAGGCGGAACAGTAACAGCGCAAGTTGTAACATTCACAAATGAAAATGCAGAAGCTTTAGCACGTGATATGGCAGTAGGCCAAGGTGAAAGCCTGAACGTACTTGCTGAGTTAATGCAAATTAAACCTCAAGATAAAGACCGTTTCTTTAAAGTTTCAAAAGCAAACTTTGGTGAAATCTATTCTGCAAACAACCAAAATACGCTTCAAGTATTAGCATCATTACAAACTGTAATGGCTAAAGACGACGTTTTAAAAGCTTACGTATAAGTTTGAAACTGAAAACCCTGTCGTATGGCAGGGTTTTTCTTATATTTAATGATAAAAATTGATGAGCTTAATGAAGTTAGTTGTTTTAGTTTTTGCCTCTTTGGCAGTGAATATTGCGTATTCAGCAGATATAAATCCATCTATTCAAAAATATTGGTCAATTGCAGAACAACAAAAATTAGATCAAGACATTACCTGGCAAAGGCTTATGTATGCCAATAAAGACCATAAAAGTGAAGTGACTTATTCTGGCTATTTCATGTCGAAAAATGGGAAAAATAATTTAAAAGAAGAACTGAAAGCGGATATCTCGGCATTATTTATGCCCGCTCAAGATAATCAGTCGATTCGCTGTAAATTTCCGGCACGCAGTCAATGGCTTATAAAAAAAGTAGGCATTCAAGAAAATGAATTGCCTCAAGTGAAGTGTTCAGAGTTTGAAAATTGGATTGGACAGATTAAGCCTCATAAAGCGACATTAATTTATGCGACAGATTTTATGGGCAATCCGAGCTCAATGTTTGGCCATACTTTATTGCGTTTAGACCCCAAAGATCAGCAACAATTAAATTTAGTTTCTTACGCTGTAAATTATGCAGCAACTGTAGCAGGTAACGACAACTGGTCATATGCATGGAAAGGTTTAACAGGGCAATATCCGGGTGAATATTCACTCATGCCTTATTACCGTAAAGTAAAAGAGTACGGTGATTTTGAAAGCCGTGATTTATGGGAATATGAGCTAAATTTAACACCTGAAGAAACACGGTTTTTAGTAAGCCATATTTGGGAAATGCAACATGTGAGCTTTCCTTATTACTTTGTGAGTGATAACTGTGCCTATCGATTGTTAGGGTTGGTTGATTTAGTAAAACCTGAGTCTCACCTGCAAGAAAAATTCACTCATGCTTCCATCCCGATGGAAACCATTAAATCGATGCAGCAGCAAGGGTTAACCAAAGCTCCTGTATATCGACCTGCTTTAGAAACTCAGCTATTGGCCCAAGCTCATCAGCATGGCGAATCTTTGGCGAAAGTGGCCCATCAAATTGCGATGATGCCCACTCAGCAGTCTTCTCAGATTTTAAAATCATTTAGTGAGCAAGATCAGGCTAAGATTTTAGAGATGGCTTATGATGATTTATATCTTCAATTTACGAGCCGTAAAATAGAAGAAAGCGTTGCTCAGCCACAGTTACGCCAGCTGTTAGCACTCAGAAGTCAGATTAATTTAGACAAACAGCGTCAAGAACCTAAAAGACCAACAAAAGAGCCAACTCAAGGTCACAATGCACGTAATATTTCAGTCAAAGCTGGTGAAGTGCAAGGTGATAAGTTTATCGAAATTGGTCATCGCCAAGCCTATCATGACTTGATAGATCCGCAAGGCGGATATCGTGCGGGAACTCAATTACTCTTTTTAAATGGTAATGTACAGTGGCGAGATGACCATTTAAAACTAGAACGTCTTGATCTGCTAGAAGTAAATTCTTATAACCCGATTCAACCTTTTAAAACACCGCTGAGTTGGGGATTTAATTTAGGTTGGCGTCAGGAAGCGATTCATGATGGTACTTTTAGTGAAGAAAAACAGCATGGCGTAGCGAATTTTAATGCTCAGGTTGGATATAGTTTTGCTGACTATGAGCGCAAACATATCTGCTATGGGCAACTACAAACCTATCTACAAGGCGGTTCAAATTTAGATAAAGGGTGGCGTGTGGGAATGGGGCCAACTTTGGGGTGTATGAATCAATGGTTTGATCGGTTTAATTCTGTGGTGCAAATTGAATTGCCATATTGGGAAGACCAAAATCAATGGAATTTAAGAGTGAATACCCAGTGGCAATATGTGATTAATAGTAATAATACCATTCGATTAACCTGGGATTATGAACAACAAAATCATCAAGACTGGATGAAATCAAGTCTAGGATATGTTTGGTTCTTTTAAGTAGTCTTACGAATTAGAAAAAGAGAGAAATGAATGAGATCATTTCTCTCTTTTTTGTTTTAAGAAAAGATTATTTCTTTATCGCATTCAACACAGCATAGGCAGCTTTAATACGCTCTTCATTTGGAATGCGTTTATTGGTTAGCATGACTAAACCAATATTTTCTTTCGGAATAAACACAACATACGTTCCAAAACCATTGGTTGAACCAGTTTTGTGGTAAATCTTAACGGAAGGCTCTTTAGAAATAGCAGTGACTTTATTTGATTTCATTACGATTTGTTCAGAATTACTGTCTAATAAAGTTTGTAAAGGTGCTGGATAAGCGAATTCTTCCCAACCTAATGCCTGATACATCGTGCCGACTTGGTAGAAGCCTTTATGAGTTTCATTAATTGCACGTTGGATATCTGTTGGATATTTTTGTGGATTTAAATTGGCACTTATAAAATTAAGCATATCTGGTAAGGTTGATTTAACGCCGTAAGCAGGGGCATCTAATGGGCCAGATGTTACACGAATCGGCTGATTTTCTTGGTTATAACCAAATGCATAGTTTTGCATTTGAGTTTTAGGCACATTTACATAGCTCTGTTTTAAATGAAGAGCTGGAAAAATTGTATTTTCTAAGACTTGGTCAAAAGGTTTATTCATAGACAAAGCTACAACTTTTCCAAAGAGACCAATACTTGGGTTTGAATATTGTCTATATTCACCGATTGAATTTTTAGGTTTCCATTCTTTGAAAAAAGTTAAAACCTGAGAGTCTGTTTGTACTTCATCTGGAAACTGTAAGGCGAGGTTACCACTGGTATAGGTTGCAAGCTGGAGTAAGGTAACTCGGTCTATAGGCGTGTTTTTTAGCTCTTTCCAATATTTTCCAGGTGTGTCTTCAAAAGAGAGTGTTCCTTTAGTTTTGGCATATCCACCAGCTGTGGCGGTAAATAATTTACTGACTGAACCTAGCTCAAAAATCGTATTGCTATTTACCGTTTGCTTGTCTTGAACGGATCTTAAACCATAATACATTTCATACTTTTTATTATTTTGAATGACACCAACGGCCATACCGGGAACATTATACTTTTCTAATAATGGTTTAAAGTTTTGATCAACCAGTTTTTTGATCTCTTGTTCTTTTGGTGTATTCTCTGCATAAATTGATGTATTAAAAATAAAAAGAGGGGATAAAAGTAAGCAAGAAATTTTGTTAAATCGCATGATTAACTCATAAATTATTTAAAATTAAAGATGTGTACTTTTATAACAAAAATCACATAATTTGATTGTTATGTTTTATAGAGTAAGTGCTTTATCTAAATATAAAAAAAGCCCAACTGAGTCGGGCTTTTTTGCAGTAGTCACCAGATTAGTAGCTTTCTGGTACTGCACTTAAAAATTCACGGCGTGCTTCTTTGTCAGTTTTAAAATCTCCGACAAATGAAACTGTACGAGTTGTAGATTCCTGTTTACCTACACCACGCATCATCATACACATATGTGCTGAATCGATAACGACAGCTACACCACGTGCGCCAGTCACTTCAGCTACAGCTTCAGCGATTTGCTGAGTTAAATTTTCTTGAATTTGCAAACGACGAGCAAACATCTCGGTAATACGCGCAAATTTAGATAAGCCAAGAACTTTGCCTTCTGGTAAATAGGCAACATGAACACGGCCATAGAATGGGAGGAGATGATGTTCGCAAAGCGAATAGAATTCAATATTCTTCACCAATACCATTTCATGGTTATCTGATGGGAAAACCGCATTATTGGTGACTTCTTCTAAAGTTTTACTATAGCCAGAAGTTAAATATGAAAAAGCTTTAGCCGCACGCACAGGCGTATCTTTAAGGCCGGGACGATTAAGGTCTTCACCGACGGCAGTCAGAATGTTTGCGTACGATTGCTGCATTGACATAAGGCGTATAAATTTACTCTATTAGACAAGCTCGGCATTGTATCAGAAACATGCCCTGATGTTCATAACTCGTCGCACTATATTTATCCTGTTCGGCATGCATTAGATAAATGGTGAATAAATTTCATGTTTTTTATCGTTAATAGTCAATTATTTGAGCATGAAATGTGCAACTAATATGGGTAAGTTATAAATGATCGCCTGATGGCATCATATTTGCAAATATGCCGTACTATAGAGCATAAGGATAAAACATGTCAGAACGTCCAATCACCTTTTTTTTTCGTGGTAATCAGCAACAAGTAGAAAATGTATTACCCACAATGACAGTCTTACAATTTTTACGAGAATATACTCAAACGGGTAAGACTCGGCAGACTGGTACAAAAGAGGGCTGTGCTGAGGGCGATTGTGGTGCATGTACAGTAGTGATTGGTGAGTTGGTCAATGACAATCTGCAATTGCGCAGTGTGAATGCGTGTATTCAGTTTTTACCGACTTTAGATGGTAAAGCCCTATTTACAGTAGAAGATCTGCATAATTTATTGCCTGCACAAGATGGAACACTTCACCCAGTGCAACAGGCAATGGTGGATATGCATGGTTCACAATGTGGTTTTTGTACGCCCGGTTTTATCATGTCCTTATGGTCAATGTATGAAAATGAGCAAGAGCCTCCAAGCAAAGATCAAATCAGTGATTATCTTTCTGGAAATTTGTGTCGCTGTACAGGCTATCGCCCTATTTTAGATGCAGCACAAAAAGCATATGACTATCCGCGTGTTTTATTAAAACGTCAAAAAATAATTGATGTATTAAAAGAGATCAGAATATTACCTGCATTACATTTAAATGATCATGGTCAACAATTCTTTGCACCAAAGACTTTGCAGGATTTTGCCGCATTACATTTGCAGTTGCCGCAAGCACGGATTGTTGCAGGTAGTACAGATGTCGGTTTGTGGGTAACAAAGCAGGGCCGTGATTTAGGCGATATGCTTTATATCGGTCAGGTTGATGAGCTGAAAAGGATTGTAGTCAAAAACCATGCTTTAACGATTGGGGCAAATGTCAGTTTGAGTGATGCACTCATCAAAATTTCAGAGTTTTATCCTGACTTTCAAGAATTACAGCGCCGTTTTGCTTCCATGCCGATTAAAAATGCAGGAACCCTAGGTGGAAACATTGCTAATGGTTCACCTATTGGCGACTCAATGCCGGCATTAATTACGCTAGGTACACAATTGATTTTGCGTGTAGGTGAACAAACCCGTGAAATCGCCTTGGAAGACTTTTATTTAGACTATCAAAAAACAGCATTACAGCTTGGTGAGTTTGTAGAGGCGATTGTTATTCCGCTTCGTGAAGAACAGACGCGTTTTAAATTTGCCAGTTATAAAATTGCCAAACGTTTTGAGCAGGATATTTCTGCGGTATGTGCTGCTATTTCATGCGAGTTAGATGCTCATCATGTCGCTCACAATGTGAGAGTTGCTTTTGGTGGCATGGCGGCTATTCCCAAACGTGCAAAATATGCAGAAGCTATATTGGAAGGCCAGCAACTTACATCGGAATTGATGGTTCAGGCACAGCAGGCATTGTCGCAAGACTATCAACCTTTAGACGATGGACGTGCTAGTTCGGCATATCGTTTGCACGTCGCGAAAAACTGTTTACAGCGTTTTTATGTAGAAAAAGTCCTGTCTCAAACGATTACTCGTGTGAATGATTTGATTGCTATGGTGGAGATCTAACATGAATCAAACCATTGACTTAAGAGTTTCTAAAAAATCAGCTAAAGCTGGCGACTCGATTCCACACGAGAGCGCACATTTACATGTAACTGGGCAAGCAACTTATATTGATGATTTACCGGAGCTTGAAAATACCCTGCATCTGGCGGTCGGATTTTCAAATTGTGCCAAAGGTAAAATCAGTAAGTTTGATTTGGATGCAGTACGTCAGGCTGAAGGTGTTCATGCAGTTTTTTCGGCAAAGGATATTGAGGTTGAAAATAATTGGGGACCCATTGTAAAAGATGACCCAATTTTTGCCGAAGAGCAGGTTGAATTTTATGGACAAGCCCTATTTGTGGTTGTTGCCGAAAGTTATCAGCAAGCCCGTCATGCAGTTCGCTTGGCAAAAATTGAGTATGTGCCTGAAACTCCAATTTTAACGATTCAAGATGCGATTGAAAAAGAATCGTGGGTGTTACCGCCTGTTGAATTTAGCCATGGTGAAGTTGAACAGGCATTTCAAAATGCCGCCCATCAACTTTCAGGTACGATTGAGCTGGGTGGGCAAGAGCATTTTTATTTAGAAGGTCAGATTTCCTATGCGATTCCACAAGAAAATCAGAGCTTAAAAGTCTATTGCTCGACACAACATCCAACCGAAATGCAGCTGCTGATTTGTCATGCATTAGGCATGAATATGCATCAGGTGAGTGTGGAAAGTCGCCGTATGGGTGGGGGTTTTGGCGGTAAAGAGTCGCAATCGGCGCAGTGGGCATGTATCGCATCTTTGGCAGCACAAAAAACAGGTCGTCCGTGTAAATTACGTTTAGATCGTGACGATGACATGAGTGCTACAGGCAAACGTCACGGTTTTGCTTATGAGTGGTCTGTGGCTTTTGATGACAGTGGTGTTCTGCAAGGCTTAAAGGTGCAACTGGCTTCAAACTGCGGTTTTTCGGCTGATCTTTCTGGTCCAGTGAATGAACGGGCGATTTGCCATATTGGTAACGCCTATTATCTAAATGCAGTTGAGTTGCGTAACTTACGCTGTAAAACTAACACTGTTTCTAACACGGCATATCGTGGTTTCGGTGGACCGCAAGGCATGTTTGTCATTGAAAATATTATTGATGACATTGCTCGTTATTTAAGTTGTGACCCAGTTGAAATTCGTCAACGTAATTTCTTTGCCGAACAGCTGGGTACTGGACGTGACCGTATGCACTATGGGGCAGAAGTCCGTGATAATGTTGCGCCAAAATTAGTAGCCGAACTATTGCAAAGTAGTGACTATGCGAAACGCAAACAGAGCATTCATGCCTTTAATCAGAACAATGACATTATTAAGCGTGGTATTGCGTTAACTCCATTAATGTTCGGTATTTCGTTTAATGCCGTACATTACAATCAGGCAGGTGCACTGGTCTACGTGTATATGGATGGTACTGTTTCTATTACACATGGCGGTACGGAAATGGGACAAGGGCTATATACCAAAGCACGTCAGGTTGCTGCGCATGAGTTGGGTTTACCAATCGATAGCGTTCGTTTAATTGCAACAGATACTTCTCGGGTTCCAAATACTTCAGCAACTGCAGCATCGAGTGGAGCAGATTTAAATGGTAAGGCTGTTCAAAATGCCTGTATTAAAATTCGTGAGCGTCTGGCAAAACTTGCCGCAGAAATAAGTGACAGTGCGGCTCACCAAGTCCAGTTTGAAGATAGTATGGTTTCAACAGCGAATGGTCATTCATGGACTTTTCCTGATTTGGTTCAACGGGCATATATGGCGCGTGTACAACTATGGGACAGCGGTTTTTATAAAACGCCAGAAATTCACTATGATCAGGTCAACCATTTAGGACGTCCATTTTTCTATTACGCTTATGGCGCAGCCGTCAGTGAGGTCGCAATAGATACGCTAACTGGGGAAATGAAAGTATTACGTGCCGATATTTTGCATGACGTCGGGCGGTCAATTAACCCTGCAATTGATATTGGACAAATTGAAGGTGGGTTTGTGCAAGGGATGGGGTGGCTCACCACAGAAGAGCTGTATTGGCAGCCACAAGGACCACACGCAGGCCGTTTGTTTACCCATGCACCTTCAACTTATAAAATCCCGACCAGCGTGGATATTCCTCATATTTTTAATGTGAAACTGTTTGATAACCAAAATCAGGCGGACACCATCTACCGCTCCAAAGCGGTAGGTGAACCGCCATTTATGTTGGCATTATCTGTTTTCTCGGCAATTCGTCAGGCGGTACAGGCGGCTATTCCAGAAAATGCACCGCTCGTACTCAATGCTCCAGCAACTGCCGAAGAAATTTTACGCGCAATTGCGATTGGACGAGGACAAGCTTTGGCTGACCGCCCACAAGCTAAAATGTAGAAGATTATGCAACATTTACAATGGTGGACTGATTTTGTGGCGTGGCAAGTCGATGCTCTGCCTATGGTATTGGTCACAGTAGTCCGCGCTGCTGGTTCAACACCACGAGAAGTTGGTGCAACCATGTTATTGCGGTTTAATTTGCAACAGCAATGGCAGCAGTCAGATACGATCGGTGGTGGGCATTTAGAGTTTCAGGCTATTGATATTGCTAAAGCAATGTTAAGTGAAATGGATACTTGTGTCAGGCGTATTGAACGCTTTAACCTCAGTGCTCGGTTGGGGCAGTGTTGTGGCGGAGTAATGTGGTTATTGTTTGAGAAAATATCACCCACTGAAAGCGCATCGGATTTATCTGCGAGTTTGCAAGCATGGCGAGCCGGAAAGCATATATGGCGTACCGTCTCACATCAATATGCGTCCACTTGGCAGACTAGAGATATGGAACAACAATCAAGTTTCGAGTTTCATTCTGGCAACAGTGAAGAATGGCAATTTGGCCAGCAGATTCAACCTTATGCTATGCAAGTGCTGATTTGTGGCGCGGGGCATGTGGGTGAAGCAATTGTCCGTTGTTTATTGCCTATTGGTGTGAGAGTGAAATGGATTGATCCACGTGATCATATTTTCCCATCCGATTTATTGGAACAGGTGCAATGCTTATCGACTGATACCTTAGAAGCCGAGATCGAGCATTTTGACCGTTCAGGTGCAATTTTAATTTTAACTCATGATCATCAATTAGATTTGCAACTATGTTTTTCAGCCTTGAAACCTACGGCAAAACCATTTGCTTATGTTGGGATGATTGGCTCAAAAAGTAAAAGGGCTATTTTTGAAAAGCGTATGCAAATACGTGGTTATACCCCAGAAACATTACAACGATTGGTTTGCCCGATCGGGATAGAAGGGATTTCATCGAAACAACCTGCAATGATTGCCATTGCAGTAGTTGCTCAATTATTACAGGCACTTGATGTAAAAAAATGATCCCAAAGGATCATTTTTTTTGTTCGAACTTAGGATTTTTTTCTGCACGTTTAAGCAGTACGAGAACGGCACCTGTACCACCTTGATTTTCAGGGGCACTTACAAAGGCCAAAACATCACGATGCTGACGTAACCATCCGTTGACGTAGGTTTTTAAGACTGCTTCAGGGCCTTTGCCATGCACAATTTTAATGACATTTTGATTTTCATCTTTTGCCATCTGGATAATTTGTAATACGGCGTCACGTGCTTGCTCAATTGTACAGCCGTGTAAATCTACAGCTTCAAACCAACGCATTTTTCCAGCTTTTAAGTCTTCAAACACTTTATGCTGAAGGGTAGCTATGCGATAGCTTAAAGTAGCTTGGCTTGCGACCGGATTTAAAGCAGCTTGTGTATCAGATAGTTCGGCATGCTCAGTGTCCCGACCACCTTCGGCAGCTGCACGTTTAGCTAATGTTTGAGCATCAACTTTTCTGGCGCGAGGAACTCTAATATCAGCAATATTACTATTATTGATGGGTTTAACACCTGCTACAGCGCTTTGAAACAGATTTGCATTTTCCAATTCTTCAGACTCAGCCTGAGGTTGTTTGGTCTCAGGCTGACTTGCGATTTTGCTTGAATGAGGATTGGAGATTTGCTTTTTAAATTGCTTCAATAACTTTTGTTGCTCTTTAGAAAGCGATGAATCTTTATTACTCATATATCTTCATTAAACCGTTTGAGGTTGTCCAAAAAGGGCAGTAAAAGCTTGATCTGGACGTGGTTGTTTCATAAAACTTTCGCCGACCAAGAAGCTGTGAATATCATGCTCTTGCATCATATGCACATCATCTGGTGTCGCTATACCGCTTTCAGTAATTAATAAACGTGAGGCCGGAAGTAATTTTTTCAATCGAATGGATGTATTTAAATTCACATCAAACGTTTTTAAATTACGGTTATTCACACCTAATAAACATTGCTCAGAAAGCTTTAATGCACGTTCCATTTCTTCTTCGTCATGAACTTCAACTAATACATCGAGTTGATGTTCAAACGCAGTTTTAGACATTTCTTCGAGTTGCTGGTCAGACAAACATGCAACAATTAATAAAATACAGTCAGCATGCAAAGCACGTGCTTCAACTACATTATATGGATCGATCAGAAAGTCTTTACGTAAAGCAGGTAGGGCACAATGATTACGGGCAATCGCAATATTCTCATCTGCACCCTGAAAGAAATCAACATCGGTCAGTACCGATAAACATGCTGCTCCAGCTTGTTCATATTGCTGAGCAATTTCAGCAGGATTAAAATCTGCGCGAATAATTCCTTTTGATGGAGATGCTTTTTTAATTTCAGCAATCACACCCGGACGTTTATGTTGTAAAGCATTTGCAAAGCCACGCACTGGAGTCGCAGATTTTGCTAATTCTTCAACGTCTTGCAAATTACGTTGTTTTAATCGCGCAGCAAGTTCCTCATGTTTACGGTCAACAATTTTACCTAAAATGGTATTTTGAATATTAATCATGAGAAATCCTTAATCTGCCTGACATTGTTTCAGTGTTTTGGTAAATTCAGCCAAAACGCTCATTTTTTCTAAAGCTTGTCCGCCGTAAATAATATCTTGAGCGAAGGAAACAGCTTGAGCATAGGTTTTGGTAATACCAGCTACATAAATACCAGCACCCGCATTAAGTGCAATCATGTTTGCTGCTTTTTCACCAATAGCAGTTTTATTTTTACCTAACGCATCTTTAATTAGCTTTAAGCTTGCCGCTGCGTCTGTAACCACTAAGCCATTTAAAGTTTGTGACTCAATTCCGACATCTTCAGGATTAAGCATCCATTCAGTAATTTCGCCGTCTTTCAGTTCGGCAACAGCAGTAGGAGCAGCAAGACTGATTTCATCAAGACCATCTTTTGAATGAACTACCATGACATGTTCGGCACCGAGTTGCTTCATTACCTCTGCAATAGGACCGCAAAGCTCATCTGAAAATACCCCAATCACAAAACGTTTTACACCAGCCGGATTCGTAAGCGGGCCGAGTAAATTGAAAATGCTGCGAACACCAAGCTCACGACGTGGGCCGACAGCATATTTCATTGCTTTATGATGGTTTGGAGCAAATAAAAAACCTACACCCATCTCACGAATGCAGCGTTCAGTTTGTTGCATGTCTAAATCTAGATTAATTCCTGCTTGCTCAAGTAAGTCTGATGAACCTGATTTACTCGAAACGCCTCGGTTACCATGCTTTGCAATGGTTGCACCTGCTGCTGCAATCACAAAGCTTGAAGCAGTAGAGACATTAAATAAGTTTTGTCCATCACCACCAGTACCGACAATGTCAACTAAATATTTGATATCGCTAACATCAATTTTAATCGCGAATTCACGCATAACACGTGCGGCAGCAGTAATTTCGTCAATACTTTCACCTTTCATGCGAAGGCCCATCATCAAAGCACCAATTTGTGCTTCGGTTGCCTCACCTTGCATGATGCTACGCATAATGTCTTCCATTTGCGGCTGAGTCAGGTGAATATTTTTTGTAATATGGTTAAGTGCTTGTTGAATATTCATAGTGATCACTTATGCATAAATATCTAAAAAGTTTTTAAAGATTTGATGGCCATGTTGACTCAAAATTGATTCAGGATGGAACTGCACGCCTTCAACAGGCAATGTCTTATGTTTAACACCCATGATTTCTTCCATTGAGCCATCTGCTTCATTGGTCCAACACGTTACTTCAAGGCAATCAGGCAGTGTTTGCTGATCAATAACCAAAGAGTGATAACGAGTTGCTGAGAATGGGCTAGGAAGATTACTGAAAATACCTTTGTTACTGTGGTACATATCAGATAAACGTCCGTGCATAACCGTTTTGGCTCTTACAATGTTTCCGCCAAAAGCTTGCCCAATACTTTGATGCCCTAAACATACGCCAAGCAAAGGAATTTTTCCGGCAAAGTGATTAATTGCAGGAATTGAAATACCAGCTTCGCTTGGAGAGCAAGGGCCAGGACCAATCACGAGATATTTAGGTTGCCATCGTTCAATATCCTCTAATGTGACTTGATCATTGCGAACAACTTTTACTTCCTGATCCAACTCGCCAAAATACTGGACGATGTTGTAGGTAAAAGAGTCGTAATTGTCGATCATTAAAAGCATGATGAACTTAACCTCATGATAGTTAATATATATTTAATAAGTGACTAGAGATTTACTCACAATATTGCTCACTTTTTAAAAAGTACCTTTATTTGATCAAATAAAAAGCCGCTTTCTAAGCGGCTAATATAACAAAAAAAGAAGTAACCAGTTTAACTATTTCATTCGTTAGAAATTTGCAGAAAAAACGACTTTGAGAAGTGAGACTTTTTGAAATAATAGATAACTACAACTCGGGCAGAATAAGCTTTTCATTGGAAATAGAAAATTATTCTGCCTGAGTTAAAAAAGAAGATTAAATCGCTCTAGTGTTGTAAATCAGCCAGTCTAAAACTTCTCCAGACAAATGTTCAGCGAGTCTTTCTTGGACTGTTTGATGGTAATGATTTAGCCAGTCTTTCTCTTCATTCGTTAGCATATCAACAACGATACAATCTAAATGAATCGGGCAAAGGGTCAGCGTTTCAAACTCCAAGAATTCACCGTAAGTTTTTTCAAACCCAGAGTGGAGCTGGTTTGCAACTAGATTTTCAATGCGAATACCATATTCTCCCTCATGGTATAAGCCCGGCTCATTAGAAATAATCATTCCTTCACGCAATTTGCTATAGGCATGTATAGGTGCGTAATAAGAAAGAACTTGCGGACCTTCATGAACATTAAGCGCAAAGCCTACGCCGTGGCCTGTTCCATGTCGATAATCTAAACCATGCTGCCATAAAGTATTGCGACAAATTGAATCGAGTAGAGGAGCAGCTAAACCTTCTGGATAAATCGTTTTTGCCAAAGCAATGTGACATTTTAAAACCAAGGTGTAGTCACGTTTTTGTTGCCCTGTTGGCGTGCCTACAGGAACAACACGAGTAATATCGGTTGTTCCATCTACATATTGACCACCTGAGTCAATCAGCAATAGACCATCGCCTTCGATAAATGAATAGTGCTCTTCAGTTGCACGGTAGTGGGGCAAAGCACCATTAGCATTAAAGCCAGCAATCGTTGAAAAACTTGGCCCTATAAATCCATCTTGCTCAGCACGGAAAGCTGTAATCTTTTCATCAATAGTGAGTTCTGAAATTCTTTTACCATGATGAAGTGCTTTCTCTAACCAGTGGAAAAAGTGGCAAAGCGCGACTCCGTCTTTAACCATTGCATGACGGATATGAGCAATTTCGCTTTCATGTTTACGCGATTTAAAAAGCGTACTTGGGTTGATGTCGTATACAACCCGAATATCTTTTGCGATGGCTTGTTCATGAAAAATCGAGACTTTGGCTGGATCTAAAAGTACTGAAGCATCAGAGATATTCGATAAAAACTTAGCTGTATCTTCGTAGTTACGAATTTCAATACCATCGGCTGCGAAAGCTTGTTGAATGGTTGAGTCTAGTTTACTGCTATCAATAAACAGAACAGCTTGCTCTGCATTAATATAA
The DNA here is from genome assembly GCF_056314305.1 of Acinetobacter sp. DMC2. Lineage (NCBI taxonomy): Bacteria > Pseudomonadati > Pseudomonadota > Gammaproteobacteria > Moraxellales > Moraxellaceae > Acinetobacter > Acinetobacter sp. DMC2. The sequence goes on along the minus strand of NZ_JBQUYP010000001.1, from coordinate 539,569 downwards.
AAATGAGAAAGAAAAACTGGGTTGTATTCTACGTCTTGTCCACGTGCATTTAAGATCCATGCAATATCATCTAAAGATGAAATGAAATGACCCGCAATATTCTTGCTATGTAAAGTTTCACGGATTGCCTGAATTTTCTCTTTACGAGATAGGGCATTTAGCCCTTCAGGCATTAAATAGATTTTTTCAGAGGGTAGTTCTGGGCGGTCTAACCAAATCTCTCCAACTAAATCTTTTTGAGTCTCGAGTTTATAGCTATGAACTCGTGCAGTATGTTCGAGTGCTTTAAATTGTTGAATAGATAAGGTATGTCCATTTACAGCAATGATCGAATTTGCTGCTAAGTTTTGTGTAATCCAAGCTAAATGTGTTGAAGACTCATCGCTCGTTAATTTTTGAAGCTCAAAGCCCGTTCCTACAAGTTGTTGTTCAGCTTGTACCCAATAGCGCCCATCGGCCCAAAGTCCTGCAAAGCTTTGAGTTACGACGAGCGTACCAACAGAGCCACTAAACCCGCTGAGCCACTGTCTTGCTTTCCAGTAATCTGGTAAATACTCTGACATATGTGGATCGGCACTCATGACAACCAATGCATCAATCTGTTGATTGCGCATGATTTCACGAAGTTTCTCAAGTTTTTCTGGAACAGTTAAGATGTTCATATGGTTTCCAATTCAGGTTGAACTTTACTGGTACTTTTATTCATTAATCTATTGATAGGTTTCTTTAATAAAAATAACACGATTGCGCCAATCACCAACGCTAAAACACATCGCATAAAGAGGGAAGGTAAATGATTAATACCATCTGCCGATACGTGCCCGCCAATTAAACCCGCAATGAGATTACCTAAAGCTGAACCAGTAAACCACAGACCCATAATTTGACTACGGATGACATCAGGTGCAAGTTTAGTCATGGTTGATAAGCCAATTGGGCTTAGACAAAGTTCGCCTAGGGTAAGAAGAAATAAAGTACCAACTAACCAAAATGGTGAAACTGCCCCGCCATTAATAGCAAAATGACTGGCAAGAGACATGAGCAAAAAGCCACCTGCTGCGAATAACAATGCAATAATAAATTTGCTGATATAGCTTGGGTCTTTATTTACCTTACTTAGCTTCACCCATAGCCAAGCTGCAACTGGAGCAAAAACAATAATAAATAGGGCATTGATTGATTCAAACCATACCGTCGGGATCTCAAATCCGAAAACAATACGGTCTGTATAATCTTGAGCAAATAAAGTAAAAGTTGTGGGCTTTTGTTCGAACGCCGACCAGAATAGGGCAGATGCTGCTAATAAAACGAAACAAATAATAATTTTGAATTTATCATGCTGCTCTAAGTTTAAGAAAAATAATAAATAAGCAAAATAAGTAATAATCCCAATGCCTAGTGCAACTGTTAAATAAGTTGCTACCGCGACTGGATTGATATGAATAACGCCAAAGAAAGTAAGAGCGATAACGACTGCGACACTTAATAAAAATGAGAAAGCAATTTTGGGCGCATTTTTATTTTCTACCACAGGTCTATTGCAGTTATCAGTTTCTTCACGCAATTGATTAAAAGTTTGTAGCTGAGGAATGGCCAATGCACGGAAGATGAGTAATGCAATCAACATTCCAAGGCCGCCAATCCCAAAACCTAGATGCCAGCCATGATCGCGAGCCAATATACCTGTAATAAGCGGGGCAATAAACGATCCCATATTAATCCCCATATAAAAAATGGAGAAACCGGCATCTCGTCTACTATCTTGCGCTTTGTATAATGTTCCGACAATCACTGAAATACAGGTTTTAAATAAACCTGATCCAAGAACAATAAGAACTAAACCAAAATAAAAAAAGAATTGATCAAAAATGGTAGTGAGGGCAATTAATAAATGACCTAGCGCAATAATAATAGAACCATACCAAACAGACCGGGCCTGACCTAACCAGTTATCGGCAATCCAACCACCAAAAACGGTCATTAAATACATGGAGCCTGCAAATAACCCAACAATTGCTGCTGCGGTTGGGCGGTCAAGACCTAAACCACCATCATTGACCATTGCAATCATATAAAGAACGAGTAAAGGCCGAATTCCATAATAAGAAAATCTTTCCCAAAGCTCTGTAAAAAATAAAGTTTTTAATGGTTTGGGATGGCCGAAAAAAGCTTTGTCATATTGTTCGAGTTCATGCTTCATTTCAAATCCTTTGAGCATATTTGTAGTTTAAAAAACAAAACTTTTAGTTTGTTTAGTTATAAAAAAAAGTTATGTTTTATTTTTTAGATTTTTTTAATTTTAAAAGCAAGTTTGTCATGTATAAAAAAGGTATATAACAAATGGTAAAAAATCCCTTTAATTTCTTACTGCACCAAAGCTGATCAAAACTTACTTCACCGCAGAGAAGTTGATAAGCGAAAGAAAACTAATTTTATAAAACTTTAGTATTTATTGAGGTAAGGGGATGATTCGATCGCTGACGTTTTTAAGTTTTTGAGAACTATTCTTTGAAGTGATATTTGCGTTAGAGCTTTTGGCAAAGGCATGGATAGATATAGAAGGGGGCTGCTAAAGGTTAAAATTTTATAAGTCATCTTTTATTATTTTCATTCTTTGTAATAAGAAAGTCAGCTTTCTATATGAGAAAGTATTATGATCATGAATGACTGTTAGATATTGATGCGGTGATTCATATTGGCGCAACAATTTTGCACTAAATTAGGGCGATTGCGAGCTATTCTTGTATGCCATAATTTGAAAATGTCTGAATATGGTGCATTTAACTATGCAAACAGTATAATGGGTTCAAGACAAGGGGCCTAAATCATGGATAGTTATAAGCAATTCAATGTTTTAGGTAAGTCTTATAAAGTTGGTATGAGAATTGCTATATAAATACCAGCAATTAACACGCACTTAACAAGTGCAACAAAATTTCATTGGAGCAAAATGAGCATGGCGAACAAGGTCCTTCAACTCATACAAGAAAGTGGCGCAAAATGGGTCGATTTTCGCTTTACTGATACTAAGGGTAAAGAACAGCACGTAACTTACCCAGCTGATTCTATTGATGAAGATACTTTTGAAGACGGTAAAATGTTTGATGGTTCTTCAATCGCTGGTTGGAAAGGCATTGAAGCATCTGACATGATTTTACGTCCAGATGCAGAAACTGGTTTCATCGACCCGTTCTTTGCTGAACCAACTGTAGTTGTGACTTGTGACGTTATTGAACCTTCAACTGGTCAAGGTTATGAGCGTGACCCACGTTCGATTGCTCGCCGTGCAGAAGAATACTTAAAATCTACAGGTATCGGTGATACTGCATTCTTTGGTCCAGAACCAGAATTCTTTGTATTTGACGAAGTGAAGTGGGACATCGATATGTCTGGCGCTCGTCATACATTAATCGCTGAAGAAGCTGCTTGGTCTACTGGTAAAGATTACGAGTCTGGTAACTCTGGTCACCGTCCACGTGTTAAAGGCGGTTATTTCCCAGTTCCTCCAGTTGATTCTTCACAAGATATGCGTGCAGAAATGTGTGCAAAAATCGAAGACATCATGGGCCCAGGTCGTGTAGAAGTACACCACCACGAAGTTGCTTCTTGCCAGTTAGAAATTGGTGTGAGCTTCAATACACTTGTACGTAAAGCTGACGAAGTTCAACAGTTCAAATATGCTGTTTGGAACGTTGCTCACCAATATGCAAAAACTGCAACCTTTATGCCTAAACCAATGGTAGGTGATAACGGTTCTGGTATGCACGTTCACATGTCTATCTCTAAAGATGGCAAGAACTTGTTTGCTGGTGATGAATATGCAGGCCTTTCAGAAATGGCATTGTATTTCATCGGTGGTGTGATCAAGCACGCTCGTGCATTGAATGCAATCACAAACCCATCTACAAACTCATACAAGCGTTTGGTTCCTCACTTCGAAGCACCAATCATGCTTGCTTACTCAGCACGTAACCGTTCTGCTTCTATCCGTATTCCATACGTTTCTAGCCCTAAAGGTAAGCGTATCGAAGCTCGTTTCCCAGACCCAATGATGAACCCGTACTTAGGTTTCGCTGCATTGTTAATGGCTGGTATCGACGGTATCCAAAACAAGATCCATCCGGGCGAAGCTGCTGATAAGAACTTGTACGATCTTCCTCCAGAAGAAGAAGCAAAAATCCCAACAGTTGCTCATAGCTTAGACATGGCTCTTGAAGCACTTCAAGCAGATCACGAATTCTTGTTAAAAGGCGGCGTGTTCACTAAAGAAATGCTTGATGCATACATCGAACTTAAAACTGAAGATGTACGTCGTCTTAACACGACTACTCACCCAGTTGAATTCGATATGTACTACAGCTTGTAATACATATTTTCATAAAAAAGCCTGCTTATGCAGGCTTTTTTATTGCTTGGAATGTTGATTGAATTCTCTACATTTTTTATCAAAAAATTGGGGTAAACTAGGTGCGAGTTTTCATGTGAGCAGATTATGCGTAAACGACAACCAGTACTTAAACAGGAAAAGAATTTAAATCCTGAATTGAAAACATGGTTGTATGCGTCTGGTTCATTGACCCAACAATTGACTGAACTTGGCGGTGGCCAGTTTAGTGTAAAGCCTTTTCAAGAACATTTTCAGCGTTTAACTTTTGCAGATAGTCAGTGGATGAAGATGTCTCATGCTCACACTTCGTGGGTAAGGGAAACTTATTTATATGGCTGTGAAGCAGAGCCATGGGTGAAAGCAAAAAGTATTTTTCCAATTCAAAGTCTACAAAAAAAAGCCCGTATATTTCAGCACATTGGTTCTAAGCCAATCGGCTTTTTTCTATTTCAAAGAACAACACCACTTTGTGACCGCCGTGTTATTTGTTTACCAGAAGGCTGGACACGACAAAGTTGCTATACTTGGCATGGGTGTAAATTTATTGTTCAAGAAACATTCTTACCGGCTTTTGAAGCTTTTTTAAATCAGCAGCACGACAAGGAATTACTATGACGACTGCAACAAGCACAACATGGCGCCAGCGCTTAGAAGCTTATTATTATCTATGTCGATTTGATAAGCCAATTGGTACTGAACTGGTTTTTTGGCCAACCATGTGGGCGCTTTGGATTGCAGCAGAGGGAATGCCACCTCTACATATTCTTTTGGCGATGGTGCTAGGTACAATTTTTATGCGTGCCGCTGGTTGCGCAATTAATGATTTTGCAGACCGTAAAGTAGATGCCCATGTTGAGCGGACGAAAACACGTCCTTTGGCAACAGGGGTAATTAGTCCAAGAGAAGCAGTGTATGTATTTTTAGCATTAGTATTTGCCAGTGCTTGTACGCTGTTCTTTTTACCTATAGCGACGTTCTACTGTGCATTAGGAGGGTTGGTTTTAGCATTTGTATATCCTTTCATGAAACGTTATACCCATTTACCGCAAGTCGTTTTAGGTATGGCATTTTCTTGGGGTATTCCAATGTCATTTACTGCAATGGGTAAGCCTTTAGATATGACGTGTTGGCTACTTTATTTTGGTAATCTGGCCTGGACAGTGGCTTATGACACTCAATATGCAATTACAGACCGTGAATACGACTTGAAGATTGGCGTGAAATCTACTGCTATTCTTTTTGGTCGATATGACATTCAGATTATTGCACTCTTACAGGCAACTAGCCTTGTTTTGATTGGGGCTGCACTGTATTTAGAAAATATCTTATTTCCATGGGCGATCATTGCTTTAATTGTTGTTGCATTCGATTTTATATATCAAACAATTAAAACCAAAGACCGCAACCCTCAAGTATGTTTTTGGGCATTCCGTCACAATCGCTGGGTTGGATTAATCATTTTTCTAGGAATATTTTTAAATTTCATATAGTAAAAATGACCGCAAGGTTGAAAAGTGTTCTATGCAGAGCACTTTTTTTATGTCTTAATATTCGTGCATAAAAAATATGCGGAATAAATAATACATAAAAAAGGATATTCTATGAAACGGTCAAAAATTGCTTTAGCTATAACATTATCGGTTTCAACATTATTTCTTGCAGCATGTAATGACAATGATGATGATTATATTGGTGTAAATCCCGATAAAACTTATGTGTCTGAAAAAGCTTATTCTAAAGATAGCTTAAGTGGTGCTTCATCTATAAAAGTCATGACTTATAACATGGTCAATGTACAAGGAAAAACAGCTGAAGCAACTGCTTTGGTAATGTTCCCTAAAGCAACTCAGCCTAAAGACGGTTATCGCGTAGTGGTATGGGAGCACGGTACTGTAGGCGTAGGAGATAGTTGTGCCCCAAGCAATAATACCATTAATCCACGCTTCAAAATTCTAGCGGATACACTATTGGCAGCTGGCTATGTTGTGATTGCTCCAGATTATGAAGGTTTGGGTACTCGAGGAATGCATCCATACCTTAATTTAGGAAGTGAGGCTAAATCTGCAATTGCGGCAGTTAAAGCTGCGAAGGATCATTACGGTAGTCAGTTAAATAGTTCATGGATGTCAATTGGGCAGTCTCAAGGAGGCCATGCTTCATTAGGAACAGCTGAATTTGCTAATAACGACAGTAATTACAAAGGAGCGGTTGCAACAGCACCAGCTTCTAGCCTTGGTTATATTATTTCAGTAGTTGCTCCGCAAGCAATTCAAGATATTCTTAAGAAAGAGCAGGCTGGTACTGCACCTGTTGGTACGGCTGTAGAAGTGTATGCTGAGTTACTCGCGTATGCTGCATATACCACAGTGGGTATTACTGCTTATGAGCCTAAATTTAATTATCGTGAAATTTTCCAACAACGTTCTCAGAGTGTAGCTGAGTTCGCAGAAGGGACTACTGGTGAAAATGGCGTATGTTTAACTGATTTGCATAATAAATTTGCAGATGATATTCGTGATTTCCTTGCGACTAATACTGACAAAACAGTTTTAGATTATCCTGGTTTAGCTGGTAATTTCCAAGAAAATGCAACTGTGAAAAAATTCTTGGCGGATAACCAACCTGCAACCAAAAAAATTAATTCACCTGTCATGATTGTTCAAGGTACTGCTGATATGGCTGTACCATATCCTGTTACTAATGCCTTGCAAGAGGGGCTTAAAAAAATGGGAACTGATGTGACATTTGTGCCTGTTGTAGGGGCTGCTCATACTCAAGCGATTGTATGTAGAAATGCTGAAATCTATCAATTTGTTCAATCTAAGATGCCAGCTAAAACAAATATCATGCTTGATCCATCAGTAATAGATGCTAGTAAGAATGTTGAATGTACAGGAATAGCCCAATAATTTTTGTATTTAAAATATTCAAATTAAAAGGGTCCTAAAGAGGGCCCTTTTTGTTATATTGTTACGCATTCTGAAATTGATATCGTTTGAGTTTGAAGTAGTCATGAACCAGCAACCTGTTGAAAAAAAATCTGTTCCTTGGTTATTAATGGGATTAGGTTTACTTATTCCTTTTTTAATTATTGGAATACTTTTCTTGGCTGCAAAAAGTGATGCTAAGACTAAAAAGCAATATGAACAGCAACGTTTAGAGATGGAAAAAAGAATAGCTGAAAAAGAAGCAGCAAGTTCTGAAAAGAAATAATAGCAGTGCTTTTAATGAATATCCTTTTGTAGCTGACGTACACTTGGGATGTTTGTATAACGTTTTACTATATAACCTGCTTCTGTGAGCATTTGATCGCGAATACGGTCTTCTTCCGCTTTTTCAAGATGGGTAGGATCATCTAACTCAATAATGGCAATTACTTCCATCTTGTCGTTAAGTACAACGAAGTCAGTAACTTTACGGTTGAACTGACTACGAATTTTATAGTCATTGCTGGTAATCAAAGCACTAAAAGCCACTTGTGCTAAAACATGATGACTTGGAAAACTTTGTTTTAGACGAATAAACATCTGAGTTTCAAAGTTGGTAATGATAGGACGAGCAAAGAATTTTTGTTTAGGAAATAAATAAGGGCGTAAACAAACAACAATAAAAATACAGGTGCTTAAGCAACCTAAAACAATAAAAAATAAGTGACTCGATTCGAACATGTGAAAGCATCATACAAATAAAAACCCACTCATGATGAGTGGGTTTTTAAGAATCTTGGCTCTCCAACCTGGGCTCGAACCAGGGACCTGCGGATTAACAGTCCGTCGCTCTACCGACTGAGCTATTGGAGAATCTGGAAAAGGATTTTAGGGAGGAAAGAGGGCTGGGTCAAGTCTTAATAACGGAATTAGTCAGAATATCTAATCGTTTGGTTTAAAAATATTCGAAACATTGATTTTATTAAAAATAATAGAAAATTATTAAATGATTAGATAAGAAAAAGCCCGCAATAGATGCGGGCTTTTAGAATCTTGGCTCTCCCACCTGGGCTCGAACCAGGGACCTGCGGATTAACAGTCCGTCGCTCTACCGACTGAGCTATGGGAGATTAGTAGATGGCTCTCCAACCTGGGCTCGAACCAGGGACCTGCGGATTAACAGTCCGTCGCTCTACCGACTGAGCTATTGGAGAATCTGATGCGCATTTTATGGATGAAATCTAAAAGCGTCAATAAGAATATTAAAGAAAATGAATTGTTTGCTTGATTAATATGCTTTTGTTGTATTAAAAATAAAAAAACCACCCAAAATAGGGTGGTTTTTATAAAGAAATAAAATTATTTCTCTACGCCTGCTGGTTGGCCTGCAAGTTTTGCATTTGCATAGTCCCAGTTCACTAGGCTTTCTAAGAAAGTTGCGATGTATTTAGGACGTAAGTTACGGAAATCGATGTAGTAAGCATGTTCCCATACGTCAATTGTTAATACAGCGATTTGACCATGTGCAAGTGGAGTGTCTGCATTAGAAGTTTTAGTGATAGATAATTTACCGTTTACTTCGTCAGCAACTAACCAAGCCCAACCTGAACCGAATTGAGTTGTTGCAGCAGCAGCAAATTCTTCTGCAAATTTTTCGTAGCTACCAAAAGCTTCTTCAATTTTAGCAGCGATGGCGCCAGTAGGCTTACCACCACCATTTGGCTTCATAGAATTCCAGTAGAATGTATGGTTCCAAACTTGAGCAGCGTTGTTGAAAATACCAGCTTTAGAGGCATCACCAGCAGTTGCTTTAATGATTTCTTCTAAAGTTTTACCTTCAAGGTCAGTTCCTTTGATTAAGTTGTTTAAGTTAACAACATAGGTATTGTGGTGTTTATCGTGATGGTATTCTAAAGTTTCTTTACTGATATGTGGCGCTAAATCATCATAGCCATATGGAAGTGCAGGTAAAGTAATGGTTGTCATGTTCCTATTCCTTGCATTTGCTGGGTTATACAATATTAAGTGGCTCTATTGTAAATGATTCTGTTCACAATAGGGCATCGTTTTAAAGAACTATACACAATAAAGATCTAATTAATACGCATAACACAGATTGAAAAAAAGACTTAATTAAATCGGATTATTCAATTCAAAATATTCGGTTTCAATTGCAAACTGCTGTGAAATTGCTTGTGCCAATCGCTGAACTCCATAGCGTTCAGTTGCATGATGACCACAAGCAAAATAGTGAACACCTAATTCTTTTGCTTCATAGAAAGTTCGTTCACTGACTTCGCCTGAAATATAGGCATCACAATTTTGCAAAGCTGCTTTAGCAATAAAATCTTGAGCACCGCCTGTACAGAAACCTACTTTTTGAATGCTTTGTTTTCCAGCAGGTAAATGAATCACCTTAAAATCAAAACTGTTTTGTAGTTTTGCTTTAAATTCGTCCACAGAAAGTGCTTGCTCTAAATATCCAATATTACCAATCGGATGTCTCTCGGTTAAATCAAGTGGTTCTAAATTCTGTAAATTTAATTTCTCTGCAATGGCTACATTGTTGCCCAAAGTTGGGTGCGCATCTAACGGCAGATGATAAGCGACTAATGAAATATTATTTTGAATGAGTTTTTTAATGCGGTTACCACGCATTCCTGTAATTGGGTACGGTTCGCCTTTCCAAAAATAACCATGATGTACAAGTAATAGATCCGCATTTTGAGCAATTGCTGCATCAATCGCATCTTCGGAAGCAGTAACCGCACAAACGATACGTTTTACTTCAGTTGAACCTTCAATTTGCAGGCCATTTGGTGCGTAATCTTTAAATTCTGCTGCTTTTAAGGTTTGGTCGCACCACTGAATAATTTCATGCAAATTCGCCATGATATTTCCTGAATTGAGTAGTAAATAATTGCTAAAGCTATAGAAACATATTTTGTTGTGTAACTAAAGCTAGACAAATCTTTTTTGAGTTTTTTGTGTATATCGACATATTTAATTTAAAATGCTTAACTGAAAACTCTTTTTGTTCAATATATTAATTTAATTAAAAACTTCTTTTCGTAGAGGATATAAACGTGCGCCGCACCTTTACATGGTTACCTTGGGTGTTACTTATTATTGTAATTGCCAGTTTTATTGCATGGCAAAAATACCATCAACCAAAACCAACTGTTGCAGTTGATGGGGTACAAATGCCTGCTGAGAAAGTTGAGCCATTGGTTGATACTTCACGAACGGGCGGGGTGGTGTCTTATAGTGCTGCGGTAAAAGTTGCAGCACCGGCAGTTGTTAATATTTTTACGACCCAGAAAGTTAAACAAAATCATCCATTGTTAAGTGATCCAGTATTCCGCGAATTTTTTGGAAATCAGGTTCCTGAACAACAACAGCAAAATGAAAATAGTTTAGGCTCTGGGGTTATTGTACGTGCTGATGGTTATATTCTTACCAATAATCATGTGATTGCTCAGGCTGACCAAATTGTAGTGGCATTGCGTGATGGACGCCGTGCAGAAGCAACGATTGTTGGAACAGATCCTGATACAGATTTAGCAGTCATTAAAATCGATTTAGATAAATTACCTGTGTTGCCATTTAAGCTTAGCGGTAACGAAGTGGGTGATGTTGTCTTGGCGATTGGTAACCCATTTGGTGTAGGGCAAACGGTAACTCAAGGTATTATTTCTGCCACTGAGCGCTCTGATTTGGGCATTAATACCTATGAAGACTTTATTCAAACCGATGCTGCAATTAATCCAGGTAACTCAGGTGGTGCATTAATTGATGTTGCTGGTAACTTAATTGGGGTAAACACTGCTATTTTCTCTCAGTCGGGTGGCTCTTTAGGCATTGGCTTCGCAATTCCAGCTAAAATTTGCCAACAAGTATTAAACTCGATTTTGAAAGATGGCCGTGTAGTTCGTGGATGGTTAGGCATTAGTTTAGTACCGCCTACACAAGACGATGTATTGGCACCAAAACAGCAAATTGGTGTAGTTGTTGCTGATGTATTAAAAAGTGGTCCAGCGGCTTCAGCAGGTATAAAAGTTGGAGATAAGATTGTTCAGGTCAATAATGAACCAATCACTTCGGCATCTCATTTGATTAATTACGTTGCATTACAAGCGCCTAATAGCGAAATTAATGTAGTGGTTGAGCGAGCTGGGAAGCAAGAAAACTTTGTAGTAACAGTTGGCGAAAGAAAAAACCAAAATAGTCAATCTCAATTTATACCGTTACCTAAACAGTAAAATAAAAAAGCCTCTTAGTGAGGCTTTTTTATTGGCTTAAATTAAGAGTGGGTCGGTGTCTGATGTTGATGTTTGAACTCAGTTAAAGCATCAATACGATATTGAATTAACATTTCGCCAATTTCAGCACCCTTAATATTTTCTGGTAAATCCTGAACTTTAATAGAGCGAACCACTTGCATTGCATCTAACATATATTGAGCTTGAGGATAGGGGCGATCTTCTAGACCTAGTCTTCCTCTAGCATCACACTCACATGCCTGTACAAAAGCTTCAACTCTCTCAGGACGACGTAACACATCAAGGCGTTGTAATAGACGCCATACCGTTCCTGGTTTTAAAGACATAATCTGATGACATTTTAAATGCTCTTTACACACCGATAATGCTAACTGTCGAGTTTGTGTCGGAACTTTTAAACGTTCGCATAATTCGGTAACTGGTTTCACGCCACGCTCTTCATGCATGATATGGCGAGGAAGTTCGTTAACTGGCGTTAATGCTTTACCTAAATCATGTACTAAAACAGCAAATCGAACATCAAGCGAGTAGTTTAACTTACACGCTTGTTGCAAAGACATGAGAGTATGTATGCCGCAGTCTACTTCAGGATGATATTCAGGGCGTTGTGGTACACCAAACAGGGCGTCAATTTCAGGGAAAAGATGCTTTAACGCACCGCAATCGCGTAATGTCTGAAAATAAATATCTGCATGATCTTCTAGGAGTGCACGTGAAGTTTCTTTCCACACACGTTCTGGCGTTAATGCATCAAGTTCACCTGATTCAGCCATCGTTTGCATGAGTTGTAAGGTTTCAGGTGCAATATGAAAACCATATGCAGAATATCGAGCTGCAAAGCGTGCGACACGTAAAACACGTAAAGGATCTTCAGCAAAAGCTTCTGAAACATGTCGTAAGGTTTTATTTTCTAAATCAGTTTGACCACCATAGGGGTCATATAATGTGCCATCTTGATCCATTGCTATGGCGTTGATGGTTAAATCACGGCGAATTAAATCTTCTTCTAAACTTACTGTGGTATCAGTAAAAAACTGAAAACCGTGATAGCCCTTACCGGACTTTCGCTCAGTACGTGCAAGTGCATATTCTTCTTTCGTTTCAGGATGAAGAAACACAGGAAAATCTTTGCCTACAGGTTGAAAACCTTGGGCGAGCATATGTTCAGGTGTTGCTCCGACCACAACATAGTCTTTTTCTTGATAGGGATGCCCAAGTAGAGAATCTCGGACGGCACCGCCTACTAAATACACTTGCATGAAAAAACCTCTATTCTTCAAGCAATCATGCTACAGAATAGAGGTTTTCTCAAGTCATTAGACAGGCTTTTCGTAAAAAGCTCTTTCTAAATTACTTTTCTTGTTGTTGGATTTCCGCAACAGTTAAAGCAGTCATATTGATAAGACGACGAGTAGTTGCTGTCGGTGTCAAAATATGAACAGGTTTTGCTGCGCCAAGCAAAATTGGACCAATAGTAACGTTGTTACCAGAAGTCGCTTTCAACAAGTTAAATGAAATATTTGCTGCATCTAGGTTTGGCATAATGAGCAAGTTTGCAGAACCTTTAAAACGTGAACCAGGGAATGCAAATTGACGAATATTTTCGTCTAATGCTGCATCACCATGCATTTCACCTTCAACTTCAAGCTCAGGAGCTTGCTCAGATAAAATACGATAAACTTCACGCATTTTTTGAGCACTTGAATCAGTTTGATCACTACCAAAACTTGAATGAGAAAGAAGTGCTACGCGTGGAGTAATACCAAAGCGACGTACTTCTTCAGCTGCCAAAATAGTCATTTCAGCAAGTTGTTCAGAAGTCGGGTTAGTGTTTACATAGGTATCTGCAATAAACAAGTTACGATCTTCAAGCATTAATGCATTTAACGTGAAGAAGTTGTTCATGCCTTCTTTAAGACCGATAACATTGCGTACAAAGTCAAGGTGAATGTTATAGCTACTGTAAGTACCACATAACATACCGTCTGCTTTACCGAATTTAACCAGTAGAGATGCAATTAACGTTGAACGGCGGCGAGCTTCACGTTGAGCATATTCAACTGTGATGCCTTTGCGTTGCATTGTTTGATAGTAATCTTTCCAAAACTCTTCATACATCGGGTTTTGTTCTTGATCTACGATCTCAATATTTACGCCATGTTGTAAACGTAGGCCTAATTTTTTGATATTTGCTTCAATTACAGCAGTACGACCTACTAAAATTGGTTTAGCTAAATCTTCATCAACAGCAATTTGTACTGCACGTAATACGCGCTCGTCTTCACCTTCCGCATATGCAATACGCTTTGGATCAGCTTTTGCTTGAGCAAAAATTGGTTTCATCAAGAATGCAGAGTTATATACAAACTCAGACAATTTTTGACGATATACTGCGAAATCTTCGATAGGACGAGTTGCTACACCTGAGTCCATTGCAGCTTTAGCAACTGCTGGTGCAATTTCTAAAATTAAACGTTGATCAAGTGGGCGTGGAATTAAATAGTCACGACCAAATGAAGCAGATTTTTCACCATATGTTGCAGCATCAGCTTCAACATGAGCCATACGCGCAATTGCATGTACACATGCAATTTTCATCTCTTCATTAATGGTAGTTGCGCCAACGTCAAGTGCACCACGGAAAATGTATGGGAAACATAATGCGTTGTTTACTTGGTTTGGATAGTCAGAACGACCAGTTGCCATAATGACGTCAGAGCGTACTTCATGTGCATGTTCAGGTAAAATTTCTGGATCTGGGTTTGCCAAAGCAAAAATAATAGGGTTCTCAGCCATCTGTTTCACCATTTCTTTGGTGAGAATACCAGCAGCAGAAAGACCTAAGAACATATCAGCGCCAGCCATTACTTCATGAAGCTGAGATGCTGAAATATCTTGAACATAACGTTTTTTAGATTCGTCTAAGCCTTCACGTGAAGTGGTTAATAGACCACGAGAATCGGCAACAATGATATTTTCTTTTTTAGCACCAAGCGCACAAAGCAAGTCTAAACATGAAAGTGCTGCTGCACCTGCACCTGAAGCTACGATTTTGATTTCATCAATTTTCTTATTTACAAGTTGCAATGCATTGAGCAAAGCTGAACCTACAATAATACTTGTACCATGTTGATCGTCATGGAATACAGGAATTTTCATGCGTTCACGAAGTTTCTTTTCAATATAGAAACATTCAGGCGCTTTAATATCTTCGAGGTTGATACCACCGAAAGTTGGCTCAAGAGAGGCAACGATATCTACAATTTTATCTGGATCGTTTTCTGCAATTTCGATGTCAAATACATCTACACCAGCAAACTTCTTGAAGAGAACGCCTTTACCTTCCATTACAGGTTTAGAGGCCAATGGGCCAATATTCCCTAAACCAAGAACAGCGGTACCGTTAGTTACTACAGCAACCAAGTTTCCGCGAGCTGTATATTTAGCAGCAGTTGAAGGATCACGTTCAATCTCTAAACATGGCGCAGCAACTCCGGGTGAGTAGGCTAAAGCCAAATCTCGCTGGTTGACAAGTTGCTTACTTGGGGTAACGCTGATTTTCCCTGGGTTTGGATATTCATGGTAATTTAAAGCGGCCTGTTTTAAAGATTGATCGTCCATCTGAGTCTCTATTTGATACAAAAAAGCAAACTAGTCAAATCACTCATTCAGGGAGAAGGCAACTCAGTTCTTTTACTATGCTTTAATTTTTACCAATTAAGAGAATAGTAGACGAATTGCCAATAGCCCTGTAGTGAGCTAAATGCTAAAGAATATAACACTACTTCTTTATTTCTCACAGTCAAAAACGCTCATTTTTGGAAAAAGCAGCATATGTAAAAATAGAGAGTTGGAACAATTAATAAATATGCGAATCTGTTTGTAGATAAGGAATAATCTGCTCAGCTGGAATAGGGCGACTAAAGAAATAGCCTTGTAAAAAATCACATTGCTGTTTTTGCAAATAGGTAACTTGTTCTTCTGTTTCTACACCTTCGGCGACCAATTTAAGGCCCATACTTTTACCCATTGCAATCATGGCATTTACAATCGCTTCTTGTTTGTGATCACCAATTTTAGAAATGAAAGCACGGTCAATTTTTAGTACATCAATTGGATACTCTGTCAGGTAAGCCAAAGAGGAATAACCTGTACCGAAGTCATCTAGAGCAATTGAAATATCTCGTTGTTTTATCGCATGTAATAGCGTTTTGACGTTATCCGTATTGTCTAATAAAGCCGACTCAGTAATTTCAAGTTCAAGATCAGAACCTTGTATATTATATTTTTGCAAAACCTCATCTAAATCGCTGAGTAATAAGCCACGATGTATTTGCTGAGCGACAATATTTACAGAGACTTGAACATTTGTGTAGCCCGCGTTTTTCCATTCTTGTAATTGTTTTCCAACTTTATCTAAAACGACTTTACCAATATCTGAAATCAGGCTACTACGTTCAGCAAAAGGTATAAACATATTTGGCATGACTAATCCTTTTTCAGGATGTTGCCAACGAATTAATGCTTCAAAACCGATAATAGATTGATCTAGTAAATTAATTTTGGGTTGGTAATAAATGACAAATTCATCATTCTGAATGGCTTTACGTAACTCTTGTTCTAAATCAGCAGTTTTATATGGATGTTCTGCTTTATTGCAATAGTAAGAAATGGTGTTGCCCCCTAAGCGCTTTGCTTCTGAAAGTGCTTGTTCTGCATGGTTATTAAGATGGTCAATTTGTCGGCCATGCTCAGGAAAGCATGCCACACCGATAGAAGCTGTAATAAAATATTCGTGATTATCAATATAAAAAGGTGCGTTGAGCGCTTGCAGGATGTTTTGGCAATATTGCTCAATATTTGGATGAATTGGAGAAATTTCATAAATAATTGCAAAATCGTCACTATTTAAATAGGCAACTAAAATTGCATTAATATTGATTAGGCGTAATCGTTGTGCGAACTGTTTAAGGAGTTCATCACCACTATCATTATTTAAAAATTCATTAAACGCGCGAAAACGGTCAATGTTTACTCGTATCAGTGCTAAATTTTTAATGTTATATGAAGGGTTTACAAGATATTGATGTAATTGATTGTAATAGTAAAGACGATTAGGCAAGTGGGTGAGACTATCGTAATTTTTTAAATAGGATAGATGTTGTTCCTGACGTTTTTGCTCAGTGAGGTCACGTGCAAATCCAATATAATTTGTAATTTGATGGAACTCATCTTTGACCACATTGATGTGTAACCACAAATAGACGCTTTTGCCAGAACTAAATTTTTCATCGAATTGGCCCATATATTCTCCAGTCTCTTGGAGCTGTTGGGTAATTGAGGTGTGAAATTGTTGTTGTAATTCTTTTTGATTAATCGCAATGCTAAATAATTCTTTATTTAGAAGTTCTGATTTAGAAAATCCGGTTAATTTTTCGTAGTAGGGATTAATATCAATATAGTTCAGATGTTCATCTAAAATGAATATGCCTTCTGCTGCTTGTTCAAGCACAATTGCCGATAGTCTTAAGTGTTCTTGGTCTTTTTTCTCTTGATGTATATCTCGGGTCATCCCAACCATACGGAGCGCTTTTTGTGTTTTTGGGTCTCTGGTAATGACACGACCTACATCATGAATCCATCGCCATGAACCATCTCGACGTAAAATCCTGAAATTAATATTAAAATGATCTGTAATTCCTTCCAGATGTTGCTTTAAACGCTCGTTAAACAGTTTTTTATCACTTGGATGTACACGGTCTAAAATAGTATTGAGATGAATAACGGTCGTTTGTGTCTGCTTTTGTTGATCAAAAAACGTAATTTCTAATTTTTGATTTTCAATATCCCAGTCCCAAGGTCGAATGCCTGCCGTTTCATTTGCAAAAGCTAAATTGTAGTGGTGGCTTTCGAGTTGCTCATTCATTTTGGTGAGATCGTATGTGCGTTCACGTACCTTTTGTTCTAGTAAATGGTTATTAAATTGGAGCTGGGCTTCAATATCTTTAGACTTATTTACTTCTTGTTGGAGCTGTACACATAACTCTTCAGCCCACTGGGTATGTTGTTCTGAAATTTGAATGAGCTGTTTATTTCTAAATAATAGTTGAGAAATTTTTTGATAGTTACGTTGAGTTGCGTATGCACAGAGTATGGTAGCTATGAAAGCGATGTTATAGGCGAAATAAAAAGGCAGCTGAGTAATAGGTGTATGTGTAAATTGAGCGATTAATAGAGGTAATGTACTGGGAATAAATAAGAGATAAAAGTATCGAGGTTGTTGCGTTAAAAAAGTCAGTCCAATGATATGGGCAGAAGTGATAAACAAAGCAATTAAAATATGAGCATCTGGTAGGATAACTAGTTCTTGAGGAAGATAAAAATGAATAACTGTAACGGTTGCCCCTAGTAAAACTCCTGAAATAAAACAAATACTTTGTAAGATAAGATCAGCTTTTTTAATAAAGTTAGTAGTACGATAGTGCGTTAAAATATTTGGAACAAATAATAGGCAGGTAAGAGATGCAATAGTCAGGCCCATTGACCAGTTAAATATTGTTATTGAAGATGAAAAATAATAAGAAAAAATAGCGTATGAAATGAGACATAGCAGTATTAAGCTAGCTAAATACCAGCGTATATATTGAATTGAAAGTTTTAGCTGCTCAATTTTTGTTTGATGCTGTAAATATTCTTCCTGAAGCCCAGACATAAGATTTTTCTATCCTATTTTTTTACATATACACAGAAAGAATCTGATTTATCAGTGATAAAGAATTTGAAATTTTATTCATACAATAAAAGTAAATTAACTTTAAATAGCGATTTAATCAATGTTCAATGAACTTAGGTGGATAAAAACCGATAATTTAAAATAGATAAGGCGACGACTGGTGCAGTTTCTGTACGTAAAACACGGTCACCAATACACCAGTTCATAAAACCAGCTTGATTGGCTTGAGTAATTTCATTCTCGCTTAAACCGCCTTCTGGTCCAATTAACAAGGCGAGTTCAGGTTGTATGCCTGCTAATACATCTTTTTGTTCTTTTTCTGGTGCTAAAACAAATTTAGATTGAGGAAGTTCTGAAGAATTTAACCATTCATTAAGAGAAATAGGAGCTAATACTTCTGGGACTAAGTTCAAGCCACATTGTTCGCATGCTGCAATTGCAACAGCTTGCCAGTGATCTAATTTTTTTTGATCTCGGTCGTATTTTAAGCGCATTTCACAGCGGTCGCTTGTAAGCAACTGAATTTGACTTACACCAAGTTCAGTGGCTTTCTGAATGGCATAATCCATTCGGTCACCTTTACTCATGACCTGACCAAGAACTGCTTTAAATGGGGCACTACGGTTATTAGGGTTGAAATTCTCAATTGTAACAAACGCATTTTTTTTATTAATTTCGCTCAGTGTGGCCAGATATTCGCCACCTTGTCCATTAAATAGAGTCGCTTGTTCTTGTAATTGTGCACGTAAGACACGCACCCAATGATGAAATACTGATTCAGTTAGTTGAATAGTTGAACCAACTGTAAGTTCAGTTTCGATAAAAAAACGATTCATTGGGTACGCCTTACAAAATTAATTTAAACCAAGATCAATAACGAGTTGATGAGTTGGTTCGACTTGATTCATTGAATAGAAATGTAAGCTTGGTGCACCACCTGCAATCAGGCGTTCACATAGCTTCACAACAACTTCATGACCAAAAGCTTTAATACTCTCGCTGTCATCGCCATAGGCTTGTAATTGTTTACGGATCCAACGAGGAATTTCAGCACCTGTACCATCAGCAAAGCGAATTAAATTGCTGGCATTGGTAATCGGCATGATGCCAGGAGCCACTGGAATATTAACTCCAGCTTTTTCCAGACGCTCAATAAAATAAAAGTATGAGTCTGGATTAAAGAAGAATTGTGTAATTCCTGCATTAGCGCCAGCTTGTACTTTTTCAATAAAACGTTGGATATCTGAATCAAGGTCTTCAGCTTGAGGGTGCATTTCAGGATAAGCTGCAACTTCAATATGAAAATGATCACCTGAGTGCTCACGAATAAAACGTACTAAATCTTGAGCATAAGGAAGTTCGCCAAGCCCGACTTGACCAGAAGGTAAGTCACCGCGTAAAGCGACAATACGGTTAATGCCTTGGGTTTTATATAAATCTAGTAACTCAGCAATACGCGCTTTATCATCACCAATGCATGAAAGGTGAGGCGCAACTGGTGTACCTTTACCATTGAAATCGTCAATAGCAGCAAGAGTACGTTCGCGAGTAGAACCACCAGCACCATAGGTAATCGAGAAAAAATCTGGATTTAATAGTTGTAATTCTTGATGAACAATACGAAGTTTTTCAGCACCGGCATCAGTTTTCGGTGGGAAAAACTCAAAAGAAATAGGTATACGTTTAGTCATGTCAAATCCTTGTAAACAGCGAAACAATATTTTTAGAAAAAAGGGCAGTCGGTTCACCGTCTGCCCTTAAGTTCTTAGTATTTGTAAGCGTCAGACTTGAATGGTCCCTCAACAGCAACACCTAAATAGCCAGCTTGCTCTTGAGTTAATTGAGTAAGTACACCACCAAAACCTGCAACCATTGCTGCAGCAACTTCTTCGTCAAGTTTCTTAGGAAGAACTTCTACACGAATTTTTGCAGTTTTTTCGTTTGCAGGAAGGTCAGCAAATTTCTCTTGGAATAAGTGAATTTGACCTAACACTTGGTTAGCAAAAGAACCGTCCATCACGCGTGATGGGTGACCAGTTGCATTACCTAGGTTTACAAGGCGACCTTCTGAAAGAAGAATGAGGTAGTTGTTTTCGTCTTCAGAACGATAAACTTGGTGAACTTGTGGCTTAACTTCAACCCACTTGTAACCACGTAAATAAGCTGTGTCGATTTCTGTGTCGAAGTGACCGATGTTACATACAACTGCGCCAGCTTTTAAGCTATCTAACATTGCAGCATCACATACGTGGTAGTTACCAGTAGTCGTTACAACAAGGTCAGTGTTGCCAAGTAAGTCGTGGTTAATATCTTCTTTTTTGCCTGTTTGTACGCCGTTTTTGTATGGAGATACAACTTCATAGCCGTCCATACATGCTTGCATTGCACAAATTGGGTCAACTTCAGTTACACGAACGATCATGCCTTCTTGACGTAAAGATTGAGCAGAACCTTTACCAACGTCACCATAACCGATCACAAGCGCACGGCGGCCTGACAAAAGCATGTCAGTTGCGCGTTTGATTGCGTCATTTAATGAGTGACGGCAACCATATTTGTTGTCGTTTTTAGATTTAGTAACTGAGTCATTTACGTTAATTGCAGGTACTTTCAAAGAACCGTCTTTCCACATTTCGATAAGACGTTGAACACCTGTAGTCGTTTCTTCAGTAATACCGTGAATGCGTTCTAAAAGCGCAGGGTATTTTTCATGAACAAGAGCAGTTAAGTCACCGCCATCATCCAAGATCATGTTGGCATCCCAAGGCTGACCATTAACATTAACTTGTTGTTCAAGGCACCATACATATTCTTCTTCAGTTTCGCCTTTCCAAGCAAAAACAGGAATACCGCGAGCAGCAATTGCAGCAGCAGCATGGTCTTGAGTCGAGAAAATGTTACATGAAGTCCAACGAACTTCAGCACCTAATTCAACAAGCGTTTCAATAAGAACCGCTGTTTGAATGGTCATGTGAATACAACCAAGGATTTTTGCACCAGCAAGTGGTTTAGACGCTGCATAACGTTTACGTAAACCAATTAAAGCCGGCATTTCTGCTTCAGCAAGTTTGATTTCTTTACGACCGTAGTCAGCAAGAGAGATGTCAGCAACTTTATAATCTGTAAATGAAGCATTAACCGCGTTCATCAGGATCTCCTAGGGAAAAAATAGTATGGATCGTTCTGTTCGCGGATGCCGTTGTTGGTTAAAACGAGTGTTTAACCGATTGTCGAGCCTGGCAAATTGATCTTTAGTGCCGATCATTTGTCGCAGCATCCCTCGACTAGCGAAACATTGTACTTGGAAAAGCTTTTAGTGCCAATCCAGTTTTGTTTATTATCTGCCTAATTATCCTTATAGATTCAAATTATGGCAGTAAATATTCCCCAAGCTCTAGCAAACCTCGAAGCAAACTGTGGTGTTTTTGCGGTTTGGATGGTGCTTCAACATCATGGAGTACAAATTGATGTTGCTGAGTTGATTAAAGTTTGCCGACACGACGAAGGGGGCACCTATACTATTGCCTTAGCTGTTGCATTAAAGAAATTAGGATTTAACGTGTCATTTCATTCAGATGAAGATCCTAATATTAGCCCAAGCGAACGAATGAGCTATAAAGAAGCAAAGGTACTGAAAATACCGACAGGACCAGCGTTGAGCTATCAAGATATTCAAGCTGAAATTCAACATGGCAAAATGGTGATTGTCTATTACGATACATTAGAGGGTGTCGGAAATCAGTCTCTTATCTATTCTATTGACCCAAAAGAAATCTGCTTTTTTGATAATTTTGAACCGATGTCAGCAGCAGTTTTTGAAAAGCAACGTCAAGTAGAAGGGATTTGTCGTCAGGCTATCGTGATTGATGACCGTAATTTTCAGATGCATTCGACTAAATTGAATTAGCTTAAAAGAGCCAGTAGGGTGCTGGCTCATATTGAAGTTATTTTTGTTGATATTCTTGAATCACTTCTAAAGCAGCACGAAAAGCTTCTTGTGTAGCAGGCGCGCCGCAATATGGCAGACTATGCAATAAAGTTTCTTGAATCTCCTCAACTGTACAGCCATTGTTGAGCGCACCACGAACATGGCCTTTGAGTTCGGTTGGTGACTTAAGTGCAGTTAACATTGCCAAAGTAATTAATGAACGATATTTACGTGGTAGCACACCTTCACGCTGCCAAGTCGATCCCCATGCATGCTCGTTGATCCAGTCTTGTAAAGGCTGGGTAAAGGGCACGGTGTTTTCTTGGGCACGTTTTACAAAAGCTTCTCCCATCACTTCTGTGCGAACTTTTAATCCATTTTCGTAATCTTGCTTAGACATTAATTTCTCCTAAAAATAAAAGCATCGATTGACGCTTTTATAGCTGTTTATTAATTAATGCGAATCAAGTGTGATTGCAATAGTGAATTAGTGGAGGCATCAGTCACTAAATTTGATGAGGGTTCGATAAAGGCAGATCCTTATTTAAATCTTCATCAAATACATCTGTAAGCATGCTATCAAATCGAATTGCGTTGTATTGCAATAATTGCTGAGCTTCACTTTCAGTAATAAAACCTTCTTTTATCGCTTGTGCAATATTCTCTTCGAAAGTCAGTCCTGTAAATTTGCCTTTAGATTCAGCTTTTTTAAACTTATCCCAAAGAGGCTCAAGCGTTCGTAAAATTTGAAATGCATGTTCTAAACGTCCAGTCACATCATCGGCTTTAGTTGAATAAAATACGTGATGTTTAAGCTGCTCTCTGAAAGGATGCTCTTGCATCATAAGTTCAGCGACTTGCTGTTTTAACTCATCGTCAGGTTTTGAAATGACACGGCCAAGAGGGAAACAGATCCATTTTACAAATGCCGCTGGAAGTTTAGCTGGGAAGTTGTCAAATAATCCCCAAAATGCTTCCTGAATATTTAAGAAAGCTTTTTGTAGAGCTAATTTGGCGTGAAGTTGTTCAGCTTCAGTTTTTTGGCCAGCTTCATAAAATTTTAAAATCGCTGTAGAAATAAAGAGGTGCGCGTGAATATCTGCTAAGCGTCCTGATAACATTTCTTTGCGTTTTAAGTCGCCTGCAAGTAAACCAAGTGACATATCGGAAACAAGCGCGAAGTTGGCACTAAAACGGTTGATGGTCTTATAGTAACTGGCAGTAAATTGATCTACTGATTGAGGAGCATCATTTGAGCCACCTGTCCAACCATAAGCAAATGATTTTGCCCCACGGTTAAAGGTATAGGCTAAATGTTTAAATAATAAATCATCGAATTTTTTGACTGAATCATTCTTATCCTCAGATTGAAGGAGTTGTAATTCTTCAAAAAGATAAGGGTGACAACGCATTGAACCTTGACCAAAAATCATCAATGAACGAGTCAAAATATTTGCGCCTTCTACTGTAATCGCAATTGGAATCGCTTGATAGGTAAGGGCAAGGAAGTTACGTGGTCCAAGTTGAATTGCACGTCCTCCAGCAATATCCATTCCGTGATTGACGACTTTGCGCATCGTTTCAGTGGCATAATATTTTGCCATGGCAGTCATCACGGCAGGTGTTCCACCTTGATTTAGGCCACATGTGACTAAATAACGGAATGCCTCAAGCATATAGGCATCGCTAGCAATTTCACTAGTCGCTTCTTGTACGCCTTCAAATTTACCTACTGAAATATTGAACTGTTGACGAATTTTTGCAAAAGCACCAACGGTTAAATAGCTCATTTCACCTGCTGCTGTTGCTAAAGCTGGAAGGGAAATACCACGGCCAACACCTAAGCACTCCATTAGCATTCGCCAGCCCTTACCGGCATTTTCTTGCCCACCGATAATCCAGTCAATAGGAATGAAAACATCTTCTCCTTCTACAGTTCCGTTCATAAATGGAGAACCTGGAAAATGTCGTGCTCCAATTTTTACACCCGCATGACTTGCAGGAATTAAGGCACAAGTAATGCCGTATTCTGTTTTATTTTTATCTCCGAGTAGGCCTTCTGGGTCATAAAGTTTAAATGCTAGACCAACAACGGTGGCAATTGGTGCAAGCGTAATCCAGCGTTTAGAGAAATTCATGCGGAGACCAAGAATTTGAGCACCTTCATGTTCGCCGTAGCAAACAACACCCGAATCTGGAATGGCACCAGCATCTGAACCTGCTTCTGGGCTGGTTAAACCAAAGCATGGGATTTCTTCGCCTTTAGCAAGGCCCGGTAAATATTGTTGCTTTTGAGCATCAGTACCGTAGTGCATGAGTAGCTCACCCGGTCCTAATGAGTTAGGAACCATGCAACTCACAGCAGTGGTGAGCGAGCGTGAAGCAATTTTGCTCATAATACGGCTTTGGGCAAATGAGCTAAATTCTTTGCCGCCAAAGGATTTTGGAATAATGAGACCTAAAAAACCTTTGTCTTTAATAAACTGCCAAACCTCTGGTGGAAGATCTTTTAAGTGATGATGAATTTCCCACTCATCTAGCATGCTACAAAGTAATTCAACTTCATTATCAATAAAACTTTGCTCTTCTTCTGTCAACGTTGGGTAGGGATATTTCTCAAATTGAGACCAATCAGGTGCCCCCATAAATAATTCTTTTTCCCACCAACTGGTACCTGCCTCTAAGGCCTCTTGTTCAGTTGTACTGATGCTCGGCATTGAGTTTGCTAATGTTTTATATGCAGGTTTAGTAATCAGGTTAAAGCGTAATGGTGCAAATAAAATAATGATACTAAGGGCAATGAGGGGAATACCTAAAATGAGAGCCCATGGGGTTAATATGAGTGCAGTAAATATAGCCACCGCAATCGTAATTACACTACCAATGATTCGATTCAGGTTAAAAAAGAAAATTGCCCATATTGCAAAAAGCTGAATGACAATGCTTAAAACAAAGAGTAGGAAAATCATACTTGCTCCTTGCTAGATAAGCCCTCAAGTTAGAAGTTACAAAAAAGCGAGGAGAGATTTAAGGCTTAACTAGCTAATTTTAATGCTGTTTAAATTTAATTTTTTATATCGCAATTGATGTATATGCTAGAGCAGGGATATATCGTACTTTTAGGTATAAGATATTTTTCAGTGAAAGTGTAATGGCTTGTTTTATCGATTTGTCAAGAAATGTTATTGATTTTCTTATACAAATAAAAAGCCCTCTGGGTTAGAGGGCTTTTTATAGATATTTAATTTATTAAGCTTCGACGGTTTGAACAGCGATTTTCTTAGCTGGATCTACTTTACGACGAACTTCTGGTACTGGTTCACCGTGGTATTGACGATCAGCAAAATAACTAGAACGAACCATTGGTGCAGACCAGATATTTCTAAAGCCAAGTTTACGACCATGCTCTGCATAACGTTCAAACTCTTCTGGCGTTACAAAGCGGTCGATTGGCGCATGTTGTTTAGATGGCTGTAAATATTGACCAATCGTCACATAGTCAACATCGTGAGCACGTAAGTCATCAAGCAATGCAATAACTTCTTCTTCAGTTTCACCAATACCGACCATCAAACCACATTTTGTTGGGATATCTGGACAGTATTCTTTAAACATTTTTAATAAGGTTAAAGAGTGTTGATAGTCTGAACCTGGACGCATTGCTTTATATAAGCGAGGTACAGTCTCAATGTTGTGGTTAAATACGTCTGGCGGACATTCAGTCATAATGCGTAAAGCAATATCCATACGTCCACGGAAGTCAGGTACTAAAATCTCAAGCAATGTCGTCGGACTAAGTGCGCGAGCTTCTTTAATACAGTCCACAAAGTGTTGTGCACCGCCGTCAAGTAAGTCATCACGGTCAACAGAAGTAATTACTGCATACTTGAGTTTCAGGTTAGAAATGGTTTCTGCCATGTGACGAGGTTCATCAGCATCGAGTGCATTTGGACGACCATGTGCTACATCACAGAAAGGACAACGGCGTGTACAAATATCGCCCATAATCATGAATGTTGCCGTACCGCCACCAAAACATTCTGGTAGGTTAGGACAAGCAGCTTCTTCACAAACGGTATGGAGTTTTTGAGCACGTAAAGTCGTTTTAATACGCTGAACTTCTTCTGGTGCCGTCATCTTGACACGAATCCAGTCAGGTTTACGCGGCACTTCAACCGTAGGTACAACTTTTACAGGAATTCTTGCGACTTTTTCTGCGCCACGAAGTTTTACACCCTGTTCAGGTTTACGGTGTTCTGACATATCTAACTTTTCCACTCGTTTATAGAGACATTGACATTGTATTATAGCGAAGTTCTTCAGTTAATAGCGGAAAATAACTATTCATATAATAAATGTGGCTATTCAGAAATATAGGGTTGAGAAATACATAAATTCACCGCATATTAGCCATAATTTATTATAAAATATGGTCATTCAAGTGAGGAAGGAGCTTTCAATGCCACGTAAAAAAGAGGTCGTTAGTGGGAATTTCGTTAAATACGATGCGGTAGTTCTCGGTTCTGGACCTGCGGGTGAAGGCGCGGCAATGAAGCTTTCAAAAGCTGGTAAGCGTGTTGCAATTGTAGATGTGCGTGATCAACTGGGTGGTAACTGTGCACACGTAGGAACGATTCCAAGTAAAGCTTTACGTCAAACAGTTTCTAGTATTATTCGCTATCAGCGTGATCCAATGTTTCAAAAAGTAGGTGAATGGAAGCAGTTCACCATGAAACAAGTTTTGCGTAATGCACACAAAGTGATTCAACAACAGGTTGATACACATACACGTTTTTATGACCGTAACAAGATTGGTGTCTTCCATGGTCGTGCATATATTCAAGATAAAAATACAGTCTTAGTTTTTAGCCACGAAGGCATTAAAGAGACAATTATCTGTAAGCAAATCGTGATTGCGACAGGTAGTCGTCCTTATCATCCACAAGGTCTCGACTTTGATCATCCTCGCGTATTTGATTCGGACAAGATTCTTGATCTTGATTATTCAATTCAAAAAATCATTATTTACGGCGCGGGCGTTATTGGCTGTGAATATGCTTCAATCTTTATTGGTCTAGATCATAAAGTTGACTTGATTAATACTCAGCAAAAACTATTAAGTTATCTAGATGATGAAATTGCTGATGCTTTGTCTTATCACTTACGTGAACAAGGTGTGTTAATTCGTCACAACGAACAAATGGATCATCTTGAAACGTTTGATGACCATGTTGTTTTACACTTACAAAGTGGTAAAAAGATTAAAGCTGATGCCATTCTTTGGTGTAACGGCCGGTCAGGTAACACAGAAGGCTTAGGTCTTGAGAACGTTGGACTAGTTCCAAACAACCGCGGTCAGCTTTCAGTAAATGATCAATATCAAACTGAAGTTGAAAACATCTATGCTGCTGGTGACGTGATTGGTTGGCCATCACTTGCTTCTGCTGCTTATGACCAAGGGCGCTGTGCTGGCGCAAACATGAGCGGTGAAGATGCGAAGCCAGTACGTGATATTCCAACTGGTATCTACACCATTCCGGAAATCTCATCAATTGGTAAAAATGAACAGGAATTAACGGAAGAAAAAATTCCGTATGAAGTGGGTCAAGCTTCTTTCCGTCATTTGGCTCGTGCACAAATTACGGGTGATACAGTGGGTGAATTGAAGATTCTTTTCCACCGCGACACTTTAGAAATTTTAGGTATTCACTGTTTTGGTAATAACGCTGCCGAAATTATCCACATTGGGCAAGCAGTTATGCATAGCCCAAACAATACCTTGAAATATTTCGTTGAAACGACGTTTAACTATCCAACCATGGCTGAAGCTTACCGTGTAGCTGCACTTAACGGTATGAATCGCTTGTTTTGATTTTAAATAAGTTTTTCATAAAAAAGCCCGCAAACTTGCGGGCTTTTTTATTTTCATTAGACCATAGGTTTTTTATATTTTTATGACAATTTGCAGTATGCGTCTGGCTGTCTATATCTCTAGTGGGCACAAAATGCTTGATTGAAATATACAAATAAATCAGGAGTTTGTTTCCATAAAATGATTGAACAGGCCAGCAGAGTAATCACGAGCAAAGTCATAATTGTTTTCAAAAGTAAGGCATTATGCGTCATGAATAACAGCCTCCTCATTTACAAAGAAGTGGACGATCACACCTACTATACTTAATGCTATAGAACATAGCCAAATCGCATTGTAATTACCTGTTAAGTCATGATTAACACCGCCAAGCCAACCGCCAAAGAAAGAACCGACTTGATGAGTGAAGAACACAATACCACTCAGCATTGAAAGGTATTTAACACCAAACATATTTGCCACAATACCGTTGGTGAGCGGAACAGTAGAGAGCCATAAAAGGCCCATAATAATTCCAAAAGCATATACCGTATAAATGCTTAAAGGTAATAACAGAAAGGCAATGATCGCGATGCCACGGCTGCCGTAAAGTGCCATTAATAATTTAGGTTTTGAGAAGCGATCTCCTAACCAACCAGCACCATAAGTCCCCACAATATTAAATAGTCCAACTAGGGCTAGAAACACAGTTCCTGTAGCTGCATCAAAGCCGTGGTCGATTAAATAGCCGGGTAAATGTACACCTAAGAAAACAACTTGGAATCCACACACTAAGAAACCTAAAGCTAACCACCAAAAGGGTTTATGTTTTCTGGCAATATTCAGTACTTGTTTAAATGTAAGCTGAGGTTGTGCAATTGCTTTTGGTGTTTGATTGCTTGGTCCTTTTAACATCCATGCAAGAGGAATAATAAGAGCAATTAGTAGTGCACTGACCATTAGGGCGGCTGACCATCCAACATTTTTGAGTAAGAGAAGGGTAGATGGCAACATAATAAACTGACCGAAAGAACCTGCTGCACTGGCAATCCCCATTGCCATACTTCTTTTTTCTGGAGGTGCCGCTCGACCTACTGCACTAAGTAAAACTGTAAAAGAGGTGGCTGATAAAGCTAGGCCAATAATCAATCCTAGGCTTAAATTTAAGATTAAGATGCTTGAGCTAAAAGCCATTAAGAGTAAGCCGAGGGCGTAAAGCAATCCGCCAACAGCAACTACAATTTTACTGCCATATTTATCTGCGATTGCACCAGTAAAAGGCTGCACAGCTCCCCAGATTAAGTTTTGCATCGCAATTGCGAGACTAAAAACATGCTGTCCCCAACCAAATTCATGGCTCATTGGGACCAAATACAGTCCAAAACCATGCCTAACGCCTAAAGAAAGAGCCAAAATAAGGGCACTACCAATCAGCATATAGATAAGTGGCTGGGAAAAGTTGTGAGCAGTTTTAGTCATGATTAATGGAAAATTATAATAATGTGGTCATTTATTGTAGAAGATATATCGAGGAATATCGATATAGATGGCAAGAATATTTAAGAAGAATTAAAAAGTGACTAATGTTAATATTTTATGATAAGAAATTTGAAGAAGCAGACACCATTTTGATCTCTGCTTCTTATAAAAATTAAGCTGTGGAATTACGTTCAAGTAATGCTTGCTCAAAAAGAACTTGTTCTTTTTCTTTATGTTCAGTTGTGAAGCGAATCAAAATTACGCTACATCCTGCGACCATAACCAGACCGCCTAAAATAAACAGGCAAGTTTGGACATCAAGTAAACCTTTGAGTAGGAAACCTGCTGCCACAGCGCCAACATTACCACCCGCACCAATAATTCCTGCGACTCCACCTAATGCAGTACGATCGATAAAGGGTACGAGAGCGTAAGTTGCTCCACATGCCATATGCGTAAACAATGCAAAAATAGTCATGGAAATAATTGCGAGCGCAACAGCATTCATTTGCGAGAAGAGGATTAAGAATAAGCCTTCACCTAAAATCATGAGTACAAGTACTTTCGTGCGACCATCTAAGCCTTTTTTGAGTGCGACTTTATCGGAAATGATACCGCCTAGTGCTCGAGCGAATAATGCTAAAAGACCAAAGATTCCGGCAGTTAGTCCAGCCGTTTTTAAATCCATTTTGAACTGATCAACATAGTACATTGCTGCAACGTTATGGATAAAAATCTCTATACCAAAACTTGCGCCATATGCCAAAAATAAAATCCAGACACGATAGTTGCGAGCGGCTTGCATTAAAATGGCAGTACCACCTTTTTTACCACTTCCGACTTCAATACCTTGTGCGCGAACTTCTTTAAAGTTCCCTTGAGGACAGTCTTGAGTTAATTTCCAGTAAAGAATGCCAACAATAACCATCATTACGCCCGGTACGATTAATGCCACGCGCCATCCCATGGTTTGTTCAACACCAAACATCACAATTGCACCGAGCAATAAAGGCATTAAAGCTTGTGTTGCTCCACCACCAGCATTTCCCCAGCCAGCCGTTGCCGCATTTGCTGTTCCTACAACGTTAGGTGCAAACATGACACTTGTATGGTATTGAGTAATGACGAAGCTTGCCCCAATCGCCCCGATAAGTAAGCGAAAGAATAGAAAAGATTCATAGCTATTGGCAGCAGCTACACCAAATACTGGAATGCTGCCAACTAATAGGAGGGTGGTGTACGTAATACGTGGACCATATTTGTCGCAGAGTGGTCCGACAATAAGCCGCACTAAAATAGTAATAGCAACAGCAGCAATATTAATATTAGCAATTTGGTCTTTTGTTAAGCCAAATTCCCCTTTAATGACGGGCATTAAGGGTGCGCAAGCAAACCATGCAAAGAAACATACGAAGAAAGCGAGCCATGTCATGTGGAAGGCACGCATTGCTGGAGTTGAAAAACTAAATAATTTGATTTCAGTTGCTTTTTTTGCATCTAATTGGATATTTGAAGACATACGCCGTCCCTCTGAACTGAACGAAATTTAATTTGCATGGCAATTTATTGCCTATCTGCAGACTGATCAGAGCGGACATCGTTGGCCGTCTTTGTTTATTCATTGAATCATCATTGATTCATCATGCAATGAATAAAGCAAAGCTTGTGCCAAAAAATGAATTTTACTAAAAAGGAAAAATTACTTTCTAATTTTATTGAGTTAGTTTGTGAATATAAAATAATAAAAAAATTGGAAAAAATAAGAGGGTATTAATAAAAAATTGAAAAGGTTTTTTATATCTGTATTTTTTATAAAAAATGCTCATTTTTTTAGCATTTTGATTTAAAAAGAAGCAAAATGTAGATAGAAAGAAAGCTATAAAAACGTGCATAAGTTTTTATAGCTTTATGCGGGGTTAGAAGCGGTAACCAACACCAACATATGAAATGAGTGGGTCAATATCAATTTTGGTATTCGCTTTAATTAGCTCTTTACCTGTATTTTGGTCAGTTACATAGATTTTTGCTTCACTATTCATTTTGGAATAAGAAACTGAACCAACAGCAAACCAATTTGGGTTGAAGTCGTAAGTTGCACCTAAAGTTACAATAGGTGCAAAAGTATCGGTCGCTTCTAGTTTCACGATAGGATTTGCTGATGATGTTTTGCGATCTAATGCTGCCCCAGCTTTACCATCATGGATATTCTGGATCATGTGGCCCGCTTGAATTAAATCAGCTTCAATACCGGAATTCATTTTTAAATCATTAAAGTATGCATACATCACGCCAGCTCCGATATAAGGACGGAACTTATTTACACCTGTTTTACCAAATTGATAATGTAGTTCAACGGCTGGTAACCATGCGCGTGCGGTCGCAGCTTTGCCTCCCTGAGAAAGATCAGTAATATGAAGGTCTTGTTTTAAAGGAATATCTCCACCTGCCTCGGAAATTCCACCTCCTATGATTTCTCCAATCGAAGACCCATCTTTTAATGGAGTCGCTTTTCCAGAAAGAGGAGCGTAAATATTACCTTTTCCATTAATATCTACTTTAGGGGGAATACCACCTTTAATTTCTAAAGATAAATTGTCCGTAAAGTTGTAGTTAAACATAAGACCAACAGTATCAACATCACTAGCTTCTAAGCCAGAACCTTGTTGTTCCCATTGAGAAAGACCATTAACTTCTGCTGTACCTGCAAGTGAAGAGGGAAGAGTATCTGTAAACTTATCAAGAAGACCAATAGTGCTATACCAGAATTTTCCTGAAGTTTTGCTTTGGTCGATTGCATCTAAAACTGCTTTTGTAGATACATCTCCAACTTTAGATGTTGTACCTTCTGCAACGCTAGTATTGATATTGACAGGGTTTCCTGAGCCTTGAGGCATTGCATGTAACCAGCCAGCAGAGACTGAAAAACGTTTGAAACCATCACCATCTTTTGAACTAAAATATGGCGAAGCGGCGTTAGTGATTGTTGGCAGGGCAAAAAAGGCAGCTGTCATACAAAATAATGACTTTTTCATCATAAAAGGACTCCATGTCCGAACATTTGTTTACTGATTTTTATTGAGCCAACCATACCGCGTTTTATTAAAATGATTGTTTATTAAAAATTAATAATTGTAATTTTTTTGAAATATTTGTTTATATTTGGAAAGTTTTATTAATAAAAAGTACAAAATAAAAAATAAAAGGCTACATAAAGTAGCCTTTTATTTAAGTTTGTTAAACTATTAGTTGAAGCGAGATAAGTCCTCTTCAGGGCGTGCAGTTAAAACTTCAATGCCTGTTTGAGTCACTAAAATAGTATGTTCATATTGAGCTGAAAGTTTGTGGTCTTTCGTTACAACAGTCCATTTATCGCCTAATAGTTTAGTTTGCCATACGCCAGCATTTACCATAGGTTCAATAGTAAAAGTCATACCAGCTTCCAGACGCATACCTGTTCCAGCTTGACCATAATGTAATACTTGAGGTTCATCATGGAAAACGGTACCAATACCGTGGCCACAATATTCACGTACTACACTAAAACGTTCTGATTCGACATATTTCTGGATTGCATGACCAATGTCACCTAAATATGAACCATCTTTAACAGTTGCCATACCTCGATACATCGCTTCTTGAGCAACTTTACATAGACGATTGGCTAAAATAGACGTCTCACCACCGACGATATACATCATGTTTGTATCGCCGTGATAACCATCTTTAATTACAGTCACATCAATATTTAAAATATCGCCGTTTTTTAACGTTTTATTTTCAGAAGGAATGCCATGGCAGACAACATGGTTAACCGAAGTACAAATAGAGTGCTGAAAAGCAGGGCGTCCAGGAGCGCCACCATAGCCGACACAGGCAGGAATAGCATGTTGTACATTTTCAATGTGATTACGGCAAATGGTATCAAGTTCAAGTGTACTTACACCCGCCTTGATATACGGCTTGATCATCTCTAGAACTTCAGCCGCCAGTCGTCCTGCAATGCGCATTTTTTCAATTTCATCTGGAGTTTTGATTAATCGACGTGGAGCTGTATAAGTACTGTTCATGATCTCTAAAAACTTTTGGTAATTTACAAGTGTCTATGGTATAAATAGCCGCCCATTTTATCAAATGCTTTTCGTGAATATCTTTTACGAACAAATTTGATAGGTGGAGTAAAAAATCCGCACATATATCGTCACATTACTCTGGGTGCCTGTAAAAGGGTGGAGAATGCGGATATATGGAGGCCTAACCCAACTTTTAAGGTAAAGAAAATGGCAGATTACAACGTAAGCATGCGCGACCTTCTTCAAGCAGGTGCGCACTTTGGTCACCAAACTCGTTTCTGGAACCCAAAAATGCGTCAATACATTTTTGGCGCGCGCAACAAAATTCACATCATCAACCTTGAGCACACTGTTCCTGCGTTAAATGATGCTTTGAACTTCGCTAACCAATTAGCAAGCAAAAAGAACAAAGTTTTGTTCGTTGGTACAAAACGTGCTGCTTCTAACATCATCCGTGAACAAGCTCAACGCGCTGGTCAACCATATGTAGACCACCGTTGGTTAGGTGGTATGTTGACGAACTGGAAAACACTTCGCCAATCTATCAACCGTTTAAAAGATCTTCAAACTCAATCTCAAGACGGTACTTTTGCTAAGCTTACTAAACGTGAAGCTTTAGAACGTGCTCGTGAGATGGAAAAACTTGAGCGTTCTTTAGGCGGCGTTAAAAACATGGGTGGTTTACCTGACGCATTATTTGTAATCGACGTTGATCACGAAGCGATTGCAATCAAAGAAGCGAAGAACTTAGGTATTCCTGTTATCGGTATCGTTGATACAAACTCTAACCCAGACAACGTTGATTACGTTATTCCGGGTAACGACGATGCGATCCGTGCAGTAACTCTATATGCTTCAGCTATGGCTGACGCAATTCTTGCTGGTAAAGAATACGCTCAATCTCAAGCGAACGCTCAAGCAAAAGGCGATGACGCTGCGAAAGACGCTTCTGAGGCTTAATGCGTTTTGACGCAGGCTTGTCATTTTTGCGACATGTAATGGTGGCAAATTAAGCGTCGAGAGTGCAAACGGCCCAGAGTTTCTTTGGGCCGTTTTTGTTGAAAAGATTTATTTTCTACCGATTTTAGGAGATCAACATGACTGCAATTACTGCAAGCATGGTAAAAGAATTACGTGACCGTACTGGTCTTGCAATGATGGAATGCAAAAAAGCATTAACAGAAGCGAACGGTGACATCGAGCTTGCTATTGATAACCTTCGTAAATCTGGTCAAGCTAAAGCTGCTAAAAAAGCTGGTAACATTGCTGCTGACGGTGCAATCACAATCGTTCAAGAAGACAACAAAGCAATCCTAGTTGAAGTTAACTGTCAAACTGACTTCGTTGCTAAAGACGAAAACTTCTCTAACTTCTCTAAAGCTGTTGCTACTGCTGCTTTAGCTGCTGGTGAAACTGATGCTGCTAAAATCGCTGAATTAAAATTAGCAGACGGTCAAACAGTTGAAGAAGCTCGTATTGCGCTTGTTCAAAAAATCGGTGAAAACATCCAAGTTCGTCGTGCGAAAATCGTTGAAGGCGAAAACTTGGCTATCTACAAACACGGTTTAAAAATCGGTGTTGTAGTTTCTTATACTGGTGATGCTGACACTGGTAAAGGTATTGCAATGCACGTTGCTGCATTCAACCCAGTAGCTGTAAATGCTGAAGCTGTGCCTGCTGACCTTATCGCTAAAGAAAAAGAAATTGCTGAAGCGAAAGCGTTAGAATCTGGTAAGCCAGCTAACATCGTTGAGAAAATGGTAACTGGTTCAGTTGATAAATACTTGAACGAAGTTGCTCTTGATCGTCAAATGTACGTAATTGACAACGACAAAAAAGTTGCTGATGTATTAAAAGCAACTGGTACTACTGTTGCTAACTTCGTACGTTTCGAAGTTGGTGAAGGTATTGAGAAAAAAGCAGAAATGAGCTTCGCTGAAGAAGTTGCTGCTGCTCAAGCTGCTGCGAAGTAATTCGTATCACAATAAAAAAAGCCCCATTGGGGCTTTTTTTATCTCAGTTAAGTTAAGGGTAGAAAATGACAAATAAAAAGAATCTCAGTATTGGTGGTGTCATAATTTTATTGATTGCTGCATATTTTGGTCTGGATTTATCTGGGCATAAGCAAAATCAATCGCCATCATCAGTCATACCCGAAGCTCAGCATACTGAAACTACACTTTCAAATAATGGGGCGGATACAATAAAAGCTGCTTATGAGCAGAGACAAAGTAATGTTCAAGTGCAGGGAAGTGGCCGAGTAAAAGCAATTTTAAGAGATGATAATGATGGGTCGAGACACCAGAAATTTATTCTTGTACTAAAAAATGGCATTTCAATTTTAGTCGCACATAATATTGATTTAGCACCTAAAATTCCTAATCTGAAAAAAGGTGATGTCGTAGATTTTTACGGTGAATATGAATATAACCCAAAAGGTGGTGTATTGCACTGGACTCATCGTGATCCACAAAATCGTCATGAAAGCGGTTGGCTCAAACATGATGGGCAAATCTACCAATAAAGCCGAATAAACAAATAAAGAGATTATTTTTATAGAGCAATTTTATTCTATTCAGTTTCTTAAAACATGCTATGGTTTTTTTATTGAATAGATGAGACGTATTTATGCAGCGGGAGCAAGCCGATTATCTGCATGTGCGAGAGCTGGGCGGTCTAGAGTTACTAAAAGCACATTATCACCAAACACAATTTTCGAAGCATACTCATGAAGGGTACTGTATTGGTGTGATTGAAGAGGGAGCACAGTCTTTTTTTAGGACGGGCCAGCTGCATGTAGCTCCTAAAGGCGACATTATTTTAGTAAACGCTGACGAAATTCATACGGGTTCATCTGCGGTAGAGTCTGGCTGGCGATATCGAGCAATTTATCCAACGCCTGAAATGTTGGCAGAAGTCAGCCAAGATTTTTTTGAAAATTCACGCGGGGCTCCATGGTTTCCTCAAGCTGTGATTCGTGACTTCGGCTTGGCTCAACAACTTTGTTTACTCTTTGATTTATTAGAACAAAAAGATAATTTCCTGCTTAAAGAAACAATGTATTTATCAACTTTAGCCTGTCTAATGAAGCGACATGGTAAATCAAATCATACTTTTTGTGAGTTGCCAGAAGTATATTCAAAAATATTAAGAGTTAAAGAATTACTAATAGAAATGCCTGAAACGAATTTTTCTTTGCAAGATCTGGCTGACATGGTGGGTCTAAGTGCATGGCATTTCTTAAGACAATTTAAAAAATATGTGGGCTTGCCACCTCATGCTTGGCTTGTTCAAGCACGCTTACAAAAAGCAAGACAATTATTAAAACAGGGTGACCAAATTGCGATGGTGGCACAGCAATGTGGTTTTTCTGATCAAAGCCATTTTAATCGTCACTTTAAAAAAGCAATGGGAGTGACGCCTACTCAATATGTAGCTAGCCTAAATAACTAGATTATTAAAAATTTATTTACAGCAATTTTATTCAATATAAATCAACTCTCATTACGCATTTTATAGAGAGATCTTTTATCTTGGATTTTATATATGAATATTCAACTTCATCAGTTGGTGAGGTTTCCAAAAAATAAGCCATCCTATCTTTTTTTACGTGGTGCAATGGATATTTTGCCCTTGTCAATTTCTGTTATTCCGTGGGCAATTTTGGCAGGCTCTATGGCAATTCATGCAGGTTTATCTTTTTATAAAGCCTTTGCGATGTCGGGAATTGTTTTTGCTGGAGCAGCTCAATTAGTTAGTTTAAGCATGGTAATAGAAGGGGCATCTACTTTTACAATTTATGTGACGATTTTCTTTTTAACGGCTCAGCATTTTATTTATGCATTAACTTTAAGAAATGACATTTCTGCTTTGTCTCTTTCGAAACGGTTAAGTGTTGGTTTTTTATTAACAGATGAATTATTTGCGGTGTGTGTATCCGGCGAAAAAAGACAGCCAGAATATCTGTTGGGTGCAGGTCTGTCTTTTTATTTATTCTGGGTAGTTTTTAGCTTGGTTGGAATACTTTTGGCAACAGTGATTCCAGATTTACTAAATTATCATTTAGATTTTTCCATTGTGGCTATTTTTATTGCCATGATCGTGCCGCTATGCAATGGGGCACCTGTAATTGCTGGTGTACTAATGACTTGTTTAAGCGGATTTTGCTTTAAATTTTATCAAGTTGAAGGAGCGATTTTACTTTCAGGATTAATCGGGATGTTGGTTGCTGTGTTAACTGAAAAAATAGGTAAGGAGCAATAATATGTCTTGGTTTATGATTTTAGGTTTGGCAGCAATCGTCTTTTTTAATCGTTATTATTTTTTAGAACCTAACGTTAAAATTAAATTGCCGCTTATTATGAATAAGATGCTTAATTATTCTGCACCTTGTTTATTAACAGCAATTTGTATTCCAGTTGTTTTTTTTGATGGCGATAATTTAAAAGGATTTATTGATAATCCTTATATGTATGCAGCAGTCTTTTGTATTGTGATTGTCTTTTATCTGAAGAAAGTGCTTTTAAGTGTTATCGCTAGTTTGGTTTTTTTCTATTTTATAAATTTTCTAATAAATTACTAAAATGTAAAAGCTGAATCGAGATGATCCAGCTTTAATTGAACAATTAGGATATAGCGTGTTTTTGTCTACTTTTCCATTTAGGTAAGATTTTTCCTAGATAGGCATCCATGCACCAGACCGGGCCAATGAGTAAAAATTGTAAATCTTTAAAGAATGATGGCTTTTTGCCCTCAATTTTATGGCCATAGAACTGTCCGATCCAAGCAATCACAAAAATAGCAATATAAAATCCTACTCCTACAGGTAGGGTGTAAATGAGCCACGCCATAACAACAAGTAAAGCTGCCATTGCAACAGCAAGTACAAGATCTAAACGAGCATAAAATACTAAAGTGAGTACAAGTAATAGAGCAGTGAGCAAGGTACTGAAATGGGCAATGATTCCAATAATAGAAAATAAAATGGCAGGAACGCAGAGCCAGTGAATTTGTTTATTGGTTGGGTTTTGATGGCTTTCGCTATATTCGTCAAACCATTCTGTAACGGATTTCATTAATGGCACACTCCTTGTTTTAACTTTGATTTATTTTTTCTGGATATATTTTAGCCTGTTCTGGAGGAGTTCGACAAGAAACCCACACTATTCAACTATAGCAACTTGGCAGTAAAAACTGAGGAAGGGGTGGAAGAAAAAATAATGTGGCGATGATTGAAAAAAATAGTCCATTTGAACTCAAAAAAGAGTGCAATATTTCATAATATTTTTTCTGTGTTGCTCAATGATGAAAACATCAAAAAAAGTGTAATTTTGAGATGAGTGGGAAAATTGTGTGAAAAAGCTCTACTCATCTACTCTAAAAACGCCATAAATAGCCCTTATTTTAGAAAAATGGTACTAGGGTAGCGCAAATTTATTAAAGTCGCTCTAAGCGCAATTTAGAAGCGAAATAGACTTTGATAAAGTAAATGCAATTTTTTGTTCGAAAAATAATCAAAACTGGGGTTGAAGAAGGGTTAAAAAAGATAATTTTTTTACCCTAAGCTCGAAATTATTTTTATAGTTTAAAACATAAAAAAGCCGCAGAAAAAATTGCGGCTTTTTACATGAGCTCTAGAGTCTATAACTTATGAAGTTGGACCATCAACGCGCTCAATATTTACTTTTGCAGTTCCAGCATTGGTAATACCAAGACGTTTAGCTGCACCGTAAGATAGGTCAAGTACACGATTGCCATGGAAAGGACCACGGTCATTTACTTTTACAACCACACTTTTGCCATTGTCTTTATTCGTTACTCGAATGTAACAGTTCAACGGTAGGCTACGGTGAGCAGCAGTAAGTGCATTCATATCGAATGTGTCACCACTTGCTGTTTTGCGACCATGGAATTGACGACCATACCATGAAGCCATACCAGTTTGGCTAAACTTACGAACAGTGTTTGAAGCTACTGTGTTAAGTTTTTCAATCACTGAAGGCTCATCTTCAGGGATTTCAATTTTTGCTGCGATCGCTTGACGACGGATTTGATCGCCAGAACGTTCAGTGATTGAAAGACTGTTAATGTTAGAAAAACGAGAATTAAAATTTTGAGTATCTTTACTCAATACACGTGCTGCTAAATTAGAACCATCTACATCACTATTTAATGATGAAGATTGCACCATTTCAGCGTGCAATGGGGCTATGCTTAAACTAGCCGTCAGTGCAAGAACGTATTTCAGCGATAACTGCATTTGTATAAACTCCTGAGAACATGTACTTTTTTCTTTCAGCGATTGACTGAAATTTAAAGTGAACATGTCTTATTATTCACTTTTGCAATTGCTACATTGGGGTGGATAATATTCATCGCTTACGGAGAGTGTCTAGTCTTTAACGAGAAATAGTTACAAAAAGGGCAAAAACTTACAGTTCTGGGTTAAAAAATGATCAAAATTGTAACAGGATATTAAATTTGTGTGTATTGTGATCTATTTAACAAAAATATTTATTGACTTTTACATAACTAATAAAAAAGCTAGCCTATCGGCTAGCCACTTCAGTGCCTAATAACCATACAGCAGTAGCATACATACGGCTCTTATTATAGGTCGTAATCACTTGAAAATTCGGGTAAGTCAAATAGTAAATTGGACCATTATAGTCTTGTAATTGAATAACATTCACCATATCTAGATCATCAATTTTAACTAAAGGATTTAAGGGTGAAACCCCGAGTGTCTTTAATGCACCATATGGAAAAGGTTGAGTTAAATCTTTAGCAATAACACTGTCTGGATTTGACCCTGTGTAACGTGCCATGAAACCGATAGGTTGATCGCGTTGCCATCCTTGTTTTGCTAAGTAATTTGCGATTGAACCGATTGCATCTTCTGCAGAGTTTCTTAAATCGATGTGTCCATTACCATCATAATCGACCCCATATTTACTAATATTGCTCGGCATAAATTGTGGATAGCCAATTGCACCTGCATAGGAACCTACAATACTATTTGTTGGATAACCTTCTTTATAGGTCCATGCAATAAGAGCCGCGAGTTCATCACCAAAATATTCAGCACGGCGAGGGTAGCCAAAAGCAAGTGTGGCTAATGCATCACGTGTAATAAATGAACCTTTATTTGCGCCATAACCTGTCTCAACACCCAAGATGCCCAAAATGACAGCTTGAGATACACCATATTGTTGTTCAGCACGGTTTAAAGCATCTGCATATTGGTTTTTAAAACGGACACCACGTTGAATTGTTCCTTCAACCAAAAACATAGAGCGATAGTCATACCAAGGTTTGCTTTCACCTGGACGAGTCATAATATTTAGAATGTTTGGTAAATTTTTTGCACCATTCATGGCTGCATCAACTTGATCGCCACTTAAACCATAAGCACTCATCGTTTTTTGTTTAAAATTTACATAATCAGGATGCGTGGCAAAATCGTTGGCCTGAGCGAAGTGACTTGTACTGATTAAACCAGTACACAAAGCGAGCATTTTTAAAGTTTTATTTAAGTGTTGAGACAACATATCGTTTTAAAATTCCAGATTATCGATGTGTATGAATGGACATGACTAAACCAAAGGTGGCCATTAAAGTAATAATAGCTGTTCCGCCATAACTCATAAAAGGTAAAGGAACACCTACTACAGGTAAAATACCACTGACCATTCCCGCATTTACAAATACATACACAAAAAAAGACAAACCAAAGGCGCCAGCAACTAAACGTCCATAGTTATGGAAGCTTTGTAAACCGATTTGGAATGTTCTAAAAATAATAGCAAAATAAAGAATAACTAAAATAAGTACGCCGATAAGCCCAAACTCTTCAGAATACGCAGCAATAATAAAGTCGGTATGACCTTCAGGTAAAAAGTGCAAATGTGATTGGGTACCTTCAAGAAACCCTTTACCTGAAAAACCACCAG
Source organism: Acinetobacter sp. DMC2 (assembly GCF_056314305.1). NCBI lineage: Bacteria > Pseudomonadati > Pseudomonadota > Gammaproteobacteria > Moraxellales > Moraxellaceae > Acinetobacter > Acinetobacter sp. DMC2. Next base: position 497,959 of record NZ_JBQUYP010000001.1, on the reverse strand, counting down.
AACCAATTGCAGTTTTAGATTGAATAATATTCCAACCTGTACCGAGCGCATCTGCCTCTGGATCAAGTAAAGTTAAAACCCTTTGACGTTGATAGTCGTGTAAAAGAAATTCCCAAGCAATCGGAATGACCACCGCGGCACAGGCTCCCGCAGCACCGATCATACGCCACGATAGTCCACTTAAAAATAAAACAAATATACCGCTTGCTAATACTAAAAGTGATGTCCCTAAGTCAGGTTGTTCTGCAATCAGTAAAAAAGGAATACCAATTAACATTAATGATAAAACAACTTGTGAAAAACTAGGGGGAAGGGGTTTACGTGCTAAAAACCAGGCAATCATCATGGGCATGCCGATTTTCATGAATTCACTGGGTTGCACACTTCCGAAACCAGGAATATCAATCCAGCGCTGAGCACCCATTCGGACTTCACCAAATATCATGACTGCCAAAAGTGAAAATAAGCCAAATAAATAAAAATAGGGTGAAAAAGCTTGATAGACCTTAGGTGGAATTTGGGCTAGGCCAATCATCACTAGAAAACCAATCCCAAAACTCATGGCTTGTTTACTCACTAACCCCACATCTTGTGCAGAAGCACTATATAGTACGGTTAAACCTAATAGCGCATTTAAGAGCAGAAATAGGCATAGCCAAGGGTCAACATGGAGTTGTTGCCACTTTGAAGGTTGCATAGCAGTGCTAAGACCATCTCGAGGAGCTTGGCGTAAAAATTTATATTGCGGACTAGGAGACATGCGGCGTTAACTAAGGTCAATCAGTGCTTGGCGCATGCTAACATAAACTTGGTTAATGGCAATGTATATCAATATTTTGCAATAAAAAAACCTAGCTTTCGCTAGGTTTCCGATAGTCTATTTTTTATTAGTTAAAGAATAAACCATCATGATATTCAGCCATCGCTTTTAGTTCAGTACGATTTAAGCTTGGAATCAATTTGTCGATCGCAATGTGAACAGCTTTTGTTACAGCTGCTGCACCAATATCGGCTGCTTTACGCTTAATCATGCCAAGGTCTAATGTTTTATTAAAATCAGACATGAAGTGTTTAATCATGGCATCGCCGAATTGTTTATATAACTCAGCTAAAGCAGCTTTATTAATGTCATTGCCTGCTTCAAGCTCAGCAAAGTTATGCTTAAGGTTAGTCACTAAACCTGCATCTAAATTTACGCCTACTTTATATTGGCCTTGTGGGTCTTTAAATAAGCTTTTTTCAGAAAACTCTACTGACTGTTTAACCACATCATTTGGTGCTTTGCTTAACAATTGCTTTAAAAGAACAGCAACAGTTGATTTGACATAGCCTGCTAGTTTTTCGGCAGTATCGCGCTTTTCACTTGCAGGAAAATGCTGAACTAACTGAATTAAGACATTATCAATAATCTCTTCATTAAGTTGTAAAGCAATCTTATCGCGAAGTGGATATAAAGGTTCGCTAGAATTTTTATTCGCAATTCCAGTTTGTATATCGTTCAATAAGCCTTCAGAAGGGGTAAAACCAAAAAACGGCATGGTGTATCCTCAAATTATTCGTTTTATTGTCGTGCCAATCGAATCGGTTTTGGCATCCATGAAAGATCCGATACTCGGCAAGGGTTAATATCAAGTCCGCCGCGACGAGTATAAGTTGCATAAACCATCAGCTTCTCAGGCTCTAGATTTTGCCAAATATCGGCAAAGATCTGTTCAACACACTGTTCGTGAAAGCCGTTATGCTGACGGTACGAGATAATATAAGCTAAAACACTACGATAACAAGGTTTTTTGCCTTTAAAACGAATAAAAACTGTACCCCAATCTGGCTGTCCCGTGACTGGACAGTTACTTCTCAAAAGATGAGAATACAGCTCAATTTCAACTTCTTCACCAGACTCATCTCGTTTTAAAAGAGTTGCATCAGGATGTTGCTCTAAACGTTCTGGCGCAAGGTCATCAATACAAATACCTTGAGGTTTAGAAATATCTAAATCATCAACCTGAAATAATGTTAATTCAACTTTTGCACCTGCAGCAGCTGAGAGATCTTTTTCAACCATTTCAATGAATGACTCTTTCGAATCAAATTGAGTGAAATTAAGACTATTGAAGTAAAGTTTTAATGACTTTGACTCAATTAAATTCGGTGAAGAAGCGGGCAGTGTAATTCTGCCAATCGCAACTTGTGGAATACCATGAGCGTTTAACCATGAGATTTCAAAAACATGCCACCAATCTTTACCTTGAGTAATGCCTTCAATATGTGAATAGCTTTCACGAGACTGAGCACGGGCAATTGGAAATAAAACATCAGGTTGATAATTAGTTGGATATTGGGTTTCTTTACCCAATAAAGACTGTTCGACACTCATTCACGCATTCCTGAACCACGAGCAAGTAAATAGTAAGCAATTCCGTAAAGTACAACACAGCATGATGTCACAATGATTAAAGAGAATGAAACATTCACATCGCTATGACCTAAAATGCCGAAACGGAAAGCATTAACCATATAAACAATAGGGTTAATTAAAGAAAGTTTTTGCCAAAAAGGGCCAAGTGCACTAATGGCATAAAACACACCACCTAAATAAGTTAAGGGTGTAAGAACAAAGGTGGGAATAATAGAAATATCATCAAATGATTTTGCATAGACTGCATTAATAAAACCACCTAATGAGAAAAGAACCGACGTAATTAAGACTGTATATATAGTTACGAACCAGTTATGTATGAAAAGGTCAGTAAAGAACATGCTCATTGCAGTCACAATTGCACCTACTAATACACCACGGCAAATACCACCAATGACATAGCCCCATAAAATGATATGGAGTGGAACGGGACTCATGATGAGTTCTTCAATACTTTTTTGGAATTTTACACTAAAGAAACTTGAAGAAACGTTGGCATAACTATTGGTAATGACCGCCATCATAATTAAGCCGGGCACAATAAATTGCATGTAGCTCACGCCACCCATTTGTCCAATGCGTGAACCCACCAAATTACCGAAAATGACAAAGTACAAACTCATTGTAATCGCAGGTGGTAATAGGGTTTGTGGCCAAATGCGTAGAAAACGGCGTACTTCTTTACGAACTATGGTCCAGAGAGCAATTTGCAGTTGGCTAAAATTCATTTTGCCTCTCCTTCAAGATTTTTCTCGACCATTTTGACAAATAACTCTTCTAAACGGTTCGATTTATTACGCATACTACGAACACGAATACCTTGAGATTCTAATAGCTGGAATAGGTCATTTAATGTATGCGCTCTATCCATCGTTACTTCTAAAGTATTGCTATCGATTAAGTTAAACTTTACACCAATAATATTTAACTGAAGCGGCCCAATCGGTTCGGCTAAATCGAAGATAAATGATTCTTCATTGAGCTGATTAAGGAAGTTCTTCATGCTGGTATCTTCTTTAATTACACCGCGGTCAATAATCGCAATTTGACGACACAACATTTCTGCTTCTTCTAAATAGTGGGTCGTTAAAATAATAGAAGTACCGCTTTCGTTCATTTCAGTCAGAAAATCCCACATAGAACGGCGTAATTCAATATCTACACCGGCAGTGGGTTCATCTAGAATAAGAAGCTTAGGCTCATGCATCATGGCACGGGCAATCATCAGACGGCGCTTCATACCACCAGACAGCATACGTGCTTGTATATTACGTTTTTCCCACAGGCCGAGCTTTTCTAAATAATGTTCGGCACGTTTTTCTGCGATCTTTTTATGGATGCCATAATAGCCAGCTTGAGTGACTAAAATATCGAATGTCTTTTCAAACTGTCCAAAGTTAAATTCTTGAGGAACGACGCCAAGCTGCTGTTTTGCCAGAGATGGATGGGTATCGAGATTGTGCCCAAAAATCTCAACTGTTCCTGAGGTTTTTTTCGTGAGGGAGCTGATAATACCAATGGTTGTTGATTTGCCGGCACCATTTGGGCCTAACAACGCATAAAATTCACCTTCAGGCACAGTGAGGTTAATACCTTTTAACGCCTGAAAACCATTACGATATGTTTTGGACAAATCTCTTAAAACCAAAGCATCAGTCATGAAATTCTCACATTATGAAAGAGGGGTATATTTTGAGCGATAATGATTAATAAACCAAGTGAAATAGTCGGAATTTTATAAAATTGAGATAAATTTATGAAGTTATTATATAAAAGCTGGTGCGCCCGGCGGGGATCGAACCCACGACCCCAGGTTTCGGAAACCTGTACTCTATCCAACTGAGCTACGAGCGCATGCGTGGGGCACATCATAGGAAAAAAACACTGGCAGGTAAAGCACGAAATACGTGCCAAGTGAATTTAATGCTTAATTAAACAGCAAGTTGTTTAATATTTATATACTTTCTTGAAGAAGCTGAATTGAATAGTTAATTGTATGTAAAGCACTTGCGAGTTCCTGAGGAGGAATCCGTGATTCTTGTAAACTGGTAATCCATTGCATTTGGCATAGTTTAAGCTCTTGTATTGTGGTCGTTTTCTCTATTTTTTGAACTAGTGGTTTAGTCATTAGTCCACAATAACTGCTAAGCGTTTTTATCATTAATAGTTGTATTTCTTCGAAAGAAAGACTCTTAGAAGATATTAGTGGTTGAAAAGATGTAGTACTGGACTGATCTAAAGTTTTTTGCTCGGAAAGCTGGATTTCTCCAACAAGATTCGAGGAATGTGCTATGGAGCTACCAATAGATTCTTTTTGATTTTCTTCTACTTTATTTATTAGTGACGTTTTTAAAATAATTTCTTCATCAGTTAACATTTCTGTAGAGACAGTTGGTGCAATAAGCTCTAAGTCGATCAGCTGTTGAATCAATTCTGGAGAAGCAATGCGTTTTTTAAATTCGCCATTTAAGTTTTGAAAATCTTCATGGTCTATTAAGAGTAATAAACGTCTTTGTTTTGCATTTAACGTGATATTACGTTGTTGAAGCGCAACTCTTCCTAAATTGGTTCTATAAAAACCAGCCATGATGTTTCCCCAATATAAAAATAAATCAGACTGTTCAATTTTCTGAGTTGAACAGTGCTGTTTTTAATAAAATATAAATGGGGTTAACCATAAAACTCAAAAATGACAATATGATGAAGAATTGATGAATATCATCTATTTAAGTTTTTAAAGTACACTTTCTAATGCTTTGCGAAGGTAAATATCAAGCTCATCTTGGCGTAATAACCATTGAATATAGTCTTTAGGAAGTTCAGCAATTGCTGTGCCTTTATGCTTACCAAAGTTAACCGTTGTGGGGATACGTGCTTCTTCAGAAACTCGGTATAGCTCTTCAATATCTTGAATATTTAAATGATAGACAATATGCATCAAAATATTAGCAGTCAAAATAATATCGGCATCGGCACGGTGTGCACCTTTGAGTAATTCACGAGCTTTACTGCTGCCTTGAGAAATCATATAGATGAGGGCTGAAATGTTATGCGCTTCTGCATCAGGCCAAACTTTACGTGCTAAAGCTAAAGTACAAATCGGTTTAATATTCGATACATCTACACCGCAACGTGCAATCGCGGCAATATCGTAATCAATATTGTGACCAATAATATAAGTCGTGCTCTCTGGTAATTTAAACGTTTTATAGTGAGGCTGGTTTTCTAAATCTGACTCTAATATATGGTGAACTGCCATAGCCGCGTAAGAAATAGGAGTACCCACTTGATAGAACTGATCAAACAATTTGCTTTTATCTAAGGTGAGTTTGCCTTCATTAAGTTCAATCGGGGCATACGCAATTTCAATAGGCAAACCATTTAGTGTATGTGTTTCTGTATCTAAAATAATGGCTTGCATATTTGGCCCTTTAAACAATCACGAGTAGCTATGAATGTTAACAGTTGGTTGTTCACTTTAAAACATGAAGAGAAGGTTAGATGCCAATAAGAAATTCAATTTATGTTGAAAAGTAGAAGATTTCAGTGCTAATTTTGATCAAATGTGACTTGCTAAAAATTAAGTTTAGGCGTAATTGTTTTTAAGACATTAGAAAATGTTGATTAAAAAACTAAAGCACAACAAAAATGGAATTTAAGGGAAGATATACCAATGAAAATGAAACTGTTCATGACCAGTGTTCTTAGCACAAGCTTATTGTTGACGGCATGTGGTGGAGGAAGTAGCGATGACAGCCCAGTAACTACTAATCCATCTGGTACTCCAGCCAATAATATTCAAAACCCAGTAGTTAAAGTAGATGCTTACACAAGTACTAACTTAGGATCAGTTGCCGCAGAAAGTAGTATTCTGACCTATAAAATGTTAGGTCAAAGTGGCCAAGAAGTACAGGCAACCAGTTTGGTATTCACACCAAATACACCACCACCAACAGGTGGTTGGCCAATTGTAGTCTGGGCACATGGCACTACAGGTGTTGCTGATGCCTGTGCACCGAGTAAAGCAGCTTTAACAGACAGTACAAAAGATTTAATTAGTAAGTTACTTGCAGCTGGTTATGTTGTTGTTGCACCAGACTATGAAGGTTTAGGTACTTCAGGCATACATCCATTTTTAAATGTTAAAAGTGAGGCTTTCTCAATTACAGATGCTGTGGTTGCAACGCGTAACTATTTATCACAGCGTAACTTATTAACTTCAAAAAAATGGCTTACAGTCGGACATTCCCAAGGGGGACATGCTGCGTTGAGTGCTGCACAATATGCGAGTCGTGCACAGCTAGACTATAAAGGTACAGTAGCCGTAGCACCAGCTTCTAATTTAGGTTTTATTTTAGTTGCAGGTGAACAAGCTGTTGCTAATACAACTATAGATAAAAAGATTCCGATGTATGCACAGCTTGATACCTATACTGCGTTAGTTACAGCAGGTATTCGAAATACACAACCAAGCTTTAATTATTCGCAGGTATTTACTTCACAAACAGAAAGTACAGCACAGCAGGCAGAAACGATTTGTGCGGGGCCATTAGCCCAAGCTTTGGCAGTTAATATGCAAACCTACGCCGCAACTCATGCCGGCACACTGGACGGTTTTACGCGTACACAACCTAACTTTATGACGGTACCCTTGGTTAAAACATTCTTAGATAAAGATTCTCAACCTTTACAGGCAAAAGTATCTACACCAATCATTATTTATCAGGGGTTAGCAGATACAACAGTTCCGAAAGTAGCTACAGATATTTTGATATCTAATGCCACTGTCGTAGGTACTAAAATTAATAGTTATGTGACTGGTAACTGGGACCATAATACGGCGATGAGTAGTAATGTAGACAACATTGTTGGAAATGTTCAGACCTTGCTAACAGCACAATAGAGTTATTGATATTTAAAGTATTTTTAACCTTATTGTAAGCTAAAGTGAATGAGGAAAAAATTTTAAATATAAGCTTTAAACCAGCTTTTTTATTGATTTATAAACAATGGCTCATTTTTTATAAAACTTGAGCCATTTTTATTTAAAACTGAGCTAACTTCATTCTGTTTAATTATAAAGTTCATGCTACAATATGTCGCAATCTTAGCACGGCTTAAAAGCCCTAATTTTATAGGACCCCCGCTAATGTTTGCCAATATTTCCATTTCTGAATTTGATCCAGAATTAGCTCAAGCAATTGCTTCTGAAGGTGAGCGTCAAGAAGCACATATCGAGTTAATTGCTTCTGAAAACTATTGCTCTCCTGCTGTGATGGAAGCGCAAGGATCAAAACTTACGAATAAATATGCAGAAGGTTATCCAGGTAAACGCTATTATGGCGGTTGCGAATATGTGGATATCATTGAGCAAATGGCGATTGATCGTGCTAAAGAACTTTTTGGTGCAGATTACGCAAACGTTCAACCACACGCTGGCTCACAAGCTAACTCTGCTGTTTATCTAGCACTTCTTAACCCAGGCGATACTGTTTTAGGTATGAGCTTGGCTCACGGTGGTCACTTGACTCACGGTGCTAAAGTAAGCTTCTCTGGTAAAACTTATAATGCAGTTCAATACGGTCTAAACGCTGAAACTGGCGAGATCGATTATGAAGAAGTTGAACGCTTAGCATTAGAGCACAAGCCACGTATGATCGTTGCTGGTTTCTCTGCTTACAGCCGTGTTGTAGATTGGCAACGTTTCCGTGATATCGCGGACAAAGTTGGCGCTTACCTTTTTGTTGATATGGCTCACGTTGCAGGTCTTGTAGCTGCTGGCGTATATCCAAACCCAGTTCAAATTGCTGACGTAACTACAACTACGACTCACAAAACACTTCGTGGTCCACGTTCTGGTTTAATCCTTGCGAAAGCGAATGAAGAAATCGAGAAAAAACTTCAATCAGCCGTATTCCCTGGTAACCAAGGTGGTCCATTGATGCATGCGATTGCTGCTAAAGCAATCTGCTTCAAAGAAGCAATGTCTGATGAGTTTAAAGCTTACCAACAACAAGTTGTAAAAAATGCTCAAGCTATGGCTGAAGTGTTAATCGCTCGTGGTTATGACGTTGTTTCGGGTGGTACAGAAAACCACTTATTCTTGTTATCTTTAATCAAGCAAGATGTAACTGGTAAAGATGCAGATGCTTGGTTAGGTGCTGCTCACATTACTGTGAACAAAAACTCAGTTCCAAATGACCCACGTTCTCCATTTGTGACTTCTGGTATCCGTATCGGTACTCCAGCGGTAACAACTCGTGGTTTCGGTGAAGCTGAAGTTCGTGAACTTGCTGGTTGGATCGCTGACGTGATTGACAGCAAAGGTGACGAAAAAGTTATTGCTGACGTAAAAGCGAAAGTTGAAACTGTTTGTGCAAAATTCCCTGTATATGCACAATAAGTTGTAAATATAAAAAAAGCGCCCTATGGCGCTTTTTTTATATTAAGTTAATTATGGAAGAATTAACTTTTAGATTTTGCCGATGACTCGGCATCATGCCAGCCACCACCTAATGCACGGATTAAATTTACACTAGCCATCATTCTAGTGCCGTTAAGCTGTGCAGAAAGTTGCTCTTGTTGCAAAATAGTCCGGTCAGAGTCAATCACATCAAGATAGCTAATAGCACCTTCTCGATAACGTAAATGAGACAGCTGATTTGCATGACGAGAAGAAGAAAGTGCTTGGTTTTGAGCCTGAATTTGCTGATCGAGAATTCTTTGATCAGATAAACCATTTTCAACCTCGCGAAATGCATTCAATACAGTTTGGCGATAATTCGCAACGCTTTCCTCATAGGCAGCTCGCGCTTGAGCGACTCCAGCTTTACGTTGCCCGCCGTCAAATAATGGCAAAGATAAAATAGTGCCTGCGACTGGACCAAGTAAGAATGTACGGCTCGACCATTTACCTAAATCACCTAAAGTTGATGATTCATAACCGAGTGCACCTGTTAGATCCAGTTTTGGGAAGAAGGCAGCGCGTGCAATTCCAATACGCGCATTATCTGCTGCCATAGCACGCTCGGCAGCAGCAATGTCAGGTCGTCTTTCAAGTAAAGCAGAAGGTAAGCCTGCTGGCAGATGGAGGCTGTTTGCAGTTAAAGGTTCAATTGCCAAGCTAAACTCAGCAGGTGTTTTACCTAACAATACTGCAAGTGCATGCTCTGCATTGGCTCGGTTACGAGCAATGTTCAGTGCATTGGTTTGTGCTGTAGCAAGCTCGGTCTGTGCGCGAGAAACATCTAATTCACTGACTAAACCATTTCTAAAACGTGTTTGAACTAAGTCTCTTGTCTCGCCAAGCAGTTTAATAGTGCGATTATAAATTGCTTGTTCAGCATCAAGCTGACGAATGAGAAAGTAACCTTGGGCAACATCTGCTTGTAAGGCTAAAAGTGCCGACTGATATAAAGCTTCTTGTTGCTGTACATCAGCTGTTGCTGCATTGACACTACTGGCGATTTGACCAAATAAATCGAGCTCATATGAAACATTTGCTTGAGCACGCCATAAGGTTTGTGCAGATGTATGAGCGTTATCATCTAAACCTAATGAAGCAGGAGAGGGTTTTTGACGAGTTGGGCCAAAGCCAGCACCAATATTTGGCAAACGTTCAGCTTGTGCTGCGGAACGTAACGCACGTGAAGCCTGAATATTAGCCGCTGCCGCTTTAAGGCTCTGGTTTCCAGAAATGGCTTGTTGTTCGAGCTCATTTAATTGAGCATCATTAAAAACACGCCACCATTCACCTCGAACCTGCTGATCGGCAGGTTGAGCAATTTTCCAGTTATTGTTTTCAAGTTTAGGGTCAGACTCTTTAAATTTGACGGGAACTATGACCTTTGCAGGTTGATATTCCGGTGCCAAAGAGCAGCCTGCAAGCAGCAGGCTTCCCATGAGTGAGGACAATAATAAGCTTTGTTTTGCTGTAGCCATCAAATGTCCTCCTTAATGATCATGTGGGGTAGATAAAGGTGCTTCATGAACTGCTGCCGAATGCAATTTATGTTTGCTGTTCAATGTGCGAATCAGGACATAAAAGGCAGGGGTCAGAAACAAACCAAACAGCGTTACACCGATCATGCCGAAGAACACGGCAATACCCATGGCATGGCGCATTTCAGAACCTGCACCAGTTGAAGTAACCAGTGGTACGACACCCATAATGAATGCAATAGAAGTCATTAAAATTGGACGTAAACGTAGACGACTTGCTTCAATAGCAGCTTTGAATGCAGTCGCACCTTGCATTTCAAGTTCCCGCGCAAATTCGACAATTAAGATGGCATTTTTACAGGCCAGCCCGACCAGTACCATCAGACCAATTTGAGTAAAGATGTTGTTATCTCCACCTGTTAGCCAGACTCCTGTCAGAGCCGCCAAGATACCCATTGGCACAATCAGAATCACGGCTAATGGTAAGGTGAGGCTTTCGTATTGTGCTGCTAAGACTAAGAAAACGAGTAATACACTAATTGGGAATACCCAGAGTCCTGCATTACCAGCCAAGATTTTTTGGTAAGTTAAATCTGTCCATTCAAACTTGATACCACGTGGTAGCGTTTGAGCAGCAATACGTTCAACCGCAGCTTCTGCTTGGCTAGATGAATAACCCGGTGCAGGCCCACCGTTAATATCGGCTGATGTGTAGCCGTTGTAACGCACTACCATTTCAGGACCATAAGTTTGAGTTACATTCACCAACGAAGATAACGGCACCATTTGTCCGGCACTGTTACGGGTTTTTAGCTGCAAAATATCTTCAGGGTTAGCACGGAAAGGTGCATCGGCTTGTGCTCGAACCTGATAAACACGTCCAAAGCGGTTAAAGTCGTTAACGTACTGAGAACCTAAATAAATCTGCATGGTGTTGAAAACATCTGTTACTGCAACACCTTGCTGTTTAGCTTTTACACGGTCCAGATCTACGTTTAGTTGAGGTACGTTAATTTGATAACTTGAGAACATTGGACCAAGTTCAGGAGCTGATTGTGCTGCTTTCATAAAGTTCTGTGCAGCATCATTCAGCGCTGAATAACCTAAGGCACCTCGGTCTTCGAGTTGGAGTTTAAAGCCGCCCATAGTACCTAAACCCATCACTGGTGGCGGTGGGAAAACCGCAATATAGGCATCTTGAATAGCTGAATATTTCTGGTTGAGAGCACCAGCAATTGCATTGGCAGATAAGTCTTTCGCCTTACGTTCATCGAATGGCTTTAAGGTTACAAAGACAATACCAGCGCTTGAGCTGTTGGTGAAACCATTAATTGATAGGCCAGGGAAGGCAACAGCACTTTCTACACCCGGCTGTTTAAGTGCAGTGTCACTCATTTTACGAATGACTGCTTCGGTACGATCTAATGAAGCGCCGTTTGGTAATTGAGCAAAGCTAATTAAATATTGTTTGTCTTGAGCTGGAACAAAGCCACCTGGAACAATATAAGAAATACCAATGGTTAGACCTAAAAGTGCAGCATATACACCCATTGCCGATGCTTTATGGGAGATAACACGACTTACGCCTTTACCATAGTTATCTGATGCACGGGTAAACACACGGTTAAACAGCGCAAAGAAACGTCCGAATACACGGTTCATAAGACGTGTTAATGCATCAGGTTTAGCATCATGTCCTTTCAGTAACATAGCTGCTAAAGCAGGCGAGAGCGTCAGTGAGTTAAATGCCGAAATAACAGTTGAAATGGCAATGGTCATGGCAAATTGTTTATAAAATTGCCCTGTTAAGCCTGTCATAAAGGCAAGTGGAACGAACACGGCAACCAGTGTTAAAGCAATGGCAATAATCGGCCCACTCACTTCTCTCATTGCGCGATAAGTTGCATCTCTTGGGCTTAAGCCTGCTTCAATATTCCTCTCGACATTTTCGACGACGACAATCGCGTCATCGACCACAATCCCGATGGCAAGTACCATCCCGAATAGTGATAGCGCATTGATTGAGTAACCAAAAGCGAGCATGAGCGCGAATGTACCAATAATTGAAACTGGTACAGCAAGTAATGGAATGATTGAAGCACGCCATGTTTGTAAGAATAAAATAACAACCACAACAACCAGTGCAATCGCTTCAAGTAAGGTATGAACAACCGCTTTAATACTTGCACGTACGAACTGAGTTGGGTCGTAAACAATGTCGTATTTAATTGAAGATGGAAAATCTTTTGAAAGTTCTTTCATCGTGCTGCGCACTTGATCAGAAACTTGTAAAGCATTCGCCCCCGGTGCTTGGAAAATTGGAATCGCGACCGCTTGTTTATTATCGAGTAATGAACGTAAGCCATATTGTGAAGCTGCAAGTTCAACACGAGCAACATCACCTAAGCGAGTGACCGCGCCATCTGGTGCAGTTTTTAAAATGATATCTGCAAATTCTTGCTCAGTCGTTAAACGACCTTGAGCGTTCACTGAAAGTTGTACAGGAGAATTAGTTGGCGATGCACCAATGGTACCTGCTGCAACTTGAATGTTTTGTTCGCGGATTGCACTCACAATTTCAGTTGCTGTGAGATTACGTTGCGCAACTTTTTGTGGGTCGAGCCACACACGCATCGCATAGTCACCCGAACCAAATAAACCGACTTCACCTACACCTTGTAAGCGCGCCAAACGGTCTTTTACGTTAAGCACCGCGTAGTTACGTAAGTAGGTCATATCATAGCGATTATCTGGCGAAGTCAGATGCACAACCATGGTTAAAGTCGGTGAGCTTTTTAACGTAGTGACACCTAAACGCTGTACGTCTTCAGGTAAGCGAGGCATGGCCTGAGATACACGGTTTTGAACCAATTGCTGAGCTTTGTCAGGGTCGATACCGAGCTTAAAGTTCACTGTAATGGTTAAGTTACCGTCACTGTTTGCCTGAGATTGCATATACAGCATGTCTTCAACGCCATTGATGGATTCTTCAAGCGGAGAAGCAACAGTTTCAGCAATCACTTTTGGATTTGCCCCCGGATATTGAGCACGTACGACTACAGATGGGGGAACAACTTCCGGATATTCTGAAATCGGTAATTTAAATACCGAAAGCAGACCAGCGAGTAAAATCAATACTGATAACACACCAGCAAAGATCGGCCGATCAATAAAGAATTTAGAAATATTCATATGTGATTAACCTTTTGCCGGAGTTGATGTTTTTTCTTTTGGCTGAGGTTGAGGAGTGGTGCTGCTCGCAGTGATTTGTGCATTTGGCATTGGAACAAGATGCGGGGTAACAGGGTCACCCGGACGAATCCGCTGTAAACCATTTACCACAATACGGTCACCCGCTTGTAATCCGCTATTTACGATTTGCAAGCCATCTTGTTGTGTGCCAAGTTTTACTTCACGGTAAGCGGTCTGATTTTTAGCGTCGACTACCACAACAAAACGTTTATCTTGATCGACGCCAACCGCGGTTGGACTAATCAAAATTGCTGAACGAGGTTGACCACCACCCAGACGGATTCGGGCATATAAACCCGGTAATAAAACTCCGTTTGGATTGTCGAAAGTCGCGCGGACACGAATCGTACCTGAGGTTGTATCTAGATTATTGTCGATTGAGTTGATGACTCCTTCACGAGAAAACCCAGTTTCATTGGCAAGCCCCATATAGACAGGAACTTGTGCAGAATTACGCTGATTACTGATGTATTTGAGGTAAGTTTGTTCATCAACATCGAAAGATGCATAAAGGTGAGATACAGAGACTAAACTTGTTAAAACCTGTGCTCCATTACCAGCAGAGACCACGTTGCCCACAGTCACTTCGGCACGAGAAATTCGACCACTGACTGGTGCAGTAATGCGCGTGTACTCAAGATTCAAACGTGCAGATTGAACGGCTGCTCTAGCTGCTTGCAAGTTGGCATTGGCTGAGCGTGCATCATTTTCTGCTAAATCCAGCTCTTGGCGCGAGACAGCATTACTTTGAATTAATCGTTGAATACGAGAAAGATTTGAACCCGTATAAGTCACTTGTGCTTCAGCGGAAGCAAGTTGTGCTTGAGCACGATTGAGTTCTGCTTCGAAAGGACGTGGGTCAATGGTAAAAAGTAACTCGCCTTTTCTAACCAGACTGCCATCTTTGAAATGTACGGCGATGAGTTTACCTGAAACCTGAGGCCGAATATCGACTTGATCAATGGCTTCTAAGCGACCGGAATATTCTTGCCAATCGGTAATGGTTTTGCTAATGACATTAGAAATATCAACAGTAGCAGCTTGTTGGGCTGTTGTCGGTGCAGCTTTTGCATCGGCATTTTCATGTAAAAATATAAAACTGCCTCCTGTTGCTAAAATGGCAACAAAGATGGCAGACAGTGCGAACTGTTTGCGTGAAAATGACATGAGGTGCTCCTAATCATCTGGATACCTGTTTTCAGACTTTTAATTATGGTCCGTATGGGAGAAACAGGGTTTATGGGATGGACGGAGCATAAAAGTTTGTCAATCACGAATAAATATATTAAATTTGATAACACTATTCGTATTTTTATAACAATTGATGTGTTTGAATGAAAAATGCATGAATTGATAGGAGTGTGCGTGTGGATCTATTTCATGCGATGAGAGTATTTAACAAAGTTGTCGAAACAAATAGTTTCAGTTTAGCGGCTGACAGTTTAGGCCTACCGCGTGCTTCTGTGACTACAACCATTCAGGGTTTAGAAAAACATCTACAGGTTCGTTTATTAAACCGAACTACCCGTAAATTGAGTTTGACACCAGATGGGGCGGTTTATTATGAACGTTCTTCGCGAATTTTAGCCGATGTCGAAGACGTAGAATCAAATTTTCATGATTCGGAACGTGGACCGAGAGGCCGACTGCGTATTGATGTTAAAGCTTCGATTGGACGCATGATCTTAATTCCAATGCTCTGTGACTTCCATACACGTTACCCAGATATTGATTTGGTGATTGGAATGAGTGATCGTCCGGTCGATTTGGTACAAGATGCGGTGGACTGTGTCATTCGTATTGGTCAGTTGAAAGATTCAAGTTTGGTTGCACGTCGTATTGGAACAATTCAGTGTGTGACGGTTGCTGCACCGCGTTACTTGGCGGAACATGGTGAACCGAAAGTCATCGATGACTTAAAAAAACATCAGGTTGTGCATTACTTTAACAGTCGTACCGGACGCAATATCGACTGGGATTTTATGGTAGATGGTGAAATTCATAGCGTTGGTGTGAAAGGGCGTGTTTCTGTCAATGATGGTGATTCATATGTTGATTTGGCTGTACAGGGGTTTGGCTTAATTCAATGTCCATATTATATGGTAGCTAAACATCTGGAAGATGGCACACTCAAGGAAGTACTCACTGAATGGTTGCCAGCACCTATGCCAATATCAGTCGTATATCTACAAAACCGTCATCTATCACCTAAAGTGCGTGTGTTTGTTGACTGGGTAGCTGAATTATTTGCAGGTTGTCCATTGTTGAGTGGTTGCTCAATGTTATGGGATCAGAAATGTGAATTTGCCAGTGCCAAAGAACATAACCATGAATATACGATTCGGACATTGGTCGAAAATGAAAATATGGCAGAAGCTTATACACTCAAAAATTAGCTTCATATTTTGAGTGATTTTTCAACATTTAATCAGTTAATACAATCCACTGTTTAGTCATCTTCATAAATCCTTAATTTACTGGTATAGAAATTGCAATTATTTCGGCAGAAGAGTAATTTAGAAATACTCAAATTTTTATCACCTTATTTGGATTTTAAGGAGAAGCTTCAAGATGGCAAGCTTTATGAAAAAAATGTTCGTTTCAACAACCTTAGTTTTGGCTGCTGTTGCAACGAATGTACAAGCAAAGGATTGGAAGGTGATTCGTTTTGGGACTGAGTCCTCTTATGCGCCGTTTGAATATAAAACACCAGATGGCAAGTTAACTGGTTTTGACGTTGATTTGGGTAATGCCATTTGTGCAAAACTCAAAGCCAAATGTGTTTGGGTTGAAAACTCTTTTGATGGGATGATTCCAGCACTTAAAGCGAAAAAATTTGACGGTATTCTTTCATCAATGACGGTGACTGATGAACGTGCGAAACAAATTTTATTTAGTAGCAAAATCTACAATACGCCAACACGTATGGTTGCAAAAAAAGGCTCACCGTTATTACCAACAGCTGCATCATTGAAAGGTAAGCGTGTAGGGGTACAGCAGGGCACAATTCAAGAAACTTACGCTAAAGCTTATTGGGCACCAAAAGGTGTGAGCGTTGTTCCTTATCCAACTCAAGACTTGATTTACCAAGACATGATGTCTGGACGTTTAGATGCAACTTTACAAGATGCAATCATGGTTGATGGTGCTTTCTTAAAACAACCAAAAGGCAAGAACTTTACTTTTGTCGGTAGCAATGTGGTTGATGCAAAAACACTGGGTGTAGGCGCAGCGATTGGTTTACGCAAAGAAGATGCAGATTTGAAAGCCAATATTGATAAAGCTCTCGCAGCAATCATTGCGGATGGTACATACAAGAAACTCGAGAAAAAATATTTCTCCTTTAACATTTACTAATGATGTGAAAAATGTCGGCTGAGTGCCGACATTTTTAGATCTATTCTCATCTCATCAATATTAGATATTGTTTTTAAGGAGAAGATGAGTCATGTTTTTATCTGGCTATGGGCCACTCCTTCTCAGCGGAACATGGATGACCATACAGCTTGCGCTGTTGTCACTTTTGCTTTCTGTCATTATTGGCTTAATTGGTGCGAGTTCAAAACTCTCTAATATTAAAGCTTTACGCTATATTGCGACTGCCTATACCACGCTCATTCGTAGCGTGCCCGATTTGGTGATTATGCTGCTGTTATTTTATAGCTTGCAGTTAGGTTTAAACCAAATTACTGAAGCATTGCAAATGGACCAGATTGATATCAACCCATTCGTGGCTGGTGTGATTACTTTGGCGTTCATTTATGGTGCATATTTTACAGAGACCTTTCGTGGTGCATTTCAATCGGTTCCAACGGGTCAAATTGAAGCAGCAATGGCCTATGGTATGACCCCTTGGCAGGTTTTTCGACGTGTTTTATTCCCTCAAATGATGCGTTTTGCATTGCCAGGTATTGGTAATAATTGGCAAGTTTTGATTAAGGCAACCGCACTTGTTTCTATTATTGGCCTGACTGATATTGTAAAAATTACGCAAGATGCAGGTAGAAGTACCATGCAATTGTTCTTTTTCAGCATTGTGGCTGCTGCGATTTATTTGGCAATTACCACCGTATCGAACCTGATTTTAATGTGGCTTGAGCGTCGTTATTCTGCTGGTGTGAGGAAAGGACAATTATGATTGAAATCCTTCAACAGTATTGGCAGGCATACCTTTGGACCGATGGCCTACAAATGACCGGTGTCGCGATGACTGCTTGGTTATTGGTACTTTCTATTGGTATTGGGTTTTTGCTTGCTGTGCCTTTATCACTTGCACGAGTATCAGAAAATCTTTGGCTGCGTGGTCCAGTTTGGTTGTTTACCTACATTTTTCGTGGCACACCCCTGTACATTCAACTATTGATTATTTACTCAGGTATTTACAGCTTTGATTACGTGCATGAACATCAGACGCTCGATGCATTCTTTCGAGAGGGCATAAATTGCACCATTTTGGCATTCGCGCTCAATACTGGTGCATATACGACTGAAATCTTCGCTGGAGCGATTCGCTCTATTCCACATGGCGAGATTGAAGCTGCCCAAGCTTTTGGAATGTCAAAATGGAAACTCTACACACGTATTATCATTCCATCAATGTTACGCCGTGCTTTGCCATTTTACGGTAACGAAGTCATTTTGATGTTGCACGCGACAACCATTGCATTTACAGCCACTGTTCCAGATATTTTGAAAATTGCGCGTGATGTAAATGCGGCAACCTATGACACCTTCAATGCTTTTGGAATTGCTGCGGTGTTATATGCGATGTTGGCATTTATTTTGATTTGGATATTTCGAAAGTTGGAAAAACGTTGGTTGGCATTTTTAAAGCCATCGAATCATTAGGAGACATAAATGGAACACGTTGCAAAACTAGTGATTCGTGATTTACACAAAACATTTGGTGATCATGAAGTACTGAAAGGAATATCACTTGATGCAAATGCTGGCGATGTAATTAGTATTATTGGTTCATCCGGTTCAGGTAAAAGCACCTTGCTGCGTTGTATCAACTTTTTAGAACAACCGAGCAATGGCACCATTAAACTCAATGGTGAAAAATTACGCACAGTCTTTGATAAAAAAGGCAATTTAAAAGTGGTTGATCCAAAGCAACTACAAAAAATGCGTACTCAACTGATGATGGTGTTTCAGCACTTTAATTTATGGTCACACATGACAGTGCTTGAAAATGTCATTGAAGGGCCAATTCATGTGCTTGGTGTGAAGCGTGCTGAAGCCGAAGAGCGTGCGCGGAAATATCTACGCAAAGTTGGATTGCCTGAAAGCGTTGAGAATAAATATCCAGCATTTTTATCTGGTGGCCAGCAGCAACGTGTAGCGATTGCTCGTGCTTTGGCAATGGAACCGGAAGTGATGCTATTTGATGAGCCAACCAGTGCACTTGATCCGGAGCTGGTGGGTGAAGTACTCAAGGTTATGCAGAGTTTGGCTGAAGAAGGCCGTACCATGATTGTGGTGACACATGAAATGGGCTTTGCACGTCATGTGTCTAATCAAGTGATTTTCTTGCATCAAGGGAAAATTGAGGAGCAGGGCCATCCTGATGAAGTACTCAACAATCCGAAAAGTGAGCGTTTAAAACAATTTTTGACGGGCAGTTTGAAATAAGCTGCTCATACCGAGTAAGGTGAAATTTTTTAAAAAAGGATTTGCATCTTACTCGGTTACTTTTTTAATTATATTTTATAGATGAGTATTTTTAGAAAACACATTAATGATTACG
This sequence comes from Acinetobacter sp. DMC2, assembly GCF_056314305.1. Taxonomy (NCBI): domain Bacteria; kingdom Pseudomonadati; phylum Pseudomonadota; class Gammaproteobacteria; order Moraxellales; family Moraxellaceae; genus Acinetobacter; species Acinetobacter sp. DMC2. Next base: position 478,601 of record NZ_JBQUYP010000001.1, on the reverse strand, counting down.
ATACCTGCAATCATTAAAGTAAGACCAATACAGGCCGCCAAGTCTAAATGCTGTTTGTAAAATATCCAGCCAATTGCAGAAATTAAAATAATACCCGCGCCCGACCAAATGGCGTATGCAATTCCGATTGGAATCGTTTTTAATGTCAGGGACAGTAAATAAAAAGCAATTGCATAGCCCACAACTGTAATGATGGATGGAATGGGAACAGTAAAACCTTGAGATGCTTTTAAAGCTGAAGTTGCAATGACTTCACAAGCAATCGCAATTGCTAAATAAAGATAAGACATGGGGAGCTGCGCCAGAATGAGTTTTAATCAATCTACATGAAATGTTGAAATGGTTTGGCAGTTTTAACGATTGTTTAATTTTTTTGGTACAAAATGTCCATTAAATCAAACTGAACTGATAAATTGATTTTATCACTAGCAAAGTGGTCTCAGCTATTTATTCATTTATTTAATCATTGAGCTGCATAGTCATTTAAGAGGAACAGCAACTTTAGTCTGATCCTCCATAGACTTTTTAAAAAGCTAAATTAGCTGAGTAAATTTAGGCCCTTAAATTTCTCTAGCAGTTGCTCTTTATTTTCAACATGCGCAGGGTCTGGTTTTATGCAATCGATTGGACAGACTGCCTTACACGTTGGCGCATCGTAAAAGCCTACACACTCGGTACAACGAAGTGGATCAATTTCATAAACTTTGCTCCCTTCAAAAATAGCAGTATTGGGGCATTCAGGTAAGCACATATCACAGTTAATGCAGTCACTTGTAATCAAAAGTGCCATGTTTAACTCGCTGAATAAGCTAAAGTTGATGCGGTAATATTTTCCTTAGCATGCGGCAAATTACGTACGAGTAGGGCATAACTAATGTCAACATCTTGTGAGAGTGGAATGTCAACAAAATGCCCTGAACCTTTAGCATCTGTAATTGGGTTACCTTTTAAATCACGCATCTCAGTTAAGGTAAAGGTGATGTTGCCTTGAGGTGTCATGAGTTCAAGAGAATCGCCAACTACAAAACGGTTTTTAACTTCAATGCGAATATAATCGCCATGACGTTCTAAAACCTCGCCGCAAAATTGTTGATAGTCAAAATGTGATGAACCATCAGCATAGTTTTGATATTCGCTATGCACATGCCGTCTTAAAAAACCTTCGGTATAACCACGGTTTGCTAAACCCTCGAGTTGAGACATTAAGCTTGAGTCAAATGGTTTACCTGCTAATGCATCATCAATTGCTTTTCGATAAATTTGAGCAGTACGCGCACAATAAAAATAGGATTTAGTACGGCCTTCAATTTTCAGTGAAGTGATGCCCATTTTTGTTAAACGATCTACATGTTGTACCGCACGTAAATCTTTAGAGTTCATAAAATAGGTGCCATGTTCATCTTCTTCGGCAGCAAACATTTCTTCATCATTACGTTGTACGAGTAAAGTTTGAACCGAGGTTGTTTCTGATTGTCCTGATGAGCAGCAAGACTTTTCTGAGGTGTTGAGCTGAGTAACAGGAATCACATCTCCGTTTGCATCTTCTTCAGTTTTATGCAACTTATAGTCCCAACGGCAAGCATTGGTACAAGCACCTTGGTTGGCATCACGTTTGTTCATATAACCAGAAAGTAGGCAACGGCCTGAGTAGGCCATGCATAGTGCGCCATGTACAAAAACTTCGAGTTCAATATCTGGGACGTGTTGCTGGATTTCTTCGATTTCTTCTAATGACAACTCACGAGATAAAATGACACGGCTTAAACCGTAATCTTTCCAAAACTTAACAGTGGCCCAATTAATAGCGTTGGCTTGGACAGATAGATGAATTTGCACATCAGGAAAATGCTCTCTCACCATCATAATCAAGCCTGGGTCAGACATAATAAGAGCATCTGGTTGCATCGCTATAATCGGTTTAAGATCACGAATAAAGTTTTTTAATTTGCTGTTATGTGGCTGAATATTCACCACAACATAAAACTTTTTACCCAAAGCATGCGCTTCATCAATACCAATTTTTAAATTGTCATGATCAAAAGCATTATTACGCACACGTAAACTGTAACGTGGTTGGCCTGCATATACGGCATCTGCACCATAGGCAAATGCATAGCGCATGTTTTTTAGTGAACCTGCGGGAGAGAGGAGTTCGGTTTTCATAGAATAAAAGGCATAAAAAATATATGGTTTTATTTTATTAACTCTATATTTTGGATTCAACCTACTGAATTAGTAGGGATTTGGCCTATATCTTTTTGCGCAGGTAGCATATTTTTTGCTAGTTCTCCTAACTGCATCAAAGCATTTAACATTTTAGGATTTAATTCGAAACACGCAGCTATACGTAAGCAGTGACTAAAACGTTTATCAGCCGAGCACAAAATTCCCGGCATACATAAGATTTTTTCATCCATTGCTTGGTGAAACAGTTCTAGTGCATCAATAGATTCGGGTAGTTCTAACCATAAAATAAATCCTGCTTGTGGGCGGCTGACTCGGGTACCGAGTGGAAAATAACGACATATATAAGATTTGATGGTATCGATTTGCTGTTGATAGCGTTTTTTGAGCTGCCGTAAATGTAGATCATATCCGCCATTCTCTAAGAAAAGTCCTAAAGTTTCCGTGAGCAAAGCCGGTTCAGCAACAGTGGTCGTAAATTTAAGTTGCTGCACAATATTACGAAAGCGCCCAGCTTCTAGCCAACCAATTCGATAGTCGGGTGCTACGGTTTTTGTATAGCTACCACACACCAAAACCCATCCATTTTGATCAAACGCCTTAATGTTAGGTAAAAGCGGTTCTGTCAGTTGCAATTCGGCGTACATCGCATCTTCAATGACAGGAACTTGAAACTGATTAGCTAACTCTGCCAAGCGACGACGGTTAGTTTCAGGCATGCTAAAACCGAGAGGATTGTGACCTGTTGGAATGGTTAATATAGCTTGTACACTTTTAGATTTTAACAGTTCTTCAAGAGCATCAAGGCACATACCTGTATGCGGCGAAGTCGGTACTTCTACAATTTTTCGGCCTAAATTATGAAGAAGCGGGTACAGGTTATGAAAAGTAGGAATCTCAAGAGCAATGCTGTCACCTGCTTGGGTGGTTGCCATAATCGCAAGACTCAAAGCTTCCATTGTGCCGTGAGTGAGCACAATATCATCTGCTGAAAGAAACATACCAAGTTGTAAACTTCGCCTCGCAATTTGTGTACGTAAACGCATAGAGCCGGGCGGTAAAGTATAGTTTTTAAAAATGTCTGGCTGCGTCCGTAAAACTTGAGCAGTTAAGCGTTTTAAGCGTTCAATTGGATAGAAGTTTTCACCTGTAGGACAAGCTAAGGCCAAATTGACATAGTCAGGATCCATCTGCTTTTTAACGATTTGTGCTAGAAAACAGCTAATTCCTGAAAGAGATACTTTTTCTTCACTGACATAACGCTCTTTGAGTTCTAATAAGTTTGAAGGCGCATGACAAACATAGTAGCCAGACTGTGGGCGAACTGAAATTAAACCTTGGTCTTCAAGCTGACGATAAGCTTCTTTTACGGTGTTAATGCTGACCTGATAATGATTTGCGCAGTCGCGAATTGATGGTAAGCGAGAGCCAATAGGCTGTCTGCCATTCTGAATTTGCAGGGTGAGGTCATCACTCACTTTTTTATATTTGTACATGTCAATTCATTAAAAAGCTAAAGCAATGGATACACTTTATAGGGATCTTATATTTAACTCAAATATAGTGATTGCTTTTGATTAGTTCATTTAACGCAAATCTAAACTGAAAAACTGTATCTATTATTTTTTATATTAACTGATACTGTGACCATTAAAAATAAATCAGTAAGATCAAAAAATGGTAAGGATTTAAAAGCCATAATTTTTAATTACAAAATCAGTAGGAGTGGTCTATGTCTGTTGTTGCATTTAAACAAGTTGATGTTTTTACTTCACAAGCATTTAAAGGTAATCCTGTTGCAGTCATTATGGACGCCAGTGCCTTAACATCTGAACAGATGCAGGAAATTGCGAATTGGACTAATCTTTCTGAAACGACATTTGTGCTCGCTGCGACCGATTCTCAAGCTGACTATCAGGTTCGAATTTTTACTCCACAAAGTGAGTTGCCCTTTGCTGGGCATCCTACAATTGGTACTGCCTATGCTTTGCTTGAAGCAGGCCTCGTGACACCTAAAGATGGTAAACTGGTACAGCAATGTGCTGCGGGTTTGGTGACTCTGACAGTAAGTGACTCAAAGCATATTTCATTTGAACTACCTAAGCCTAAAATTACTCCACTTGACCCAATGCACACTGAAAAACTGGCTGAAATTTTAAAATGTAAAATTAATACACAATGGAATGCTACATTGGTTGATGTAGGCGCACGTTGGATTGTATTACAAGCGGTGAATGCCGAAGCTGTTTTAGATAGCCAACCAGACTTTGCTGCTTTAAAAGAACATGATTTAGAAATGAAAGTTGGTGGAGCGACGGTTTATGGTTTTTATGAAAATAATGATGAGCAAAAACATATAGAAGTCCGCTCATTTGCTCCTTCTATTGGAATAAATGAAGATCCAGTTTGTGGGAGTGGTAATGGTAGCGTAGCTTCATTTATTCGTTACCATGAAATTTTGCCAGCACAAAATGATGTGGTGCTTTCTTCACAAGGTCGGGCTTTAGGCCGAGATGGACAGCTTCAACTTGAATTGCACCAAGATAAAATTTTAGTGGGTGGAACAGCTGTTACCTGTATTGATGGCAGTATCACCTTATAAAAAGAGATAAAAAAACCGAGGACTTTACCTCGGTTTTTTTATTTAGAAAAATCTTATTTTTCTACGAACGCACGTTCAATTACGTAGTCGCCCATTTCACCCATACGAGGTGATTCAACTAAACCATGTTGGTCAAGTAATGCAGCAACATCTTTTAAGAACGCAGGGCTACCGCAAAGCATTGCACGGTCAGTTTCACGGTTAAAACGTGGTAAACCAATTTTTTCAAATAAAGCGCCAGTTTCAATTGCAGTTGTTACACGGCCTTGAGTGTGGAAAGGTTCACGAGTAACAGTAGGGTAGTAAACAAGTTTGTCTTTAATACCTAATTCTTCAAAGAATTCATGGTTTGGTAATTCGTTCAAAATCAGGTCTTGATACGCTAGTTCAGAAATATAGCGTGTACCATGAACAACAATTACTTTTTCAAAACGTTCGTAAGTTTCAGGGTCACGAATAATTGATAAGAATGGTGCAAGGCCAGTACCAGAAGATAAAAGGTACAAGTTTTTACCCGGTAAAAGGTCATCATGAACCAATGTACCTGTCGGTTTTTTAGAAATTAAAATTTCATCGCCAACTTGTACTTTTTGCAAAATCGAAGTTAAAGGACCTTCTTGTACTTTAATTGAGAAAAATTCTAACTCTTCTTCGTAGTTTGCACTTGCAATCGAATACGCACGCATTAACGGTTTACCATTCACTTCTAGTCCGATCATTACGAACTGACCATTTTTAAAACGTAAGCTGGTGTCGCGTGTAGTTTTAAAACTGAAAAGGGTGTCATTCCAGTGATGAACATGAGTAATGCGTTCGACGTTAAAAGCAGCCATTAAAGGTCTCGATCACGATTAAAAGAAAACAGATTGCTATTCTAATCTAATTTCATTCCCGATAAACTGAATATATTTAATTGTGTTTATAAGAAAAAGTGATGATCAACTCTGTCACCTTCCCCATAATTGGCCACATGTGTTCCCCATATCGTGAAAAATTTGGCATTCCACGCCAGCCTAATTTGGTAAATATTGAGTCTTATATCGAAATGGCAGAACCTTATAATGACTTATTAGCATTTGAGGGAATTGAGCAGTTCAGTCATCTCTGGCTAGTTTGGCAGTTTCATGACAATAAAAATCAGGAGAGTGCAGATAAATTCCGTCCACAGGTTCGTCCACCACGTTTAGGCGGTAATGAGAAAATTGGAGTCTTTGCTACACGTAGCATGTATCGACCATCTCCAATCGGGCTTTCAGTTGTAAAATTGAATAAAGTGGAAAAAGTTGGTAAGTCTGTTCGGGGCTATATCACAGGAAGTGATTTATTAAATGGCACTCCAATTTTAGATATCAAACCTTATATTCAATATTCTGATGCAATTATTGATGCAGAAAGTGGTTATGCACATGCAGAACCTGAACGGAAGTCGGTCGTTTGGTCAGAAGCTGCGTTAATAGCGCAAAAATATTTTCTGCAAAATAATGAAATGAATTCACAGTACATTGATGAGCTTGAGCAAGTTTTATCTTTAGATCCTCGGCCTGCCTACCAAGAAGACGCTGAACGAATCTATAAAATGAAATTTTCAGACTTTGATATTCATTTTAAGGTCGATCAATTTGTAGTTACTGTCGTTGATGTGGTGAAGACTTCTTCGCTTGCGCAATAGAAATTTTTAAAACCAATGGATGTTGAGCCAAAGTAAACTAATAAAAATAGCCATATGAATGAGTTGGGCTGGAACGAAAGCAAGGGCATAGCGTAGCCCGCCCGAAATTGCAGAGTTCACACTTTTGGCAAGGGCATGAACTGCGAAACCTCCTAAAAATGCAATTAATAAAGGTGTCATATGCGTGCTATCAGGTTCACCTTGCACAATGACTGCCGCAATAGCTGCGTGTATTTCAAACAAAGAGCCAAGTAGGGTTCCAGCGATTAAGCCCGCATCTCCCAAATATAGACTTAGGCCATATACTCCAATCTGAATGAGAGTGAGTGTGCTGGCAATAATAATTGCTTCTTTTAAGCTGAACATTCTTGAGTCGAGTTCGGGCGAAGTTGTACTGGGCTCTGCTTTACGTAATAAAATGAAGGCCCAGATTGCTAAAACTACTAATGCAATAAGTGTAGGAAATATAATCAGTTTAAACCAAGCAAAGCTAATTCCAATCACAATAATTAAAGTTTGAATGAGTGTTGAAACGCAAGACATCAATGCAGCACCTGCATTTGTCGTTGCATTGGCTTTGCCTGAGCGTACCTCTAAGCCTAAACTGGCAATAGTCGCTGTACTAGAAACAAATCCAGAAGCTAAAGAAGAAAGCAACAAAGCATTTTTAGATGTCAAAAGCCGCTTTGCTATATGGGCGAGGGCTTGCACAAATAAGATTAAAGTCAGTAATTTTAAAATCACATGTGGATTTAGGACTGGCCCCCAGAAAGGCTTATTAGGTACTAAAGGCAGCGCTATTAACAGTAAGGCAAGTAGGAAAATACCATCACGTAATTCTGATTCAGTAATCCACTGACTGGCAATGCCATGCATAGATTGTTTAGCTAATAAAATAATCGTCATGATTACGGCAAGTCCAGCCGCCAATGATATATTCCAAATGCACAGCGCTCCAATAAAGTAAGTCATAATAAAGGCAAGTTCGGTGGTCACACCAGGGTCATTGGGCTGATTTTTGAGAGAGGCAATGCTGATCGCGCCAATAAGGAGAGCGCCTACAATTCCAATTTCAGTGCCGAATAAAAAACAGATGGCGCCTAATAATGAACTAATTGCAAAAGATCGAAATCCAGCAAACGTTTTGTATTCATGTTTAAGCTTACTTCGCTCACGTTCTAAACCAATTAATAAGCCACAACCGAGCGCCGCAGCAATCACGGTAATGAATTCTTCAAATGAAGTTGTTTGTAATGACATTGTCATTGGAAGCTCCATGTTACTTCCTCTTTGGTTTATTGTTATAAGTCGATTTGAATCGTTTTAAAAATCATATATTCACGTTCAGTTTATGCTTTTTATTATAATGAGCATAGTACCTTTTCTAGACAAAACCACATACACAGTTTTTTTATAAATGTGAACTATGACGCAAAAAAATATTAAGTTGAGAGTTGGTTTAATGATTTGAAGTTAAAGAATATTTAAAAGTACCGTTTAGCAATTTTGTGACGAGCTAAATCAAAAATATCTCTGCTATATTATAAAAATATATTGGGGATAACGCATGAATGCACATGTACAAATAGATACGTATTGGTGTCTAGAACAATTATTACAAGAAGGTCGTATTACAGAACGAGATAAATTACTGGTACAGTCAAGCCACCGTCAAAAAGACCAATTAAAGTGGCACCCATTACAGTGGATTGCACATTTTAATTTAAAAGATCAGCAGCACACACATGCTCATTTAAGTTTAAACCGCTTATGTTTATGGTTTGCAGATCTGGTTCAGCTCCCTTTATTCGTGATTGATCCTTTAAAAGCAGATGTCAGTGCTTTAACGCAAGTAATGTCACAAGAGTTTGCCATTCGCAATCATATTTTAGCTGTTGAAATTCGTGCCGACCGAATCGTGATTGGAACAGATCAACCATTTCAAACAGATTGGCTAACCAATTTAGAGCGGAGTCTAGCACCTAAAAAAATTGAGCGGGTATTACTTAACCCTGAACAGTTGCAACGCTATTTGCGTGAATATTATCAGGTCAGCCGTGCGGTAAATTCCGCTCAAAAAGATGCAGCTCATGAACGTGACACTAAAAATGTTGAAGCGCTTTTGCAGCTTGGTGATAGTCAAAATCCAGATGCAAATGATCAGCATATTGTGAAATTGGTTGACTGGATTTTACAGTTTGCATTTGAGCAGAGTGCCAGTGATATTCATATGGAACCACGTAAAGACAATGGTAAAGTCAGGTTCCGTATTGATGGTGTGTTGCACACTATTTATAACATGCCTTCAAATACACTGACCGCTGTGATTTCCCGAATTAAAATTTTAGGGCGTTTAAATGTAGCGGAAAAACGTAAACCGCAAGATGGTCGATTAAAAACACGGACACCTAAAGGTCAAGAAACTGAACTCCGTTTATCAACCTTACCAACAGCGTTTGGTGAGAAACTGGTCATGCGTATTTTTGATCCAGATGTGTTGGTACGTTCTTTTCATCAGCTTGGTTTTGAAGAGGGCCTCTTACAACAGTGGCAGCAATTAACAAAAAATAGCCATGGGATTATTTTAGTCACGGGGCCAACAGGTTCCGGTAAAACCACAACGTTATATTCTTCTTTAAAGCAGCTCGCAACAGATCAGGTTAATGTCTGTACCATTGAAGACCCGATTGAAATGTTAGAGCCTAGTTTTAACCAAATGCAGGTCAATAACGCAATTGAACTAGGATTTGCAGACGGTGTTCGTGCACTTATGCGACAAGACCCAGACATTATTATGATTGGGGAAATTCGTGATCAAGATACAGCGAATATGGCCATTCAGGCCGCACTCACAGGTCATTTGGTGTTATCAACTTTACACACCAATGATGCGCCGTCCAGTTTGACTCGATTGCATGATTTAGGTGTGCAGCCATTTTTAACGGCAGCAACTATTTTAGGTGTATTGGCTCAGCGTTTAGTACGACAACTTTGTCCACTCTGCAAACAGCAAACTCATATTAATGAGGATGAATGGCAACATTTAACATTCGACTACATTATGGATATGCCAGAAAAAGTTTATCAGGCAGTTGGGTGTGAACAATGTCGTCATACAGGCTATAAAGGGCGAGTCGGTATTTATGAATTTATGCCAGTTAGTCTTGAGCTTAAGCATCTTATTAGTAGCCATATGACATTAAATGATTTGAGAACGCAAACTAAAAAAGAAGGTATAGAACCCTTAAGAATTGCAGGTGCTCGTAAAGTGATTGATGGTCTTACAACATTAGAAGAGGTATTGCGGGTTGTGCCATTAAATTAACTTTTTCTTAAGATTCACCTCATCTATGCCTGTTGTACTTACGCTATTCCAAGATGTGGTTAAAAAGGTGATCTTATGAAAATGCTTAAAGCAATACTAATGACTACAGGTCTAACAGTTACTGGCGTAGCTATGGCAAATACACCTGTGAATCAGGCAGCAATTGCTCCAGCAACTCTGACAACTGTTAAGCATGCATTAACGGCGAAAGATAATACACCAGTCAAATTACATGGTCAGGTTGTAAAGTCTTTAGGTGATGAAAAATATCAATTTCGTGACAAGACAGGTAGCATTACAATTGATGTAGATGATGAACTTTGGCAGGGTCGTCCTATTTCAGCAAATACAAATGTCACTCTAATTGGTGAAGTAGATATCGACTATAAACCTTTAAAACGTGTAGAAATTGATGTGGATCAAGTTCAGTTTTAATTCATGAGTCTGTAGATCTACTACTTTTAGCCGCATTTAAATGATGCGGCTTTGCTTTTTTTATAAAGGCTTGGCAAGATCAAATCAGGATACAACAGGAAAAATAGATGAGAATTTTGCTTGCAGAAGATGATCGATCTCAAGCTGAAAGCATTCAATCATGGTTAGAGTTAGACGGTTATCAAGTAGACTGGGTTGAAAGAGGTGATTATGCCCTTACGGCAATCGAACAGCATAACTATGACTGTATTTTGCTTGATCGGGGACTGCCGCAATTGGCTGGTGAAAAAGTTTTAACAACGATCCGTCATAAACAAAAAAATGTTCCTGTTATTTTTATTACTGCACGTGACAGCATTCATGATCGGGTAGAAGGACTAGATTTAGGTGCAAATGACTATTTGGTTAAGCCTTTTAGTTTAGAAGAGTTATCTGCTCGTATCCGTGCTCAATTACGCAAACAAACTTTGAGTCAGCAATCAATTTTAACGTGGGGTGACCTGCAACTTGATACACAAGCAAAAGTTGTATTAAGTGCGGGCAAGTCTATTGATTTAACGGCAAAAGAATTCCAAATATTGCGTAAGCTTATGATGCAGCCCGAGCATATTATTACCCGTGATCAATTAGAAGAAGCACTCTATGCATGGGGTGAGGAAATTGAAAGTAACGCGATTGAAGTATTTATTTATCAGCTTCGAAAAAAAATTGGAAGTAGCAGTATTAAAACCATACGGGGGCTAGGCTATCGTATGGGAGATTTAAAATGAAATCGAATCGCTCATCCTTGCAGTCGCAACTGGTTAAAACCACAATGTGGAGTAGCGTTGTGGTGGGGCTGTTGGCTTTAAGTTTACTCACCATATTTTCGATCTATCACAACATGTCAGTGCAAGACGAAATTATGGATGAAATTTCAGATACTTTGTTGGTTTCTGACCTTTCTGGACACTCCATGAAACAGTTTGATGAGCTGAGCGATGAATTTGATATTCAATATGAGTTATTAAACACAGGCCAAGTATTGACCCATTCTCATAGCTATCAGCATGAACTTTTTGAACAAGGTAACTTGTCAGAAGGTTTTTCATATTTTTGGTTTGATGGTCAATTATGGCGTAGTCTGGCTGCACAACAAGATGACTCTCAACTCCAAGTTGAAGTTTTTCAGCCAATGAGTACACGTATTGAAGAAGTACTCAAAGCACTTGCCGGATATAGTGGTCTTATGGTGTTGTTCTGGCTACTACAATGGGTCATTGTAAGTTGGCGTACCGAGCATCAATTGGCTGCACTAAATTTACTCTCAAAACGTATTGCTCAAAAAACTGCATCAAATTTAGAACCAATTCAAGAACCAGATGTTATTACAGAAATTCAACCTGTTATAGATGCTTTAAATCAGTTGCTTGCAAGATTGCAAAGGGCTCTTGTTGCTGAACAGCGTTTTACCGCAGATGCTTCGCATGAGCTACGTTCTCCGTTATCTGCCATACAAATGCGTCTTCAAGTTTTACAGCGTAAATACCAGCATCTTCCCGAGCTTCATCAAGATTTTGAACGTATACAAGAAGATGTTTCTAGAAGTACAAAGATACTTGAAAATTTACTACTTCTTGCTCGTTTGGAACCGAATGAAGCTGAGCAGCCACAACTTCCTAAGGCAGTTATCGATTTAAATTACTTATTGGCAAGAGTTATTGAAACTGTAGATTTAGATGCGAAAGCTAAACAGATGTTGATAGAGACAAATACTTTCTCGACAGAAACTAAAATGTTTGCAAATGAAGAATTACTGTTTATTGCTTTTAGAAATTTATTTGATAACGCCATTCGTTATAGCCCGAATTTAGGCTCTATTCATGTCGAGATTAGTCAGGACGAACAGCAAATTAAGGTCGCTATAGAAGATACAGGAAATGGTGTAGATGATGAGGTATTGCAACGTTTAGGGCAGCGTTTTTTTCGAGTATTAGGCACTCAGCAACAAGGTTCAGGGTTGGGAATTTCAATTACTCGAAAAATTATTGAATTGCACAATGGTGAATTGCATTTTATGCATGCTGAACAGGGTGGTTTGAGGGTAGAGGTTAATCTTCCATTATAGAAAATAGCATGGTTACCCATGCTATCCATTTTTTGTTTTCCCACGAATATTATTGAAACGCGAGTGTATTTTTTATTTAGTTAAAATTAGACGATTGTTGCGAGTGAGGCGTAAACGATATTCCTCGCCAGCATGCATAATGCGGATTTCACGGCCTAATGCAAAGAGGTTGTTAGAATGTAACATTGGTAAGGCATGAGCTGTTTCATTGTTACGAGTAAATAAGCTAAAAGGTGCGTTCATTTGTTGTGCTCCGTGGTATGTTCTTGAACGATTTAAATGATAATCATTATCGAATAGATCTGTCAATGAGATTTTTAAGATTTTATAAAATGATAAAATTTGCTTACACTTGAGAAAAGTTTTAGAGAGTAAAAAAATGCCCAAACCAATTGTTGATGTCGCTATAGCAATCTTGATCCATCATGGAAAAATACTAGTTGGATGGCGCGAAGAGCAGCAGCATCAAGGTGGAAAGCATGAGTTTCCGGGGGGGAAGGTTGAGCAAGGTGAAACACCCGAAGAAGCCTGTCGCCGTGAAATCTATGAAGAAGTGGGTATTGGTTTAAAAGATTGGCATCAATTTGATTATATTCATCATGAATATGACGACATTATTGTCAATTTACATTTATTCCATAGTTATGTGCCTGATGAACTATTAAATCTTATTCATCAACCATGGGCATGGTACACACGTGAACAATTACTTCACTTAAACTTTCCAAAAGCCAATAAAGACATCATAAAAAGATTGTATTGGCCGCATTTTATTAAAATTAGTCCTACGCTGGCACCAGTCGAAAATGATGACACTTTAGTGTATTGGCGTAGTGAAAAAGATAGTTTTGATCAGGCAGATCTAGAAAAATTAGCTCTTTTAGATACCAATCAGCTTTCAAAATTAATCGTGAATGTCGAAGTTTGGCACAAGCTAAAACCTGAGTTAAAAACTCATATAAAAACAGTACATCTTAAGCAACCCCAATTAATGAGTTTACATAAAGGCGACTTGGAAGTGGGAGTGCGTTTTATTGCTGCTTGCCACGATGCAGTTTCTTTACAGCATGCTCAGCAAATTGGCTGTGATGCTGTTTTTGTAAGTCCTGTCAAAGTAACAGAGACCCATCCAGATGCGACCGCATTAGGGTGGAATCGTTTAAATGACTTGATTGAGAAATGCCAGATTCCCGTATTCGCTTTGGGAGGCATGAGTCCTGATGATTTAGCCACAGCACAGCAACACGGTGCGTATGGCTTGGCGGGTATTCGTAATTTTTAATAAAACATAAAAGCATTAAAAGCTAGAGCGCTTTTAATGCTTGCTGTGCTTCTTGAACAGTTTTTTGGTTATTACGTTGTTGCCCAGCTTTTAAAATAGTTAGCCAAAGCTGTTTTTTCATTGCCTGACTTTGGGCAAAACTCAAACCACGTCTGGCAAGAGACTCAGCATTAGAATATTGCTGTTTATGATTTGCAGTAAGTGCAAGAAATAAATAAGTCTCAGCTGCTTGCGGTGCTAAACGCTGTGCCTGAAGTGCATAGCGTTCAGCCTCTGACCATTGCTGATTTTTATAAGCCTGCTGTGTTTTCTGCATTAAAACTTTAAATGCAGGTAACTGACTTCCATCATCACTAAAATGTTGAGGCTTTTTCTGTTGAGGAACAATCACCTGTAAATTTTTGCGTTGAATTTCCGGGTGATCATAAGGTGTAATTTTTACACCCGATGGAGTTTCCGTCTTTTTGACTGGAGGAGTAGGTGTTTTCTCTTTGGAGTCAGAATGATCGGGCAAAGTTGTACAGCCGACCATAAGAACAGCACCAATATAAAAAACACCTTTCTTCAACATATCCTAATTTCCTGTTTACGCTTAGTTGTTATAACTACCACTTGAAATCACGTGTGAGTTATTTGACAGATCTTGTTGCATCTGACTTTCACTTTCACGAATATAACTGTCGGTATTATCATCCTGAGAGTCAGGCGTTGTGTTATCACTTTGTGGCGTATATGTTGGATCAACTTGATAATAAGGTGCTCCACATGGAGTAGCACGGTGCGGAACCGTATGGGTTAGCATCGGAATATACATAGCGCCATCACAAGCCTGAGCAGATAAATCACCCGTTGCACGATCAATCCACTGCCACTGTACAGTGTCTGGTTGACGTATATTCACAGGAGTTTGGCGTAACTGTTTCATCACGTTAGTCCATACTGGCAATGCACCAGATGAACCTGTTAGACCAGTTACTTTATTGTCATCTAAACCTAACCATACTACAGCGACATGGTTACCCGAATAACCAGCAAACCATGAGTCACGTGTATCGTTAGTCGTACCTGATTTACCTGCCAATTTTAAAGCTGGAGATAAGCTACTGTAGGCTGAACGACCAGTACCCGAAGACATGACCTGTTGTAAACCATAGTTCATGATATAGCCAACAGCCGGATCAATCGTTTGTTGAACATTCAGGCCATAACGGTCAAGTAAACGACCATTCGCATCTACCACAGATCGAATTGCACGAGTTGGATATTTAAAACCGCCTGTAGCGAAGTTCTCATAGATTCCGAGCACTTCCATTGGTGACATATTGACTGCCCCAAGGAAAATAGAAGGGTAGGCAGGAATCGTTGATTCAACACCAAACTTTCTTAGATTATTGCTAAATGTTGATAAACCAAACTCTTGACCCAAACGTACAGCAGAAAGGTTATATGAGTTTGCTAATGCTTCGCTCAGACTTACTACACCATGTCCACCACCACTATAGTTTTTAGGTGTCCAGCTTTTACCGCCGTCTACAGGAACACTGATTGGAGCATCTTCAATTTGGCTTGCCCAGTTATAACGTCCAGATTCAATCGCACTTAAATAAATGACAGGTTTCAATAAAGAACCGACTTGGCGTTTTGCATCTAAAGCACGGTTAAAACCAGTAAAGTCTTGTGTAGAGCCAACTGCTGCAACAAGCTCACCATTTTCAGGATGCGCAATCAGTACAGCACCTTGGAGGTTTTTCAAACGTGCTGGGTTGCTGTTTGCTAAGCGGTCTACTGAAGCTTTAAATGCATTTTGAACTTGAGTTTGAGTAATTGGGTCTAAGGTCGTAAAAATACGTAAGCCCTGATTGGTTAAATCACTTTCTTGATATTCTGTACGCAATTGACGACGTACAATATCTAAAAAGTCTGGGAATTTTGCAGGCCCTAAACTTGGTTTGCTTAATACATTTAAAGGACGTGCAATTTCATCTTCATATTCGGCTTGAGTTAAATAACCCATCACACGCATGTTATTTAATACGGTATCGCGGCGTTTTTTTGCACCTTCAGGGTTTTTCCAAGGATTATATAAAGAAGGTCCTTGTACCAAACCTACTAAATAAGCTTGTTGTGCAACACTAAGCTCACGTAATGGTAAACCAAAATAAAATTGTGAAGCCAAACCATAGCCATTAATTGAGTAGCTACCGTTTTGGCCAAGATTTACTTCATTTAAATAGGCTTCTAAAATTTCATCTTTGCTGTAATGCAGTTCGATGAGCAAAGCCATTAATGCTTCATTGACTTTACGTTTTAATGTGCGCTCAGGTGTGAGATAGAAGTTTTTAACTAATTGTTGAGTCAGGGTTGAGCCACCTTGACGCTTTCCACCTGTGATATTACTCACTAGTGCACGAGCCGTACCGCGAATTGAAATACCATGATGATGATAAAAATTGCGGTCTTCTGTAGAAATTAAAGCTTCAATAAGTGGTTTAGGGACATTATTCAGTTTAATGAGTACACGGTCTTCATTGTGTTGAGGATAAATTCCTCCAATGAGTAACGGTTCTAAGCGTGCAACGCCAGTTGAAGAAGGTTTGGTACTTCGAACTTCAACAACTTGATCATTTGCAAAACTTAACTCTAAGACTTGTTCAGGTTCAACACTGTCGCCGTAGTCAAAGCCACGTGTGTGAATATACATATTACTGCCTTGAGCAACATAACTTCCAGACTTGTCATAATTACTTGAAGTTTTGTAACCCAGTAGCTTCAATTCTTGAGTGAAATTTGCTTGGGAAATAGGCGCGTTGTTATAAATTTCCAGAGGTCGTGCAAACACTTTGGCAGGAATATCCCACCGCTGTCCTTCAAATTTTTCACGGATAATATTATCTAAACGAATCAGATAGATACTAAGAGCAATAAAAGCACCAATGACCAAAATGGAAAAGATTAGTGCAAAGAAACCGATACCACGTTCAAACTTCATAAAAATGAGATAAAACCCTAACAATGCCTGTAATGATGCGATAGCTTGTCATCAATTTGCAATGATAAAACTGTGAATAATTGGAAAACTTAGATTGAATTTTACAGCATCTTGTAGTTATGTTTTTTTAAATTAATCAGGATAATGTTATTATAGGCAAGTATCGCAGCGGAGCTTACTCATTCGTGCAAATTTCACATAAGTCCTTCAGAAACGTCGGGTTAATCGGTCGACCAGATAAATCATCAGTTGTAGAAACACTATGTTTAATTCATGATCATTTATTGAACCTAGGCTTAAACCCCATTTTTGATCAGGAAACTGCTGAATTAGTGCCTTATGATCATGCACAGGTGGTAAGCCGTCATTTATTAGGTGAAGTTGCTGATTTAGTTATTGTAGTAGGCGGGGATGGCTCTTTACTCCATGCGGCAAGAGCTTTGGTTCGTTACAATACACCTGTTATTGGTATCAATCGTGGGAGATTAGGTTTTCTAACCGATATCAAACCGTCAGAAGCGATTTTTAAACTTGACCAAGTGCTTCAAGGGCATTTTCAACTTGATCGCCGTTTCTTACTTGAAATGGAAGTGCGAACAAATGGCGAAGTCATTTATGATGCCATTGCTTTAAATGATGTCGTTTTGCATTCGGGTAAGTCGGTCCACATGATTGACTTTGAACTCAACATTGATGGCCAATATGTTTATCGCCAGCATAGTGACGGTTTAATTGTTTCGACTCCAACTGGTTCAACAGCGTATGCGTTGTCAGGTGGTGGACCAATTTTACATCCAAGTATGGATGCGATTGCATTAGTTCCAATGCATCCCCACACATTGTCATCACGTCCTATCGTAGTCGGTGGACAAAGCGAAATTAAGATTGTTATTCGCGAAAATCGGGTGTTACCGATGGTGAGTGCAGATGGTCAACATAGCATATCGCTCAATGTTGGAGATAGTTTACACATCCGCAAACATCCATTTAAACTAAGTTTATTGCATCCACCAGGTTATGATTTTTATATGGCCTGCCGTACCAAACTTGGTTGGAACCAAGATTTTGAATCTTTCCAAAGAGATGAATCATGAATATTGAACAAATGCTATCTATTTTAAACCCTGAGATTGTAGAGCGTTTAAAAACAGCAGTAGAAATTGGTAAATGGCCAAATGGCGTTGTTTTAACAAAAGAGCAGCGTGAAACTTGTATGCAAGCTGTAATCGCTTGGGAGCTAAAGAACTTACCAGAAGAGCAGCGTAGTGGTTATATTGACCGCGGTACGAAAGAAGAGGGTGAGGTTTGTGAAGATGATCATCACAAACATGAGCCAGAATTTAAACCAATTCGTTTTGTTTAAAATTTTATAAGACAGAAAACTTATTTTTTGTTATTCCATATAGCCTTGAATACCATGTTTTTTATGAGTTATAGCATATAGGCTTTTATTACTTTTGAAGGATCAAAAGTAACCAAAAATCTTTTGTATCACTGACGATACTTCCATGTATCGCAGTGATACGGTCGACATCCATGTCGACCTTCACGATAGCATTTGTTAACTACGAATTAAGATTGCTTAAATTTCGTGTATCCCATAACACTTTTGCTTTTTGCATTGCCTCTTCAAAACTCGCAACAACGCCCATCGTATATAGCGCGATTCCGATGGTTTCTGTTACGGCCATTTCTCCATATTCATGGTGCTGTTGACCTAACCATACTGCTTTAAAAGTTGCTAAATCTAACTCTTCTTCAATTGGACTGCGTTCAGGGGTGAGCTTTGGTAACTCATGTTCATAGAGCTCACCATTTTTAATGCCACAAATGAGTGTTTTTGCATCTGGATTTCGTTCAAACTCACCGCCTTCACCTTTAATGACAGCACTATTTTGATAGCCTAAGCGCAATGCACTATGTTGATGTGAAGTTCGATAAGCTGGATGGAATATAGCTTGTAAGGTAGCTTTAGCATTAAAAGGATTGATTAAGCGGGCTAAAGTATGGATAGGTGAGCGTAGGCCCATTACATTTCTTAAAGAAATTAGTTCACTTAAAACTGGTGAAATCACATCTAGTGGTAAGTATGCGAAATTTTGCTCTGCTATTTGTGTTCGTACTTCTTGTTCAGAATGACAAATTTGATAACCCAGATATTCTAAAACTTGCTCGGTATAGACGCGGTTAAGCGTGTGGCCTGATGCACCATGCATAACAATCTTATAGCCATGCTGGGCAAGTGTGAGAGCTGCTAACAAAAACCATGGGTAATGTTTACGTTTACCCGCATAAGATGACCAGTCTAAATCAACTTCCAAAGGTTGAAAATTGAGTTGATCTCTAGTGGCTTGAACAAATCCCGCGAGTTCATCAATAGATTCTTCTTTAACACGAAGTAGCATTAAAAAAGCACCTAACTGAACATCAAGCACTTCACCTTTTAAAATCATGCTAAATGCTTGATAAGCTTCTTCATAGCTTAAAGAGCGTGAACCACTTTTTCCCTTACCTAAAATACGGACATATTGAGCGAATGGGTGTTCAGCATCTTTATAGATATTACGTTTAGTATTCATCGTGGTTCAAAAACAATAAAAATGATGGGATGTAGGCAGCTCAAAATGAAATGTCCACAAGTATTTAATCAATATGACATAAAAAACTGTCGAAAAAATATCAAAAGTGTTTCTTATACTAAAGTCTTAAGGCTGCATGAGTGTTTTTTGCGCGTATTAGCTAAAAATTTAACCGAATCATTGTTTAATTCGAGTACACTTTCTCGTGCTTTTTTGAGCATTCATATCATAATTTTCTGTGATTCTCCTATATCTTCAGCTTTTTATTGAAAAAGTAAGAGGTTATTTCTAACTACTCAAAGTGGTTAGAAACTTCAGGTATTCTCCTGTTTTAGAAAACAACTTTTTTTGTTTTCATTGAGGTAGTAGGAAGGTTTTTTGTTTACAAAGAACCGTTTCCCTTTTGCGGTGTTCATGTGAAAGGTTAGGGCTGTGTATTCGTAAAGAATAGACGTTTCATTTTGGTATTTCCAACGGACTTGGAAATATAGATTGAAGTAAAGTTATGGCTAAAAAACCGATTTATAAATCACTTTATTTTCAGGTGATTATTGCGATTATTGCGGGTGTTTTGGTAGGGCATTTTTCCCCAAGCTCAACGCAAATTGTCAATGGTGTTGAACAGCATATCCCAGGTTTAGGTGAGAAACTCAAGCCATTAGGTGATGCCTTTATTCGTTTGATCAAGATGATCATCGCTCCAGTTATTTTCTGTACCGTGGTCAGCGGTATTGCTGGCATGGAAAGCATGAAGTCAGTCGGAAAAACTGGCGGCGTCGCGTTGTTATATTTTGAAGTTGTTTCAACAATTGCACTTCTGATTGGCCTTGTTGTAATTAACATTGCTAAACCGGGTGTAGGGATGAATATTGACCCTACAACTCTAGACACCTCGGGCATTCAAAAATACGTCAGTTCTGGTGAGTCACAATCTACCATTGATTTCTTAATGCACATCATTCCAGATACGGTTGTTGGCGCATTTGCAAATGGTGAAATCTTACAAGTCCTTCTTTTTGCAATTCTCTTTGGTTTTGCTTTACATAAGTTAGGTGATGCAGGACGTCCAGTTTTAAAATTTATTGATCAAGTTGCACATGTGTTCTTTAACATTGTGAACATGATCATGAAACTGGCTCCGATTGGTGCATTCGGTGCAATGGCATTCACCATTGGTAAATATGGCGTTGGTTCACTTGTACAATTAGGGCAATTAATTCTCTGCTTCTATATTACGTGTCTACTCTTTATCTTCTTGATTTTGGGTACAATCAGCCGTGTTAGTGGATTCAGTATTCTCAAAATGATTCGCATGATTCGTGAAGAGTTATTAATTGTACTTGGTACATCTTCTTCTGAATCTGTTTTACCTCGCATGTTGCGTAAACTCGAAATTGCAGGTTGTGAAAAGTCTGTAGTCGGTTTGGTTATTCCAACAGGTTATTCATTTAACTTAGATGGAACGTCAATTTATTTGACTATGGCAGCAATCTTTATTGCTCAGGCAACGAATACTCAGCTTGATATTCAACATCAGATCACTTTGTTATTAGTACTCTTAATCTCATCTAAGGGTGCTGCGGGTGTAACAGGCTCTGGTTTTATTGTTATGGCGGCAACTTTGTCTGCTGTAGGACATATTCCAGTTGCAGGTTTGGCATTGATTTTAGGTATTGACCGTTTCATGTCAGAAGCACGTGCTTTAACTAACCTTGTTGGTAACTCTTTAGCGACGATTGTGGTTGCTAAATGGGTTGGTGCTTTAGATAAAGATAAGCTTAATGATGCTTTAAATAATCCAGATGAAGTCGACAGAAAAATGATGGAACCAAAAAGTCCTCAAGTCGCTGAAGGTCTAGATTAATTCAAATAAAACTATATAAAAAAGGAAGCTAAAGCTTCCTTTTTTATTGGCTGACTGAAAAGTACAGTTTTAATGAGCAGCTATGCCATGACAGTTGCTAAAAAAATGATTAGCATGCACAGCAACGAGATTCGATAAAACAATAAAGCTGAAGGAAAATATTATGTTGGCATACGATGCAGATTTAGAATTATTCCGTGATAATTTTAAACGTTTTATGAGTGAGCATATTGCGCCTCACTACGACCAATGGGAACGCGAAGGAATCATGCCTCGTTCAGTTTGGAATCAACTGGGCGAAAATGGCTATCTATGTGTAGATGTTCCAGAAGAATATGGTGGTTATGGGGTTCCAACCTACTACTCATTAATGTTAGTTGAAGAGTCTGCACGTGCCGGTTTTTGTGCATTATCAACAGCTATTTCTTGTCACTCTGAAATTGCTGCGCCGTATATTTTACATATTGGGACAGAAGAGCAAAAACAATATTGGTTACCGAAAATGGTAACAGGTGAAATTGTTGGTGCAATTGGTATGACTGAACCTGGAGCAGGCTCGGATTTACAATCAATGCGTACCAGCGCCATCTTGCAAGGCGATCACTATTTATTAAATGGTTCAAAAACATTTATTTCAAATGGACAGCATGCTGATCTTGTTGTGCTTGCAGTAAAAACTGATCCCCAAGCCCGTGCGAAAGGTGTGTCATTATTATTGGCAGATACACATCTGGAAGGCTTTAAAAAAGGCACAAATTTAGACAAAATCGGCCTACATTCTCAAGACACATCTGAGCTGTTTTTTGACAATGTGAAAGTACCTAAAAACCAATTACTTGGCCAAGCTGGGCAAGGTTTTGCTTATTTAATGCAAGAGTTACCTCGTGAACGTACTGCAATTGCATCTACTGCAATTGGGGCAATTCGCGGTGCGATTGATTTGGCAACAGCTTATGTAAAAGAGCGCCAAGCATTTGGTCAACCCATTTCACAGTTCCAAAATACTCGTTTTGTTTTAGCACAAGCAAAAATTGATGAGCTTGCTACAGCAGCTTTTTATGAAAGAAACGTTGCTTTATATCAAGAAGGCAAACTAGATGTAGAAACGGCTGCGGCATTGAAAAGTTTCAGTAGTGATATGCAAATGAAGGTTGCAGACAACTTACTCCAACTTTTTGGTGGGTATGGTTATATGACTGAATATCCAATTTCACGTTTCTTTGTAGATGCTCGTATCCAACGTATTTACGGTGGTACAAATGAAATTATGAAAGAAATCGTAGCGCGTGGATTAATTGGCAAAGCCTAATTAAGCAGAGAAAAAAACAGCCTGTCTTAGAACAGGCTGTTTTGTTTTTAACTATTTAGTCTTCTGTTGAATGACAGGATAGTCTTGTTGTTTCGGTAATTGCTGTAATGCATGATTCATCTTTTTTAAAAACTCATCTGCTTCATCTTGATGAAATGAATCTTCGGTGTATTCACTACGTTCTTGAAAGACGACACCACAACCAGTTATTTTCATATTTTCAGGATTAAATGACCAGTCATTTGGGTCCTTTAAGTTAATGTTTAAATCACTTTCACAACTTTTCCATAAACGTAAAAACTCATTTGATAATTCTGCTTTAAATCCTCGTGCTGGATAGACCGAGAAGCCTTTCATTTCGGGATTCGAAAACTGTATAAACATGTTTACTGGCATACCGCCCCAAATGATTGCTGTACCTTCTTGTAAATAGATGCCTGATAAATTTTTCTCTTTTAAAGCATGTGTTTGCTCAAATTTCTGCCTGAAATTTTGCGACTGATAAGTCAGCTTGGTTTGGGGTGGGATTGGAATACCACGAACTTGATTACTGACAGTTGTTATATAGTACGGAGAATTATCCCTACCATTGCATCCTGCGATTAAGGGGCAACCGCCACAAGCCGTTAAACTAAAACTTGTAAGACCCAGTAAGCCTAAAACAATAATTTTATTCATTCTATTTTACTGTTGTTATGACATATTGGGTCAGTATAACCAATCTATGCATTAAGAGGACTATCTTTAAGAACAACGAAATAATCATCTTTAAATGTAATTATGTTTTTACTTGGCTGGCTGCTGTGATGGCTCATCAAATAAAGATTTACAGCTTTCTAGGTCTTTGCACGAAGCAAACATAAGAGCTTTAGGTAGGCTCGCATACAAATTTGTAATGTGTTGTTCAGCAGGGTTATAAAAATGCCAATAAGTAAATTGATCTGAACGTTTATTTTCCAGAGCTTTAAAGAAATCTGTTTCGTTAAATTTATTATCAAGTTGAGTACGAGGTCCACCTTGCTCATGTGTACCGACCGTGGTCAAAAGCATCGGAGAGTTGTTTTGTTTTTGACTTTGCCAATGATTTAACTGTTGGAATAACATGCCTTGGTCAAACCAAAGAGAAGGGCTGGCAGCAAAATAACGCTGAAACACATCTGGCTTTTGAAAAAAATGATAAAGAACCAACAAGCCCCCAAAAGAATGTCCATATAGGCTCTGTTGTTGACTATTAACTGGAAACTGTTTTGCAATTTCTGGTTTGAGTTCATCATTTAAGAAATTGATGAATTTGTCAGCACCGCCATATTTATATTTACCTTGTGCCTGAAATTCAGCAGAAGGTTTTGGTGTGTAATCATAAGCACGTTTTTGCACATCAAAAGTTTTTTGCTGCGGATAACCAACCGCGACAATCATGAGCGGGTCTAGACCTAATTTTGCAGAACCGGCACCAATTGACTGGGCAATATTGGCAGCACTTGGAAATGTTGCATTGCCATCTAATATATAAAGTACTGGATAACCCTGTTGGGGTGGGGCAACGGGTGGTTTATAAATTTGAATAAGATAATCATGGCCTGTATTTTTAGATTTAATTTGAAATTGGGCCTGATTATTTTGAAAAACGATTTTTGATTGATTTTGTGTAGAAGTTTGAGCCAAAACAGAGCTACTTATTAATGAGCTCAAAAGGAAACAGCAAGGTAAAAAGAAAAATGATTTATGCATAATGGGGAATAATAAAATTTATTATACAAATGATAAATGAAAATCATTATCAAATAAAGCGATTCAAGGAATGTGTGCAAAAAGGTTAATGAAAAAAGCTCTTACAGCCATATTGCCTAACAAATCAAAGCAGACTATTGTTATACTCTCGTTCAAAAGATGATTTTACTGAGGCTGCATTCTAATGATCAACGATGATCAAAACAAAACGACTTCTCTTAGTTTAGAACAAATTCGCGAAGATATTGATAGCGTGGATCAACAGATTCAAGAATTATTAAATCGACGCGCAAGCCTTGCTGAAGCTGTTGCGAAAGCTAAATTTGCTTCCGAAGAGAATCCTTTGTTTTATCGTCCTGAACGTGAAGCACAAGTGTTACGTAAAGTGATGGAGCGTAACCAAGGTCCTTTGTCTGATGTAACCATGGCGCGTTTGTTCCGTGAAATTATGTCTGCTTGCCTTGCTTTAGAAGCACCGCAAAGTATTGCATTTTTAGGGCCAGAAGGTACTTTTACTCAATCTGCTGTGCTTAAGCATTTTGGTAAAGATGCGGTTGTACGACCACTCCCAACGATTGATGAAGTCTTCCGTGAAGTGGAAGCTGGTAGTGCACATTACGGCGTAGTTCCAGTTGAGAACTCATCTGAAGGTGTTGTAAACCATACCTTAGATTGCTTTAAAACATCGAATTTAAATGTGATTGGTGAAGTTGAATTGCGTATTCATCATCAATTCCTCGTTTCTGAAAATACACGTAAAGACAGTATTAAGCAGATTTATGCTCATCAGCAAACTCTGGCCCAATGTCGCCAATGGTTAGATGCGCATTATCCAGGTGTTGAACGTGTTGCTTTAAACTCAAATGCAGAAGCTGCGCGCCGTATTCGCAATGAATGGCATTCGGCAGCGATTGCATCTGATATTGCAGCAGGCATGTATAACCTTGAAATCTTACATAGCAATATTGAAGATAATCCGGAAAATACCACGCGTTTCTTAGTGATTGGCCGTGAAAAAATTCCACAAAGCGGTAATGACAAAACATCGTTATTGATTTCAGCACATGACCGTGCGGGTGCTTTACTAGAAATTTTAGCACCATTTGCAAAACATAATATTAGCTTAACAAGTATTGAAACTCGTCCAGCATTACCTGAAAAGTGGGCATACGTATTCTTTATCGATTTAGAAGGTCATATCGAACAAGAGAATGTTGCTGCTGCGATTAATGATATTCGCCCAATGGTGAAAGAGATTCGTATTTTAGGTTCTTATCCTGCCGCTGTTCTGTAATCACTTATGTTGGAATAATGACATGCATCAAGATAAGCATGTCATTATGCTTAAAAACAAATTGCTCAATGGTTTAAATAACTTTGAGCAAAAGCAAAGTTGAAGTTATGTCACAACCCCTATTTAAAAAAGTTGCATTTATTGGTTTAGGACTCATCGGGTCGAGTTTAGCTCGTGTTATTGTTGCAGAAAAGTTGGCCACAACTGTTGTTGCATCTACACGCTCACAGAAAACTTTAGAAGATGCAAAATCACTTGGCTTAATACAAGAAGGATTTTCTGATCCTGTTGAAGCCGTGAAAGGGGCAGATTTAGTTGTTTTAGCCTTGCCCGTACGTGCTACACAAAAAGTGCTTGAGCAAATTAAACCTTATTTGTCAGAAACCACGATTGTAACTGATGTGGGAAGTACAAAAGGTAATGTCGTTGATGCAGCAAAAGCTGTATTTGGTGAAAATTTACCAGCAGGTTTTGTACCGGGACATCCTATTGCAGGTAGTGAACACACGGGTGTTCATGCAGGTAGGGTTGATCTATTTGCAAATCACAAAGTAATTTTAACGCCGTTACCGACAAGTGCAGAATGGGCTGTTGATAAATTAATTCAACTTTGGTCAGCTGCTAAAGCTGAAGTCATTTGTATGGATGTTGCTAAGCATGATGAAGTGCTTGCGCATACGAGTCATCTACCACATTTAATGGCATTTAATCTGGTCGAGCAACTTGCAAATCGTGAAGATAATCTTGATATTTTCCGTTATGCAGCAGGTGGTTTCCGTGACTTTTCAAGGATTGCAGCTAGTGATCCTCAAATGTGGCATGACATTTTCTTTGCCAATAAAACAGCGATATTAAATGCTGTAGATGGCTTCGAAAAGCAACTTACCGTACTTAGAAAATTGATTGAAAACGAAGATTCTCACGCATTAATGGGATTACTCGGCCATGCTCAGGCAGCACGTCAGCATTTCAATCATATGTTAGCCAAAAAACCTTTAATGGAGAAAAATAAGGTGACACAGCAATTCAGTATCTTACCGGGAAATAAGGCCTTTAAAGGTAAATTTACCGTACCGGGTGACAAATCTGTGTCACATCGCTCCATTATGTTTGGTGCTATTGCCGAAGGCACTACCCATGTAACTGGCTTTCTCGAAGGTGAAGATGCTTTGGCAACTTTGCAAGCTTTCCGTGATATGGGCGTAAGCATTGAAGGCCCTAAAAATGGTGAAGTGACCATTCATGGTGTAGGCATGCATGGTTTAAAAGCACCTGCAAGCGCATTGTATATGGGTAACTCTGGTACAAGCATGCGTTTGCTTTCAGGCATGTTATCAGCACAAAAGTTTGATTCAGTGATGACGGGTGATGCTTCACTTTCTAAACGTCCAATGGAGCGTATTGCTAAGCCATTGCGTTTAATGGGTGCGCAAATCCAGACAACAGGTGAGAAAGGTACACCACCTGTCAGCATTACGGGTAGCCAGCAATTAAAAGGCATTCAATACGATTTACCTATGGCATCTGCTCAAGTGAAGTCTGGTATTTTACTTGCGGGCCTATGGGCTGAAGGTGAAACTTCGGTAACTGAACCAGAACCAACTCGTGACCATACAGAGCGCATGCTTCGTGCATTTGGTTATGATGTTAAAACTGAAGGCAATAAGATCTCTCTTGTGGGTGGCGGAAAATTAGTAGGTACTGACATTCAAGTACCATCAGATATTTCATCTGCTGCTTTCTTTATGGTGGGTGCTGCAATTACTGAAGGTTCCGATGTTATTCTGGAAGCTGTAGGTATTAATCCAACACGTACTGGCGTAATTGAAATTTTAAAACAGATGGGTGCTGACCTAACTGTTGAAAATGAACGTATTGCTGGTGGTGAACCTATTGCTGATATTCATATTAAAGGTTCACGCACGCTTAAAGGCATTCATATGCCCGAAGATCAAGTGCCTTTGGCAATTGATGAATTCCCAGCTTTATTTATTGCAGCAGCTTGTGCTGAAGGCCAAACGGTACTAACTGGTGCGGCAGAACTTCGTGTGAAAGAATCTGACCGTATTCAGGTTATGGCAGATGGCTTAAAAATCATGGGTATTGACTGCACGCCAACTGATGATGGCATCATTATCGAAGGTAAGGGTAAGTCAGGTGATTGGTCACCAATCTTTGCTGGTGGTGAAATTGAATCACATCATGACCACCGTATTGCTATGAGTTTTAGTATGGCTGGTCTTCGTAATTCTGGTCCGATTACAATTCATGGTACTGAAACTGTGGCGACAAGTTTCCCAACTTTCACTGAGTTGGCGAATCGTGCAGGCTTAACAATCGAAGTTAGCCAATAACTTTTGACCTAACACATTTTATAATTGCTAACACAATAGCAACGGCAGCAGCGGGCTAAAGGCTTGGCTGCTGTTTGTTTATTGCTTATGCTAAGCGCAGATAATGATAAAAGTGTTAGGACAAAGGATGAAAAAATTACAATTTATTGCCAGTTGCCCACAACATGGGGTGCTTGATCATCCACCAAATGAATGCCATATCACTCAAGAATATGTAGCGGCTTTACTGTTTAAACAATTGGGGCACTATGGCTTTGATGCACAGCATATTGTGCATGAGCATGAAAAGGTAGAAGTGAGTATTGATAATCACCTTTTACCCTTGTCGATTACTTGTCAGAAAACAGACCACGATGGGCATTTGATGTGTGAAATCTCTGCCAATCCAGATGAAGAGCAAGACTGGTTTGAAAAGATTGAAACACAAAGCATTATTCGTCAACTTGCGCAGGCCGTTGAAAATAGTTTGAAAGCTGATCATAGCTTTTCAGCATTTGAGTGGAAAAACTAAAAAATACGCTTGTTAATATTTATTTGTGAAGTACGGCTTTTTTAGAAAAGTCGTACAATTTCTTTAGATTAAAGATAAAAATACAAAATCTTTCCCGAAATCCCTACCTATCTTTAATGCATTGTGTATATTGAAATTATTAAGATATTTACATAATTAGAGTGTGGTTTTCATGACACAAGTTGATATTGCAGCATTATCTCCTCAAGTGGTTTGGCAGCATTTTCAGACACTTTGCACTATTCCTCGGCCATCAAAGCATGAACAGCAGCTTCGTGGGTTTTTACAAAGCTGGGCTGAAAGTCGAAATTTAGAAACTTACGTAGATGAAGTCGGTAATTTAATTATTCGTAAGAATGCGACTGCGGGTAAAGAACATGTATCTGGCGTTATTCTGCAAGGCCATTTAGATATGGTCACACAAGCCAATACAGGCACAGTACATAACTTCTTTAAAGACCCGATTCGTCCAGTTTTTGAAGATGGTTGGTTGATTGCTAAAGATACGACTTTGGGTGCTGATAATGGCATTGGTGTAGCTTTAGCTTTGGCAGTTCTAGACTCAAATGATATTGCTCATGGCCCAATTGAAGTTCTTTTAACTGTTGATGAAGAAGCAGGTATGAGTGGTGCACGGCTTTTACAGGCAGGTGTACTAAAAGGGAAATGGCTATTTAATATTGATACAGAAGAGTGGGGTGAGTTATATCTCGGATGTGCTGGCAGTATTGATGTTGAAGTTGAGCAACCACTTAATTATGAACCAATTCCTGAAAACTTGATGGTTGTAAATATTCAGGTGGCTGGCCTTAAAGGTGGTCACTCTGGTGTAGATATTCATTTAGGACGTGGCAATGCCAACGTTATTCTGGCCCGCTTTTTAAATGAGTATTTAGCAAAGCTGGGTGGACACCTTGTTGAATTTACAGGTGGTACAGCTCGTAATGCTTTACCTCGAGAAGCATTGGCAACCATTGCTATTTCGTCTAACCAATTGCCTAAATTAGAAAAATTACTCGATGAATATCAAACAGCATGGAAAAAACAGCTACAAGGTATTGATGACAATCTGCAATTAACTATTCAGCCTAATAGAGCTGAAGTGACCGAAGTAATTGCTCAACAACAGCAAAACGAGTGGTTACAAGCTTTAGCAACAAGTCCTTATGGCGTTGCAAGTATGAGTCAAGCTCTCCCAGATGTGGTTGAGACTTCAAATAATATTGGGGTGGTGAGACTAAATAGAGAAGGCGGAAAAGCTGTTTTAATGGTTCGCTCAATGGTGAATCAAGAAGCTCAAGATTTTGCAGAAAAAATTCAGGCACATTTTAGTCAATTTAATATCGCCTCTATACTCACACCATTAGTTTCAGGTTGGACACCAAATCCTGACTCGGCTGCTCTAAAGTGCTTACAACAAGCCTATCAAAATGCATTTAATATTGAGCCAAATCTAAAAGTAATTCATGCAGGCTTGGAGTGTGGGATTATTGGTGAACATTATCCACATTTACAGATGGTTTCTTTTGGACCAGATATTCAAGGTGCACATGCACCAGGTGAACGAGTCAAAGTTGATACTGTAGAGAAATGCTGGAAGCTGTTGGTAACAGCTTTAGCATCTGTAGAGTAGTTTTTACAAATAAGAAGCTCAATTGTGAGCTTCTTAAACTTTAATTTTTACATGAAAATGATTTGGACTTAACTCGGCAAACTCGATTTCACAATTAATAAATTTTTCAATCATGGCTGCTTGAGTATGAGTGTGTTCGCTAATACATTGTGCGGTGAATTCACCACCTTGACCTAAAGCTAAAGGTAGAAGCAATTGATCTGCCAAATACTCATCTACAACAGCCTGCGAGGATAAATATAGCTTTACATCTTTTGCTAAGTGATCAGCTATTTGCTCTGCACTTTTGCTCTTCTCACCTAAAGCTGTAAAAAGTTGAGTGTGATATTGATGAGTAACTTTCACATACACTGTATTGCCTTGGCTAATTCCATTTAAATGAAATTGCTGTTGAGAGCTTAAGTTTAGCTTTTTACTTAACATAGTTAGTTCACGCTGTGCAATTTGTGCTTCTTCTGAAAGATTTAATACTGCTGCAAAAGCTTTATTGCATTGCAAAACACCACGATCTAATAAATTTAGCTTGTTTCGGTGTTGCCATGGCTGAACGGTAACCTGAATTTCACCTGCACCTATCGGAAAAAAGCCAGCTTTATTTAATCTAAAATCGACGTTAATTCCAATCTTCGCTAGAGTAGGTAAAAAGCAGTGTTCAATAAAATCTGCTGTTGGTGCAAGTGGGTTGTGTGTGCCCCCTGAAATGATGAGTTCTGTAGCTTCATTTTGTAATAACAAAACAGGTAGAAGCGTTTGTAAAACCAGTGTTGTACTACCCGCTGAACCGATTTGAAATTGATATTTACCACTTTGAACATGCTGAGGTGCGAAATATAAACGTTGGCTATGTAATTCAGCACCCTCTACATAAGCTTGGCTAATTTGTTGAGATGCTTGTACACAAACCAAATGTTGACGCATTAACCCTGGTTTTTTACGTCCTGCACGTATATTAATTAATTCAAATGCCTGACCTGTAATCATTGAAAGGGCAAGGGCGGTTCTTAAAATCTGTCCACCACCTTCACCTTGTGAGCCATCAATTTGAATGGCTTTTGGCATATTTGCCAAAGCTTTATTCACTTCTGTTTTCCTTATTTTCTAATTTAATGAACATACTGTCAGTACATGGTAATGCGAAGTAACGTGTGACTTTGCTTTTGACAAAGATTTACTAGGTGCATAGTGCTGAGCCTGATAAGTGAATATCGATGCACGGCTCACATGCTGCCATAGCCGCCTGAATTATTTTCAATCCCTCAGATCGGAGTAACGCAGGATCTTGTACTCGCCCAGTATGTCCAAACTTTGATTGTGAAAATGATTTCACAAAATTTATTGTTTAATCGATTAGATCAATTTGCCAATTAGCAGCCTGAATTTTTACGTTTAAGTCACGTAGTTTCGCACTGATATCATCCGCCTGCTTTTGTAAGTTAGAAACAGGAATGACTTTCTTCCACTTAATTTCACGTGAGCTATAACGATCAGGTTCTCGATGTGTATTAGCAATCGCATCGATTAAAATCTTATGCTGTTCAGCATAACTATCGCGCAAGCTTAATAGAGACAATAATACTTTGCCATCTTCCAGTTTTGCTTGTGCATTGGTCAAATGAATACGACAAATCAATTGATTGCTTTCCTGAGTTAAAGCAAATATCTGTTTGATCAGTTCATTTGGATCTTCACTAGGTTCATCACCGTCTTGTACCAATACATTGGCATTGATTCGTTGTTTTAACGAAGCGAGCTTTTTTTGTTGATCGCTTCGAAGTAAAAGCGCTTCTGCGAGTTTCATCTTTTATTTTCCTAAAAACTTATTCTTTAGTCTGTTGAACTTGCAAGTAATAAACAGCCTTTATGTTGCTGTGCTGAATAGATGGTTAAGCACCAATTGCCCCACCATTCACGACCAGGTTCAAAATAATCATTCCATTCAGAATCATCATCTCGACCACTACCAGAACAACCCACCCAATCATATATTTCACAGTCATTCTCAGTTAAAAGACATAACTGAGACAACGCTTTTAAAAAAGCAATCTGATTAGGACGGGCAAGGGTAGTGTTATATGGTGGATAAATAATTGCGTGTAGTAAGCTTAAAAACCAATTTTGCATGGAAAACAAATTAACTTTATCAAAGCTATCAATATCACTATCTACAAGATTATGATCTAATTTTTCGGCAGCTAGAACGTTTAAGTCTAAGGATTTTTCTATTGCTAAACTTTCACAATTCAATAGCATTTGTTGATGAATAGTCCGTGTATTTGAAAATCTGGAGACATCTTTGATATCAAATAAAGAAACTTCAAATACAGCCTCTATAGCATCAAGATTAGATTGTAATTCTTTGGTTTTTAAATGATCTAATTGTACAAACATATGCTCACCTTTATGGTTGTGCGAAGATTTTAACCTTTCACACAAACCACTTGTCTTAATGTATAAACCACTTCAACCAAATCACTTTGTGCTTTCATTACATCTTCAATTGGTTTATATGCCGATGGAATTTCATCAATAACCGCAGCATCTTTACGGCATTCCACACCTTCAGTTTGAGCAATTTGATCTTCCACAGTAAAACGTCGTTTTGCTTCAGTACGGCTCATAACACGGCCTGCACCATGCGAACATGAACAGAAAGATTCCTGATTTCCAAGTCCACGGACAATAAATGACTTCGCACCCATTGAACCTGGAATAATTCCGTATTCACCTAGACGCGCACGGACTGCACCTTTACGAGTGACCATTACTTCTTCACCGTAATGTTCTTCCTTTTCCACATAGTTATGGTGACAGTTCACTGCTTCCAAACGTGCCTGAAAAGGCTTTGGTACAATTGTAGCCAAGGCTTTAATCGCAGATTGCATCATGATTTCTCGGTTCTTCATCGCAAAGCGTTGAGCCCAACCTACCGCAAACCAGTAATCATCAAAGTGTTCAGTTCCTTCTACTAAGTATGCTAAATCTTTATTTGGCAAATTAATGAAATGCTTCTGCATGTCTTTACGGGCAAGTTCAATAAAATGATTACCTATAGCATTTCCTACACCACGAGAACCTGAGTGCAACATAATCCAAACATGATCATGCTCATCTAAACAGATTTCGACAAAGTGGTTTCCAGTACCTAAAGTTCCCAAATGTTTGCGGTTGTTGGTGTTTTTTAAACGTGGGTGTTTTGCGCAAATATATTCAAAATCTGCAACCAGATCGGTCCAAGCTTGATCTACCATTTCTGGTGGAGTTTCCCATGACCCACGATCACGTCCGCGCTTAGTCATTCCATGTGGAATTAATCGTTCTAGTTCAGTACGTAGAGCATGTAAGTTATCTGGTAAATCTGAAGCAGTTAAGCTTGTACGGGTTGCCATCATTCCACAACCAATATCTACACCCACAGCAGCAGGAATAATTGCCCCTTTAGTTGGAATCACGCTACCAATAGTTGCTCCTAAACCGAAGTGTACATCTGGCATTACCGCCATCCATTTATAAATAAAAGGCATTTGAGCAGTTTGCAATAATTGTTGTTTTGAGTTGTCATCAACAAGCACGCCTTTAGTCCACATTTTGACTGGCATACTTTTTTCATTTTGCAGAACTTGATAAGAGCGTTCTTGCTGCTTTTGTTCAAATTGAGCTTGTTGGTTAATTTCTTCAATGACAGACATTTTCTTTTCCTTTCAAAGCCTGCCTGCCAAGCGTTTGCAGGCAGGTGTTATTCACAAGATCCCAATGATGTTGTGTGCTTTGTACTATTGCACTGAGTGTGCCAACTTTTTTAAAAAGCATTTAATTTAAGTGTAAATTATTGAAAATAATAAATATAAATAATTTTATTTTATATCAGATGAATTTTGTTGGCGGTTTTGAATATTGAAAGTATATCTAAAAATATATTTAAATATCTTTTTGGATATATTTAATTAATTGGTTTTACGGTTTTATTGACTTTTAAAAGCTGTCCAGCTCCATTTAAAGTAAATTCATCAAAATCATTTGCTAAATAAAAATGACCTTTATAAAACTGGCGAACTTCTTCGGTAATAGCTTGCTGCCCAGCTTTATCCTGATGTCTAGGGCTAAAATGCGTCAGAATTAAATTACTTAAAGATTGCTGTTCTGCAAATTCAGCCACCATTTTTGCTGAGCTATGCATTGGACCTTTGCCGACTTTATCTAAAACCGTTTGCAAGTAAGTCGATTCGTGAATAAGGAGTTGAGCATCTTTGCAAGCATCAGCTAATAGTTCAGGTTGATCATTATCTCCACCTATAATTGCATGAACTTGTTGATTTTGAACTTTGATAAAGTCTTGAGCTTTTAAAGTTTTTCCCTCAAATTCAACATTGTAGCCTCGTTTTAAATGGCCCCACATATCACCTTGAGGTACGCCAAGCTGAGTTAGAGCTTGGGTATCTAACTTCTTCTGAATAGATTTGATATAAATGCTAAAAGCAAAACTTGGAACACGATGGCTTAGTGGATGTGCTTGAACAATGAATTCGTCAGTGATTTGTTGTGGCTGCGTTGCTTCATTCACATCAATAAATTGAAGGGAATAGGGTAAATGTAAATCTGTAAGATAGGCAGTGATTTCAAACCATTGCTGAATTTCTTTCGGTGCAATCACGATTAAGGGTTTGCTACGGGCATTCATGCCTGCACTTGCCAATAAACCAACTAAACCATAACAATGGTCGCCGTGAACGTGTGTAATACAAATGGCAACTAGGTTTTGTAATGAAAGTTTGGCTTGTTGAACGCGGTGCTGTGTACCTTCGCCGGCATCAATTAAAATCCAGTCCTTATTTTTGCTGTTACGAACTGCTAATCCTGAAACATTACGTGTCAGGGTCGGTACACCTGAAGACGTGCCTAAAAAAGTAAAATGAAGCATATTCTTGGAATTGTTTGGTCAAATGCGTATTGTATATTATAGACACTTATAAAATTTTATAGAAATTATGGCGGATGCAAAGAAAACAGTCGTTATTGGCTTTGTGGGTTCTACACTTGATCAGGGAAGAAAGCCAGATCGATGGCAACGTTGGCGTCCTACGATTAGCTTGTTAATGCATGAAGATTTGCTTGTAGATGAATTGGTGCTGTTACATGATCGACAACATCATAATTTAGTTAAATCTATAGCAGCAGATGCTAAAGAGATCTCTCCACAAACTGAGGTTTCTGGACATAAGGTCAGTATTAAAGATCCTTGGGATTTTGCTGAAGTTTATGGTGCACTCTATGACTTTGTAAAAACCTATCCGTTTGATGTCGAAAAAAATAACTATTTATTGCATATCACAACCGGAACGCATGTTGCTCAAATTTGTTGGTATTTATTGGTAGATGCGCATTATTTACCAGCCCAACTCATTCAAAGTTCACCTAATCAACAAAAGACATCAGAAGGTGAATATAGAATTATTGATCTGGACTTATCTCGATACGCTGTTTTAAAACAGCGATTCGATGATGAACAAAAGCAAAATTGGCAACAACTTAAAGAAAATATTTCTACTCATAATAAAGCGTTTAATCAGCTTATTGAGGAAGTTGAGTTAGTTGCAACTCGCTCTAGTGCGCCTATTTTAATTATGGGGGCAACAGGTGTTGGTAAGTCTCATTTGGCAAAACAGATTTTTCAATTAAAGAAAGATAAATTTCAATTAAGTGGCCGTTTTATTGATGTTAACTGTGCAACCTTGCGTGGTGATAGTGCCATGTCAACTTTATTTGGTCATATAAAAGGTGCATTTACAGGAGCAGCTGCATCTCGTGCTGGTTTATTAAAAAGTGCTGACCAAGGCATTTTATTTTTAGATGAAATTGGTGAATTGGGACTTGATGAACAAGCTATGCTGCTAAAAGCGCTAGAAGACAAAAGCTTTTTTCCTGTTGGAAGTGATAAGGAAATTCAGGCCGATTTTCAACTAATCGCAGGTACTAACCGTGATTTGCGTAATGAGGTTCAAGCTGGCCGTTTTCGTGAAGATTTATGGGCTCGTTTGAATACGTGGACGTTCTTTTTACCCAATTTAAAAGACCGTGTAGAAGATATTGCACCCAATATTGATTTTGAGCTACAGCGTTTTGCTGCAATTCATCAAAGACAATTACGTTTTCAACGTGATGCTTTAGAAACATATTTAAAGTTTGCTAAATCAGTAGATGCATCATGGCAAGGAAATTTTAGAGATTTAGCAGCGAGCGTAACTCGTTTGGCAACTTTATCTCATGGTGAGTTAATTCGTCGTGAAGCTGTAGAAAAAGAAATTCAACGCCTAAAGCAACTTTGGCTTACTCAGGATGAATTTTACAATGATAAAAATACAGATATTTTGTTGAACTATTTGAGTCCTGAGCAGCTAGAACAAATAGATGAATTTGATCAAATTCAATTACGAGGTGTGCTCAAAGTCTGTGAAAATTCAAAATCAATGGCAGAGGCGGGAAGACAACTTTTTTCGGTGTCTCGTCGACAACGTAATACAACGAACGATAGCGACCGAGTGAAAAAATATTTGGCCCGTTTTGGATTAAGTTGGAATAATTTTTAGCAGTTACAGTGCTTATGAAATGATGGACATAGACTCGATCTATGTCCATCAAATACCCTTTATTTCATGATAATAAAGCGTGTGATGATTTGACGAAGCTGTTTTAAATAGCCTGTAAAGAAGTGATTAGCGCCCGGTAAAATCGTAATTGGGTGCTTCTGCGGTTTTGCCCATGCAATTGCATCTGAAAGTAAGGTAATGTCATCTTGCTCACCATGGATGAGTAGAATGTCACCTTGAATTTCAGGAGTTTTATAGTGGCGTAAACCTACTACTGTAGCCGTCGGTAAGCCGCATAAAATTAACTGTATAGGTCGTAATTCAGTATTAAGCTGCGCAAAGCATTTTGCCAGAACATGTGAGCCGAAGCTGAAACCACCTGCGTAAAATGGCAAGTCTTCATGAAGCTTACGTACATGTTCAATGACAGCTAAGATATCTTCAGTTTCACCATGGCCTTCATCATGAACGCCTTCACTACCGCCTAAACCACGAAAGCTCGGGCGGTAAACAATGCAACTATATTCATTAAAGATTTGGGTTAAAAGGGCAGGGACTTTATGTTGAGGGGTTCCACCTTGCAATGGGTGCGGATGACAAACAACCGCAAAGCCTTTGATTTCACCTTCAGGGCGGTCAACGAAAAGTTCAATTTTACCTACTGGACCCTGGATGAAAGTTTGCTCAGACATATAAGAACCGCTAAATAACAATACGTGATGCTATTTTACCGATAGTCGTCATTGAAAACACGAGTTAGCATTAAAAAATATCTACTGTTATAGTTGGTATTAAGAATAATTTTTTCAGGTTATGTATGCTTGCTTTAATTTCTCCTGCAAAAACTTTGGATTATGAAACAGCGTTACCTACAGATGAGTTTACTCAGCCTCGCTTGTTAGAACACTCAGCACAATTAATTGATGTTAGCCGTAAACTTTCTGCTTCGGAAATTGCGAGTTTAATGAGTGTTAGTGAAAAAATTGCCACATTGAATGCAGACCGATTTAGAGATTGGAAGCCCGAGTTTGATTTTTCAAACGCTCGTCAGGCAATTTATGCATTTAAAGGCGATGTCTATACGGGTTTAGATGCGTACCATTTAAAAGACAAAGATATTGATTTTGCACAGCAGCATTTGCGTATGCTCTCTGGTCTATATGGTTTATTACGTCCTTTAGATTTAATGATGCCTTATCGTCTTGAAATGGGCACTAAATTAAAAAATACGCGTGGTCATAATTTGTATGAGTTCTGGGGTGAAATTATCACCAATCAAATTAATGAAGATTTGGCTGCAATTAAATCTGAATTGTTGGTAAATCTAGCTTCAGATGAGTATTACAAATCGGTCAATGAAAAGAAAATTAAGGCTGAAATTGTGAAGCCTGTTTTTCTTGATCAGAAAAATGGCAAATATAAAGTCATTAGTTTCTATGCGAAAAAAGCACGCGGCTTAATGGCTCGTTTTATGATTGAAAACCAATTAGATAAAGCTGAGGATATTAAAGCGTTCAATACCGATGGATACTACTTTGATGTTGAGAATTCATCAGCAAAAGAGTTGGTATTTAAACGGGACGAACAATAATCCTGAGTAGGGACCATATATGATGATGCAGCTTTATTTATCAAAACTAAAATATTTTTGGTTTGAGCTGCATCAGCATTATCATTTTTCTGAACCGCAAAAAATCTTAAATATACTCATCGCTGCTTATAGTGAAAAGCAGCGAGCCTATCATACTGTTCAACATATATATGAATGCTTAAATCTGCTTGAGTCAATTAGATTAGAATTAAATGATGCACATGCAGTTGGATTGGCACTTTGGTTTCATGATGCTATTTATGATCCACAAGCTAAACACAATGAGCTTAAGAGTGCTGAGTTATTTGAACAATACATGGCTCAAGATTTACCAGTAAATACAGTTGAGAAAATAAAGCGTTGGATTCTTGCGACTCAAAAGCATGCGTTAACCGATGAAACAGATTTACAATTTTTATTGGATATTGATTTAGCTATTTTGGCAGCAACACCTGAACGTTTTGTACAATATGAACAACAAATTCAGAAAGAGTATGCTTGGGTTGATCCCGAAGTATATTCAATTAAAAGAAAAAAAGTTTTAGTGCATTTTTATCAGTCTGAGCCACTTTATCAAACTACATATTTCCAAAAGAATTTTGAGTTAAATGCCAAACAAAACTTAAAGCAAATATTAGAATAGCCTAAGCTAAATATAAAAAAATTAGATCTGTGGATTAGAATAAAGTGATATAGAGTTATAGTCTTTTTTGAAAAGTGAAAATGGCTACATGAGAGGAGAGAGAGGAACCACTGAAAAAAGCAGTGATTCCTTAGAAATAAATTATTTAAAGAAATAACCTGTTTCTGGTGAGCTTGCATTTGCCATACGCTTACGTGGCATACGACCAGCTAAAAATGCTTCACGTCCAG
This sequence comes from Acinetobacter sp. DMC2, assembly GCF_056314305.1. Classification (NCBI taxonomy): domain Bacteria; kingdom Pseudomonadati; phylum Pseudomonadota; class Gammaproteobacteria; order Moraxellales; family Moraxellaceae; genus Acinetobacter; species Acinetobacter sp. DMC2. Next base: position 439,688 of record NZ_JBQUYP010000001.1, on the reverse strand, counting down.
CTTCAACAGCTTTTTTCATTGCAGAAGCCATCAAAATAGGATTTTGAGCAGCTGCAATTGCTGTATTCATCAGTACGCCGTCACAACCAAGCTCCATAGCAATAGCTGCATCACTCGCTGTACCAACGCCTGCATCTACCAAAACTGGTACTTTTGCATTTTCTTTAATAATTGAAATGGTGTGAGGGTTTAAAATACCTAAACCTGAACCAATTAGACTACCTAAAGGCATGATCGCAACACAGCCCATACTTTCAAGTTCTTGCGCAATGATCGGGTCATCAGAGGTATAGACCATAATCTCAAAACCATCATCAATCAAAGTTCGAGCTGCTTTTAAAGTTTCGGTTACATTTGGATATAAGGTCTTTTCATCGCCTAGAACTTCAAGTTTTACTAGGTTATGACCATCGAGTAGCTCACGCGCTAGCATACAAGTACGAACTGCGCTATCAGCATCAAAACAACCTGCGGTATTTGGCAAAATTGTATATTTTTCTGGTGGAATGACAGACAGTAAATTCGGTTGATCTGGATTTTGTCCAATATTCACACGGCGGATTGCGACAGTTACAATTTCTGCACCACTGGCTTGAATAGCTAAATCCGTTTCATTTAAGTCTTTATATTTGCCAGTTCCTACCAATAAACGAGATTGAAAAGAACGTGAACCAATAATGAGAGGGGTGTCTTGCATGGATAACTCCGACTTAGCCGCCGCCAACAGCGTGAATAATTTCGATACGGTCATGTTGAGCAATAGTGATTTGCTCTAATTTGCTTTTAGAAACGATTTGCTGATTGTGTTCGACAGCAAAGCGTTTTCCTTCAAGTGCCATTTCCTGAATGAGTTGCAACAGGTTTTGACAAGGCGTGTCCGTTAATTCGCCATTTAAATAAATTTGCATGATCACATTCCAATTATTTTGCGTATTTGAGGGCATTCCAAGCCAAAACGAGCCATCCAGCTATCATAAATGCTCCGCCAATTGGTGTAATTGCCCCTAAAATTCTCGGTAATCCAAGTGCCATGATATAGAGTGAACCACAGAAAAATAAAATACCGATCTGAATCAATAAGAATGGTAATTTAATGGGGAACGTCAGGATAACTTTGCTTAAAATACCAAGTGCTAATAAGCCTAAAGCATGGTAGAAAAAGTAGTCAGTTGCAGTATGCCACCAAACAAGTTGCTCGGGACTCGCGTGAGCTTTAAGACCATGTGCTCCAAAAGCACCCAACATGACTGCAAAGGCAAGATTAAGGGCTGAAATGGCAATCCACATAACAAAAAACGCAAATGAATAATGAAAGGCAACGTTATCATAGATTGGGTTGGCTAAACATAGCCAGATAAAACAAAAGGGCTAAACGCCCTTTTATTTTTAAACTTATTTTTTAGCTTGCAGACATAGCAATTTTAATTTTTTCCATTGCATTCTTTTCAAGCTGACGAATACGCTCTGCTGATACATTATATTCGGCTGCTAACTCGTGGAGAGTAGATTTATCATCATCTAACCAACGACGTTGTAGAATATTACGCGAACGATCATCTAACTGATCCATTGCATCATGTAAAGCAGAGGTACTTTGCTCTTCCCAGTCTTCATTTTCAACTAAACGAGCTGGATCATAGCGATTATCTTCAAGATACAATGCAGGTGCAGTATGCGGAGTGTCATCGTCGTCGTCGCCTTGAGCTTCGAAAGCAGCATCATAAGCGGTTAAACGACCTTCCATCTCCAGAACTTGTTCTGCAGTAACATTTAAGTCATTCGCAATCGATTGAGCTTCTTCGAGCGTTAATTTTTTACTCGATTTTTTTAAACTACGTAAATTGAAAAATAATTTACGTTGTGCTTTGGTCGTTGCAATTTTGACAATACGCCAGTTACGAATAACGTATTCGTGAATTTCTGCTTTAATCCAGTGGACGGCAAAAGATACAAGACGCACGCCCATATTTGGGTCGAAACGCTTCACGGCTTTCATTAAGCCTAAATTACCTTCTTGAATAAGGTCGCCTTGTGGTAGGCCATAACCTGCATAGCTGCGCGCAATGTGAACGACGAAACGTAAATGCGACATTACCAGCATTTTTGCGGCATCAAGATCTTGGTCATAATAATAACGTTCAGCAAGTTCTTTTTCTTGCTCGGCCGTTAAAATAGGAATCTGATTGACAGTACTGATATATGCACCAAGGTTTACACCGGGCGCAGACAATGACAGGGGCATCAATTGATTGCTGCTGTCACTCATGATTTCTCCTTGTAGGATCGGATGGGATAACCAATAAATTCATCTTAATTTGAATCAGCTTCATAATTAAGGAAAATTGGGTAGAGAAATGTAAAATTTTATGCAATTTCTAATCTTTTAGTTTATCAAAGAATCATTGAGTTTCAATTAAATAGTGAAATTCTCTTTCGGATATATGTGTTGTCTGACACATAAAATGATGTAAACCACAGTAACGAGTTACATCTATTTCACTATGAGGGTCAGAAGATTTTAATAAGAATAGCTGTTTACCCGATACTTTTTTGAGTTCGCGTTTTAGCATTAATAAAGGCATCGGACAGGGTTGGCCTAAAGCATTAATTTCAATGGGCGCTGTAGTAGAAGAAGTGTTGGTCATTCATCATCAAAACAACTAAAAAAATTATTCTAACAAATTTTTTTATAAATGCTGCACATTTTATAAAAGAAGAAACAAGCAATTACCTATAAAAAATATTGTAATAAGCTGTTTAAAAAAACGACTAAAAATACGGGGAATAATTGAAAAAAATTCTATTAATTGTCATAAACCCGTGGTAAGCTCGAACCGTTTTAAGATTTACCACACACTTAAATTGGTTTAAAAATCTTATAACAAATGGATGTAACCGGAAATTGTTGATAGTTTTACAGAATGATTACAAGCTTTAAGATTATAAATATTTTAAACACTTGTTTGCTCTGCTGTTTGCAACACCGGAAGGTCCTTTTTTCAACATCTGAGGATTGACTTATGACAGCTCGCGAACAAGGCGTAGTAAAGTGGTTTAACGACACTAAAGGTTTTGGCTTTATTCAACGTAACGGTGGTGATGACGTATTTGTTCATTTCCGCGCAATCGTTGGTGACGGCCACCGTTCTTTACGTGATGGCCAACGCGTAGAATTTAGTGTAGTACAAGGTCAAAAAGGTTTTCAAGCTGAAAACGTTCAGCCTTTAGACTAATTCATCTTTTTGATGAATCATGGACGCTCCAATTTTTGAATTGGGGCGTTTTTGTTTATAATGATCTTCTCATTAGAGAGATTGTTTGTTAGAGCACGTATTTATGACATCTGGTTTTGAAACCTTGAATTTACATCCGCAACTTAAAAAGGCGATTGATGCTTTAGGGTTTAAGCAAATGACCCCGATTCAGCAAAAGGTTTTAAAATATACGTTGGGCGGGCATGATGCGATTGGTAGAGCGCAAACAGGAACAGGTAAAACTGCTGCTTTCCTTATTAGTGTAATTAATGACTTGTTACATAACCCGATTCAAGAGCAGCGTTTTCGTGGTGAGCCACGTGCCTTGATTTTGGCACCTACTCGTGAATTGGCACTGCAAATCGAAAGCGATGCAAAGTTACTCACAAAATTTTCAGATTTACACATCGTGACACTGTTGGGTGGCGTAGATTTCGATAAGCAAAAGAAACAGTTAGATGCTAATTTTGTCGACATCATCGTTGCCACTCCTGGGCGTCTAATTGATTTTGTAGAACAAAAAGAAGTTTGGCTCGATCAAATTGAATTTTTAGTCATCGATGAAGCTGACCGCTTATTGGACATGGGTTTTATTCCTTCTGTAAAACGTATTGTGCGTTATTCCCCACGTAAGGAACAACGCCAAACGCTCATGTTCTCGGCTACTTTTAGTTATGATGTGCTTAATTTGGCAAGACAATGGTTATTTGAACCAATCACTGTTGAGATTGAGCCTGAGCAAAAAACTAACAACGATGTTGAGCAGCGCGTTTATGTAGTCGCTAAACAAGATAAATATCGTTTACTACAAGATATTTTGCGTGAAGAGCCTATCGATAAAGTTATGATTTTTGCGAATCGACGTGATCAAGTACGCCGTCTTTATGATCATTTAAAGAGAGATGGATATCGGGTCGGAATGCTTTCAGGTGAAATTGCTCAAGATAAACGTTTAAAAATGTTAGAGCAGTTTAAGCAGGGTAAAAATAACGTCATGATTGCAACTGATGTTGCAGGCCGTGGTATTCATGTTGATGGCGTATCCCATGTGATCAACTATACTTTACCTGAGCAATCAGATGATTATGTGCACCGCATTGGACGTACAGGTCGTGCTGGGTCACAAGGTGTAAGTATTAGTTTCTTATCTGAAGATGATGCTTTTTACTTGCCGGAAATTGAAAAAGCAATTGGTAAGAAATTACCATTAACCCGTCTAGACGGTTATTGCTAGTAAAAAAATCCCAATCAGTTGATTGGGATTTTTTTTGATTAATTAATTTTACAATAGAAGGTAAGGGTTGTTTGATAATCATCATCTTTTGCAAGTGATGCATTTTTGCCAGTTAAGGTGCCAATGACACCAGCCGCTGCTTCAACCATTTGGCCAGTTTTTTCGCTTACAACATCTTTTAATACACCGTTGTATGTTGTTTTTTCATCTACTACAACAGGACTGGTACTTTTTGAACAAGTTTTTTGAGCAGCAGTAATCGCATTATTTTTTGCAATTAGATTCGTTTTACCAATACCTGTGACTTCAAATTGATTATTTTCTTTTTGAACTGCCAAAGTGTTCTTAGGGGTAGTGGCACAAGCACCTAGTAATAAAACAACACTACTCAACGCACTCGCTAAAATTATTTTTTTCATGTTTCACCTAATATCGCTAATTGCCAAAATAATTATATATTTGAACACAGCTTTTCTAATTGTTTTTGAAGACGTTGTATGAGTTTTGATGTTTTGTATTAAAAAATGTCAAAGCATGACCTGATTGTTTTTATGTTTTAGATACGATGGTGGATTATCTGTAGATTATGCTAATCTATTTTGAATTTTTTGAGTTAGATCAATATTAATGACGGATTCAGCAATACAGATAATTCATCAGAATATTCACCAACGTCAATCTATTGGTCAATTGATTGAGCCTGCGCCAAATGCAGATCAATTAGAATTGGCTTTTCAAGCTGCGTTAACTGCTCCTGACCACCATAGACTTAAACCAACACGTTTTGTCGTTATCGAGGCTGAACAACGTGCTGCTTTTGGTGAAGTTTTAGCAAAAGCTTTGGCTGATTTAGGTGAAACTGACTCAGCGCAACTTGAGCGGGTTAAGCAACATCCTTTCCGCGCACCTTTACTCATTTTAGCGCTTACGCAGCTGCATGATCACCCCAAGGTTCCTCATTTTGAACAGATTTTAAGTACGGGGGCTGCCGTACAAAACCTTTTATTGTCTTTACAAGTTCAAGGTTTTTCTACCATGTGGCGTAGTGGTGCTGTTGTCGAATCAAATTGGTTAAAACAGCATTTAGGATTGCAACCACATGATTTAATCTCAGGTATTATTTATGTGGGTACGGCAGCTAAAGCGATTGCGCCGCGTGCAGATATTGAAAGTAAAGAATTCGTAAAAGTTTGGCAGGCATAAAAGTCTGTAGAAGTAAGAAATAGGATAATAAAGCATGACTGAATTTAAGTTTACAGATTTAGTGGAACCTGTTGCGGTCGATAAAAAAACAGCATTACGTATTACTGTTTTAGGTGGAGGCAGTTTTGGCACGGCTATGGCGAATTTAGCTGCACGTAATGGCTGCGACACCATGATCTGGATTCGTGATGCTGATACAGCAGAAGAAATCAATAAAACCCATATTAATAAACGTTATCTGCCAGACTTTGTTTTAGAGTCCTCATTGCGTGCTGTGTCAGACCTTGAACAAGCAGTATGTGATCGAGATATTATTTTAGTGGCCATTCCTAGCCATTCATTTCGTGATGTCTTAAAACAAATTGCTCCTTTTATTACTGCACAAGCGATTGTCTCTCTAACCAAGGGTGTTGAGGCTAAAACTTTTAGTTTCATGAGCGATATTATTCGCGAAGAATTGCCAGAAGTGCCTTATGGGGTATTGTCTGGACCAAACCTCGCTAAAGAGATTATGGCAGGTATGCCATCTGGTACTGTTATTGCCAGTGATTCTGAACTCGTTCGTTATGCTGTACAGCATGCTCTCCATAGTGCGTTATTCCGAGTTTTTGGTAGTGATGATGTGCATGGTGTTGAACTGGGTGGAGCACTTAAAAATATTTATGCCGTTGCAATGGGAATTGGTGCAGCTTATAAAATTGGTGAAAACACCAAGAGTATGATTTTGACGCGTGCTTTGGCCGAGATGAGCCGTTTTGCAGTCAAACAAGGTGCAAACCCATTAACGTTCTTAGGTTTGTCTGGCGTTGGTGACTTATTTGCAACCTGTAATAGTCCATTAAGCCGTAATTATCAAATTGGTTATGCTTTGGGTTCAGGCAAAACACTTGATCAAGCGAGTAAAGAGTTGGGGCAAACCGCGGAAGGAATTAATACGATTGTTCAGGTGCGTGGTAAAGCAGAAGAACTAGACGTATATATGCCAATTACCAACGCTTTATATGAAGTTATCTTTGAGGGGGCACCTCCTTTAAATATTGCCTTATCTCTTATGAAAAATGGGCACCGAAGTGATGTTGAGTTTGTTTTACCTCATCATGAAGTCTGAAGAAGAAATGTCATAAATTACGGTTATAATGCAAGAATTATTAACAAGGAATATTTATGCAACTGACATTGGTTCGTCATGGGGAAGCTGCTCCTCCAGTAAATGGTAATGATACTAAACGTCCACTTACTGCTCGTGGGCATGCTCAAGCTGAACAGACAGCAACATTTTTAAAAAATATTGTTAAGCCTGATATTTTTGTAGTGAGTCCATTATTGCGTGCTCAAGAAACATTAGCGCATATTCAAACTTACTTTAAAGATGTTCCCGTGTTGTTATGCGATAAAATTAAACCAGACGATAATGCGAAAGAAGCGGTTGAGTGGTTGTCTCAGGTTCCGTATGAGTCAATTGTAGTCGTCTGTCATATGAATGTAGTAGGGCATATTGCTGAACTATTGACTCATGAAAACTTTAATCCATTTGCACTTGCCGAAGCTCGAATTTATGATCAGGCGGTGATTGCTACTGGTTTATCAACACAAAAAAATAGTTTTGTACCCACAATATAATTAAAAAGGTCATTTAGCCCATTATGCTGTATTTATGGATGCCTGAAACCAATGGAATATGGCATTGGTCTAACGGAGAAAACTGGTTGCAGGCAGCAAGTCTTGATCAATTAATACAAGATCTGCAACTACATCAAGGAAAAGAAGCTGTCATCTTTTTCCCGAGTCGCCATGCTCAGGTACTCCAGCAGCACATGGCAAAGTCTCATTACAAGCAACTCGGGGCAGACGGTGTTAAATATTTGCTTGAAGAATTTGTGACTTTGCCGATTGATCATATGAAAGTGGTTCACCATTTTCATGCTGATCAATTGACCGTATTGGGAGTGGCAAAAACAACAGTAGAAACATGGCAACATGCAATGGCTTTGCTGCCTATTAAACTCGTTGCTTTATTGCCAGACTTTTTAATTTTACCGGAACCTCAAGACCAGCAAGCGGTCTTATGCAATATTGACCAGAAATTACTTGTGCGTGAAAGTAAATGGGTCGGTAATTCTCTAGATGATTTAGGATTGTTTTTAGAGTTCCAGCCGGTTGAAACCCATTATCAATATAGTGGTTTGACATCAGAGCAATTAGAAAGCTTTATGGCAGCATCAAGTGCTGAGCAGCGTTCAGAATTTATTTATCAATTTCAGGCATTAGATAAACCTAAACAGCATCCTTTTAATGTTCTGCCTAAAGCTAAAGGGCAAGAGCAAACTGTTTCAGGTTATTGGAAAGCGTGTGCCGCTGTAATTTTGGCGATTATAGTGGTTCAGTTTAGCTATGATTTATTGCGTTGGGCAAAGTTAAAAAGTGTGGCTAATCAAACCGCTGAACAGACGATTGAGCAATATAAATATTGGTTTGGTCCATCTGGTCGAGTAACTGAACAAAATATAAGAAGTAGTTTTAAAAGTCATTTAGAAATGAGCAAGCAAGGTGATACACAAGCACTTTCTTTATTGAGCCGTGTTGGGCCTATTTTAATGCAAAGACAAATTTTAGCTCAGCAGTTAAATTATGATGCTTCAATATTAACAATGGCATTAAAAGCAAAATCGGCAGACGATTTGCAAGCTTTAACTCAGCAACTTAACCAACAGGGATTCAAAGCAGAGCTCGGTAATGTTCAAGCCGATGGTGGTGGGGCAATCGGGGTGGTGAAAATACAATAATGAAAATGATAACTCAATTGCAAAATCGCTTTGATCAGTGGGTTGAACAGATCGTTCAATATTTGGATCGCTTAACTGTACGTGAACGTATTATGGTGGTCTTTACTACAATCTTTGTAGTCGTGGCTATTGTGGGAGCTTCACTTTGGAAAATGCATTCTTTGGCAGAGCAGCAACAGCAACGATTAAATGATTTAAAAGATTTGATGGTATGGATGCAGAGCAATGCAGTTACCATGAAACCCGCAAATGAACTTGAGTTGGGTCAATCGGAAAAAATACAACGTGTAGCTCAGCAACAAGGCTTAACCGTTACTTCTCAACAAAATGGTGAGCAGTTACAAATTATTGTTACTCATCAGAATTATGCAATTTTAGCGAACTTTTTGACCCAACTTGCTCAAATGGGCTTAAGTATTCAAAAAATGGAAATGGTTTCAAGTGACGGACAGATTAAATTAACAGCGACGGTTCAATAACATATTAAAATATGGTGTTCTTAAGCATGGTGTTTTGTGCTGCCTGTGCCTATAATATGCCTACCTAAAATCAGTAGACTGTGATTGGTATGTTATATTCACTTGCTCGCCCGATGTTGTTTAGTTTAGCACCAGAGCGTGCCCATGAATTAACATTATCTATGCTTGATAAAGCACATAAGTTCGGCCTGCTACGCCAAAGCGTAGAATCAAAACCAACAACCTGTATGGGAATTGAATTTCCAAATCCGGTAGGTTTGGCGGCTGGACTTGATAAGAATGGTGCACATATTGATTCTTTAGCCGGACTGGGTTTCGGTTTTATTGAAATTGGAACAATTACACCTCGACCTCAGTCGGGTAATCCACAGCCACGATTGTTCCGTATTCCTGAAGCTAAAGCCATTATTAACCGCATGGGTTTTAACAATGATGGTGTTGATAAGCTTGTTGAGAACGTTAAAGCTTCAAAATTTAAAGGAATTCTAGGCATTAATATTGGTAAAAATGCAGATACGCCTGTAGAAAAGGCTGTTGATGATTACCTGATTTGTCTTGAGAAAGTTTATAACTACGCTTCTTATATTACTGTTAATATCTCATCTCCAAATACTAAGAACTTAAGAAGTTTACAAAGTGGCGATGCATTAACTGAATTGTTGCAAACATTAAAAGAAAGACAACTTGAGCTAGCCGAGCAATATAACCATTATGTTCCTTTGGTTTTAAAAGTTGCACCTGATTTAACAGCTGAAGATGTTGAGTTTATTGCAGCACAATTATTGCAATTTAAGATTGATGGTTTAATTGTTACCAATACGACTTTATCTAGAGATGGTGTAGAAAACCTTCCTAATGGTAACGAATCGGGTGGATTATCAGGTGCGCCTGTTTTTGAAAAAAGTACCGAATGCTTACGTTTATTTGCCCAAACGTTAAAAGGACAAATCCCGTTGATTGGCGTGGGTGGAATTTTGTCGGGTGAACAAGCAGCAGTCAAACAGCAAGCTGGAGCAACATTAGTACAAATCTATAGCGGATTGATTTATACCGGTCCTATATTAGTAAAACAATGTGTTGCAGCCATGACTTAAGTGAATATGAACACAATTGATATCATTATTCTGATACTTTTGCTCATTGGGGGGCTAAACGGTTTGCGACAAGGATTTATCAAAGCCTTTGCGAACTTGGTAGGATGGATCATTGCATTAATTATGGGTGCAAAATATGCTGTCCTTCTTGCGCCGTCCATGTCTGGTTTGAGTCATGATCCGGTTGTTCAAAAAATTGCAGCTTTCGCATTTATAGCACTGATGATCATTGTTTTAACATGGATCGTCTCTGCATTTTTAAATGGTCTCTTGAAAAGTCTGAAATTGGGGCCATTAAATCGTTTAGCGGGTGGTGCTTTTGGTTCTTTAAAAGGCTTGTTAGTCGTGTTGATTACAATGCAGGGTGTAGGGCCTTGGGTTGAAAGTTCACCACACTGGAAACAGTCCAAACTTATACAATTTTTACTGCCTTATGCACCTTTAGCGACCGAGTTATCTAAAGATGCAGCAAGTGAGGCGTTTCATCAAATAACATCTGGAGGTAGTGCATCAAGCACCCCTTCAAGATCAATGGACGAATCGGGTGAATTAGAAAACCGATCCGACCATTCGACAAAGAATCCTTTTTATTAATTCCTAGCTTGTCTGCGAGGTTGCTATGTGTGGAGTTGTTGGTATAGCCGGTAAATCGCCAGTGAACCAAATGTTGTTTGATGCTTTAACGATGTTGCAACATCGTGGGCAAGATGCAGCTGGAATAGTAACCTGCCATGAAGGCCGTCTTTTCCTTCGTAAGGATAACGGTATGGTACGTGATGTTTTTCATACTCGTCATATGAGAGCATTACTTGGTAATTATGGTATTGGCCATGTACGTTACCCAACTGCTGGTTCTGCTAGCAGTGCTGAAGCACAACCATTTTATGTGAACTCACCTTACGGTATTACGCTTGCACATAATGGTAACTTAACCAATGCCGAAGATATTCATGATGACCTGTTTAAAACAGATTTACGTCATATGAATACGGACTCTGACTCAGAAGTTCTTTTGAACGTATTCGCGCATGAGTTGCAAAAGAACGGTACTTTAAATCCTACACCAGATGATATCTTTCACACAGTTTCTCGTGTACATGAGCGCTGTCTGGGTGCATATGGCGTAGTGGCAATGATTACTGGTCATGGTTTGGTTGGTTTCCGTGATCCAAACGGTATTCGCCCACTGATTTATGGTTCACGTATGACTGAAAAAGGCGAGATGGAATACATCATCGCTTCTGAATCAGTTGCTATTACAGCACTTGGTTTCAAAATTGAGCGTGATATTGAGCCAGGTGAAGCAATTTTCATCAATTCAGATGGTGAATTGTTCTCAAGACAATGTGCAGCTAATCCAAAATACCGTCCATGTATTTTTGAATATGTTTATTTTGCACGTCCTGATGCCATTATTGACGGAATTTCAGTTTATAAAGCTCGTTTAAAAATGGGTGAAAAACTTGCCCATAAAATTTTACGTGACTGGGGTGAGGACCACGATATTGATGTGGTTATTCCAATTCCGGATACGAGCCGTACTTCAGCATTAGAACTTGCAAATATTCTAGGTGTGAAGTTCCGTGAAGGTTTTATGAAAAACCGTTATATCGGTCGTACCTTCATTATGCCAGGTCAGCAACAACGAAAAAAATCAGTACGCCAAAAATTAAACCCTGTAGAACTTGAGTTTAAAGGTAAGAATGTTTTATTGGTTGATGACTCAATTGTTCGTGGCACAACCTGTAACGAAATTATCCAGATGGCACGTGATTCTGGTGCAAAAAAAGTATACTTTGCGTCAGCCGCACCAAAAGTGATGTATCCAAACGTTTATGGTATTGATATGCCTGCTAAAGCTGAGCTTATTGCTTCAGAACGCAGTGTAGAAGAGATCCAGGAAATTATTGGTGCTGATCGTTTGGTTTTCCAAGAATTGGAAGACTTGAAAAATGCTGTACGTACCAGCAAAGTGCCTGATCTAACTGAGTTTGATTGCTCTGTGTTTGATGGAGTTTATGTAACAGGTGATATTGATAGTGCTTATCTAAATAATTTGGAGCAGAAGCGTAATGATTCTGCTAAAAAGAAAAAAGATGGCTACATTGATGTGAATGTTGACGCTGCTTCTGTAGATTTAACAGGCATTAAAGAAGAATAGAAATAGCTGAAAAAAGCGGGTGTTTCCCGCTTTTTTCTTTTATGATGAAAACTAACAATGTAATTGGGAATATTTACATTGAAAGAAGTAAGCCACTATCTAATCGAAAATAAGAATATGGCATGGTCCATCACTATGTGTTTGGTTGCTGTGCTGCTTACTATTTTTATCTTAAATTTAATTTTAGGTTTACTCGTCCATTTTTTTGATTATAGTCAGCCCATCTGGTGGCATACCTTAAGTCCTTATTTCGTCGCGCTATTGCTTTTTATTATGGTTTGGTCGGTAGTTACTGAACTTTATATCTTGCGTAAAGGTGGGCATTCTTTAGCAAAACAACTGAAAGCGCGTCGATTAGTAAAAGAAGAAAGTACACCTGAAGAGCTTGAAGCATTGAAAATTACTGAATATTTGGCGCAAAATTTTTCGCTTAAAGTTCCAACCTTATATGTTTTACCTGATGAAGTAGGCGTAAATGCGCTTACGGCAGGTTTTCACCCTAAAGATATTGTGATCATTTTGACATGGGGAGCTTTGCAAAATCTGGATAAACTTGAACTATATGGTTTGTTGGGTCATGAGTTTAATCAGATTCTATCGGGTGAAGCTGTTGAGAATACTAAATTAAAGATTTTATATAGCGGATTAACGACATTTAGTCAGTGGGGCAGTAAATTAGCGAAACAAGGTTTTAAACGCTACAGCCCAGGTTATAAACATAAATTTGAAACAGTATTTGTTGCAGTAGGTGGTGTCATTTGGCTAGCTGGAAGCCTAGGCGTACTAATTACCCGATTTATTAAATACTTAACTTTGAGTGGACGCACATTTCGTAATGACCAAAAAACGGTACGATTATTAAAAAATAGTGCTAATACCCAGACTTTGTTGCGTATTTATGTCCACCATTCTGGCTCACAAATCCATAGTGCCTATTCTGAATCAATCGCGCATATGTGTTTTGCTAACTCACTGAGTCCGCAAAGTTGGATGAATATTCACCCAAGTATTCGTGAGCGTATTTACGAGTTAAATCCGACTTTGCTACAAGATTTACAATTAGAAAATTTAAAAAAGCTTCGCAATCGTCCGTTATTTAGTTTATTTCATTTTTTAGAAGAATCTGAAAAAGAAATTTATGTTCCGTGGTCATCTCCGCAACCTTTACCCTTATTAAGGTTGTCACCCATTAGTTTTGCATTAAATGATGCTATTAAGCCTCTTAGTAGTGATGTACGTCGCAATAAAAAGCGTCCTGAACTTATTCAGCGTGCACTTCAAACTGCTACGGGTTCACGTGAGGTAATGGTCGCTATTTTGATGATTCGCCAATATCGAGAATTCATACCTAAAGATGCGCCAGTTAGCCATGCCATTATTGATGCCTTATTAAATCTTGATGGGCGTATACACATTCAGATATTTCATGATGCTTGTAAAAATATTGGGCATATGCCAGCAAGCATTTCGCGGCAATTTCTAACAAAACTAGCGCTCATTATTCAAGAAGATGGCGAAATTGGCTTGCTAGATGCGCTTTTGCTGGAGCGGGTCAAATATGAGTTGAATTTAATGCCGTTACATTTGCCAACAGCATTTGAAGAGGTAAAACCTCAAATTGTTCGTTTAATTGATGCCTTACTTCATGTTCAGCAAATTAATAGTCCAAATCAGTTAGAAGTACGTGAACGTATTTTACGTTCGTTACTTAATCCAGATGAAATGTATGTCTATGATGAGATTTCAGACGAGCCTTTAGATTTGGCTGAAATTTTAAATGACATTGCAGGTTTATTATTGCGTGACCGTCTTAGTATTCTTGCGATCGCAGAAATGTGCTTGTGGAGTGATCGTATTATCACACAAGACGAACTAGATGTACTTGAATTACTTTATTGGAGATTTGGCTTTGAAACAGAAGAAATTGTTGAGCAAATGCAAAAAAGAAATAGTGTGATGATTATTTAAAAGACATCTACGATTATAAAAACAGCTGAACGAAATAAAACACTGAAAAAAAAACTCAAGCCCGTTAGAATGTAGCTTAAGCAGAGGTATTGATTCAAACATGATTGGGCAGCAAAGAAATATATTGGCGACTTTAGGGATTGATGTATGGATTCCTAAGACACAGGTGTGCCAAAAAAATAATGCTCAAAGCCTTTGGCGAGATCATGTCGTAGAAGAACAAGAACCGATCATATTATCCTCTGTAGAACCCATAGTTCTTGAGCAGCCTACCAAGCCACAAATTAACGATATTCCAAAAGTTGAACCTGAAATTGTGGCGCCAGTTTCAATGCCGGTTCAACCTATTATAGAACCTCGTAATGAAGTGCAAGCACCTGCCATCAAGATTGCATCATTTGAGTTGCAGGCTTTTTCTCTTGAAAAATGTGTTATTTTTTTAGATGTTACAAATTTAAGTGAAGAAGAAAAACAGCTTTGGAATAACATACAAAAAGCGAAAATAGGGCAATATGCTGAACTAAAATGGCCTTTCCCTTTAGCTGCTTATCAAGATCAGCGGGGAGTTGGTTCGTATATACAAGGCTTCTTGGATGCTGTTGCAGCAGATAAAAAGATCTTATGCCTTGGTGAGTGTTCTTATATTCAACATGCCAATATTATCCATTTGGCAAGTTTAAAGGAAATGCTGGAGAAACCACTCCTTAAAAAAAGGTTATGGAAATTAATGCAAGATAACAACGAGTAGTAGGGATTTACATGAAAAAAGTTGTAGTTTTTAGCCAAATTGATGAAGAAATTTTGTCTCGATTACAACAGGATTATCATGTTGTGGTTCTTAACCCAAAATTGGGTGATATTAATGAACAAATACGGCAACACGTTGTCGATGCTGATGGGATGATTGGTGCGGGGCGAGTACTAAATGAAAAGAACCTTGCGCCGGCACAAAAACTAAAAATTATTTCATCTGTAACGGTGGGCTATGACAATTATGATTTAGCTTATTTAAATCAAAGAAAAATCTGGTTATCAAATACGCCCCATGTTTTAACAGAAACAACAGCTGATCTTGCTTTTACATTGTTACTAAGCGCTGCTAGAAAAGTTCCTTTTCTTGATCATTGGACTAAACAAGGTGAGTGGAAAAGAACAGTAGGGCCTCAGCAATTCGGTTTAGATGTTTTTGGAAAGACATTAGGTATTATTGGACTTGGTAACATTGGGGCTGCAATTGCACGACGTGGTTTTTATGGATTTAACATGAATATTGTTTACCATAATCGTCGTGAAAAGCCTGAATTAGCTGAACCGTTAAATGCAGAATATCTTGGTTTAGATCAGTTACTACAGCAGTCCGATTTTGTAGTAACCGCGGTTGATTTAAATAATGAATCGAAAGCCTTAATGGGTAAAACTCAGTTTGAACTTATGCAAAAACACGCTATTTTTATTAATATTGCGCGTGGTTCTGTGGTTGATGAGCAAGCTTTAATTGAGGCTTTGCAGCAAAATCAGATCTTTGCTGCTGGTTTAGATGTGTATGAAAAAGAACCTTTACAAGATTCGGGACTTTTTAAATTACCGAATGTAGTGACTTTGCCTCATGTGGGATCGGCGACTGCTGAAACCCGTAAAAAAATGGCAAATCTTGCCTATAGAAATTTGGTTGAAGCTTTAGAAGATAAAACACCTAGATATTTGGTAAACCAAAACTTTATATAAGTGATTAATAACACTTCATTGCAAAACTAGTCGATTTCGAGTGATATAGTAAAAGTCTATTGATTGAAAACCAATTTTTGTGGTTTACATCAATAGGCTTTTTTTATGGTTTAATTTTAATAGAGAAAAACTTTTGAGATTTTTGCCAGTTATTTTAAGTGCGACTTTTATAGCAAATGCTTCGTATGCACAGTCTTTTGACCCACAGCCATCTGCGAATCAAGTGGAAATTCCGAATATCGGAAGTGGAATAGGTTTGCTTGATCAACAAAAAGAAAAATTTATTGGTGAAAAAGTTTTCCGTGAAGTTCATAAACAAATGCCCGTTATCCAAGACATCTGGCTCGAAGACCAATTTTTTCAAGTATTTTCAAGTATTTTGAGTGAGACTCAGCTCGGTCAGCCTATTGGTCTAGTTGTTATTAAAGATCCACAAATTAACGCGTTTGCCGTTCCGGGCGGTCTATTTGCGCTCAATACAGGACTTATTGCTTCAGCTCGCAATATTGATGAAATTGCTGGGGTGATGGCGCATGAAATTGCACACGTATCACAAAGACATTTTAGTCGTTCAGAGGAAGCCTTTAAGGGGCAAACGTTATTAAGTTTAGCTGGGCTTTTGGCGGGTGTGGCCATAGCTGCACAGGGTGGCGGAGATGCAGGAGCAGCAGTGATGTTAGGAACGCAGGCTGCATTAATGGATAGCCAGTTAACATACAGTCGAAATCAGGAGCGTGAAGCAGACCGTATTGGCATGCAATATATGTATGCAGCTGGTTATAACCCGCAAAGTATGGCAGACTATTTTGAAACAATGCATCGTGCGACTAGTCGGGTAAGTTTTTTACCAGATTTCTGGCTGACCCATCCATTGACGACCGAACGCATGAGTGAAGCTCGACTTCGTGCGAATCAAATGCCTAAAGTTAAAAGTCGGATATATGATGTCGATTTTGAAATTTTAAAATGGTACACAATGGTAGTTTCAAATCAGGCTACCGAAAACCAACTACAGAGTTTAGCCTCACAAAAAAATATTGCGGGTCTTATTGCTTTGGCAGCTTTTTATGTAAAACAAGGTGATTATGCGCAGGCGCAATCTACTTTAGATCAAGTCAAATCTAGTGGAAAACCTCTTGTTACACTTTTGCAGACTGATATTTATCTGGGGCAAAACAAGTTGGATCAAGCCTATACTTCAATTGCTTCTACACAAATGACTATGCCTGAAAATAGAGCTTTCAGTTATAAGTTAGCTGAAGTGTTGCTGCGCCAAGGAAAATTTTCACAGGTTCAAACTCTTGTTCAACGGTTTATCAATAAAAACCCAAGAGATATCCAAGGTTGGCAATTTTTGCAGCAGGCTGCTAATTTGGACAAGACAGGACCGCTGAGAGCAGTCAATGTTTTACGCTATCGAGCAGAAGCTGAATATTGGTCGGGGAGTGAAGAGAATGCGATTAAATCGATGTTGCATGCTCAGCGATTAGCAAAAGACAATCAAGCAATGTCAGCTAGAATAGACAGTAGATTGAAACAAATGCAAGATGAGCGAAGAATGAAAATTTGAAAATATATCTTTCAAAAAATTCAATTATATAAACACGCCCAAACTAAAAGGAACTTTGGTTTGAGGGAATATAAAATTTTAAGAGAAGAGATTAAGCTAATTTAGCTTTAATTTTTGCTGAAACTACAGAAGGATCGGCACGCCCGGCTATGATCGGACGTAGAGAATTCATCACCTTACCCATATCTTTCATGCTAGTTGCTTCTTGAGCAGAAATCGTTTGCTCAATGAGAGAATCAAGCTCTTCCTCAGTCATAGCTTCTGGTAGAAACTGAGATAAAATCTCAGCTTCGGCTTGTTCTTTACTAGCTAAATCATCACGACCAGCACCTTCAAAGGCTTTGATCGATTCTTTACGTTGTTTAATTTGCTTTTCAATGACCGCAAGAACCTGAGCGTCGCCAAGCTCTATGCGCTCATCGACTTCGATTTGCTTAATTGCTGCTTGTAGACTACGCAAAACCGTCACTGTTGCCATATCTTTGGCACGCATAGAAGTTTTTAATGCATCAGTAATTTGGTTTTTTAAAGTAGTCATAATTCAGCAGTCAATCACAAATTAATTAGTAAAGGCGAGTAGTACGTACAGATTCGCGAGCCAATTTCTTTTGGTAGCGTTTAACTGCAGCAGCTTTTTTGCGCTTACGTTCTTGAGTTGGTTTTTCGTAGAATTCACGTTTACGAACGTCAGCTAAAACACCAGCTTTTTCGCATGAACGTTTGAAACGACGGATAGCTACGTCAACTGGTTCGCCTTCTTTCAACTTAACTTGTGGCATGTAAAATCCTCTAGATTATGGATAAGATCAAGCACACTATTGTGCCGGATCACAAGTGAAGGTCAGTATTTTACTCATTTACAACTCATATCACAAGTCTATAATAGCGATTGCAATATTTTGACTCATATAAAAGGCAGTTTTGATGATTGTTTTAGGCTTGGAAACTTCTTGTGATGAAACAGGGTTGGCACTTTATGATAGCGAACTCGGCTTGCGGGGACAGGTTCTTTATAGCCAGATTAAACTTCATGCCGAATATGGTGGGGTAGTACCTGAACTTGCTTCTCGTGACCATGTTCGAAAATTAATTCCTTTAATGAATCAATTGCTTGAGCAAAGTGGTGTAACAAAACAAGAGATTGATGCGGTTGCTTATACGCGTGGTCCTGGCTTAATGGGAGCCTTAATGACAGGGGCTTTATTTGGAAGAACTTTAGCTTTTTCTTTAAATAAACCTGCCATTGGTGTTCACCATATGGAGGGGCACATGTTGGCACCTTTACTCTCAAGTCAACCGCCCGAATTTCCATTTGTTGCTTTATTGGTTTCAGGTGGGCATACACAATTAATGGCAGCTCACGGTATTGGTCAATATGAGCTTTTAGGTGAATCTATTGATGATGCAGCTGGGGAAGCCTTTGATAAAGTTGCAAAAATGATGAGTTTGCCATACCCAGGTGGCCCTAATATTGCGAAATTGGCTTTAAGTGGTAATCCATTAGCGTTTGAATTTCCACGACCAATGCTTCACCAAGGTCTAGATTTTTCTTTTAGTGGTTTAAAAACAGCTGTTTCTGTGCAATTGAAAAAGTTGAATGGCGAAAACCGAGACGCAGACATTGCAGCTTCATTCCAAGAAGCAATTGTAGATACCTTGGTAAAAAAATCAGTAAAAGCCTTAAAGCAAACTGGACTTAAGCGTTTAGTTATTGCGGGTGGAGTAAGTGCAAATTTACGACTACGTGAACAGTTGGAAACTTCATTAGCTAAAATTAAGGCACAAGTTTATTACGCAGAACCTGCTCTTTGTACTGATAATGGGGCAATGATTGCTTTTGCAGGCTATCAACGCTTAAAAGCAGGTCAACATGATGGTTTAGCTGTAACCACAACACCACGTTGGCCAATGACTGAGTTGTCTATTCCTGAGTAAAATTAGTTATCTTCAAAGGCCTGTTGGTTTTCAATATCTATATATTCGATATAACCACGGCCTTGAACTTCATTACCAAAATAATTACCAGTAAATATATAACTACTTGCATAACCTCGCCCATGACCGTAGCGGAGTGGGCAGTTAATTTCTGCCTGAATATTTAAAATAATTTGTTTAGCTTCATTTCGAGCAATCCACGAAAAGAATTTAGGAAGTCGCATCTTTTGCCCAGTCGGTGAGATGTAATCATCAACTTGGTGAGAAATAATATCAAAACTGACATCTGTATAAACTTCTGCGGGTCGATCAAGATATCTAATATGCAAAGTATAAGCTGCTGTTTGACCGGCAATATCTGCTTTGGTAAGAAGAAGTTGAGTGGTCTCATTTAAATTGATAATTTGATAAGTAAAAAAATCAAGCGGCAGTTTATAGGCTTCAGGAATAAGTTTATCTGCGATGGAATGAGCTCCAACTGCTCGAGCATATTCATAAGTGCAGAGTCCCTCACTTTCAATACGTTCTGCTTGATAGGTTAGGAAACCTTTAAACTTTGCCAACAAGCTAAAATGATCATAAATCGGTGTTTTTATAAACCATGAAACATGGGAGGTAACATCAATGTCAAAGTCGAAATCAAGCCCCTCATAATGTCCATTAATGTGAATTTTTGGGAATTTTCCTTGAATTGAGATTTCTTGTCCTAGTTCGATTAAGCTTCCATCTTCATTAATTTTTGTATCTTCAGGAATGATATAAGCCTTAAGCAAAGCTTTTTCTACTGCGGCTGTACTTGAAAAGAAAGTCGCTGTTTTTCGAGGATTTCCATAAATTATGTCATCATGATCAAATGCAAGAGCACCAGGTGTGCCTAATAAAATCATAATATTTAAATAGCGATGCGGCTCGGGCAAAAGTGGGAAAAAGATGCCGTAATGAGTCCAGCTATAATATTTTTCATCAACTCGGGGCTGGATAATATGAGACTGTGAAAAAGGAAGAGTTGAGTATTTTTCTGCTTTATCTATAACACTTTGCGCGAGCAATAAGCTTTGACCTAAAACTTTGCTGCCTATAGAAATTTTCGGCAATTGTTTTTTCATATATAAACCTAAATGTGGATAGGACTATCTTTGTTTTAGGTTATGAAAAACAACTATCAAAACTAAGCGGTTTTCAGGCCAGAGCTAAGGCTTTGCGGGACATTTTGTTTAATTGTTAGACAGTTCTTTTAAGCCATTTAAACCAATCCAGTGCTTAGAAAACTGATATGCAGCACGTCCTGAACGTTGACCACGCATTTGACACCAACGCAAACTTTCAGCGCGAACTTCATCGTTAAAAGCCATGTTTGCTTTATGAATGTAATGCTCCACGATTTCTAAATATAAATTCTGGTCCATTGGGTAAAAAGATAACCACAAGCCAAAACGATCTGACAAAGAGATCTTTTCTTCAATCGCTTCTTGTGGGTGTAACTCAGTATATTGTGGTACATCGACCTTGGTTACAGGCGTATTCTCATGCATAAATTCTGGTAACAAATGACGACGGTTACTGGTTGCATAAATAATAAAATTACTTGAACCAGACTGTAATGAACCATCCAATACACTTTTTAAACTACGGTAATTTTCATCTTCAGCATTAAACGCTAAGTCATCACAATACACGATGTATTTTTCAGGTCGGTTTTGAATGAGTTTCTGAATTTTAGGTAAATCTGCTAAGTCATCACGCTCAATTTCAATTAAACGTAATCCTTGCGGGGCATACTCAGTCAATAAAGCACGCACAATAGATGACTTTCCTGTACCACGCGAGCCTGTTAAAAGCACATCATTGGCTGGTAAGCCATTTAAAAATTGCAAAGTATTTTGAATGATTTTTTCTTTCTGACGTTCAATGCCTTTTAAGTCATCAAGATAAATATTTTTCGGTGTGTGGATGGCTTTAAGTTGTTGATTTTCCCATCTAAAAGCAGGTGCAGTAAAATCTGTCTCTTCTCGAGGTTCAGGTAAGACCTGCTGTAGCTGATTTAATACAAGTGATAATGTTTGAACTAAATTCTCTGGTAAATCAATGGTAGCCATGGTTAATCAATCATGTTAAACAGTAATTTACTAGGATACTAACACCGAAATTAACAGGCTGACAAAAAACTTATTGCCTATACACTTTATCGGTTTTGCAATTGATTGAAATGTTCAGACCGAGCATAGTGTTGTCATGTCTATTTAGTAAAATCATCTGAGAAGATGAGGACGAAATATGTTTGAAAAATTACGAAGTGATATGAATCCACATCAGGCTTACCGTATCAAAAAATTACAACGTCAATTAGACATGGCTGAATCTTATGAAGAATGGAAGTCTTTTGCATTAAAACTAGATGAAGAAACAGGAGTGCAAGAGTGGAAATTTGATAATAGTTCACCTTACTTCGATGCCGAGCTCATTTCTTATCGGTATACCTTACTCAAAAGATATCGCCAGCAACATCGAACACTAGATCTTATTTATTTACTCAAAGAAGGTCTAACCTACGATATTGCAAATATTGGCCATCCTATGTTGTTTGCTGCAACTCATGTTGGAACGAAAAAGTTAATTGAAGATTATATTGAAGAAGTTAGCCAAAGCTTGGCCTATATTGCTTCAAGTGAATGTATTACTTTCCAAAGAAAAGAAAAAATTGAGTTTTTTGAAAATTGTGAAAAAGCATATGGCCAACCAGCCCTTATGTTCTCAGGTGGGGCAACTTTAGGCCTTTTTCATACTGGGGTCTGTAAAGCTTTAATTGAACAAGATTTAATGCCTAAAGTGTTGTCTGGCTCAAGTGCTGGGGCAATTATGACGGGCATGCTCGGAACTTCAGCCAGTGAAGATGTTCAAAATTTATTAAATGGAGAACAATTCTTTAGTGATGCTTTTCATTTTAGAAAACTTCGTGAACTCATTAAAGGAAATGGTGGAATTGCCGATGTCCACTATTTGAAAAAGTTCCTTGTTGAAAATCTGGGGGATCTCACATTTGAAGAGGCTTTCAAAAAATCTGGTTTAAACATTAATGTGGCAGTTGCACCGTATGATGCAACAGAAAACCCGCGCATCATGAATGCCATTATGACGCCAAACGTTTTAGTGTGGAGTGCTGTGTTGGCTTCATGTGCTGTACCTGTGTTATTTCCACCCGTACGTTTAACTAGCAAACGTTATGACGGTGAACACACGCCTTACATGGCAAACACAAAATGGGTAGACGGCAGTGTAAGAAATGATTTTCCACAAGAAAGAATGGCCCGACTTTATAATTTAAATTACACCATCGCTAGTCAGGTGAATCCACATATTGTTCCATTTATGCAAAATGATGCAGACCGCTTTCGTAAAGATGTTTTAAGTTGGCCTGAACGGATTTTAAGACGTCAAGGTAAAGTGTTATCCATGGGACTTATGGACTTTACACGTCAAAGACTTGGTTCTATTTCTCCGATTAGACGATTACTCGATCATGGCTATGGTGTAATGGGGCAGCGTTATTATGGCGATGTGAATATCATTGCTAAATATGGCTTGAGTCACTATACCTATACTTTGCAAAATCCACGTCCACATTTGTTTAAACGCTTACAGCGAGAAGGGGAGCGTGCGACTTGGCCAAAAATTTCTTCGATTGAGACCCATGCTCGTATTGGCAAGACGATTCAGCATTGTTTAGAAGTTTTGCGTTTTGAAGAAAAGCAACAACAGCCAGAGTCTTACTATGCTGAAGCATGATTTTGCTTCGCATATACAAGACTTAAAAAGTGTGACAAAACCTGTGAGTGCCGCTTTAGGGCGGTATCTATGGACATGCAGCATAGATAATAAAGACTATTGGTTAAAATATCATTTACCTGAAACAGATGTTCAAAGTGAGCAAGATTTTATTCATGAGCAATTGTTTTACGAAGAAATTACTCATAAGAAACCTGCGTGGCTTTTACCTCATAACTTAATTGAAGTTAGTGCTATTTCTCAATTAAACCATTCTTTAGGTAGGGTTTTAATTTTACCCAATACTGATTTGTGGTTTGGTTCATTGTCTCATGAAACGGATTTAACTGATGTATATCATGCGATTTGGTCCGCACTAGATAAGCTCGCTGAACTCCACGAATTTGGTTGGATTCATGGAGATATTAAGAAAGAACATTTTCGAAAGTTTGAGCAAAATGCTTATTTGATTGATTTTGAGAAAGCCCGACTTATATCGAGCTCAGATTTAAGAATGGATGCTACACCACGATATATGGCTCCAGAGCTGTTTAGAGGCGCTTTTAAGGATATACAAAGCGATTTATACGCATTTGGTATCGTTCTATATGAATGGTTAACTCAAACTCGCTTAGAAGCAGGGAGTTACTATGAGTGGGCAGTATTGCATTGTCAAAATTTAACCATTCAATTACCCACGCAACTTATGAGTTTTTATCCCTTACTTTCGGGTTTATTGCAAAAACAACAAAAAAATAGGTTTGCAAGCGTGTTTGAAGCGATGAATTGTTTAAAAGCCCATTCAAACTTATAAAAATCATTGATCTAGTATCTGTATACAATTTACACGGTCAGTTTTTTTTAGAAAAAAAACACTTGTCACTGTTAGATCTTATCGCTAATATACACAGCCATCGGGGGCGTGGCGAAATTGGTAGACGCACTGGATTTAGGTTCCAGCGCCGCAAGGTGTAAGAGTTCGAGTCTCTTCGCCCCCACCACTTTAAGTTAAAACTTAAAGTTAATGTAGATGTTAAGTCATCTATGTTTTGGAAGAGGATTGGTGTAATGGTAGCATGACGGTCTCCAAAACCGTTCGTCAAGGTTCGAGTCCTTGATCCTCTGCCACATTTATTTTAAATAAATGTCCCAGATGGGGGCGTGGCGAAATTGGTAGACGCACTGGATTTAGGTTCCAGCGCCGCAAGGTGTAAGAGTTCGAGTCTCTTCGCCC